>NZ_LZZM01000196.1 GCF_002006345.1 Clostridium puniceum
ATATACTCCCAGGAAATTAACATCAATATCTCTATTCAAATATTAAATTTTCACTAGTTAGACTTTCACCATATAGACTTAAATATTCGTCTATGGATTTAGTATTTTCAAATACGAGGAAATTATAATCAAGTCAAATATGTGGATAACTTTTGAAAGCATTGTAAATACAAGGTTAGTAAAGGTAATTTAAATATGAATGAAATGTTAACACAGAACAACATAGTCTGCGAAGCAGATTTTTTTATTTATGGAATTTTGAACTATTTGTTTTAATGTTATAAGATTTGCCTTTAGGCTTATCTTGAATTGATTCAGAAGAAAAATGAGAATCTTCCAAAGCACCACCAAAAACTTTCTTTTCTTTAAATTTTATTTTAAATTCTTTTTCATATTTCTTTATTATATTAAGCTGCTTAACAGTAGCTATACATATAGAAGTGCCATTTGCATTTCCTCTAGCAGTTCTACCAGATCTATGTAAATACTCGTTTAATTTTAATGGTAAATCTAAATGAAACACATGAGTTACACTCTCGACATCAAGGCCTCTTGCAGTAACATCTGATGAAACTAATATTTTAATTTTTCCATTTCTAAAACTTTCAATTGCAAGTTTTCTATCTTCTTTAGAAATTTTTCCAGTCATAGCATAGCAGTCTTTGCTATGATAATTAAGCTTTACAGTTGTTAATTCAATGTCTTCATTATCATTAACAAAGATAATTGCTTTTTCAGGTTTTACAGCAACGATGATCTTTCTTAGAGTTTCAAATTTATCACGTCTATCGCAAACAACAAGCATATGCTCAATGTTTGGATTCATAACTGGTTTGTCTTCAGATTTTATAATTACAGGATCCTTCATTAAATTTGTAGCAATTTCCAGTGTTTCAGATTTTATAGATGCTGAAAAAACCATGAGTTGTCTATCTTTCATAGTTGTTTTTATTATTTCCTTGGCTATATCTGCTCTTTTAGGATCTAATAAGTTATCGCCTTCGTCTATGACAATTGTTTTTATAGTATGGGCAGTTATTTTTTTCTTTCTAATAAGATCAAGAATTCTTCCAGTTGATCCAACAATTATATGTGGCTTAGTGTCTTTAAGTTTTTTTATTTGATTATTTATATTTACATCGCCAATAATTGATAAAGAGGTTACTGGAATATTAGAATTAACTCCAAGAAGTTTAATTTGTTCTTCTATTTGTATAGCAAGCTCGTGAGTTGGTGCTAGAATTATTCCTTGCATTTCTCTTCTTGAAGTATTTATTTTATGAAACATTGGTATAAGATAAGCTAGGGTTTTACCACTGCCAGTAAAAGCTTCTCCAATTATATCCTTATTTTCAAGTGCTGGTAAAATAGATGAAGCTTGAATTTGAGTTGGAGCAGTGATACCTTGCTTTTGAAGACCTTCTATTATATTTGTATTTATGTTTAAATCAGTAAATGAATTATTCATTAAATTCTCCTTTGTAGTTCGATTATTTAAATATAATTATGTATATATAATACGTAAAAGCTTATGGAGTATAGCAAACTAAACTATGTTAAAGCTTTAAAAGAATATTATTCTATACATTGTCAATTAATTATATCCTTAATATGCTCATTTTTCTAGCTTAAATTATAGTTTTTTATCATATCATACAACCCTAGTTTAATTGAGAAAAAATAATTTAAATATATTTAACTTTTTATTGAAAGCTCATAAATAGTATTTATAAAGAAAAAAATAGTAATTTTTTTTAAAAAAATAAAATAATATATTGATATATTATTTTAAAAATTAAAATAAAATACAAAAATAGATTTTATAATAATTTTTATATAAAATATATGTTGTATTTTGTCGTATAAATGGTATAATTTAATTAATCCTAATAAATACTAACAATTACCCCTTAACAATTTTTTCTCTCTCTCCTAAGCAGTAAATAAGAACGTTTTATTTACTGCTCTTTTTTGTTTGAAAAAAGACTATGCAGATATTATTTTTTTGTTATAATAAAATATGGATATTACACAGTAAATCTATCGGATAAAAAGAGAAAAACATATGTTAAATGAAGAAAATTCACCTAAGGGTGATCTGTTTTTCTTAAAATAAGGCTAATATAAATTTATATGAATATAAAATTTTAACTAAAGAGTTTAACTTAGTGTGATGCAATTAAACTTGAAAGGAAGAGAAATTAATGGAAGTTTATTTTGATAATAGTTCAACAACAAAACCTTCTAATGAAGTAATAGATGAAGTCGCTCTTGGAATGAAAGAATTTTATGGAAATCCTTCTTCTTTGCATAATTTAGGATTTAAAAGTGAAAAGAAACTTAAAGAGTGCAGAGAAATATTATCTAAGACTATAAATGCCAATGAAAATGAGATATATTTTAATTCTGGCGGAAGTGAAGGAAATAATTCCATACTTAAAGGAATTTTAAAAAGTGGAACTCATCTTATTACTACCCCATTTGAACATGCTTCTATTTTAAATACTATAAAAAAATTAGAAGATAACAAAGTGAAAGTAACATTTTTAAAGATAAATGAAGAGGGAAAAATTGATTTAGAACATTTAAGAAATTCTATAACTAAAGAAACTACGCTTATTTCAATAATACATGTAAATAATGAAATTGGAGTAATTCAAGATTTGAAAACTATAGGTGAAATAATAAAAGAAAGCAGTAGTAGAGCTAAATTTCATGTGGATGCAGTTCAAAGCTATGGAAAGATACCTATAGATGTAAAAAAAATGAATATAGATTTTCTAACAGTAAGTGGTCATAAATTCCATGGACCAAAAGGTGTTGGATTTATATATGTTAGGAAGCCTAATAACTTAACTCCACTAATAGAAGGAGGAGCTCAAGAATTTGGAATAAGAGCTGGTACGCAAAACATAGCGGGAATAATGGGAATGAGCTTAGCTTCTAAAATTGCAAATGATAGAATTAATGAAAATTATAAAAAGGTTTTTCAAATAAAGAAAAAAATTACTGGAAAATTAGAGGATATAGAAAATATAAGAATAAATAGTTTATTAAATGAAGACTATTCCCCCTATATTCTAAATGTTTCATTTAGAGGAATAAGGGGAGAGGTATTACTTCACTTTTTGGAGGAATCAGGAATATACGTATCAACTGGATCAGCTTGTTCATCTAAAGAGAGAGAAAAACTTGGTGGAAGTTATGTATTAAAAGCATTAGGGTTAAGTCAAGATGAAATGGCAGGAGGAATTAGATTTTCTTTTTCTGATGACAATAAAGAGGAAGAAGTAGATTATGTAATAGATAATTTAAATAAAGGACTTACATTTTTAAGGAGGAGAAAATAATGAAAGAACTTATTTTAGTAAAGTATGCCCCAGAAATATTTTTAAAGGGGTTAAATAGAGGGAAATTTGAAAAAAAATTAAGAGATAATATAGGAAAAAAGCTTGAGGGCATAAAAGTAGAATTTATACATGATAGTGGAAGATATTTTATTAAAACAGATGAAGTGGAAGAAAGTATTAAAAGAATTAGCAAAGTGTTTGGAATTTCAGAAGTTTGTCTAGTTAAAGAATTAGAAATAGATTTAAATTCTATAGAAGAAGCTGTTTTAGAAAAAGTAAAAGAAGCGAAAGAAAAGACTTTTAAAATAGTTACTAATAGAGCTAATAAGAAATTTGAATTAAATTCTATGGAAGTTTCAAGAAAAGTTGGAGGATATGTTCTTGATAATTATGATGGTGAAATAAATGTTGATGTTAACAACCCAGAACTTTTAATAAATATTGAAATAAGAAATAATTATTCTTACATTTGGTCTAACAAGGATATAACAAAGGCAGCAGCAGGACTTCCATATGGAATGAATGGTAGTACAATGCTTATGCTTTCAGGAGGAATAGATTCTCCAGTGGCAGGATATCTGATGGCTAAAAGAGGTGTTGAAGTAAATTGTGTTTATTACCATAGCCATCCTTATACCTCAGAAAGAGCTAAAGAGAAGGTTAAAGATTTAGCTAAAATATTAGCAGAATATACAGAAAAGATAAATTTATATATTGTTCCATTTACAGAAATACAAATGGATATTATAGATAAATGCAGAGAAGATGAACTTACTATAATAATGAGAAGATTTATGATGAGAATAGCCTGCAAACTTGCTGATAAATTTGGAATTGATTCAGTAAGTACAGGAGAGAGTATAGGTCAAGTTGCAAGTCAAACTATGGATGGACTTATAGTAAGTGATGCTTGTTCTGATAGACCTGTATTTAGGCCTTTAATAGCTACGGATAAAATAGATATAATGGAAATAGCAAGAAAAATAGGTACATATGAAACATCAATTCTTCCTTATGAAGATTGTTGCACAATATTTGTTCCCAAACATCCAAAAACCAATCCGAAGTTAGATAAGATAAAAAAGGAAGAGGAAAAATTAAATGTAGATGAATTAGTGGAAAAGTCAATTGAAAATATTGAAATTGTAACATTTTAGTTTTTACATGTTTGAAGAACTTATACAAATTAAATTATCATTGTTGGATAAAAAATTTACAGTTGTGAATTGAGTTTTAAGAAAATAAAATTATAATATGAATATAGAAAATTGGGATGAATTATGTATATAATACATCCCAATTTTATTTTGGAAAAATAATTAAAGAGGAATACAAATAATGATAATAGTAAATTGTGCTTTAAACAAGAGTAGATAATAGAAGATAATGTGATTATAGTGATGTAGAAAAAGCATGTTCTCTTGCAAATAAGACAATATAAAAATAAACTTGGTAAAATATTGTTTTATAACGTTGTCGATATTAAAGAATATTCATAGACAAAAAGTTAGTGTATATTTTCTTAAAGAAGTGATATAGAAATTAATTTATTGCGAGAAAAAATTGAAATGCATATAAAAATATGATATATATATATAAAGGATATGTTTAATTTTAAAAGAGATTATGTGATAAGAAAATAATCGAAGCAAAATTAATTAAATATCGTAATTTTTATAAAAAATTAATAGAAAAGGGAGATGGACAATGATAATAGTAAATTGTGCATTAAGACAGGACGATATAATATCAATAGTAGAAAATATTGAGGTTGAAAATGAAAAAGTCTTTAAATTTGTAAAAAAACAAGGCCTTCAAATTTCTTTTGACTGTAGCCTTAGTGCTGGTCAAGATGCAGCTGCAATTGCAAAGAAAGCAATAAAAGATACAGAAGTCGGAAAGGCATTATTTTTTAGTGTTACAGCACAATAAGGTTGCTAGAATAATAGCTTAATAAGTTTATCATGAAAATTTATAGTAATAGCCTATATTTAAATAATATAAATAATTATTTAAATATAGGCTATTACTTTTTAATGAATATGGTAAACTATTTTCTTTCAAAAGATTTAAATCTATATTCATCTATTCTAAATAATATCAAAGAGAAAATTAAGATTATTGCAGCAAACCATATTGATTTAACCCAAACGAGCATAGTTAAAATTCCAGCAAAACAAGCACCTATTATAAAGGAAAATATTATTATTATATAGCGAGTTGTTTTCAAGGTTGAGCTGCTATCTTTTTTCACAAAGGCTTTATAAGCTGATTGAGAAGCTGTTCTTAAATTTCCAGTGCACATAGTTGTGCTATAAGGTGAGTCTACTAATTTACCAAAAGAAGCAATTTGAACTGAAGAAACAAATGAAATTGGTAAGGTTGCAAATGCATGAGGCATTGTAGATGGAATAAAGCCTACAATAAAAAGAACTACTATTTCAATTATTAAAATAATTTGTTCTGAATATGCAGCAGAAGTATATGAAGGAAATTCAAAATCTTTTATTTTTTCAGTTACTATTATACCTATTATAAAAGCTAAAATTGGTAAGAGTGCCATGGAAGCTTGGACAAATTCGCCTTTAGCGGCATTGATACCAACTAGAACTATATTTCCAGTTTGAGCATTTGCAAAAACGCCACCTCTGCAAATAAATGTATATCCATCTAAAAATCCACCTACTATTGCAAGAAGAACTCCAAGTCTTAAAGAGTCTGAAGTATTAATATGGACTTTATTTCGATTAGTTATAATTGTATCTTTAGTAATCAATATTAAAGCATCTCCTTTTTATTTATAATAAGAAATATATCAATTTAATGCTTAATTATAAAAAAATTTTTATTTATATATTAAGTTAACAAATATTATTAGCATCCTTTTATATGATAGTTAAATTATCAATAAAAATCAACTAATGAGGAGAGAATATAGAAAATGACTTATAGTTAAAAGTCTTAACGTATAGTAATTTTAAAGTTTAAAACATAAAAATGTTTTAAATATAATATGGTAAAAAACTATAACTAACGTTTTGAATTATTGACATAGTAGAAAAAATAAGCTATTATTAGGTTAATATCAATTTAGCATGCTAAATTGATGCATTGGTATAGTGGTAGATTGATAAATGATAGGCGGGTGGAAAATGAATAAAAAGAATATGCTTCCAGAAGGAACAAGAGATTTAATATTAGATGAATGTATTATAAAGAGGGCTTTAGAAAGGGATGTAGATAGTATTTTTGAAAAATGGGGTTATAAGGAAGTTATAACTCCAACATTAGAATTTTATGAAACCTTTAATCATGATTCACAAACTTTAAGAGAAGAAGATATGTATAAGTTTTTTGATAATAGGGGACGTATATTAGTATTAAGGCCAGACATGACAATTCCTATAGCTAGAGTAGTGGAAACCAAGCTTAAAGAAACAGAATTTCCTATAAAACTTAGGTATACTTCTAATGTCTTTAGAGTTCATGAAAGTCTTGGTGGAAAGAGAAATGAATATACAGATTGTGGGATTGAATTTATAGGGCTTGAAGATAAAAAATCTGATTTAGAGGTTTTAGTATTAGCATTAGAAGCTTTAAAGAAATTGGGACTTAGGGATTTTAAGCTGGAAATAGGCAATATAGGATTTTTTAATGGGGCATTTAAAACTTTAGAAATAGATCAAGAATATAAAGAAGTTATTGCTCAATTTATAGAAGATAAAAATTTAAAGAGTTTAGAAGATTATCTATGCAATTTGGATATTAAGGAAGAATATAGAAAATTTTTTAATAAGCTACCTTGGATGTTTGGAGATAAAAAGATATTGGAAGAAGCTAAGAAATTAGCTTTTAATGATAATATAAAAGAAAACCTAGAATACTTAGAAGAATTATATTCACAGCTAGAATCTTTAGGTTATGGTGAAAATGTAACATTTGATTTGGGAATGGTTCCAAGACTTAATTACTATACAGGAATTATCTTTAGAGGATATGGTGAAGGGGTAGGAAACACACTTTTAAGAGGTGGAAGATATGATAAGTTAATTAAATCTTCTAATGATTATATTCCAGCTATAGGATTTTCAATAGATGTTAATTCTGTAATTGAAAATTTTAAGCAAAATGGTAATAGAAATGAAAATCAAAATGTATATAAGATATATTATAATTTAGAAAATAGAATTGAAGCTATTAAAAAGAGTGAAGAACTTAGAAATCAAGGATATATAGTGGATTTACTACCTAAAGAGCATATTAAGAAAATAAAAATTGTTAATGGAGGAGAATTTTAAAATGAGTATAAGTATAGCATTAACAAAAGGAAGATTAGAAAAAGAAACTATTAAAATTTTAGATAAAGCTAAGTTTGATCCCTCAGAATTAAAAGATAAAGGAAGAAAACTTGTATTTAAAGATAAAAAAGAAGATATAAAGTATTTTTTGGTAAAAGCTCCTGATTCAATAACATATGTAGAACATGGAGTGGCTGATCTTGGCGTTGTTGGTAAAGATACTATTTTAGAAAGTGATAATAACTGCTATGAAGTATTAGATTTAGGATTTGGAAAGTGTGGATTTATAGTTGCATCTTTACCTAAAAATGATATTTTTAAGAAAGTTGGTCACGTGAAAATAGGAACTAAATATCCAAAGGTAGCAAAAGAATATTTTAAAAATAAGGGAATAGATGTGGAAGTTATAAAAATAGAAGGATCGGTGGAACTTGCACCAATACTTGGGTTGTGCGATGGAGTTGTAGATATTATGGAAACAGGAACAACATTAAAAGAAAATGGATTAGTTGTATTAGATAGAATTTGTGAAATAAGTGCAAGGTTGATTGTAAATAAAGCGAGCTTTAAAATGAAGCAAAATGAAATTTGGGGGTTCATAGATAGGATTAAAGAAGTGATTAATAATTGACAAATTTCGTGAAATGTTGATAATTATAAGTAATATATTTTAAATAATTATTAAAGAATATCCGAATATATTGAAAAATTAATTTTTGTAGTTATTGACTTTTATAAAATTAAGGGGGCTATTTATCATATGTTAAAATTCATGGAAATTACAGGAAGCAATAAAAACAGCTTGATTAAAGACCTTAAGGCAAGAGCAATCGAAACAGAACAAGAGATAATTTTAAGTGTGAGCAATATTTTATCAAAAGTAAAAAAAGAGGGAGATAAAGCGTTATTTGAACTTACTAAATCATTTGATAAAATTGAACTTAAAACGTTAGAAGTTTCACCTAGTGAATTAGATGAATGTTTTAATAGTGTAGAAAAAGATTTTATTGAGGCGTTAAAAGAAGCTAAGTTGAATATAGAAGAATATCACAAAAAGCAAAAAGCAAATGGATTTTTAATGACAAAGGATAAAGGAGTTTATTTAGGACAAAGGGTTCTTCCACTTGAAAGAGTTGGCGTTTATGTACCAGGTGGAACGGCAGCCTATCCATCATCAGTATTAATGAATGTGATACCTGCAAAAGTTGCTGGTGTAGATGAAATTATAATGGTAACTCCACCAGATAAAGATGGAGGAATCAATCCATATATAGGTGTAGCTGCAAGAATTGCTGGAATAGATAAGATATATAAAGTCGGAGGAGCACAAGCAGTTGGGGCTTTAGCTTACGGGACAGGAACTATTGAAAAAGTCGATAAAATTGTGGGGCCGGGAAATATATTTGTTGCGACAGCTAAAAAATTAGTATTTGGAGAAGTTGATATAGATATGATTGCAGGGCCTAGTGAAATTTTGGTCATTGCAGATGAAAAATCGGATCCGAGTTTTGTTGCAGCAGACTTAATGTCACAGGCAGAACATGATAAATTAGCATCATCTATATTAATCACAACGTCTAAAGAGTTATATGAAAAAGTTGAAGTTGAATTAGAAAGACAAGTTAAAGCTCTTGAAAGAGAAGAAATAATAAGAGCTTCTCTTAAAGATTTTGGTAGTGCAATGATTTGTGGAACTATTGAAGAATGTATTAATATTTCAAATGCAATTGCACCTGAACATTTAGAAATTATGGTTGATGAACCAATGAAATATTTAGGTATGGTTAAAAATGCAGGTTCTGTATTCTTAGGCAGATATTGCCCAGAGCCAATAGGTGATTATTTTGGAGGCACAAACCATGTATTACCTACAAGTGGTACAGCAAGATTTTTCTCACCATTGTCAGTTGATAGTTTTATAAAAAAATCATCATTCATTTATTATTCAAAAGAAGCCATTTTGGAAAATGGAGAAAAAATTATAACATTGGCTAATAAAGAAGGATTGACAGCTCATGCTAATTCTGTGAAAGTGAGATTGAATAAAAATGGGAATCTATAATGATTACATTAATTCCTATGATGAATATACAATAAATCTAGACAGTAATGAAATTTATCTAGAAATGGATGAAAAAATATGGATGAATATGAAATCTTGTTTAACAAGTATACCATTGCATAGATATCCTACTAATGAAATGAAGGATATTAAAGAATTATATGCAAAATATGCAGGAACAGAAGTCAAAAACATTATTGTAGGAAATGGGTCAGACGAAGTTATAGAACTTGCAATAAGTAAAGCAATTAAGCATGGCAAGAAAGCCTTAAGTTTAGATCCGGATTTTGTAATGTATGATTTTTATATATCACGATTTGGTGGAGAGCTTAAAACTTATTATATAGGTAAATCTATGAATTTTAATTTAGAAGAATTTATAGAGCTTGGAAAAAAGGAAGATGTAGATTTGATTGTTTTTTCAAATCCTAACAATCCTACTGGTATTGGAATTGAGCCTAAAAATATAATTGCAATATTAGAAGCTTTTAAAGAAAAAACTGTTATTGTAGATGAAGCTTATTATGAATTTTATGAAAAATCAATGATTCCATATATAAATGAATATAAAAATTTAATTGTAACAAGAACTCTTTCAAAGGCTTGGGGGCTTGCATCATTAAGAGTTGGATTTTTAATATCTCATGAAGATAATGTGCGTGAATTATTAAATTATAAAATACCTTATACAATAAATTCTTTTTCACAAAATTTAGCATCTATTGTATTAAAATATCCAGAAAATGTTTTGAAAAATACAAAGTTAATAATTGAGCAAAGAGAAGAATTATATAAAAATCTTAAGGAAATTGAAAAGAATGCAGCTATGAAGATACAGTTTTATCCATCTAAAGGTAATTACATATATGGAAGAACATCACATAAAGAAGCTCTTATAAAAGGGCTTGAGAATATTGGTATTGTAATTAGAAATTTTGGAGATGATACCTTTAGAATAACTGTTGGTTCACCTATGCAAAATAGAAAAGTAGTAGATGGAATAAGAAAGATTTTTGTATACTAATAGGTATATTAGGATTAAAAGAAAAATTCACATTTTGAATAATGTGGCATAAATGAATTTAGGGGGCTAATATGTTAGATAGATTCTCAAAAAAAGAAAGAATAACAAAAGAAACTAGTATCAAATTAGATATAAATTTAGATGGAAGTGGAAAAAGTGAAATAAATACAGGTATTGGATTCTTTGATCATATGCTGAAATTATTTGCATTTAATAGCAAAATTGATTTAAATTTAATAGCAAAAGGTGATTTAGAGGTATGTGATCATCATACAATAGAGGATATTGGAATAACTTTAGGAGAATCATTTAAAGAAGCTTTAGGAGATAAAGTTGGAATAAATAGATATGGAACGTTTTATATTCCAATGGATGAAACTTTGGCTTTAGTATCACTAGATATAAGCAATAGACCCTTTTTAGTATTTGATTGTAATTTTAGAAGAGAAAAAGTTGGAGAAATGGCTACTGAAATGGTGGTTGAATTTTTTAGGGCCTTTACTTTTAATGCAGGGATAACACTTCACTTGAAAATTTTATATGGAGAAAATGATCATCATAAAATAGAAGCATTATTTAAAGCGTTAGGAAAAGCTATAAAAGAAGCTAAATTTAGAAGTGATGAAAATGGAATCCCATCAACTAAAGGAAGCCTTTAAGTCAGTTAAAAATGAAGAGTTGAGGAAGAAATACTGTTAGGATTTGATGAATAGAAAATTTAAGAACTGCTTTAGCATGTCATCATTAACTGATAAAGGCTAATAGTGAATAGTTATGAGATAAATCTCAATTGAAGTAATAATTAAAGGTAATAAGAAAAAATAAAAGAAATGCTAACGGATTTAACGGGGTGTTTAAATGATAGTTATAATAGATTATGGAATGGGAAATTTAAAAAGTGTTAAAAATGCACTTGATTTTCTTGGGGTAGAAAATAAAATATCATCTGATGAAGAAGAAATAAGAAAAGCTGATGGATTAATCTTGCCAGGTGTTGGCGCATTTCCTGATGCTATGGACACTATAGAAAGATTAGCTTTAGATAAAATAATAAGAAAAGAAGTAGCCAATAATAAGCCGCTTTTAGGTATATGCCTTGGCATGCAATTATTATTTGAAAAAGGTTTTGAAGGTCTTGAAAGGTCTGGCCTTGGTTTATTAAAAGGTAATATTATTAAAATGAAGGATGATAAAGAAAATAATATTAAGATTCCCCATATTGGATGGAATAATTTAATATACAATAAAACAGATGATTTATTTAATTCTATAGAAGAAGGTAAATTTGTCTATTATGTACATTCATATTTTGTACAAGACTACAATAATGAAGATTTAGTAGCTTATAGCGAATATGGAGAAAATAAGATTCCAGGAGTAGTTAGATGTAATAATGTTATGGGAGCCCAATTTCATCCAGAAAAAAGTGGAGATGTAGGGTTAGGTATTTTGAAAAATTTTAGGGAGTTGATTAAATGATAATTTTACCAGCAATTGATATAATTGATGGAAAGCCAGTAAGATTATATCAAGGAGATTATGATAAAAAAGAAATTGTTGCAGATGATATATTTGAAACGGCAAAATCTTTTGAAGATATGGGAGCTGAATATTTACACTTAGTAGATTTGGATGGAGCTAAGAGTGGAAGGAATCAAAATCATGAACTAGTAATAAAAATTACTAAGATGCTTAAAATTCCTGTGGAATTAGGTGGAGGAATACGTTCTTTTGAAACTATTAAGTATTTATTAGATAATGGAGTAGCAAGAATTATTCTTGGAACTATAGCTATAGAAGATGAAGAATTATTGAAAAAAACAATAGATACATATGGTGAAAAAATTGCAGTTGGAATAGACTGCAAAGATGGTAAGGTTTATGGAAGAGGCTGGCTTGCAGGTGGTAATTTAGATTACATAGATTTTGCTAAGAAAATGGAAAGCGTAGGAGTTAAAAATATAATAGTTACCGACATAAGTAAAGATGGAACACTAGAAGGTCCTAATTTAGAAATGCTAAAAGTTCTAAAGAAAAATGTTAATATTGATATTACAGCTTCAGGCGGAATACGCGATATAGAAAATATAAAAGATTTAATGGAAATAAATGTATATGGAGCAATAACTGGTAAAGCTATATATGCTAAGACTTTGGCATTAAAAGAAGCAATAAAAATTTCAAAAAAATAACATAAGCAGATACTGAAAAACATGTAATAAGTAACAGTTAACTGTTATTTGTCCACAGGAGACCCTAAAGGGCATTAACTATTAACTGAATAAACGGGGTGGATTATGCATACAAAAAGAATTATTCCTTGTCTTGATGTCAAGGAAGGAAGAGTTGTTAAGGGGATTAATTTTGAAGGTCTTGTTGATGTTGGGGATCCCGTTTTACTTGCAGAATATTATAATAAGCAAGGTGCTGATGAATTAGTTTTCTTAGATATAACTGCAACTCATGAAAAAAGAGGGATAATGGAAGCAGTTGTTCAAAGTGTAGCTGAAAAGATATTTATTCCTTTTACTGTAGGTGGAGGCTTACAAACTTTAGAAGATATAAAATCCGTACTTAGAGCAGGTGCAGATAAAGTGAGTTTAAATTCAGCTGCTGTTAGAGATAAAAATCTTATAAAAGAAGGGGCTTTTTACTTTGGAAATCAATGTATAGTATTGGCAGCAGATGCAAAGAGAAGAGCTGATAATACAGGTTGGAATGTAGTGATTAATGGTGGGAGAATTGATACTGGAATGGATTTATTAAAGTGGGTTGAAGAAGCAACATCACTTGGTGCTGGGGAAATTCTTTTAACATCTATGGATGCAGATGGAACTAAAAAAGGCTTTGATTTAGAATTAACTAAAGCTGTTAGTGATGCAACTAATGTACCTGTAATTGCATCAGGAGGATGTGGATGTTTAGAAGATTTTTATGATGTATTTAAAAATAATATAGCAGAGGCAGCTCTTGCAGCTTCACTTTTCCACTATGGAGAGTTAACTGTTGCTGAAGTGAAAAAATATTTAAATCATAGAAATATTCCAGTACGTATTTAACTATAAGGAATATGTTTAAAATTATGAGAAAAATTCATAATTGAAATTATAAATAACATAGTTACGTATATTGCAGTTAACAATGAATGTTGAAAGTTCCAAGGAGAAAGCGCTAGAACCAAAATATAAAATTTTGACTCTAACTTTATCTTTGGGATTTTTTGGAAATTAATTACTAAAAATGTAAAGTTGATTACAGTATGTGTAAAATTAGGTCTTAGATAGTGTAAAGTAAATCATGAGAAAATAGAAGCAAAAGCTTATTATATTAATTAAGCAAAATGTTTAATTTTTAATTAATTACTTGGAAGGGGATATATATGGAAATTTTCGAAAGAGTAGAACAAGTTGATTTTGAAAAAAGTAATGGATTAGTTCCAGCTATAGTTCAAGATTACGAAACTAAAGAGGTATTAATGCTTGCATATATGTCAAAGGAAAGCTTGAAAAATACACTAGAAGGAGATACTACTTGGTTTTATAGTAGAAGCAGAAAAGAACTTTGGAATAAAGGAGCAACTTCTGGACATTTTCAATATGTGAAAGATATCAAAATAGATTGTGATAATGATACAATTTTATTACTTGTAAAACAAGCAGGAGCAGCATGTCATACAGGTAATAAAACTTGTTTTTATAGAGACTTATAAATCAGTTAACAGTGTACAATTAATAGTTGAGGAAGAAAAGCCAGTAGCTTTTAATCTTAATTGTTAATTGTGCATATTCAATTGAAATATGTGGCACAGCCACTTTGTACTTAAATCAAGGATAACTAATAAAAAATATAAATATATAAGTTCTAATTAAGAAAGTTCATAATTTAGTTGGTTGTCTTATCCAATCACTCTAATATAGAAATTAAATACTAATGAACAAAATTTTTTAGAACATATATAGATGAATTTATGGATTTAAAAATATAACAGTTAACTCTTAACTGAATAAATTTGGAGGGATAGAAATGGGAGAAACTATAAGTGCTTTATATGATGTGATTTTAAAAAGAAAAACTGAAGGTGAAGAGGGTTCTTATACTAAGTATCTTTTTGAAAAAGGAACAGATAAAATACTAAAAAAAGTTGGAGAAGAATGTACTGAAGTTATAATAAGCTGTAAGGAAAATAATAAAGAAGAACAAATTAATGAAATTTGTGATTTAACATATCATGTACTTGTTTTAATGGCTCAATTAGGAATTTCAGTTGAAGAAATTTCAGCAGAACTTGAAAATAGAAAAAATAAAATTAATAATTTTAAAGGTGAAAGAAAACCTGTCTCAAACGTTTAAAGGAGAAGAGAATTAAAAAAATAAGTATTGTAATGTTTAAGTGTAGTGTTATAAAGTTGCTTTTTATAAATATCCAGATTTTGTATCGATTTGAACTTATGAAAATTAATGATAAAATATAATTAAATAGAACATATATTGAATTTCACTCTACACATAGTAATTCAAATTATTTTATATTACTACACTTAAAATTTTAGTAATTATTCAAGGAATATAATTATATAGAAGTTATAATAAATAATCTTTTATGAATAATATAATATTGAAGGAGTGATATTTTAAGAAATAACAATATTGTAAAACTTCTTAATAAGGATATAAAATTCAATGCCATATTATATAAGTATAAAAAGTAGCCTTAAAGAAGGGATTAGAAGTTTACAAAGACAAAGATAAATGGTTTTGTAGCTGTCGCTCATAATAAGAGTGATAGCTTTTTTGTATTTTTAAATAAATATTAGATGAATGTATTAAAAAGTATAAATTAACATAGGATATAACTTAGAGAAGGAGGTAAATCGTGATGAAAAATAAAACAATAAAATTAATTTTAAGTTCATTAGTTATATTGATTATGGCAAGTTTTATAATAGGATGTGGAAATGAGAGAAAAGAAAATTATGAATCCATAACTATCGGTGGTTCGTCAGCATTATTACCCCTTATGGAAAAAACAATTGAAAAGTTTAATGAAAAAAAAACCTTATGCAGAAATTAGTGCTCAAGCAGGAGGATCTGGAACAGGTCTTGCTCAAGTATTAAATGGAGCAGTAGATATTGGGAATTCAGATGTACAAGCAGAAGAGAAATTAGACAAAGAACTTGTAAAGAATCTAGTTGACCATAAGGTTATAGCACAAGGTTTCGGTATTGTAGTAAATAAATCTCTTGGAATAGATAATTTAACTTCAAATCAAATTAGAGATATATTTTCTGGAAAGATTACTAATTGGAAAGATGTTGGAGGTTCAGATAAAGACATATTGCTTATTCATAGAACAGCTGGTTCAGGGACAAGAGCAACCTTTGAAAAAACAATACTTGATGGAAATAAATCTCTTGAAAATGATTCTATAGGAATAACTCAAGATTCAAATGGTGCCGTATTAAGTGTAATTAAGACAAATGATGGGGCAATAAGTTATCTATCTCTTGTATACATGAATACAGAAGAAGCAAAAAAAACTATTGGATGTATTAAAAATTGATGGAGTTGCTTCTAAAAAAGAAAATATTATAGATGGGTCATATAAGCTTTGGTCGTGGGGACATATGTATACTAAAGGAGAAGCAACAGGATTAGCAAACGAATTTATTGAATTTGTAACAAGTTCAGATAATAGTTCCAACATAGAAAGTTTAGGATTTATTCCAGGAGCCGAAATGAAAGTGAAGTAATATGGTATCTTAGAATTTTGAGTTAAAAAATATAATTAAATCCCTTTAAAAATATTAGCAAAGGTATGTAAAATGAGGCAGTAAATTTAACAGATGAACTGCTCCCTGTCTCTATAACAGGGAGCAGTTCACAAAAGTAGTTACTGTCTTTTTAGTTTTTTATTAATTAAATATTTGATTGTTGTATAGAAATAATCAAAATTTTATATTAACTGTTTTAATAATATATATCTAAATTCCATGGTAAAATGGTATAATATAAAACTATATAAGCAAAATATAGAGAAATATCAAAAAATAAAAGGAATGGTGGATTTTCAATGGGAAAATTAAGAGTAATAGGAATAGGACCTGGAAGTATTGAAAATATGAGTTTAAGGGCTTTAAAAGCAATTGAAGATAGTGATATTATTGTAGGATATAATAAGTACATAGACATGATAAAGGTGTTAACTTTAGATAAAGAATTATACTCGACTGGAATGAAAGGTGAAGAAGCTAGATGTAAAGAAGCTTTAAGTTTATGTAAAGATAAAAATGTAGCATTAATTAGTACAGGAGATGCTGGAATTTATGGAATGGCAGGATTAATTCTTGAACTAAGAACTAATGAAGAGGTTGAAATAATTCCAGGTATAACTGCAAGCAGTGCAGCAGGTTCTGTAGTTGGTGCGCCACTTATGCATGATAACTGCAATATTAGTTTGAGTGATCTTATGACACCTTATGAAGATATAAAGAAGAGAGTAAAGCTGGCAGCAGAAGGTGATTTTGTAATATCATTATATAATCCTAAAAGTAAGGGGAGACCATATTATTTAAGAGAATGTATAAATATAATAAAGGAATTCAGAGAAGATTCTACACCAGTGGCAGTGGTAAGACATGCACTTAGGGAAGGGCAAAACTATAAATTATTTACTATTCAAAATTTTGATCCTGAAGTAGTAGATATGATGTCAATTGTAATAGTAGGAAATTCAAAAAGTTATTATAAAGAAGAACAATTTATAACTCCTAGAGGTTATGAAAATAAAAGTTAATTGAAAGAAAAAGATTAATAGACAACTAATGATTGGAGAAAATATGATTGGATTTATTTTGGGAACTTCAGAGGGAAGAAAAATATTAGCGTTAATAAATGAATATACAAATGATATTGCAGTTACAACAGCTACAACCTATGGTGGAGATTTGCTTAAGGAGTTTAATATTAAAGTTTTAAATACAAAACCTTTAAATAAAGAAAATATGTTAAATTGGATAAAAGTTAATAGAATTGATGTTTTAGTCGATGCCTCTCATCCTTATGCCCAAGAAGTCACAAAAACTGCTTTGGAATGTGCAAATAATCTTGAAATTCAATATGTAAGATATGAAAGAGAAGGTTCATTAGAAAATGTTCATGGAGAGAATATAATACGAGTAAAAAATTATGATGAAGCTATTAATGTTATAAAAGAAATAGAAGGAAATGTTTTAAATACTACAGGGGGAAATAATGTTTCTAAATTTTTAGATTTAAATTTTAAATATAGAATTATACATAGAATTTTACCATCCCCTAAAGTATTAACTAAAACTGTAGATGCTGGAATAAGAATAAAAGATATTATTGCTATGCAAGGACCAATAACCTATGAACTTGAAAAAGCATTTATACATCAATATAATGTTAAAGCAATTTTGACTAAGGATAGTGGAATTGAAGGTGGAGTATTAGAAAAATATAAAGCTTCTAAAGAAGCTAATATTAAATTAATTGTAATTGATAAACCTCAATTTATAGGAGATTTAATATTTAATAATGAAGTGGAACTAGTTAAATATTTATTAAGTAAAAATTATTTTAATAAATATGAATAAGTTATATGGTATATTAAAAAAACTATTAAAATATGAAAACAGTTAAATATTTGTAGGAAAAATCAGTGATGAAGAATTAGGTACAATTTTTATAGTGCTAATATATATAGCTGAACATAATGTTGTATCATATATAATTACCAATATAAAAAGAAGCAATGAATTAAATAATGCATTTCAACAAATAATAATTATTGATTAAAATATATTAATGTATTATAATTTAATCAATAAATTTATTATTAAAAGGAGCTGAATTTAATGAGCGTTAAAGAAAAGGTATTAGAAGTTATGAAAGAAGCAGCAAAACCAGTAAGTGCAGGTGAAGTAGAAAAATTATCAGGATTAGACCGTAAAGAAATAGACAATGCATTTAAAGAATTAAAAAAAGAAAATGCTATTATATCACCAGTTCGTTGTAAATGGGAACCGGCAAAATAAGATTGCAGTACAATATAACAATTTTGCATATATTTAGGTTAGAGTATATATTTAATTATAATATATTTACAGAATGAACTTTACAAAAAGTTTAATATAATTTTAATGAAAACATAAAAAGGAAAGGAGTACCTAAAAAGGTATTCCTTATTTTCGATTTGAAAGTTATAAAATACATAAAAATAGTAAAATTAATATTACCATTTATATATGGAAGGAATAAATGAAAATAGAGAGATTAAGTTTTAAGAATTATTAGTTAATTTTTGATGCTGATGGTACATTCAAGACATGATATTAAAGATTCTCAAATTTAAAGAATTACAAATTCTCCACTTAAATAAATAAGTCTTTTGGGCTGCATAAATCTATTTGAATATGGTTTATGAAATCTAATATTAAAAAAATAGATAGAAAGTAGTAGGGATGATGTGGAAAATTTGGTTTATTTTGATGATAAGGAAAAAGTGGTATAAATAATATTTGTTTAAATATATATAGAAATATTCCATTAGAATTTGATTATCAAAGTAATGTGGGTGATTGTTGATAAAATAGATGATGTTATTATCGGTAAAAGCATACCTTATAACTACGAAAAATCTAAATTAAAATAAATTGAAGGATATCTAAAGAGGTACTATATAAACATGAAAAAAAAGAAAAAAAGCTTCAGAAAATTTATTAGGGCTATTATAAGTATTATGACCTTAAGTTTTATCGTATTTATTGCGTTTGAAGTCTTTAATGTATATACAACTAAAGACAAGAATATTAATTTATCACAACTAGATACAAAAGTATACATACAAGCAGCAGATAAGGCTAGTAATGGAAAGCTTCAAATTAATTGGCAGTACATGGCGGCTATTGATGGTGTTAGATATAGAAATGATTTTTCTAAAACTACAGATGAAAGTGTAAATGCATTAGCTAATATGTTTTTAGAGAAAAATAGTACAAGTACTAAAATAAAGAACAATGATTATAAGATTGTAGATTTAGAAGAGGTACTAAATAAATTCTCTTTTGATAAAGATCAAAGGGAAAAAGTATATCATTACATAGAAAACTTAAAATATACAGGAATTCAAAAGAATAATTTAAATGATAATTTAAAGCAGGAATTTATTAAGGGATTATATCCTCAGGCTTCTCAAATATATGATAAGTATGGGGTGCTTCCTTCTGTAACTATTTCACAAGCTATATTAGAAAGTGGATGGGGAAAATCAGAGCTAAGTACAAAAGCAAACAACTTGTTTGGAATAAAAGCAGATAGTAGCTGGAAGGGTAAAAAAATTAAAATGAACACATCGGAATATTATAACAAAAAAATTGTAGATAATTTTCGTGTATATAGCAGTAATGAAGAGTCGATAAAAGACTATGGAGAATTTCTTAAAAATAATAAAAGATATAAAGAAAGTGGTGTTTTTAAAGCTACACAATACATAGAACAAGCGAAGGCTATAGAAAAATCAGGATATAGTACTGTAGAAAATGATAAGGGTGAAGAAATTTATGCAAAGTTATTGACTGAAATTATTCAAGAGCAAAACCTCCAAATTTTAGATTTTGAATGTGAGATGAATTATTTTAAACAAAGTAAATAAATTTTATACATATTTTTAATTCTATAGTTAAAAAATAGTTTATAATAAATAACAACAAAACAGAGTAATATTAAATAAATAAAAATCTACAAAAATAAACTTAGAAAGCTATATATTTAAAATTAAATAGTTAACTGAATTAAATTGGGGGATACAAAATAATGAAGGATAATTTAAAGCAACTAAATGAAATTATAAATGGAATAAAAGATGTAGATAAGCAAACAATAATAGCAGCAGATAGAAGAATTACTTCACTTGCCAAACCTTTGAAAAGTTTAGGTAAATTAGAAGAAATGTCAATAAAACTTTCAGGGATTACAGGAAAGATAAAGAATAATATCACAAAAAAAATGGTGATAATCATGTGTTCTGATAATGGAGTTGTAGAGGAAGGTGTTGCATCAGCACCA
Organism: Clostridium puniceum; assembly: GCF_002006345.1. Lineage (GTDB taxonomy): Bacteria > Bacillota > Clostridia > Clostridiales > Clostridiaceae > Clostridium > Clostridium puniceum. The sequence goes on from NZ_LZZM01000196.1 coordinate 20,822, forward strand.
CAATCTGTAACTTTAGCTCAAGCTATTAATTTTACAAAAGGATTAACAGGTGTTGCAGTTCTTGCAAAAGCAAATAATACAGAACTTATGGTTATTGATGTTGGAATCAACTGTGATTTTAGCCATCCAGATATAATTAATAGAAAGATAAGAAAAGCTACGTATAATATTGCTAAAGGACCTGCTATGAGTTATGAAGAAGCGGTGCAAGCAATGTTAGTTGGCATTGAAGCTGTAAAAAATGCAAAAAATATGGGTTATGAAATTCTTGGCGTTGGAGAAATGGGCATAGGAAATACTTCAACAAGCAGTGCGATTTTATCAGCTTTAACAGATGTTAATGTAGAAGATGTAGTAGGTCGAGGAGGTGGGATCACCCATGAAACTTTTAAATGGAAAAAAGAAGTTGTAAGAAACGCCATAAAAATAAATCAACCAGATAAAAATGACCCTATAGATGTAATTTCTAAAGTAGGAGGCTTTGATATAGCAGCTATGGCAGGTGTATTTCTAGGTGCAGCTTATTATAAGATTCCAGTTGTGATTGATGGATTTATATCAGCAGTTTCAGCACTTATTGCTTTTAGATTAAATTCAAAAACTAGAGATTATATGTTTACATCTCATGATTCTAGGGAGTTAGGCTTTAAAGTTGCAATGGAAGAACTTAGATTAAGTCCAATTTTAAATTTAGATATGGCACTGGGAGAAGGTAGTGGATGTCCATTAGCGTTTTCTATAATAGACTCAGCTTGTGCAGTAATTAATAACATGGCAACTTTTGAGGAAGCAGAAATTAATGACAGTTATTTAGATGAACTTAAAGAAATGGACAAATTATAGGGATTAGTAAGTCTAGTTATTCAATAAGAATAGCATGAGATTAACAAGATATGCTATAATAGTAAGTAGGTATGTTTATATGTATTAGGTCATAGGAATAGAAAAATACCACTAATAGTCAAAACTTACATTCATTAATTAGGATTAAATTATGCTTTATTAGTTAGAAAGCGCTAATTCATAAAACATATTAATAAATTTTAAGGAGTGTATCGCATGAAACATAAAAATAACCATATTTTAACTACCATTAGTAGGATTTTTTTTATGATGTTTGGTTCCATTTTAGCAGCAATAGGACTTGAAATATTTTTATTGCCTAATAATGTAATTGACGGTGGAATGACAGGTATATCAATTATTGCAAGTCACTTAACAAAGATTCAATTGGGGATATTTGTATTTCTATTCAATCTTCCTTTCGTCATTGTAGGTTATAGGCAAATTGGGAAAACATTTGCTTTTTCAACGATTTTTTCTGTAATATGTTTTGCAATCGGCGTAAGTGTACTTCATCCTGTTCCTGGTATAACGCAGGATATACTTTTAGCGACTATATTTGGTGGAATTATATTGGGAGCTGGAGTTGGGGTGATTATACGAAATGGTGGTTCATTAGATGGAACTGAAATTATTGCTATAATATTGGAAAAAAGAACTCCATTTTCTGTTGGAGAAATAGTGATGTTTTTTAATCTTTTCATATTGGGTAGTTCAGGTTTTATATTTGGATGGGATAGAGCAATGTATTCTCTAATAGCATATTTTATTGCATTTAAGACAATAGATATTACAGTTGAAGGACTTAATGAGTTAAAGGCAGTAATTATTGTATCTGATAAGAATGATGATATTTCAGAGGCAATAATGGCAAGACTTGGTAGAGGAATTACATTATTAGATGGAAAAGGTGCTTATAGTGGTAATAAGACAAATGTAATATATGTAGTCTTATCAAGACTTGAAATAACAAAATTAAAAGATATTGTAAATGGATTTGATACGGAAGCATTAATTACTATTACAAGTGTTGAAGGTACGGGGAAAAGGTATAAAAAGAAAGCTATACATTAATTTCACAATTAATATATAAAATAAAAATTAACTAAGATAATACCGTATTGAAAAATGAAGCTACGGTATTTTTGTTATATTGATTATTTAAAGTGAATTTTTATTTATAATTTAACAATATGGTTTATGAAAATGAAATTATTTTGGCAGAATGTAAAAAATATTATAAAAATAGAGAGGAGTACTTTTGTGGAACTTGGATTAATACATATTTATTGTGGAGATGGAAAGGGAAAGACTACAGCAGCTATGGGGCTTGGAATGAGGGCTGTAGGGCGAGAAAAGAGAGTTCTATTAACTCAATTTTTAAAGGATAATGAAACTGGAGAATTAAATTCTATTGAAAAACTTGGAGAAAAATTCGAAATCTTTAAAGGAATCCCAGTGAAGAAGTTTTTCAAGTTTATGAGTACTGAAGAACAAGAAGAAACTAGAAGAGAACATGAAGAGAGATTTAGAAAAATTACTAAAAAAGCTATAAGTGATGATGTTGATTTACTTATATTAGATGAAATAATAGCATCAACCAATTTACAATTAGTATCTCTAGATGAAGTTGTGGAATTCCTTAAAAATAAACCTGTTGGATTAGAAGTTGTTTTAACTGGAAGAAATCCTGATGATAAATTAATTGAACTTGCAGATTATGTTTCTGAAATTAAAGCTGTAAAGCATCCTTATGAAAAGGGCATAAATTCAAGAATAGGAATAGAAAAGTGATGAATTTTCATAGGCTTATGATAAAAATTTATTGAATTAGTTGAGCATTAGAATTGGAGCAAAATATGAATTATTTAATAATAGGAGGCTCTAAAAGTGGCAAATCTGAAGTAGGTGAAAAAATTGCATTGACTTTAAATAAAAATAAAGTTATATATATTGCCACTATGAAGCCTTTTGATACAGAGGATAAAGAACGAATAAAGAAACACATAGAAAACAGAAAAAGATTTAATTTTGTAACTTTAGAGGTGGAAAGAAATCTTCATGAGATAATCAGAAGTATTAGTGGAAATGATACAATATTAATAGATAGTATTACATCACTTTTGACAAATGAAATGTTTATAAGCAATGAGATTATAAAAAATCCGTCAGTAAATATATTAAATGGATTAAAACAAATTATGTTAAAGGCTAAAAACATTCTAATTGTAAGTGATTATATATTTAATGATGCTATATATTATGACGGAATAACTAAGAATTTTCAAAAACAATTAGCTATTATAAATAGGGAATTAGCAGAGATTTGTGATAACGTAATTGAATGTAGTTTTGGTAACATGAAATATCATAAATGCAGAGAGGAAACTTTTATATGAAGAAATTATTAAAAAGTTTTATAATGGCATTAAGCATGTTTACTATAATTCCAACACCGTATATTGAATGGGATGATGAGGTTGCCAAAAATATGATGAAATTTTATCCTATTATTGGTGCTATAGTTGGGATTATATGGGGGATAATGTATTATTTAATTAATATCCTAAATGTTTCAATGGTTTTAAAAAGTACAATAATTATGGTTGTGCCATTTATAGTTACAGGAATGTTACATTTAGATGGTTTTATGGATGTTTGTGATGCAATTTTATCAAGAAGAGATAGAGAAGAAAAACTTAGGATATTAAAAGATTCAACAATAGGTGCTTTTGCTGTAATATCTTTATTAATTTTATTCTTTTTACAATTTAGCAGTATATATTCTATTATAGAAAAAAATATTCCATTTTACATATTAATTTTAATTCCGATATTAAGCAGAAGTAGTGTAGCATACTTTCTTCTAAGCAGAACAACAATAAAACAAAGTATACTAGGAACTTATTTTAAAAAGGGAACCAATATTAACGATATAATGATTATGATAATTTCATTAATAGGAATGTCCATAATTTCCTTCATTTTATTGAATTATCACGGGTTTGTATTAGTTTTATCAGTAGTTTTAGGAATTACATGGGCAGTAGAAAAATGTAAAAAAGAATTTGGTGGAATATCAGGAGATGTAGCTGGTTTTGCTTTAGTTGTAGGTGAAGTAATAGGGATACTAGTTTTGGGTATAATATTATAGTTTTGAGGTGAAAATTAATGATCTTAATATTTGGGGGAGCTTATAATGGAAAATTAGAATTTGTAAAAGAAAAATATAATATAACTAATGAAGAAATATTTTTCTGTACAAATGAAGATTTGAATTTTAAGAAGAAAGTATTATGTGGACTACATATTTTTACAAAAGCTTGTGTTTTAAACAATATTAATTCATTAGAGAATTTAGAAAATAATATAGATATTTTAAAAGATAAAATAATAGTTTGTGATGAAATAAATTCAGGAATTGTCCCAATGGATAAGTTAGATAGAGCTTGGAGAGAAGAAACCGGTCGTGCATTGCAACTTTTGTCAAAAAATTCTTCGTCAGTATATAGAATATTTTTTGGAATGCAGGAACAACTAAAGTAGTAATATTTAATTGTCTTGAAATTTAAATATTTATTGTCGCAGAGAATCCGAAAAGATATCAATTCTCAATTGAATAATAAAATGTGTTGTAAATACTTTAATCAAAATTTCAAAAACTAAATGTACACAAGTAAAGATTATTTTAGAAAGAGAGGTGCATTTAGTGATATATTTATTTTATAAATTTGTCACTAGTAATAATTTATGAATGAAATTAAATTATATTTAATAAGACATGGTAAGACTTATTGTAATGAAAAAAAATTATATTGTGGAAAAAGTGATGTTGATCTAACTGAAAATGGCATAAAAGAATTAAAGGAAAGTCTTAAAAGGATTAAATATCCAAAGTGTGATTTTTATTTTACAAGTGGAGCTAAAAGAGCAAATCAAACTTTGGAAATTATTTGCCCAGAAAATAAATATATTGGATTAGAAAAGTTTTTTGAATATGATTTTGGCGATTTTGAATTAAAATCATATGAAGAGTTAAAATTGCTAAAAGAATATATAGAATGGATTGATGATAAAGAAGAAAGGGTAAAATGTCCAAATGGAGAATGTAAAGCAGAGTTTAGGAAAAGAATTATAGAAGGTTTTAAAGAACTTATAGAATATTTAACAAAAGAAAATATAAAAACGGCTTTAGGAGTAACTCATGGTGGAACTATAGGTATGATATTAGAAATGTTATATGATAATAAAAAGAAATTTTATGAGTGGCAGCCTAAAAATGGTGAAGGATATGAATTAACTATAAAAATAAAAGAAAATGGAAAATTTAAAATAGATAAAGTAATTTAAAGAATACGACAGATTCTAATAACTTGTTATTATTAGAATATCCTAAAAAGGAGTAATACATGATTGAATTAACAATAGGATTTATTTTAGATATAATAATTGGAGACCCTAATAATCCTTTTCATCCTGTTAGAGGAATTGGATATATTGCAAATAAGCTTGAAAATATATTTAGAGACATTATAAAAAAGAATTTAAAACTGGCAGGATTTATAGTTTGGATATTTACAGTTGGATTAACTTTTATAATTACCTTTGGAATTGTTAAGGCAGCTAAAATTTTTAATATTTATTTTGGTATTATTTTAGAAGGAATTTTAATATATTTTTGTATATCATCAAAAGGATTAGTTGTGGAGGGATATAAGGTAATTAAATTTTTAGTAAATGATGATTTAGATGGTGCTAGAAAGCAGTTATCATTTATTGTAGGGCGTGATACCGGAAGTTTAAATGAAGAAGGAATAGTGAAAGCAGTAGTTGAAACTATAGCTGAAAATATGGCAGATGGAGTTGTAGCACCTTTATTTTATGCAGGAATTTTTGGTGCACCATTAGCTTTCGCATATAAAGCGGTTAATACATTAGATTCAATGTTCGGCTATAAGAATGATAAATACATGAATTTTGGATATTTTCCAGCTAAATTAGATGATGTTTTTAATTATATTCCAGCTAGAATAACAGGGATATTAATTGTACTAGCTTCCTGTGTATTAGGATATGATTATAAAAATAGTTTTAAGATTTATAAAAGAGATAGATATAATCACACGAGTCCTAATAGTGCACATCCAGAAGCAGCAATGTCTGGAGCTCTTGGGGTACAGCTTGGTGGAGCTAACTACTATTTTGGAAAGCTTATAGAAAAGCCTACAATAGGTGATAAGATTAAAGAAATTGAAACAAATGATGTTAATAAAACAGTAAAAGTTCTTTATTTATCTTCATTTATGGGCTTCTTACTTGCATTAAGTTTTAGTCAATTAATAAGAGTTTTATTTTAGAAAGCCGTAAGTGACAATTAAAATGTAGGTATAACTTTAATTGGTAATAGTAAAGTTAAGTTTTCACATAAATAAATGTTGCAATGGATAAGGAGGAAAGATATGGCGAGTTTTAGTCATGGTGGAAATGCAAAAGAAATAAGTAGAAGAAATAAAATAGAGTATGGTAAAATAATTGATTTTTCTGCTAATATAAATCCTTTAGGAATGCCAAACAGTGTAAAGAAGACAATTATGCAAAATTTACATGAAGCAGAAAAATATCCAGATATAACTTATTTTGAACTTAAATCTGCAATAAGTGAATTTGAAAATGTAAATATAAAGAATTTAATATTAGGAAATGGAGCGGCAGAAGTATTATTTAATGTAGTTAGAGGGATTAATCCTAGAAATTCATTCATATTAGCACCAACTTTTTCAGAATATGAGGAAGCAACAAAAGCTATAAATGGAAATATAATTTATTATAAATTAAAAGAAGAAAGTAAATTTTATATACAAGAAGATATTTTAGATTATATAAATACTGATTTAGATTTAATTTTTATTTGTAATCCTAATAATCCAACAGGAGTTATAACCGAAAAAGGCTTATTAATTAAGATTCTGGATAAAGCAAAGAAAAATAAAGTTATAGTGTTAATAGATGAATCCTTTTTAGATTTTATAAAAGAAGATTTATCAATGATTTCGTACATAAATGAATATAGAAATTTAATTATAATAAAATCGTTAACTAAATTTTTTGCAATTCCAGGTATAAGGATAGGATATGGAATATGTGCTAATATAAAATTAATAGAGAAGGTTGAAGGTATATCACCAGCTTGGAATATAAATATTTTTGCAGAAGTAGCTACAAAAGCTGGACTTAAGGATGAAAATTATATGAAAGAATCTGTAGAGTTCATAAATAATGAGAAAAAGTATTTATATATGGAATTAAAAAAAATAAATAAAATAGAAGTATATGAACCAAGTGTAAATTTTATTTTGTTTAAAACTTTAATAGAATTAGATTTAAAAGAAGAGCTGTTAAAACATAATATATTAATAAGAAATTGTAGCAATTATAATGGATTAGACAATAGATATTATAGAGTAGCAGTAAGGACTCATGAAGAAAATTCGATTTTAATAAAGAGTATAATGAATATATTTGAAGAATATGAAAATAAAGAGTAATATAAAAATATATAGTTTAAGTCTTATAATTAATATTGTATGTAGCAAAATTTAAAATTGAATACTAATTAAGAGAATCATGGTTCAAAGAATATTAAAAGATGAAGGAAGTTGAAAAATGAGTAGAGGAAAAGTTGTGGTTTCATTTAGTGGGGGCAAAGATAGTATGCTATCTTTGCAAAGAATGATTAAAAAGGAATATGATGTAATTGGATTATTAGTTACTTTTGATAATCAAAACGACTCATGTTTTCATAGAATACCAAAGGAAATTTTAAAAGAAGTTTCAAAAAGTTTAGAAATTCCAATGATTGAGGTTGATTGCAGTGATGGAAAGGTCTATGAAGAGGAATTTGAAAAAGCATTAATTATAGCTAAAGAAAAAGGTGCTGAAATTTGTGTTTTTGGGGATATAGATATAGAAAATCATAAAAAATGGTGTATTGATAGATGTAATGCAGCAAGTCTTAAAGGAGAATTTCCTTTATGGCAGGAAAATAGAGAAGAGTTGACAAATGAATTTATAGATTATGGATTTAAAGCTATAATTAAAAAGGTAAATTTAAATTCATTAGGAGCAGAATTTTTAGGTAAAGAATTAATTAAAGAAGTTGTTTCTGAAATAAAAAGTTTAGGGTGTGATCCAAGCGGTGAAAATGGAGAATACCACACTTTAGTTTTTGATGGTCCTATATTTAAAAATGAAGTTAAATTTAATAAATTTAGCAGAGAGATAATTGGGAATTTTGGATATTTAACAATTGATAATTCAAATGTATAATTCTCAATTATAGTTTGTAAACTTAGTTTTAGAATATATATAACAAAAATTGTTAGAAACTGTTAATTGGATAATACATAATATTTAATTTAACTTTAATACTTGAGCATTCAAATTAAAGTTGATAGGGGGATAATAAATGAATAAGAAGAGTATAATGTTTTTGGGGACAGCATCTTCTGTTGGAAAAAGTACTCTAGTAACAGCTTTATGCAGATATTTGAAAAAACGAGGATTAAATGTAGCTCCTTTTAAAGCTTTAAATATTTCGCTAAATTCTTATGTTACAAAAGATGGCTTAGAGATGGGGCGAGCACAAGTTGTTCAAGCAGAATCTTGTGGAATAGAACCAGAAGCATTAATGAATCCTGTGTTATTAAAACCTAGTGGAGATTATACACAAGTAATAGTAAATGGAAAAATTTATTGTAATATTGAGCCTTATAAATATAAAGAATTAAACAAGGAATTAAAAATAAAAGTAAAGAAAGCTTACGATAAGTTAAGTAAAAAGTATGAAATTATTGTTTTAGAGGGGTCAGGAAGTTGTGCTGAAATTAATTTAAGAGACAGTGATATTTCAAATATGTCTATGGCAGAAGCTTCAAATTCACCTGTTATTTTAGTTTCAGATATTGATAGAGGCGGGGTTTTTGCGTCTATTGTTGGAACAATTTCTTTATTATCAGAAGAAGAAAGAAAGAGAGTTAAAGGTGTAATTGTAAACAAGTTTAGAGGGAATGTAGATTTTTTTAAACCTGCGATAAAGCAGTTAGAGGATATTATAAAGATCCCTGTTCTTGGAGTTATGCCTTATGAGAAATTTGACATTGAAGATGAAGATAGTGTAACTGAAAGGATTAAGAATAAAGAGGAAGAGGGAACTTTAGATATAGCTATCATTAGGCTTTCCCATATGTCAAATTTTACTGACTTTAACGTTTTAGAAAGGGTGAAAGGTGTTACTGTTAGATATGTTACAGAACCTAATGAATTAAACAATCCAAATTTAATTATAATTCCAGGTACAAAAAATACAATTGAAGATTTAAGATATATAAAAGAAAATAAGTTATTTGATAAAATAAAGGAATTGAAGGAAAGTGGAACCATAATATTTGGAATATGCGGTGGGTATCAAATGCTTGGAACTTTAGTTTTAGACAAATTAGGGGTAGAGGGGAATATTTCTCAAGAAGATGGTTTTGGTTTTCTTGATATAAAAACAAGATTTAATGAAAGAAAGATTACAAAGCAGACAAATGGTAAAATCTTATGTGATCTTAAATCAGTAAAATCTATAGAAGGAAATACTATAAGTGGTTATGAAATTCATAACGGTATAAGTAAGGTTGGAAAGAACGCGATTCCATTTATAAAAGACTGTGATGAAAATGTTGTAGGAGTATGTGATAAGGAAAAAGTGGTGGTAGGAACTTATCTTCATGGTATATTTGATTCAGAAGAGTTTGTAAGTTTATTTATAAAAGCGCTTAAGGAAAATAATAATATAATGATATTTGAGGATGATGTTATTGAAAAAGTAAATGAATATAAAAATAATGAATATGATAAGTTGGCTAAGCTTTTTGAAGAAAATATAGATGTAAATAAACTTATGGAGATAATAAAAATTTAAATTAGGGGTGGGGCTGAGTGTTAACAGCTACAGAAGAACGATTATTAAAGTATATAGAGGATTGTGCGAGAAAAAATGTAGAGGGAAAAAGTTTTTATAAGATGACAGATATATTAGAACACGCATTTTGGATATCAGAAGAAAAAGCATATGAAGTTTTAAAGAATATAATTTCTAGAAAACATATAGGAAATTCTAAAAATGAAGTTATAAATGAATATATTGACATGTTAAAAAAAGGATATGGATCAATTCAAGAACAAGTCGATGTATTTGGAGGAGATAAATTTTCAAGCATAGTATATACTGCTGAAAAGAGATTGAAGAAATATGAAGGTGGAACATTTTTGGATGTTCTTAGAGAAGTTTATAAAATTTCAGATGAAGATATGCCTAAAATAATAAAAAAATATTTGGGATTTTTAAATTCTGCATCATTTATATTTAGATTAGAGAAAGATACATTTCATAAATTTTTACAATCAGATTTGGAAGAATTAGACAAACAATTTGATAGATTTGTAAAGTTATAGAGATAATGTAGGGAGTACATTAATAGGGATTTGTTTTTCTTTATAAAGTATTTATTATATCTAAAGAAAATTAATTTTATTCAAAGCACATAAAAAATAAAAGCTGATATATTATGATTTGTGTGTATACAAAGGAGAGAGTTTATTATGGCATTAAATAATCAAGAATTATTAGAATATATTGAAAAGCGTGCAAAATATAATGTCAAGGATAAAAAGTTTTTTAGAAATACAGATATATTAAAAGAGGCGTTTTTAATATCAGAAGAAAGAGCATATGAAATATTGAAAGATATTATGATTAGAAAAAATATTAAAAATACCAAGGAAGCTATTATAGATGAATATTTATATATGTTGGGAAATGGATATGCTTCCTTAAAGGAACAATTCGAATTATTTGGCGGGCATAAATTGCCAGCGATAAAAAAAGAAGCAGAGCTAAGATTTAAAAACTTTAATAAAGGATCAATTATAGATGTTTTTAAAGAAGTTTACCATATAGACGATGAAGATATTCCTGATATGCTTGTAAAATATATGAATTCGATGCAAGCAACAGAATTTATATTTAAGGCAAATATAGATACTTTTAATAAATTTTTGGAAGATAATTTTGAAGAATTAGATAAACAAGCTAAGAGATATGATCTTTAGAAATGAAAAAATCCCAAATCCTCATTGGATGTTTTGGGATTTTTGTTTAAGAGTTATTATTAACATCTAAACTGTATTTAAAAGTTGAAATTCCTTCATAAGCATTGTCATAATCAAAAATATTTATAAAGGATTTTACTTCGTTTAAAGTTGATATTTGAGATTCTGATAAGTCATAATGTAATAAATGATTTAAGGATTCATTTATGGCATCTAAATCAAAATTATCAATTGCTTCAGCAGTAGATTTTGCTAAAGTATATAAATCTTCAGCAGTAAAAATTTTATTTTTTCCTTAATAACTAAAGCTTCTTTTGGAAGCACTATTTTTATATTATTCAGTAATTCGTCATAGGAACTAAGTAGTGAATCAACATTTTCTAATATAAAAATTAAATCATTATTAGTACCAGCTATTTCATGACGCTTAGATAATTGAGCTAACTTTGTGTCACCAATCAATGTGGCAACAGTTTTCAAAGCATGAAGTTTTATTGTATAATTTATAATATCTCTTTTATTTACCAACTCTTTTATTAAGCAAATTTTTTCTTGCCATCATGATAAGCAACTGAAAGCAATGAAAGATAATTATCTAAACTGCCACAACAATTTTGAATTGTCTTTTTTGTATCTACGTTTTTTATTTTCATTTCACTAAATTCTTTTATATCATAACTGATAGAGTTTGATTCAATAATATATTTTCTTGGCAAATATGTACGAAGATAGTTATTTAATTTTGAAATATCAATTGGTTTTTCTAAAAAATCATTGAAGCCATTTTTTATATAAATTGAGTAGACATTTGGAGTTATGCTTGCCGATAAAGCAATTATAACCACATTTTTGAAATATTCACCATTCATTTTTCTGATTTTTTGAGTAGTTTCTATTCCGTCCATATAAGGCATCATATGATCCATAAATATAATGTCATATCTGTGGGAATTAAGTAAAGTTAGACATTCCTTACCACTTTTAGCTGTATTGACATCCATGCCATAAGTTTTCATTAAATCTTCTTCAATCTTTAGTGTTACATTGCTATCATCAACTATTAATATTTTAGCCTTTTCGGCAATAAAAGGTTTAATATTATCTTCACTCATTATTCAATAATCTCCACATTTTGATTATATAATTCAGATATAACATTAAATTTATCACTTATAGATTTAAAAACATCTACAATATAAGGCTCAAAGTGAGTTCCGGAGCTACTTAAAATTATTTCTACAGCCTTTGAGTGTAAATAAGGTTTTTTATAATGACATTCAGAGGTTAAAGCATCATACACATCTGCTATAGCCATAATTCTTGCACAAAGGGGAATATTGTATTCAGAAAGTCCTAATGGATATCCTGTACCATCCCATTTTTCATGATGGCATAGAGCCATGTCCTTTGCTACATATAAAAAGCTTTCATCAGCTGTGGCATCTATTACTTTTTGAAGTGCTATACCGCCTAATGTTGTATGTTGCTCCATATAATCACGTTCATTTTCATCAAAACTACCACGTTTTAAAAGGATGCCATCAGATATTCCAATCTTACCTATGTCATGAAGAGGTGCAGAACGTATAATATTATGAATATATTCCTCGGTTAATATATCAGAATATACCCCAGCTTCGGCCATTGCATAGACTAAAATTTCAAGATATTTAGCCGTTCTTTTAATATGTCCACCAGTTTCACCGTCTCTACATTCAACTAACTCAGCAAGACCTACAACCATACTATCTTGCAAATTTTCTATAGTTTCTGTTTTTTCACGTACAAGAAATTCTAGTTTTTTTCTATAGCTTGCAAGTTCTAAATGAATATTTATTCTACTTAACATTAATTCAGGAACAAACGGTTTTCTAATAAAATCCAACGCTCCAAGTTTTAGGCATTTTAATTCGCTTTCAACGTCATTTAAAGTAGTTAAGAATATTATAGGGATATTTTTAAATCTATCTAGAGATTTAATTGTTTTAAAAATTTCATATCCATTTATATTTGGCATCTTAATATCAAGTCTGGCGTATTTTTAGATAAAAATTTCATGGTCTGCATAGCAGAAGTTAGTAAAGTAACTTTATAATGTGGTTTTAATGCTTGTTCTGCAAATTTTAAATTGGTTACATTATCATCTACAATTAAAATATGTTCCATTAATATTTATCCCCCTTATTAAAATGATATAAAACTTATTTTATATGCAAATAAAATAGTATTAAATAGTAAAATTTATTAAAGAAATCATTATAAGGATAATTTTTTTCTCTTGATTAAATTTTTAATAATATGATAACAATATTTTAACAGAAATATGGAATTAAGTAAAAGATAATGTAAATTAAAACAATAAAATCAATAATTTCTTTTTAATTCAATAAAGAAATTATTGATTTCATTTTTAGACTCTAAGTTAAGATTAAAAAGTTTAACATAGTAACTTATTTTAAAATCCTAAGTATTGCTAATATTATGAGTAGAACCCCTGAAAGCCAAGATAATTCAAGATGAAGTTTTTGAGCAAATTTTCTTCCGACAAATACGCCAATAGATACAGAAAGGATTCCTATGATAAAACATAATATTAAAACTTCTAAATAATTAATATTACAAAGACTAGAACCAAAACCAACTGCAAGACTATCTAAAGATAGTGCTATAGCTAAATAAAAAGATTCTTTAATGTTTAAACATTTAGAGTTATCAAAGTCAGCTTTTATTTCATTTGCATAAACTTGTAAAACAAATTGAAAATCAAAAATTTTAAAGGTTAATGGTTTATCTGATTTAGAACATTTAGAAATAGATGATTTGAAAATATATTCAAATAATCTATATATTCCTATTATCATTAAAAGCAAAAATCCTAAAATTATAGGAAGGTTGCCAGGAAGAAAACTTTTAAAAATAGATCCCATAAATAAGGAACAAGCAAGAGTAATGGTACAGATTAAATTTATTATTATTGTGGATAATGGAGGAATACGGATTTTAGATGTACCATAAGCAATGCTTGCGACAAAGGAATCTATACATATAGAAGATACTAATAATAAAGATTCAAGCATAAATACAACCTCATAAGTTTTAGATATAATTCATAATATGAATAAAAACTACTATTAGTTACAAATTTAGATGTTTTATAATATTATTTCAAAAATTAAAGTAATTGAATTAGAGAGAAAATAGAAGTAAACTAAAAAAGTAATGATGATTTATGATTAGATTTAAAATAATTTCACAAACATAACAAGTTAATATAAAGTATGAGAATTTCATGCTATAATTTAAATAGATAAATATAATTGTACAAATGGAGGAGTAAAATGTATAAACTAATTGCATTAGATATGGATGGAACATTACTTACAACAGATAAAAAAGTATCTGAAAGAACTGCAGCATCTATTAAGGAAGCAGAAGCAAAAGGGGTAAAAATAGTGTTGGCATCAGGAAGACCATTGCTTGGACTCAATAAATATTTAGAGGAACTAGGTTTATTAAAGGGCGAAGATTATGTATTAAGCTTTAATGGAGGTTTGGTTCAAAATACTAAGACAGGGAAAATTGTGTCAAAAGTTTCTTTAAAGGGATCAGATTTAAAAAATATATATGAAATAAGCAAACAACTTAATATTAACATTCATGCGTTTTCTGCAAAGGATGGATTAATAACACCTAAGAATAGCAAATATACAGAATATGAGGCTGAAATTAATGGCATTGACATTAATATAAAGGATTTTAATGAGATTGAGGATGAAGAAGATATTATAAAGGTTATGATGATAGATCCACAAGAAATATTAGATCCAGCTATAGAAAAATTACCTAATGAAATTTATGAAAAGTATAGTGTATTTAAAAGTTCACCATTCTTTTTAGAATTTACTCATAAGGAAGTAGACAAGGGACTTGGACTTAAAAAACTTGGTGAATTCCTTGGCATAAAAAAAGAAGAAATAATTGCTTGTGGAGACGCTGGTAATGATTTATCTATGATCAAATATGCAGGACTTGGAGTTGCAATGGATAATGCTGTTCCAGAAGTTAAAGAGGTTGCTAATTATATTACAGCATCAAATGATGAAGATGGAATATCAAAGGTAATAGAAAAATTTATTTTAAATTAGTATTTTTATTAGTTAAGGGTAAACCGAGAAAAGTAACTAAAAGGAATATCGACAATATAACATATAATAGTTGAAGAATACAAAAATTTACAAGTACATAAGGGAAAAATTTAAAAAAATAATAAATGATAAGTATTCAAGACTAAGCTAGTACATATTTCGTATTAGAATTATGGGAGCTGATAGCAAGTTTTAGGGGGAAGGCTAATGAGATTAGTTCCAATTGAAAATGTGAGACCTAACACAGTACTTGGAAAATCATTATATGATGTTGATGGTAGAATTTTACTTAGAGCTGGAGTGGTTTTAAGAGAAAACACAATAGCAAAAATAAAGCAAATAAACATTTTATCAATATATATAGTGGATAAATATAGTGATGAAGAAATCGAAGATATTATTAAACCAGAATTAAGGCAAAAAGCCATTATAACTATAAAAGAAGCTTTCTCTAATATAGGGAGACTAAACAAAGGAAAACCAGAGAAAAATGGTGAAAGTGATTATACATGGCAGGAGCAAAGTTATTTTTATAATATAGGAAAAATGGCAGTAAGTTTGATAGATGATATATTAAATCATAAAGATGTAATGCTTGCTTTAGTAGATATAAGAAGCATGAATAACTATATGTTTTCTCATTCAGTAAATGTTGCAGTAATTTCTCTTACAATAGGAATGGCATTCAAATTTTCTAAAAAAAAGTTAGAGGCTCTTTGCATTGGAGCTTTGATTCATGATATTGGTAAATCTTTGTTATCAAAAGATCTTTTAGATAGACAAGATAAGGATAATTTAACAGAAGAAGAAAAAGAAATAATTAAGCAGCATTCACGACTTGGATATAGGTATTTATCAAGTACTTACAATTTAAATAGTTTGAGTAAATTAATAGTTCTTCAGCATCATGAAAGACCAGATGGAACTGGATTTCCAGATGGTTTAAGTGGAGAAAATATTCTTGATTTAAGTAATATTGTGAGTATTGCAGATGCATATGATAATTTATCAACAGATTTGCCAGAAAAAAGGGCAATGTTTCCAAGTGATGTTTTAGAATATTTAATGTCAAATGCAGGATCAAAGTTTGATTATGACATTGTTAATACTTTTTGTAGAATAGTAATTCCATATCCAAGAGGAACTATTGTGCAAATTAGTACAGGAGAAATTGCTATTGTAGAAGAAACAACGCCAGGTTTTCCATTAAGACCTAAACTAAAGGTAATAGAGAGTCTAAGAGTAAGTAGGATTGGTGAAAAAATTGATTTGATTAAAGAAATTTCTATAGTTATTATTAAGGTAAAATATGAATTATAAAATTTAAGATGTTATAGTTTAAAAAAGTTTTTATTCTATAAGTTCTAGTTAAATTGATATATTATAATTATATAGATTAAATAAGTATATGGAAATTTATTTGTTGTAACTTATATCATAATTGTGGTGATTTTCAATAATGCGGTAAAAAGCCTCAAGGTGTAGTATTCACTTTGAGGCTTTATTTTAGATCAGATTCTAGAAAGTAATAAGTCAAGTATGTTAGTATATTTTTCCCTTTGAGTTTTCATCAATTATTGCCTACATGTACCTATAAAGGGAGTTAATTGGATTATATGTCTTATTCAAAAATATCTATAAATTTAAAGTTAACAACATCAAATAAACCTTTATCTGTAATTTTAATATCTGGTATTACTGGCAAAGATAAAAATGAAAGTGTTAGGAATGGATTAAAATTAATATAAGGAGCAATTATTTTTACAGCAGAATGAAGAGTTTCTAAATCTGCTTCAATTTCAGAATATTTTCTACTAGTCATAAGACCCGCAATTTCAAGTTGTATATGAGCAAGAACAGTTTCATTTTTAACAACTATTATTCCACCATGAAGTTTTTCTAATTCTTTAGCTGCAAACAACATATCTTTGTCATTTGTTCCAGCAAGAATTAGGTTGTGTGAATCATGAGCAATTGTGGTACCAATCGCACCTTCTTTAATTCCTAACCCCTTTAAGATCCCAAGTCCTATATTTCCAGTGGCTTTATGTCTTTCTACAACAGAAATTTTAATTAAATCATCTTTTGGTGAGCATTTAAAATATTTAAATTTCCCATTCTTCATTGAATCAATATCAGAAAATTTAACTTTTAAATTTATACTTTCTAATTTGTTTGGAATTATTTCAATTACATTTAAATTTTTAAAATTTCTATTTGGGATATTAATTTTAAAATCATCCTTTTTCAAAGAAGAGAGATTTATAGTATTAGGAGCAAAAGAGTCTAAGAATGAATTTTTCGTTAAATTATTATTTAAACCAACAAGATTACCATCAAGTGCAACAAGTTTACCTTCTTTATAAACACTAGATATCTGGAATTCTTCTAAATTGTTTAATAAAATAAAATCAGCTATGTAGCCAGGAGCAATTGCACCTTTGTTAGTTAATTTGTATAAAATAGATGGATTGATAGTAGCCATTTGAATAGCTGTTTCAGGATTTAAACCATTCTTTATAGCGTAAACTATTGAACTGTTAATTGATCCATTATTTATCATATCATCTATATGCTTATCATCTGTACAAAAACAAAATCTAGAACAATTACTTTCATTAACAGCTGGTAACAATTCTTTTAAATTTTTAGCAACACTACCTTCTCTAATTAATACATACATGCCACGTCTAACTTTTTCTAGGGCTTCTTCTGTATTGTTACATTCATGATCTGTTAGGATATTAGCGTTTCTATAAGTGTTTGTCATCATAGGTGTAAAGCCTGCGCTATGACCATCAATAACTTTATTGCTAGTAATAGCATCATAAATTTTATCAATCATATTATCTTCACAATTTGAAACTGCTGGATAATCCATAACTTCAGCTAAACCTAAAATTTTATCATCTTTATAAAAAAACTTTAAATCATTAGCAAGTAGAGTTGCGCCAGAACTTTCAAAGCTAGTACCTGGAACACAAGAGGGAAGCATAAAATATATATCAAAAGGAATTCCTTTTGAAGAATTAAGCATAAAGTTTATACCATCAATGCCCATTACATTTGAAATTTCATGGGGATCTGCAATAACAGAGGTGACTCCATTTAATAAAGCAACTTTATAGTACTCAGCAGGCGTTACTAGGCTAGATTCAATATGGCAATGAGAATCTATGAGTCCAGGACAGATATATTTATTTGTACCATCTATAACTTCAACTCCTTCATAATCACCAATTCCAACAATATATCCATCTTTAATTCCAATGTTATCAACAAAGCTATTTTTATTAAAAACATCAATTATTGTTACATTTTTTATTACTAAATCACATCTTATACGTTTATTAGATGCTTTAATATGATTTATTAATTTTTGCTTATTCACAATAGGCACCTCCCTTAAAAAGTTATAATTGTTATATTCGTTAACTAATATTCACCTAGTTTTTTGTTGTGAGATATTTTATATTTGTGAAATGATCTTGGTTGCGTTTCGCGCTTTTTTTATCTGTATATAAAGTTTTTAGTTGAACTTCGTGATATTTTAGCTGTGTTTTAAAGTTCTTGGTTGTGCTTCGCACTTTTTTATAGGTGTATATTTTTTTTATTATAGTTAAGTTGATTAATATTGTCAAAGAGAAAAAAGGTTTACATAAAAATAAATACAATTTTTATTTAAAACAATTAAAACTGCATGTAAAAATCACAATAATTTTATAAAAATAAATAATTGTATGAAAATTAGAAAAATTGTTAAAGCACATAAAAATAGAGACTAATTAATTAATGTTAAATTAACATTAATTTTAGCCTCTGTTTTTAATAATATAATTATTATGCAAATTCTATACATGTAGGAGTAGGAATATTTTCTGATTTAATAAATGTTAGTATACCTGTTGTATGATTTATAGAAAATATAGAAATATTATCAGAGTTCTCATTAGCACAAAGTAAGAAGCTGCCTGTTGGATCTATTTGAAAATCTCTGGGTGAATCTCCTTTGCAAGAAAAGGTATCAATATAAATCAAACTTCCATCACTTTGATTTATAAAAAATAAACTTAAAGAATTATTTCCTCTATCCGAAGTATATAAAAATTTATTATTGTTATGAATGCGTATTGCAGCACCAGCTTTTACACCTCTATAGTCTTTTGGTAAACTGTTTAAAGTTTGAATGTTTTTAAAAGGAATTTCTGATTTAGAATCATATTTAAAAACAAAAAGTTCAGAAGTTAATTCGCTTAATACATAATAAAAAGGATTCGCTTTTGAATAAGTTATATGTCTTGGTCCTGTTCCAGCAGGGAATGAGTAACTAAGATCTTTCATTTGAGTAAGATCATTATCTTTTAAGGATGAAACTATCAGCTTATCTACTCCTAAATCAATTGATAAAATGTATTTTTCATCAGCTGTAAACATAGAACAATGAATATGAGGTTTTTCTTGTCTTAAGGTATTTATACTAGAGCCATTGTGACTGCCTGTAATAGGAGAACTTAATATTAATCCGTCCAAAGTATTATAAATAAGCATCTTATTTTCATGATAATTTGAAGAAATTAATATTTGCTTGTCATTGCTCATGCTTAGATGGCAAGGTGGCTTTTCTTCAGAAAGAATACAATTTATTAAATGAATTTTATCTTTTTCTTGCCAATATTTAAATGATGCTGCCCCAGATTTTTCGCCAATTTTACAAGTTGAATAAAGCAGATGTCTTTCCTTATCAATCGATAAATATGTAGGATTTTCGATTTCATAAGCTAAGTTACTTTTTTCAATGTTACCAGAAACTATATTGAAATTTATACGATAAAGCCCTTTACTTTCATTTTTTGTATAAGTTCCAACGAAACCAACGATAACGTTTGGATTTAAGACCATTATGTATGCCCCCTTTTAGTTGTATATTTATAAGTATAGCATAAATATAAGTGGAAAATTTTCATATACCTTCTTAAAAAAAAGAGTGATTTTGATTATTTGAGATTTTGAATAAAAATATAAAAGAATTAATAATTATACATTAGAATTAATATAAAAAAATAAATTTAGTGGATTAAATTTTTACAAATAGTCAATTGATTGTTTTTTATGAATAATTACATTTATTTACTAAAATGAACGAAATTATACATATAAAAATAAAAAAGTTTTTTATAATGATATATATATTCCAATAAATAAACTACATATATTTAGTTACTGTGAAT
>NZ_LZZM01000197.1 GCF_002006345.1 Clostridium puniceum
ACATCCATCAAGTTCACCCTTTCTGCTAAATGTAATTATCTTTCCCTTATTAATTATAACATATTTTATAAGTACCGCATTATTCACTTTTCAAAGAACATCATTATTATTAGTTGCTACGCAAAATTTACATAGTATGAACTTGTACTATTCCTCATATTCAATGAATATCTCATCACTGCTACATTCTTTATCTAAGTTTATTTTTGAATAAGATTGTTTTACATTCATCATATACATATCAAATTTATTCATAAATCTTAATGATCCTAAATCACTCGATTTTTTCCATTCTAAGTGAAACTCTTTATCATATTTTTTCCAACGAGTTATCGTGAATTCTATATTTAGTTCTTCATCTTCTTCACATTCAAATCTAACGATATAATTTTCATAATCACTCCAATTACTGCTTACTTCTTCTGCATTTAGTGTTGTATTAATATATCCACCCTCATAATCATAATTTTCGATATTATCCTTATCTATTTCTTTTTCACAATATTCGCACCATTTATTATAGATATCTGTTAAATTTATTTGATTTGGGATACCATCCGTTGACATCAGTTCTTTGAAATTTTCTAAAAGCTTCTTATTTTCTAATGCTGAATTCTTTAAAACATCTACTAATACACAATCCAGTTTAGTTATATATTTACCATAATCATAATTTTCTAAATAAGGTATCATAACGCTTTTGACCTTATCTTGAATTACTTTTTTAATTTCTCCGCTGTAACCAAACATATCTTTAATAGCTGTAGCAACACACTCTTCTAGCTTTTCAGCTATAACTTTTTCAATTACACCTTTTTCTATCTCATTTGATATACAATCTTTAATACTTTTTTCTAAATTCATATTTCTAACCTCACTTTAATTTATTTTTCTTATATCGAGGGGACAAATCCCCTCATTATTTGCAGTAACCTTAACATTAGCAATCTGTAATCCCTACTAATGTGCCCTATAGTCCTGCAAGCTTATCTCATTAGCCTTATTGGCAAAACTAAATCCTTTTTATTTTTTTCATCTGTTATTAAAATTGGAGAAACTGCATTACTCATATATAAAGTCACATTCGCTGTATAATTTTTTAATGCTTCTAGCATATACTTTGGATTAACTCCTATCTCTAACTCTTCTCCTTCAACTTCTGCCCCAATATATCTCCTAATATTAAGTCCCTGGTTCTTTGCCGATATATATGCACTATCAACATTGAATTTAATTTTTATCAAGCCACTATATCCACGATCTACCTTAACCATTTGCTTACATATTGTCCCCAGCTCAGAAGCTTTAACAATTACTTTTGTCTTATGCTCTTTTGGCAATAGGCTTTCGTAACTTATAAATTTTAAATCATCACCGTTTTTATCTTTTGTGTTTTTTGCTGTTATGGATATCCATCCAAAACATATTTTCATGTATTCATTATTCTCATATACCGTTGCTATGTCACTTTTAGTAAAGTTTTTTAACAATCCTACGATGTGGCTTGGTATCAACATAGGCTTATCTGTTATGTCCTCTATATTACTTCTAACGCTCATTCTATATCCGTCTAATGCCACAAAGTTACATTTATCAATATATATACATTGAATTGTTGGTCTAAAATTATCTTTGGCTACTGCATATATAACCTCAATTAACTCTGAAAAATTAGTTATATCAATACATCTGCCTTTTTCCATTTGTACTTCTTCTATTGGCTTACTCCCTTCATCAGACAATTGTATCTCCTGATCTTTAGACTTAATCACATTATTTTCCATAATCAAACTTGTCTTTCTTGGTAATAATGAAAATACTTGTCTAGGTATTGATAAAACTCCATCTTCATTACTGCTATTGTTAGGTTCAATTATCTCAACTTGATATTCACCTAATGAAGATTCTGCCAGTAGTTTAACTCTTCCATTTTTAACTGATATCTCATATGAACCATTTTTAACTAATTTAGCTAGTAAAAATAATGATTCACTATTAACTATTGCTTTCATTTTCTCCCTCCTTATCCCATCCTAAGAGCTTCTTTTCTAAATCATCATAGTCATATTCTCTTGCTTTAAAATTATTGAATTTTGAAACAGTACTGGAGTTGCATTCTGATTCTGGTTGTTTCCAACCATCCTTAATTGCTGTTAATAATGCACCCACTTTATTTCTTACTTTCTTCATATGTTTTAATATCTCTAGTTTTTCAACAACAACAGCAACAGTAACATTATTTTCAACACAATATTTCTTAATGGTTTCTATATCTTTAGTTTCAAAATCACTTCTAAGAATATTATCTAAATTTTCTAGTTGTTGTTCTATATCTAGTTCTATATCTGTCTTTGTCTCTGTTTCTGTCTCTGGTGGATGAATGTCGGACATTTGTCCACTAACTAATAATTTTTGTTTTTCTTCGTCTATTCTCCTTCTATATTCTCTTTTTCTATCCCCTTCTGAACTACTTTGTCCAATAAAATTTTGAATATCTAACATAAATATTGCTCCATTATCAAGAACCTCTATTAATCCCATTTCTCCGAATACTGATAAAGCCTTTTCTACAATCGAAACACTATGATTAGTTACTGTAGCAATCATCTTCGGATTATATGGTATGTGATCTTTAAACATTAACTTTCCATTATTCTTTAAAGATTTTAAATATAGCTTCATCAATATATCTGAGAATAAATATCCATCATCTAAATTTTGAAGTATTTTAATATCTTCTGATTCAAAGAAATCTTCTTTGATTTTTAAATAGTAATATTTTTTGCAATCACTCATGTTTATCACCTATATTCTGTGTTATAATAATATTGATTATTCTGTTAAGCTACTTGGACTACTTTGGTCGGTGTCCTTGTAGTTTTTTTTAATGCGTTATACACTTGCATTCTTAATGCTTCTCCATTTATTCCAAACTCTTTTCCTAGTTCATTCCATGACATAGTTTGTCTTAAGTATTTTAAATTTAAAGCTTGCTCTTTAGTAAGATTTAAATTTTTCTTAGGTAATTTATCTGGTCTTAAATTCATTAATCCCAAGGCATCTTCGGATGAATTATTTGTCAATATAGATATACATAGTGCATACCAATTATCATTCACTTTCTTTTACGCTCCTTCCCTATATAAAGTTCCTTTGCCTTCCTAAGTGCTGCTTGATAAGTTAATCCTCCTAAACAAAGTCGCCTAGTCTCATCTGCTATGTCTTTATTAAGTTTGTCTTTATAAGCTGCATAAACTGCTAACTTTCCCATACTACCTCCAACTTCTTAAAATTCTTCTAATGAACTTAGAAAACTTACTACGTTTCCTATAGGTTGGTGAAACTGAATTTACGTATAAATTAATATCATCCACTATTTAGGCACCTCCCCAACTATTCCAGTTATCTTATTTAAAATAAATAATGTATCTGTTGTATTCTTTACTACTAAGTAGCAAGCTACCTCATAGCCTTTAGAGCTAAGAAATCTCTTTTGTTCCCTTGTTAATTTCTTGGCATTTTTCAATAAGTCACCTTCTTTCGCTGTTCTCTAACAATAAGATTGTCCAACTCTTGACTTAATCTAATAGATTCATTGTTCAAAGTTGCATTTACTTCAAGATAATTATTTAAATTATTTTTAAAATGATTAGTTATTGCTTCTCCTATATCTTTTGCTTTACAACGTACCATGAACCCTGTCATTTATTAATCCTCCTCAACTAATATTTCTTTTTCTTCAAATTTTCCTTTACTTTCTGTATTTACATTGCAACAAATATATTTATTTTCGTAAGAATCATACCTCATGACTTCCCACGTTTCTCCTTTGTTTTTGAATATTGCACCTATTTCTATCAACTTTAATTCCTCCTTTTTACTTTGATATAAAAATGTGGTAATATATTGTTGAAAAGGGGGTGTAATTTATGGTTTATAATATTTCTTACGACTTGCATGCGCCTAAACAAAAATACGATCAACTTCCCGAATTAATTTTGAAAATTTCAAATGGTAAATGGTCACACATTTTAGATTCTACTTATATAATTCAGTCATTTAGTTCTGCTGAACAAATCTATAATTCTTTATTACCAGCATTAGATCACGATGATAAAATATTTATTTCTGAAATTACTCAAAGTTATTATGGACAATTAAAAACTGAACAATGGAGATATATTGAAAATTTGTTTTAATCTGGTCTTGTACAATTAGAGCCTGTGCAAATGCCCTCTGATGTAGATGGTACAAAATTATGCTGCTCTTGAACTGGTACTTCTTGAGCAGTTCCTACTGGTATACCCATTTCATCCCTAACTAACTTAATATGAGCATCTGTAATAACTACTGTACAATATGGGTCGCAATTATTTTTTAAATAATCAGCTACTGGTTTACATATTTTTTCTAATTCTTTTATTTGGTTATCTTTCATTCAATTTTTCCTCCTTCTCAACTAATTCGTAATACTCCATATTGCCATCGGTTCTATCGAGTTTATTTAATTCGCATTGATCTAAATCTAACTTTCCAATTATTGAATCATCAGATATTAATTCTGCAATTGTTTTATCATCATTGAACTTAATTTCATTAATGATAAGTATCATGCTTTTACTTGATGTCATTATGCAAACTTTCATTTTAATGTTTCCTCCTTAATCTTATTCTCGTTCCGATACTCTCTTAGCCTGTAGTGAGTTTAGTATTTCCTATAGGCATTGCCTACGTATTAACTACAGCTTGACCAATATAACTAAGTTAAAAATTAACTGAATCGCTTCTAAATCTATGTCCTACTGATAAAAGCCTGTCGATTCTTAAATGTTTAATAAAACCTCTTTTAACTTCACCTACAACTTTGGGAATTATCATTTCATTAAATGAATTAAATATTCTCCATCCTATAGTGATAACTGATAAATGATTTTTGCCTAAACCTTTATAATACAAATAAATTCCTCCTTAAAATTTAGTTATCTTTGAGTTTTAGATGTGCTTGTCTGAAATTTTGGTATGTTAAGAATGAGTTATACACTCTTCAATAAAAGTTGCTACAGAATTATATTTAATTACCGGAATGTCTTCCCATTTACTGACCTTAAATTCATCAAATATTTTTGATTTAGCTTTCTTATAAACTTCCATATTCGAATTGATTGAACGCATATCATACTTTTCTTTTAGAGTATATTTAAGCTTGTCTGTAAGAGTCCGTGTATTCTTAGTTCTAAACCCTATCATTTCTGCTATATCATCTATTTGTTTATCTTTAGCCTGTATACTATCTTGTACATATTCTTTTAATCCTAATGTGAAAGTTTGCAACCCTTGAACAACATGTCCCATTACTTGCATATTTTCAGCTAAGTAAGCAATTTGCTCTATTTGTCCACTATTTACTAAATTCCCTTTTTCTCTTTCTTCATCCAATGTAACTAAGAAATTCTTAAATCTATTTGCTTTTTCACTATGACATTCAAGTGCTAATCTTTTACTTAACCAACTACTCATATAAATTGAATTTCTATCATCTGTATTTTCTATTTCTTCTAGAATGTATGTGATTTCTTCTTTTATTTTTTGTGGGGTCGAGCCTTCGACCTTTATAGGATTTGCTTTCTTTTTAATATCATCCCATCTAATCTTTACACCTTGTCCGCTGTTGTTTTTTCTTACTAATCCACAACATTTAGCCACATGAACTAAATTAATAAGTGTTGCTCCTTTATCTGTTTTGACTTTTACTTCTTGACCTTCGAATAATTTAATATTGTTCATCTTATCCCTCCTTTCTAGCTCACTCTAGAATGTTCTTCATCTTTTGCGTTACATTTTGGTACCATCGGAGTAAAAAAAATTTCTTCTACTGATAATCCAAACGCACTTGCTATACTTGCCGCTTCCAACATTGTCCACTTTGGTATTTTACTACTTAACCTTCTTTGTAAAGTAATATGTGTCATGCCTGTTTTTTTACACAAAATACTTTGTGTCCATTTTTTGTATTTCAATAACAATTTTATATTATCCTTTGCATACTTTAAGTCTTTCTCCATGTTTTCGCCTCCTTTGTTACATCTTGGTATCAGTATAATGCTAATTTGATAGCAAGTCAATACTTTTTAGATATATTTTTATTATTTTTTGATTATATATATTGCATTTTGGTAACACTTGTAATATAATTTAGTATAATAAGTTTAGGAGGATATATCAAAAATGAAACAAATAAGTTTAGAAATTTTCGCAAAGAGGTTAAAAAAGTTAAGAGAAGATAGCGGCTTAAGTACACGTGCCCTTGGCGAATTAATTGGAACAAGTAACGCCACAATTTCACGCTATGAAACTGGTAAACGTGACCCTGACTTAATTTTAGTTCACAATATAGCGAAACACTTCAATGTTACTATTGAATATTTATGTGGTGAAGATACTGACTCTGATGAAGAAAGTTTAATCAAAATGTTTTCTGGATTATCAGAAGAATCTAAAAAAGATGCTATTAAATACATTACATATTTATCTGAAAAGGAAAGGTGATATATATGGAAGGTTCCGTTACAAAACGTAAAGATGGGCGTTGGCAAGGCGTTGTTGATATACCAACATTAACAAACAAGAGAGTTAGAAAATATGTTTATGCTCCTACACGCCAAGAATGCAGAAAAAAAGTAAATGCATTAATAGAAGAAATCGAAGGCAATGGAATGATAAATCCAAGCAAAGCCAAATTCAAGGAGTTTTCTGAAATTTGGTTAAATACTTATTGCGTAAATCTATCGCCTACAACTGTAAACGAATATAAAAGAAGTGTTGATAAATATGCTTGTGCATATTTGGGTGATCATTTAATGACAAAAATTCTTCCAATCAACATACAAGAAATGATTAACGAATTTTCTAAAGCACATTCTAGAAAAACATGTAAAAATCTCCTTTCAATTTTAAGTGCAATATTTAATTACGCAAAACTTAATAAGATATTAAAAAACAATCCATGTGATGGCGTTAGATTACCAAACAATAAAAAAGTATATAAATATTATATCTATAACGAAGATGAATTTAATACTTTACTTGATGTAGTTACTGGAACAAAAGAAGAAATCCCCATTTTATTAGCAGCACTCTGTGGACTAAGAATGTCAGAAATAATGGGGTTAACATGGGATGATATTGATTTTAATAAAAGAATTATATCAATACAAAGAGCTAATGTTCATGTGAAAGGTGAGGTTATAGAAAAAAATACAAAAACTAAAACATCTTACAGGAAAATTATTGCGCCTAGATATGTTATAGAAAGATTGTCTTTATATAAAGGTGTTGGGTATGTTTATCCTAAGAAAGATGGATCTGCTGAAAATGGGAACAATTATAGCAATAGATTTTCAAGAATGTTGAAAAAAAATAAATTTCCACATACACGGTTTCATGATTTAAGGCATTTTAACGCTACAATGATGTTAAAAAATGGAATAACTGATAAAGAGGCAGCTGAAAGATTAGGACATTCAGATACAAACATGACTAAGAAATATCAGCATGTATTAGAAAACATGAAAACAAGGTCAGCAGACATACTTGATAGTATAGTAATAAAAAAAATGGATGTCAAAATGGATGTCGAATAGCTTGTAACCATTGGTAAAATGGTGCAGGTGACGGGACTTGAACCCGTACGTTATTCAACACACGCCCCTCAAACGTGCCTGTCTGCCAATTCCAGCACACCTGCAAAATATTAATTAACCATTTAATAATAATTCATTTTCACTAAAAATTCAAGTAAGTTTTATTAAATATTTAAGTTAATTCTCAGGGATTCCCTAAGAATTAACTTAAGAAATGTACATTAAAAATACTTTTAATCATATCTATGGTTTCATCTTTATTAAAATAGCTGCTTTCTTTACTATAAAAATATTGGTAGACTTGATAATAAGTATCAACTTTATCAACATATTTCTTTGTTTCACCAAAAGGTATATAATCTATACTTTTTCCATCCGAAGAATATTTTTCATTTTGAAGCCATGACTGTACGTTAGTTGGTCCTGCATTATATGCAGCAATTGCTAAATCTAAATCACCATCAAAAATATCATTTAATCTTCTAAGATACCAGCATCCCATTCTAATGTTATATTTTTCATCATATAAATTTTCTTTAGAAAATGTACTATATCCCATTTCTTTAGCTGCCCATTCACCTGTTTCAACAGTTATTTGCATGAGACCTACTGCATTTTTATGTGACTTAGCATCTTCATTAAATTTGCTTTCTGTTTTTATTACTGCTAATACTAGCAATGGATCTAAATTATACTCAGAACTATAAGCATCTACATATACTTTATACTTATATGGAAAAAAATTCTCTTTAATAACATATCTAGCTCCCACTAAAACTGCTACTAAAATTGCTGCTAAGATTACTAATCTGCAAAAGATTCTTTTTAGAAATTTCATTCTTTTCTCCTTAACTAGCATATTAATTTCATAAAATCAATTAAATCATAAACTTGCTTTTGAGTTTCAATTAAATCAGCATTGTTATCAACAATAATATTTGCATACTCCTTTTTTTCTTCCATAGGCATTTGTGAATTTATTCTGCTAACAGCTTCTCCTTTAGTTAACTTATCTCTGTTCATAACTCTTTGAATTTGAACTGAATTGTCAGCATATACAAGAATAATATAATCCATCTCCTCATGCATATTGTTTTCAATTAAAGTTGGTGCATCTATTATTACTATTTTTTCACATTTTTTTTCATAAGCTTTTATATTAGATTCTATTGATTGTTTAATATAAGGCATAATTATACTTTCATATTTTATTCTTTGCTTTGGAAATCTAAAGATATGATTTCCAAATTCTTTTCTTCTAAATTCTCCTTTCCAATCAAAAAAGCCGCTTCCGAACTGAGTGCGAACCATTTCTAATATTTGAGGATTTTTTTCAAGAACTTCTTTAGCTATACAATCCGCATCTATAATTTTAATTTTTTCATTCTTTAGGATACTTGATACAGTGCTTTTCCCTGTACCTATACCTCCTGTCAAACCAATCTTGATCATTTTTATATAAACCACCTTTATTACAGTTAAGAGTTAACACCCTTTAGGATCCCCTGTTGGGTATCAACAGTTAAGAAAAAATCCTCGAGGGATTTTTTCAGATTATTGTTAATTTCCATAATTTATTTTGCTTCGTACCATGTATTACCAAAATTCACATCTACGTCAAGTGCTACTTTTAGTTTAATAGCCTTTTCCATTTCATGTTCAACTAAATTTTTAACTTCTTCAAATTCTTCCTTCTTTACATTTAATATAAGTTCATCATGAACCTGAAGAATTAACTCACTTTTTAATTTCTTTTCATTTAACTTATTATAAACATTTACCATAGCAAGCTTTATTATATCCGCGGCACTTCCTTGAATAGGTGCATTCATAGCTAATCTATCACCTAAAGCTTTTACTATTTTATTAGAAGCTTTTATTTCTGGTATAAATCTCCTTCTATTTAAAATTGTTAATACATACCCAGTCTCTTCTGCATCTCTAACTATATTCTCCAAATATTTTTTTATTTTGGGATATCTTTCAAAGTAAATATTCATATATTCTTCTGCTTCTTTTTTTGTAATCTTTAAATCTTGAGCTAAACTAAATGCACCTATTCCATATACAATTCCAAAGTTTACCGCCTTTGCTCTACTTCTCATAAGAGGAGTAACTTCATCTATTGGAACTTTAAAAACTTCTGAAGCTGTTTTTGTATGAATATCACTATGATGCTTAAATGCATCTATCATATTTTCGTCATCAGCAATATGAGCAAGCACCCTTAATTCTATTTGTGAATAATCACAAGAGACAAGTATATCACTTTCTTCCATAGGAATAAATACTTTTCTTATTTCTCTTCCTAATTCATGCCTGATTGGAATATTTTGAAGATTAGGCTCTGTGCTTGATAATCTTCCTGTAGTTGTAACAGTTTGATTAAAGTTCGAATGAATATGTCCATCTTCATCAATTACATTTTTTAATCCTTCAATATATGTAGAATTAATCTTTGTAATTTGTCTGTAATACATTATTTTAGGAATTATTTCATGCTTATCCATTAACTTTTCTAAAACTTCTTGATTAGTTGAATACCCTGTTTTAGTTTTTTTAATAACTGGCAAATCTAATTTCTCAAAAAGTATTTTTCCTAATTGCTTAGGAGAACTTATGTTAAATTCCTCTTCTGATAACTTATATATAGCTTCTTGAGTCTCATCAATTTCTTTTTGGAATTTTATTTTCAATTCATCTAACATACTTTCATTTATGTTAAATCCAATACTCTCCATAGATGAAAGTACATATATTAATGGATGTTCAACTTCATAATATAGTTTATCCATATTTTCTTTGTGAAGTCTTTCTTTCAATTTTTCATAAATAGTTGGTAAATAGCTTGAAAGTATTACTTTAAGATTATTTCCTTCTTCACTTGGATTATCTCCAACATAATAATTAACAAGCTCTAAAATTTCATATTTACTCTTTGAAGAATCAATTAAATAAGCTGCTATTGCAGTGTCAAATTCAAAACCTTTAATTTCAATTTTATATTTATTTAAAAAAGTAACAAAATTTTTTCCATCATGAATTACTTTTTTAATATTTTCATCTTCCATTAATGTTTTTAAAATTTCTATGGCTTCTTCTTTATTTTTAGAGCTTATGTCTTTAAAGTTTATGCAGGTCCCAGTATTTTCTTCGCCTAAAATTAAATATTCAAGTTCTAATTTAGAATATCTAGAAGCATCTATTAAAGTATAATCTATGTAAATTATATCTTTTTTTCCTAAAAATATTTCTTTCATTTCTTCAATTGTATCTATATTTTTCACTTGAACTGTAGATTCTTCTGAGGCTGTATCATCTTTAAATTTAGCTAAAATTGATTTCATTTCAAGTTTAACAAGCATCTTTTTAATTTCTATTATATTTTCTTTATCATTATAATTAATATCTTCTAATGTTAAGTCAATTGGAACCTCTCTCATAATAGTCGCAAGCTTTTTAGAGAATATTGCTTGTTCTACATTCCCTTCTAAATTTTCTTTAAGCTTCTTCCCCGGAATGTTATCAATATTCTTTAATACTTCTTCAACAGAACCATATTCCTTTATAAGCTTAAATGCTGTTTTTTCTCCTACACCAGGAACCCCTGGAATATTATCAGATTTATCTCCCATAAGGCCTTTAACATCTATAAATTGATTTGGAGTTACTTCAAATTCATCTATAAAAGTTTTTCTATCATAAATTGCGGTTTCACTAACTCCCTTTTTAGTAATTACAATTTTAGTACTATCAGATGCCAATTGAAGTGCATCTTTATCTCCTGTAACTATAAATACCTCTGTATCATTATTTTCCGCAAACTTAGAGACTGTACCTATTAAGTCATCAGCTTCAAAACCTTCTATTTCAAAAATTTTTATTCCCATAAACTTTAATAGTTCTTTAATAATCGGGAACTGTTCTACAAGTTCTGGCGGCATTTTATTTCTTCCAGCCTTATATTCTGCATATTCCTTATGTCTAAAGGTTGGTGCTTTTAAATCAAAAGTAGCTATTATACTATCAGGTCCAATTTCTTCTTTCATCTTAAGCAGCATATTCATAAAACCATAAATGGCATTGGTATTTATTCCATCACTATTATTCATTGGAGGCAATGCATAAAAAGCCCTATTCATAAGTGAATTTGAGTCTAAAATTAATAATTTTTTCATTAAAAACCTCCTAAATTCATTAACGCGTAAATTTAGTAGTGAGATTATCCCTACTAAAAAATTTATTATTAAGTTATATATTTTAATTTATTATACTATATTATATCCACTTAAGTATAGGTTTATAAATTAAATCAGTTTTTTTATATTTTGCTTTGATAATTCTTAAAATTAATGTAATAATTAGAAATATAAAATTACATTTACGAGGTGATATAGTTGTTTGATGATTTATTATTGAAATATGCAAAACTTGCAGTTATTAAGGGGATTAATCTACAAAAGGATGGTCTATTAGTTATAAATAGCCCTATTGAATGTAGTGATTTTGCAAAAATGATTGCAGAAGAAGCTTATAAAGCTGGAGCTTCTGATGTTGTTATAAATTATACTGACGAAAAATTTAATAAGATTAGATTTAATAATTCTAGTAAAGAGATTCTTTCTTTCACTCCAGATTTTGAACGTGATAAATATAATTATTATGTAGAAAAAGATGCTGCTTTTTTAAGTATTTCAGCATCTGATCCTGACATTTTTAAAGATGTTGATTCTGATAAAATCTCAGCATATCAGAAAAGCAAACGTAAAGCTTTAGAAAAATATCATAACGCTTGTACTTCCAATAAAAATTCATGGTGTCTAATTTCAATACCAACTGAAAATTGGGCTAAAAAAATATTTAATGAAGTTAATTCTAAAGAAGCTGTTCTAAAATTATGGGATGCAATTTTTTCTGTTATGAGATTAAAAGAAGAAGATCCTATATTAGCATGGAATAATCATGTTAATCTTCTTCATAAAAAAGTTAAAGAATTAAATACACATGAATTTGAATATTTGCATTTTACAAATTCTCTTGGAACTGATTTAAAAATAGGCTTAGTTAAAAATCATATTTGGTGTGGTGGAGAAGATACTACTCAAGCTGGCCTTAAATTTATTGCAAATATGCCAACAGAAGAAGTTTATACTACACCCAAATTAGATGATGTAAATGGAATTGTTTTTACCTCAAAACCTTTAAGTTACTGTGGGAATTTAATTAATAATTTTTCATTAACCTTTAAAGATGGAAAGGTTATAGATTACACTGCTGAAACTGGGCTAGATATTCTAAAAGAATTATTAAATACTGATGAAACTTCTAATCGTTTAGGAGAAGTTGCTTTAGTACCCTATGATTCTCCAATTTCAAATTCTAATATTATTTTTTATAATACATTATATGATGAAAATGCCTCTTGCCATTTAGCACTTGGTTCTTCGTATCCATGCTGCATAAAAGATGGGGAAAGTATGACAAAAGAAGAATCAAAACTCGCTGGCGCAAATACTTCCTTAACACATGTTGATTTTATGATCGGAACTAAAGATACGAATATAGTTGGTATAAAAACTAATGGTGAAGAAGTTCAAATATTTAAGGATGGTAATTGGGCATATTAATATAAGGCATACTTAAAGAAATAATAAGTCTATGATTAATGATATTAGATGTTCTTATAGGGACAGTAGATAGTTTTGTTTTTACACAAAACTATCTAGAGTCCCTTCTTATATGTAGCATAGCAACTCCTTTTAATCGTATATATTTTCTTTCATACACTTAAAAAGAAACTTGAGTGAAATATATCAAGTTTCTTTTCATAAGTATTAATCTTCTATATCGTTATTTTTAGGTTTACTTCTCTCAATATTACTGAAATACGTTTTTAGTTCATTGTTAAGACTTTCTACAATGTTGTTCATCTTAGCTTTAAAATTACGTTTAGCTAAAAATCTTTGAAGCCATAAAGTCATATATGAAATAAATTTCTCTGAACCTTGATCTTCTTCGATTATTATTTTAGTTGTACCATCTTTTTGTGCTTTAAACATATAAGTTGATACACAGCTTGATGCTCCTGTCGTAAAATTTGTTGATGTTGTAATTTGGTACTTTTCATTTTTTATATAATCAGTTATTTCAATTGTGCATTCTATTGGTTTACTTCCTACAGATTGTATATTTTTCTTAATCTTGCAGCCAACTGGGTTTTCTTGATTAAAATCCGAAAAATCCTTTTGAGCATTTTTCATAAAAATATGAAATACATCTTCTAATTCATATTGTACTATTCCAACAGCTTTCACTTGATTGCACCTCTTCCAATGAATTTTATTTATTCATCTATTTTTTAGTAAAATATTCAATTCCCATTGATTCACGAACTTCTCTTAACGTATTTGCTGCTACTGCTCTAGCTTTATTACTACCTTCTTTTAACATATCATATACAGCATCAATATCTTTTGCAAATTCTACTCTTCTGTTTCTTATTGGTTCAAGCTCTGATTGCAATACTTCATTTAAGTATTTTTTAACCTTCATATCCCCAAGTCCACCGCGTTTGTAGTGTTCTTTCATTTCTTCTACCGCATTCTTATCTGTTGCAAAAACATCTAAATAAGTAAATACAGTATTTCCTTCTATTTGACCTGGATCTTCTATTCTTATATGGTTAGGGTCTGTATACATTGACATAACTTTCTTTTTAATTGTATCTGCATCATCAGATAAATATATACAATTTCCTATTGATTTACTCATCTTAGCTTTTCCATCAGTACCAGGCAATCTTCCTGCATTTGAACTTGGAAGCACAGCTTCTGGTTCAACTAAAACGTCTCCATATATAGAATTAAAGCTTCTTACAATTTCTCTAGTTTGTTCAATCATAGGTAATTGATCTTCTCCAACTGGAACTGTAGTTGCTTTAAATGCTGTTATATCGGCAGCTTGACTTACAGGATATATAAGAAATCCTGCTGGAATACTATTTTCAAAATTCTTTTGTTTTATTTCTTGTTTAACTGTTGGATTTCTTTCCAATCTTGATAATGTAACTAGATTTAAATAATGCATTGTAAGTTCATTTAATTCTGGTATTTGTGATTGTATAAATATAGTAGATTTACTTGGATCAATGCCAACTGCTAAATAATCTAATGCAACTTCTGTTAAACTATTTCTTATTATTTCCGGGTTTCTTGCATTATCTGTTAAAGCTTGCTGGTCTGCAATCATTATAAAACTTTCATATAATCCAGATTCTTGAAGTTCTACTCTATTCTTTAAAGAACCTATATAATGTCCTATATGTAACTTTCCAGTTGGCCTATCTCCTGTCAATATTATTTTTTTATCCATTAAAAATTCACTCCTAAACTGTAAAAGTAACTACGCTTCTGTTTTTGTTTTACTTTGTACTACCTTATTAATAATATCTACCCTTTTATCACCTAAAACATTAGCTATCTTTACTGACATGCCCTTTTCTTTATAAATAGAATCCTTATTTGCTTCAACAATTTTCATAATTCTTTCTTCCATTTTTTCATATGAAATTAAATCATCTTCATATGTATCTACAATATCCTTTAAACATGTTGCTAACTCTTTAGGGTTTCTGTAAACTGCTCTCATCTTTTTCTCCTTAACACTAAAAAATATTTTTTAATTTATTTGAATTTATCTTAGTAAATAAGTTTCGCTTTATTATATCATTATATGTAAGAAAATTCTATATTCAAACATAAAGACCATCTTAAAAATAAAACTTTCTAAGATAGTCTAAAAAAATTCACTTGAATGAAATTTTTATAATCAGGCATATGAAAGAAAATAGACTATCTTGCTGACTTATTATTCTTTGAATATAACTAAGTAATACTGATCGTAAAATCATTAGGAACTATCATTACAATACATTTAGCACGTTTTACGACATTTGTTGTTACTGATCCTATCATTCTAGTTAAACCTCTCTTCGTAGACTTAGTCATAACTATTATTCCTATGTTTTCTTCATTAGCTTTCTTTATAATTTCGTCTCCTGGATATCCAAAGGTAAAATATGTTTTAGTTTTATAGTCCTTCATCTTTTCTTTTGCTGCTTCTAATATTTCATCTCCTAATTCTTGAGCAAACTTGATTTCATCTGCAACTATCATTTCATTTATTAATACAAGCTCTTTTACATTCATTATTACTATTTCAACAGAATCCTTTGGAAATATCTCTTTTACAAACTCTAAAGAATGCATACTTCTTTCTGTTCCATCTATTGGTATTAATATCTTCCTCTTATTCATATATACTCCCCCTTTAAATATCTAGTTAACATAATTATTCTACATAATGTCCCCAATATCCTCTATTTTTTATATAATCAATATATTTTTTTGGTAATAAATTGATACTAAGAATCTTCATTAAATTTATATAGGTTCTAGTTAATTATACAGAAAGCCTGTATAGCAATCATATGTATTTTATTTAATTAGAAATATACATTTTTATATTTATTTCTTATATAATTTATTTGCCTTCTTTCTAATAAAAACGATTATAGGGTATACTTTTATTAAAAAAACTTTGATAAAAGCATACCCTATTTATATTTTAATTATTCTTATTCAAGAATTTCCCCATTAGTTGAAATAGTAACTATTTGCCAAGGAATCAACTTTTCACTTGCTTTAAGTGCATTCTTAACTGCATTTACTATTCCTCCGCAGCAAGGTACTTCCATTCTTACTACAGTAAGGCTTTTTATCTCATTCATTTTTAAAATTGTTGTAAGTTTTTCTGAATAATCACCTTCATCAAGTTTAGGACAGCCTATTAATGTAATCCTATTTTTAATAAATTTATTATGAAAATCACCATATGAATAAGCTGTGCAATCTGCTGCTATAAGTAAATTAGCATTATTAAAATATGGAGCATTTGGTGGTACAAGTTTAATTTGAACTGGCCATTGATTTAATTGTGAAATTACTTCATTAGTGCTTGTATCACTTTTAGCTACTATTTTATTATGGTTTATTACTCGTGATTGTGAACCTGGACAACCAAAAGGCATTTTTTCATTTTTATTTACTTCTATAGTTTCTTGTTCCATTTTTCTTCTTTCCATTTTTATTTTTACTGCTTCTTCATCATAAGGTGCTGCTTCACGTTCTTCAAAAGTTATGGCACCTGTTATACATGAAGGAAGACAATCTCCAAGTCCATCGCAATAGTCATCACGTAACAATTTCGCTTTCCCATTTATCATACCAATTGCACCCTCATGACAAGCACTTGCACAAAGTCCACAGCCATTACATTTTTCTTCATCTATTTTAATAACTCTTCTTATCATAAAATTCACCATCCTATTATTTTTATACTCATGTAAATTTATTTATATAAAACTGATCACTTTTTCTATTATTTATATCAAATGATTTACTTTATGATGTTATTATACAAAAATGTACTTATTATTTCCGTTTCATTTGTAACAAACCAAAAATTATTTTAATTTTTCTAAGTTTCAAACTAATTAACCTATAGCATCAACATATTTGTTTACTATTTTATTAGCTATTTTTTCATTCTTCTAAATCAGAATCAAATTCTTCATACTAAAGTCTAATATTTTTGCGGAGTGAGTCAACGCACCAACAGATATATAATCTACACCAAGTTCTGCAATTTTTTTTATATTACCTAATTCCGCATTACCTGAAAATTCTGTTAATGCTCTTTTATTTATTAACACTACT
Organism: Clostridium puniceum; assembly: GCF_002006345.1. Classification (GTDB taxonomy): domain Bacteria; phylum Bacillota; class Clostridia; order Clostridiales; family Clostridiaceae; genus Clostridium; species Clostridium puniceum. The sequence continues at coordinate 17,417 of NZ_LZZM01000197.1, forward strand.
GCCTCTTTTGCTAAATCTAAATTCATATTATCTAGCATTATTATATCCGCCCTAGCTTCTAAAGCTTCTTTTACCATTTCTAAATTCTCAGCTTCCACTTCTATTTTTCTAACAAATGAAGAATTGCTTCTCGCAAGCTCTACAGCATTTTTTATTCCACCTGCTGCACTTATATGATTATCCTTAAGCATAACCCCATCAGATAAATTAAACCGATGATTATGTCCTCCACCAACTTTTACTGAATATTTTTCTAATATTCTAAGGTTTGGTGTTGTTTTTCTGGTATCTAATAATTTTGCATTTGTATGATTTATTTCTTGTACATATTTATTGGTTAAAGTAGCTATTCCACTCATTCTTTGAAGTAAATTTAATGATACTCTTTCCCCAACTAATAAATTTCTAGTACTCCCTTTTAAAAAGCCAACCTTATCTTTTGGATATACCTTATCTCCATCGTTTTTGCATAATTTGACTTCTACATCTCCTAGTATATTAAATACCCTTTTAAAAACTTCAAGTCCTGCAGCTATCCCCTCTTCTTTGCATAACAATTCTACTGTAGAAATACTTTCTTTACCTATAATAGAGTTTGTTGTTATATCTTCATTTGTAACATCCTCAATAAGTGCATTTTTTATTATCTTATCTATAACTAAGTAGTTCATCATCCAATTTCCCCCCCATTTCTTTGATAACATTCATAGCTAATTTCTTGTTTTCTACTACTATATCTTCTATATATTTATTTAGTTTATCAACAGAGGAAACTTTAATTTCCAAATTATCAACAATGCTGTTAATTAAATTTGCAGTTCTTCTCGAAAACACAAGTCCCTCAAGTAAAGAATTACTTGCAAGTCTATTAGCTCCATGTATTCCAGTACAACTTGCTTCTCCAACTGCATATAAGTTTTCCATAGATGTTTTTGAATTTAAGTCAACCTTTATTCCCCCCATAAAAAAATGTTGTGCTGGAGACACTTTAATATATTCCTTTGTTATATCCGTTCCTCTTTTTAAACACTCTTCATAAATAGTTGAAAATCTACTTATTATATAGTCTCTCCCCAAAAATCTTATATCTAAATTTACATATGGAGTTTCAGTTTCCTTTATTTGTTCATATACAGCTTCTGAGACAACATCTCTAGGTAAAAGTTCATTTATAAATCTTTCTCCCCTTATATTTGTAAGAATTCCACCTTCACCTCTTAAAGATTCAGATATTAAAAATCTTCTTTTATTATTTCCTTCTTCATAAAATGCTGTTGGATGAATTTGAATATAATTCATATCCTTTAAAGTTATATTATGCTTTATGGCAACTGCTATCCCATCACCTGTTAATATTCTTTGATTTGTTGAATTGTTAAATAATCCCCCTATTCCACCTGTAGCTAGCACTACTGCTTTTGCATAAACATTTATTTGTTCATCTTCTTTCAATAATATTGCCCCAATACACTCACTATCTTTTTCTATTATGTCCACAAAATACGTATCTTCATAGACATCTATATTCTCTCTTTGTTTTACTTTTTCAATAAGAATATTACCAGTACTTTCCCCTGTATTGTCCTTTGTATGCACTATTCGATTTATAGAATGTGCTCCTTCCTTAGTAAAATTTAAAGTTTCATCTTCTTCTCTATCAAATTTTAATCCCATTTCTATTAAGGTATTTATATTCTCAATAGATTCAGAAATTAAAACTTTAACTGCTTCTAAATCATTTTTATACTTTCCGGCTTTTAATGTATCTTCTATATATAATGGAATATCCGAAGTACCTCTTGCAACAGATATTCCGCCTTGTGCTAAATAAGTATTACTACAGCTTATTTTATCCTTGCATACGACTAATATATTTAAATCTTTTCTTAAATTTAATGCACAATAAAGCCCTGATACCCCTGAACCTATTATTAATACATCAACAAATTTATTCATAGCTAATTACCTAGTTCATTTTCAGCTATTATAGATCCTAACTTATATGTAGCTCTTATATTTGCTAACTTGTGTGTAGTTCTTATATTTGCTAACTTGTGTGTAGTTCTTATATTTGCTAACTTGTGCATATTTTCTAAAGATCTTAAAGCTTTTTTTCTAGTTTCTTCATCTAGGACTATTTCATTCCTTAAATTTAATAGGGCATCATATAAATTTTCAAGGGTTGTCTTCTTCATATCTTGACAACATATTCTATCTCCAGGTATAAAAAAGCTCTTATTGGCATTTTTCTTTTTTAATTCATGTAAAATTCCTTCTTCTGTTCCTATTATAAATTCATTTCCAGAATCTTCAGTTGCATAATCTATTATTCCACTTGTGCTTCCTATATAATCTGATATATCTCTTATTTCCTTCGTACATTCTGGATGAACTAACACTTTCGCATCTTTATGCTTTTCTTTTACTTTTAATATATCTTCTCTGCTTATTTTATTATGGCATCTACAAAATCCATCCCATAATATAAATTCTTTCTCCGGAAAAAATTCAGAAATATATCCCCCTAAATTTCTATCTGGCAAAAACATAATTTGTTTATTCGGTACATTTTTTAATATTTTTAAGGCACTTGAAGATGTTACAGCTACATCACAGTGAGCTTTTACACTATATGTTGAGTTTATATAACAAACTACATATGCTTCTGGATATTTTTCCTTTAATTCTAATACTGCTTTTCCACTTGCCATATCTGCCATAGAGCAGCCCGCACTAGGACATGGCATTAAAACTGTTTTATGTGGTGATAAAATCTTTGCACTTTCAGCCATAAATCTAACCCCACAAAACATTATAATTTCTTCTTTGCACTCTCTAGCTATTTCACTTAAATAATAGGAATCTCCTACAAAATCTGCAAGTTCCTGCACTAATCCTGGTTGATAATAATGAGCAAGGATAATTGCATTTTTTTCTTTTTTTAATCTTAATATTTCTTGAACTAAATCTCCCCTCATATTTACACCTCTCCTCTTTTATTTTTACAGATGTATATACACCAATAGACATATTATATCACCACACTTTTTTATGTTCAACAGAATTAATAATATTAACTAAAATAATTATAAATAAAAAAAGTTACGCTTAAATTAAACTTTGAGCGTAACTTTTTCTTTATTATTATTTTGATTTTTCCATCATATTGCTTAATTGATCTGCGATATATACTGAATCTTGAATATTTGCACTAACTTCCTCCATTGCTCTAGATTGTTCTTGGGTTGTTTCAAGAGTTATTTTAGAATTTTTTATAGTTCCCCGAACTGATTCTTGTATTTTAGTTGTTAAGTCTGAAATTGTTTTTGCTGTTTCTCTAGAACTTTCAGCTAAATTTTTTTATTTCCTTTGCTACAACTGAAAACCCCTTACCAACTTCTCCTGCACGCGCTGCTTCAATAGACGCATTAAGACCTAACATTTTTGTTTGAGATGCAATACTTTTTATTGCATCAAGTATTGTATTTATTTGATCTGTAACCACACCTACTTGGGTTATCTCACTATTTAGCTCTTCCTGTTGAGATGAAATTTCTGCTGCTGATGCAGAAAGTTCTTCTACCGTTGCTATACTTTCATAAAATTGTTAGATAATCTTTTAGACAATAAATCTAATTCAATTCGGTTATATCCATTTTTAGCCAATGAATTTACAACAATAAATAATACATTAGCAGCTTTTTCTATATGTTTAAAATCCACTATGTTAACTTCATTGGCTGCATCTACAAAGTCTTGTGGATTTACATCTATCTCTTTTGCAATTTGTATAAAATCCTTTTCCTTAGGTTTATCAGTTAACATTTGTCCACCTAAAACAGTCCCTAGCAATTTTCCTTCTACAATAATAGGTGCAGCAAAATCTACAAGTCCAGCATAACATGCTCCTACAAATGGTTTTCCTGTTTTTACGGCTTCTTCTCCCATTCTTTTATGAGACGCAGCACATCTATCATCACCTTTTTTGGTTGAATGAACAAAACCTTCGCAGAACCTTGTATAACTACTAGAATTTGTTATTGGATTTCCATCTTTGTCTACAGTTACACTCGCACAATTCATTGCAAAAGCAAAATCATCTTGAAATTTTTGCAATAACTTAATATCTATTATGTCCTTTATCTCTAAAGAATTCATATCTAATTGATTTTCATCTAACATTTTTATCATAACAATCTCCCCTTCTTTTCTCTAAATATTTATATAAATTTTATTACATATAATCATCTTTGCAAACATAATTTCGAAATTATTTTCTATATTTTTTATTCACATTTAATTTATTTTTTTAATTGTCGACTTTATTTTTACTTGCTTGAATGATTTTAGATTATTTTGTAATGTTTATTTAATTTTTTCTTGTTTTTTGAAACAAATTATTTTAATTTATTCTATTGACAAATACTAGCCACAATTGTATTATTGTATTAACAACTTAGTACAATAATACAAAGGCATACTTTTGTGAAGGAGTGAGACTATGTCATGGAATTTTAATGATGAAAGACCAATTTATTTACAACTAATGGAACAAATACAACTTCGAATAGTTTCAGGTTTATATAAAGTTGGTGAAAAGTTACCATCTGTTAGGGAGATGGCAAGTGATGCATCTGTTAATCCAAACACGATGCAAAAAGCACTTACTGAATTAGAGAGAACAGGTTTAGTTTATAGTCAAAGAACAAGTGGTAGATTTATTACGGAGGATAGTAATATGATTAAAGATATTAGAAATGAACTTGCAAAAGAACAAATTGAAAAGTTTCTTTACAATATGGAAAAAATCGGCTATACAAAAAAAGAAACAATAGAACTTATAGAAATTGTATCAAAGGAGATGAAATAATGAATAATGATGAAAATAACATGCTTTACGATGATAGTAAAATTAATTCTAAATCTAGCTTTACAAATAGCAACTTGGATAACAGCCCTATTTTAGAATGTAAAAACCTAGTTAAAACTTATGCTAATTCTGAAGCCTTAAAAAGTATTAACTTAGCAATTAATCGTGGCAGAATTGTTGGTTTGCTTGGACCTAATGGTAGTGGTAAAAGTACACTTATAAAGCTTGCAAATGGACTTTTAACTCCATCAAGTGGAGAAATATTAATAAATGGTCTTAAGCCTGGGATTGAAACAAAAAAAATTGTTTCATATTTACCTGAGAGAACTTATCTAAATGACTGGATGAAAGTTTCAGACATTATTAATTTCTTTAAAGATTTTTATGATAATTTTAATCCTGAAAAAGCTTATATTATGCTTAAAAAGCTAAATATTAATCCTGATGATAAACTAAAAACTATGTCTAAGGGAACTAAAGAAAAGGTTCAACTTATTTTAGTAATGAGTAGAGAAGCAGATCTTTATTTACTAGATGAACCAATAGCAGGTGTTGACCCTGCCGCTAGAGATTATATTCTAAATACCATAATAACTAACTATAATGAAAATGCTACTATTATTATATCTACTCATCTTATCTCAGATATTGAAAGAATATTAGATGATGTAGTATTTATATCCTATGGTAAAATATGCTTAACTAAGACTGTGGATGAAATTAGAGAAGATGAAGGAAAGAGTGTTGATACTCTATTTAGGGAGGTATTCAGATGTTAGTAAAATTAATGAAATATGAAATTAAAGCAACAGCTAGAATCCTTATTCCACTTTATATTGCATTATTGGCTTTTGCTATTATTAATAAAATTTTTATTGGAACTGGCCTTGCTGATAAGCTTGAAGGTTTTGGTTCAATACCATTTATTCTTAGTATCTTTGGATATGGTTGTACAATGGCTGCCGTTTTCATCGTTACCTTCTTTGTAATAATACAAAGATTTTATAAAAATTTACTTGGAGATGAAGGATACCTAATGAATACCCTACCAGTAAGCACTATGACAAATCTTACAAGTAAACTTTCAATTGCAAGTTTTTGGAATATTGTAAGTGCTTTTGTTGCAATTCTTTCAATACTTATAATGGCATTTGAGCCTATTTCCTTTAATAATTTTTTCACAGAAATGTCTGATGTACTTTCAAAAGGTTATTCCGAAATAGGCATACAACTTTATATACTCATTTTTGAAGTAATTGTTTTGATTTTAGTGGCCCTTTTAAGATCTCTTACTATGATTTATGCTTCAATAGCAATTGGGCACCTATTTAGCAAACATAGAATTCTTTCAGCTTTTGGTGCATTTATAGGATTAAATTTCATTACTGGAGCAATTTCAACTGCTATAACATTGGCTTTTTCAATAGTAGGTAATAGACTTGATCATCTACAAAATATACATTTAGATAATGCTGCTGCACTTTCAGTTGCTCATGGATTTATAATAGGTATTATTATATTTAACCTATTATTCTTCTTAGCTTACTTTATAATAACTAATTATATACTAAAAAATAAATTGAATTTAGAATAATTGAGTACAATTATTAGATTTCAAAAAAATTATTTGAAGAAGATTATAAAATCAAATTACTAATGCCTAAACATTTATAAACATGTAATTTCTTATAGTTATGATAATACAAAAAAGTAGTAATAATACATTGAAATAATTTCATGTATCATTACTACTTTTTATAATCTATTCATTAATTATGTAGGGTACAGTTATAATTATTACATTTCTCATTTTTAATATAGCTCTTCTTAAAAATATAGAGGTTTGATTATGAAGAACTTGATGCCACCATTTATATATAATGAATTGGGGCATTACTATTGTTATTACTTCATGCGTTTGCAATTGTTTATGTTTTTCAGCTACATAAGCAACTAATTTTTCATTAATATTTCTATATGGTGCATTTTCTATTACAAGATGTGCTGCTATTCCAAGGGTTGCATATCTTTCTATTAATTTCTTAGTTTGTTCTTCATCTGTACTTACATGGTAAACTTCTATATTTTCTCCAACTGTCAACGCATAATTTAAACTTTTTATGAAAGATTTATTTATTGTTTGTACTGGCACAATAACATATTTCGTTATAGCTTCCCTAATGATTAAACCTTCTACTCCTGAATCAATTTTTAAATTTTCTTTTACTTTATTATAATGTCTTTTAATCCTTAGCATTGCTACTACAAGTATTGGTATACATATAACTACAATCCATGCGCCATGTTCAAATTTATTTACGCCTATTATAACACATGTTATAGCTGTAATTGTTGCTCCTAAACCATTTATAAAAGCTTTATGCTTCCATTTTCCTTCTTTACTTTTTGTCCACTTCTTGAACATTCCAAATTGAGACAATGTAAATGATATGAAAACACCTACTGCATACAATGACAATAGCATATGTGTGCTCCCGTTAACAATATATACCAATAATGATGATGATAAAAATAATAATACTATTCCATTTGAAAAACTTAATCTTGTCCCTCTAATGCTAAGTTGTCTTGGTACATATCCATCTCTTGCTAATATTGATAACAATAATGGTAAATCTGAAAATGCAGTATTAGCTGCAAGAGTAAGAATGATAGCAGTTGTAGCTTGAATTGCAAAAAACATTAAACTATTTTGTCCAAAAACTTGAATTGCTATTTGTGCTATTACTGTAAGGTCATTCCCTGGTACTGCTTTATACATTGTTGATAAATATGATAAGCCTCCAAATATAACAAAAACAATGCCTGCTAATAGAATTAATACTGTCTTAGCATTTTTTTGAGCTGGATTTTTGAAATTTGGAATCCCATCACTTACTGCTTCAATGCCTGTTAATGCTGTACATCCTGAAGAAAAAGCTTTTAAAAATAACAATGTAGTTAAATCTTGTGTAGATTCTTTTAGTGGATATAATTCTACTGGTGTCACTTTTAAAACTAAAACTTTAAAAATTCCTGTTACTATCATTATTATTATAGATAATATAAATAAATATGTTGGTACTCCAAATAATTTTGCTGAATCCTTAATACCTCTTAAGTTTCCTAGCGTTATTATTCCTATTACAAAAATAGCTATTAATGCTTTATGTGGTAAAAGAACTGGAAATGCTGATGTAATTGCCGCTGCGCCTGCACAAGTACTAACTGCAACAGTTAAAATATAATCTATCATTAAAGAAGCTGCTGCTACTAGGCCTGGTATTTTGCCTATATTATCACTGGCAACAATATATGATCCTCCTCCATGAGGATAAGAATCTATTATTTGTTTATATGAAAATACAAGTACAAATAGTAGTGCTGAAATTGAAATTGCTATTTCAATCATTGATCCGTATGCATACATTCCAAGTACTGGTACAAGTACCAAAAGTATTTCTTCACTAGCATAAGCAACTGATGAAATAGCATCACTAGATAATATTGGTAATCCCCAAAGAACATTGAATTTTTCACCTGCTAATTCAGTTGTCTTAAGTGCTCTTCCAATTAATAGCGATTGAATTTTTTTAAACATGTTTATTCCCCCATATTATTTTATAATTAATTACATATTCTTAAATCACTATATAACAACTATCTAAAAGGTTTATAATTACCTATTATTGTATGTCATTACAATAATACAGATTATATATGCATTAATATCTAATGTAAATATATTTATTTCCTATTAATCGTTTTCACAAGTTTTTCATATAAATTTATTTTTCGACATTTTTACTTAAGGTGTTTTATAAATATTGACACTAAAATTGGAATATCATTACGCTGTAGTTTTTTATTTTAATAAAAAAACCTTTATACATATTTTTTAAGTTATGCATAAAGGTTTTATTTTTATATTAAATTTATATATATATGTTCTAAAAAATTTTGTTCATTAAGATTTAATTTCTATATTAGAGTGATTGGATAAGACAACCAACTAAATTATGAACTTTCTTAATTAGAACTTATATACTTTAAAAAATGCTTATTAATAGCATAATATTCAATGCTGCAACAATGCCACCGATAATCCACAATATAATATTTTCTGTTAGTGTATTTTTGTATTGTCCCATAACTTTTTCTGATGATGTTAAATATAATTGACTAAAAATAGTTACAGGAAGTTGTACACTTAATAACATTTGTGAATATATTAACCCATTAAATGGATTATCAATAAAAAATATTATTAATAATGCTAATAAAATAGTGATTAAAACACCTATTTTACTATGTTTATTGTTTATATCATATTCTTCACCAAATAATCCTGCAAATATAGATCCTCCTGCCATTCCTGCTGTAATACATGACGCTATCCCTGCAAACAACAAAGCTATTGCAAATACTAATGAAGAACTACTTCCTAATAAAGGTTTTAACATTATTTGAGCTTGTTCAACTTCTGTTACATTAATGCCATTATCAAAAAATGTTACTGCAACTAATATCATTGCACTATTTATAACAAAACCTATTATCATTGATAGCATAGTATCCATAAATTCATATTTTAATTGCTTTTCAATTATTGTTTTATCTTTTAAATTCCATTTTCTACTTTGAATTACTTCAGAATGTAAAAATAAATTATGTGGCATAACAACTGCACCTAAAACACTCATTATTATCGGCAGTGAACCATCAGGAATATTAGGAATTACTAAATTTTTAGCTGCCTCACTCCAATTAACATTCACAAGTGCTGTTTCAAATATAAATGATAGCCCTATTATTGATACAAATCCTATAATAACTTTTTCTATTCTTCTATATGAATTTGAAAATAACATAAATATTATTAATATTGATGATATTGAGGCACCTATTTTTATAGGTATATGAAATAACATTTTCAATGCTATAGCAGCTCCCAAAATTTCTGCCATAGCCGTACCTATAGCTGCAAGTACTGCCGTTCCAGTTATTACTTTTCCAACAGATGCTTTCATATGTTTATTTATTGCTTCTGAAATACAAAGCCCAGTAACTATACCTAAATGTGCTGCATTATGCTGCAGCAATATAAGCATTATTGTTGATAAAGTAACAATCCAAAGTAATTTATAACCATAACTAGATCCAGCTGCAATATTTGATGCCCAGTTACCTGGATCAATAAATCCTACAGTAACCAAAATCCCTGGTCCAACATATTTTAAAAATTCATTTCCAGTGAACTTTTTCCATTTAGAAATAAAATTATTCTTCTTCATAACGTATATTTAAATCCTTTCTTTATTAATTGGTAATCATTCTTACTTAACACTAATTATATCACTTTTTCACTATTAATAAAGTTTGAATAATAAAAATTTTTATTAATTACAAAAAACATCAAGAATTTATAAGCTCTATAAATTCTTGATGTTTTGTTTTTTATGTTAGTATTAATTTAAAAACATTTGAATGTCATCTTCTACATTTGTAATTCCACCGATACCAAAGTTTTCTACTAAAACATTAGCCACATTTGGTGAAAGGAAAGCTGGAAGTGTTGGTCCTAAATGAATATTCTTTACTCCTAAGTGTAATAGAGATAAAAGAACTATTACTGCTTTTTGTTCATACCATGCAATATTAAATGCTATTGGTAATTCATTTATATCTTCAAGCTCAAACACTTCTTTAAGTTTTAATGCAATTACTGCTAATGAGTAAGAATCATTACATTGTCCTGCATCTAAAACTCTAGGAATTCCACCTATATCTCCTAATTCTAACTTGTTATATTTATATTTTGCACAACCTGCTGTTAATATAACAGTATCCTTTGGAAGTGCCTTAGCAAAGTCTGTGTAGTATGATCTAGCTTTTTGTCTACCATCACATCCTGCCATGACAAAGAATTTCTTTATTGCTCCTGTTTTTACTGCATCAACCACCTTATCAGCTAATGCTAATACTTGATTGTGAGCAAATCCACCAACGATTTCTCCTTCTTCAATTTGTACTGGTGCTGGACATTTCTTAGCTTGTTCAATAATTGCAGAGAAATCTTTCTTTCCATTTTCATCAACTGTAATATGAGTACAACCTTCATATCCTGATGAACCAGTTGTATATAATCTGTTTTTATAACTATCTCTTGGAGGAACTATACAGTTAGTAGTCATAAGTATTGGTCCATTGAAGCTTTCAAATTCTTCTGGTTGCTTCCACCATGCATTTCCATAGTTACCTACTAAATGTGAATATTTCTTTAATTGTGGATAATAATGAGCAGGCAACATTTCAGAGTGAGTATAAACATCTACTCCTGTTCCTTCTGTTTGAATTAATAATTGTTCTAAATCTTTTAAGTCATGTCCTGAAATTAATATTCCTGGATTTCCTTTAACACCAATATTAACTTTTGTTACTTCTGGATTTCCGTAACTTTCTGTATTAGCTTTGTCTAATAAAGCCATTCCATCAACACCAAATTTTCCTGTTTCTAAAGTTAATCCGATATATTCATCTATTGATACATTATTATCTGCAGTTAATGATAATGCTTTTTGCATGAAGGCGCATATATTTTCATCTTCATATCCTAAAGCATTTGCATGTTTCATATATGCAGATAATCCTTTTAATCCATAAGTAATAAGTTCTCTTAAACTTCTGATATCTTCATTTTCAGTTGCTAATACTCCAACTGTTTCTGCTTTAGCTTCCATTTCGTCTCTACTTTCAGTATTCCATAAAGCAGCTGAACTTAAAGATTCTTTATTGCTTAATTTTGCTAATAATTCTTCTTTTATTGCTAAAGTATCTTTTACTCTACCGTAGAATACTTCTTTATCAAAATTAGCATTAGTTATAGTAGTGAAAAGGTTCATTGTTACCATAGTATTTATAGCTTGTGAAACTTCTATTCCTTCTGCTCTAGCACTTGTTGCTACTTCTGATAAACCTCTAGTTGTATATATTAATAAATCTTGCATTTTTGCAAGATCTGGAGTCTTACCACACACACCTTTTACAGTACAGCCTGTACATCCTGCTGCTTCTTGACATTGAAAACAAAACATTTTATTATCCATATTAAAATCTCCTCCACTTTTTATATATTTATTAAAATTTATTTTCAAATTTACCAAGGTTTTAATTACCAACCTTGTATATTTATTTTATCTTGAAATGGTTTAATAGTATGTATCATATGTTACGTAATATTTTAAAAATAAAAAAATTCTAATTGATTTCTTCTTTATGAATTGTGATTATTAAATTTAATTAGTTTTATAAATAAGTTCTAGCGCTGAATATAGTTTAAATGTAAATATAAAGTTCTTGGTTGTGCTTATTAAGTTCCTTATTGTGCTTTACAATCTTTTTAGATGTGCATATAAAGTAAAATAGAGAATGGTTAACCCATTCTCTATTTATACTTTTCTTCTAATTTTTCTAAAATTAGAAGATTTTCATCTTTAACATGAGTATTATTTTTCTCATATTCAATACATTCTTTATCAATTACTTGGAATACTTCATCCTTCAATTCTCTTTTAGCAAATGTATATATAACTTTATCTTCCTTATCTATATGCCTTTGTAAAAGCTCTGTGTATGAAATAGCATTTGCAATTACATCTAATTTTGCTTCTTCATCACCATTTTTCACTTTTTCAAGAGCTTCAATAAGATTTTTTACATATAATCTTCCCATGTCATGCTCTACTAGCATTCCATACTTTATAGTTTTTTCTCCTAATGCTCCTAAATTTTCTACCATTCTATTAAAAAGCATTATTTCTTCTTTATTATGATGATGTCCATCTGCATAATTTTTTATAAAATCAATTATTAAATAAAACTCTTCATAATTTATATCAGCACCTTCTAAAACTTTAAAACATGCTTTTCTAACTACTTTAAGCATACGCAAAATGTATTTGTGTTCTTCCATCATTAATTCTATAGCGTCCATTTTAACTGCTCCTTTCTTAGTTAAGTCACATTAAAACTTTTCTATTATAAATGTATTATTTTCACCTTCTACATATTTAAATTCACTATTTATAGTATTTACAAATGACTTAATCCATAAACTTCTTAAATTATAAAATAACTCAACAGGTACATTTTCTTTTTCCCATGCATTCTTGTGAACACAAACTGATCTACTCCATTTAACAATATTTTCTTCTGACATAATAACTTCATTCACTCTATCACAAGGCATTCCATCTAATATATAATCATTTATTTTGTTAAATATATCTACAGCATTGTCAACTTGCTCTGAGTTATCTTTTACCTCATTACCTGCTTTAATACCTTGCTTCATATAAATATCTTCTAATTTGCTTAATTTTGCTTTATCATTTTCAAGAATTTTAAAAGTCCAAGCAGCCATTCTTCCTTCTGCTGAATTTATTTTTTCTTGTAACCATCCGTGAATATTACCTGTATCAATCATATCTTCTAAAGGTTTATTGGGAAGCCTTTCTCCATATTTTTTAGTTATTTCCTCACTTATAGCATCTATATTAATATTTTCATTTTTTGCAAACTCAATAACCTCTTTTTCTAAACCTTCAAACCATACTATTTTATTAAATAACCAATAATGTATCTTTCCTAAAAATAAACTCATTATTTTTCCTCCTCTTATAAAATGGCTTAATATATTACAGTTAAGACATTTTTCTATTTTAATATTATTTATACACATACAAAATACTATAATTTTATTTATTTGTTTTTGACGTTTTTTTGACGGCGCATAACATTTTAACATCCACTATTAGTATTTTGCTTTCTTTAATCAAATCATACTACAATTATTATTTTTTTTATGTAACCAATGTTACATAAAAAATGAGAAGTAGAAATATTTAAAATTATTTCTTTACTTCTCATTTCTTTTTTATATTACACTTATGTTATTTTTATAGATACTAAATTAATTATATAATTTATATTTTCAATAGTTCAATATAATCTTTTCTTATCTCTAGCAATTTTACTTACTCTAATACTCTTGAAATTTAATTAACACGATTTATATTAGCACTCTAAATTTACCCATTAACAAAAATGTACTCCACTCCAATAAATACGTTCTTTTACAATTGTTTTTTCAGGGAATTGTATACCTTCTAGTGCCCATTTTTTATATTCCTCAAAGCCAACTCTATCAATAATATATCCTATATGCTCTTTTCCACCAGGTGCATCTTTATCTATATATTCTTCAACAAATTTATAGGTATTTAAAATTATTTTAATTATGCTTTGTTCATCTGTCCAAATTAAGAAATCTTCAGCCAGACGTGGATTTTTCTTTCCTGATCTACCCATAAGAACTAATTTATAATATTTTTCTTTACTTCTTGTCCATGCTCCTGTAGGACAATTAATTACACATTCTCCACAACCTATACATTTCTCTGGATTTCTTACAACTTTATAGTTAACTACTTTAAGTGCATCTACAGATTTTTTCTTACAAGCTCTTACACAAGCTCCACAGCTTACGCATCTATCTGAATCATATTGTGGTTCTGTCATACCAATTATTCCGAAGTCATGAGTTCTTGCTTTTATGCAATCATTTGGGCACCCAGTAAGTGCTACCTTAAAGTGTAAATCATTTGGAAAAATAGCTTTTTCTATTTTTTTAGCAAAGTTTGTTGTATTGTAATTGGCAAAAGGGCAAACATTATTCCCAACACATGCCGCTACATTTCTTGTTCCAGCTGCTGTATATCCCTTTCCTGGTATTTCTTGATTAATTTCTAACTTTTCAATGATTGGCTGCAATAATTCATTAACTTTATCCATCTCTTCAAATCTTATGCCAGGTACTTCAAATCCTTGACGTGTTGTTATATGAATAGTACCATTGCCATATTTTTGAGCAATTTCTTGTATCTTTCCGAGTAGCTCTGCATCCATATGTCCTCCTGGAACTCTTATTCTAGAAGCAGTTAATCCTCTTACCTTAGTTACCCTAAAAGCATTTTTTTTGATTTTCTTTGTATTTAAATCCACAATTAACTCCTCCTAATCTATTAAGAATTTTCCTTTTGAATAATTGAAAACAGGTCCATCTAAACAAATATAAGTATCATCTATTTTGCAGTGTCCACATTTTCCAATACCACAGCACATTTTTCTTTCTTGTGAAATCCAAACATTATTTTCATCTATTCCAAGTTTTAAGAATTCTGCTACTGTAAATTTCATCATAATAGGAGGTCCTACTACTACAACTGCTACATTATTAATATCTTTAATTGATAGTTCTGGAATATATTTTGTAACCATTCCAACGTTACCTTCATATCCTTCTTCTGCATTATCTACAGTCAAAATAAGATTCATATTATTTTTCCACATTTTGATATCATCTTTAAATAAAACATCATTTGGTGATTTAAAACCAGCAATTAATGTAAAGGTCTTAGCTTCACTTGAATTATTGGAAAAATAATCAACAATCCCCTTAACTGGTGAAAGTCCAGTCCCTCCAGCAACTACGATTACTTCTTTATCTTTATAATTCTCAATTTCAAATCCATTTCCATAAGGACCTCTTAAAAATAATTTATCTCCAACATAATTATTAAATATTTCATTAGTAACTGTACCAACTCTTCTTATTGTTAAATCAACAGTGCCCTCTCCAATACCACTTACTGAAATAGGAGCTTCTCCAAACTTAGGTAATGATACTTCAAAAAACTGTCCTGGCTTTACTTCTCCTTTAAATTCCATACGAAAAGTGTATTCAATTTCAGTATGTTTAATTACTTCCTTAATTTCTGATAAAAAAGGAATATATTCATTTTTACTCATTTGTAGACACCTCTTTCATACCATCTTTTAATTTATTTATGCAATTAGAAAAAGATATATACTCTGGACAAATATCATCACATCTTCCACATCCAACACACATATGATATCCCCATTTCTTTTTATAATCATATACCTTATGTAACACTTTAAAACGCATACGTTGTCCTTTATCTAATCTAAAACTGTGTCCTCCTGCCATATTAGTAAAACCATCTATATGACACGCTGCCCAAACCCTGCGTCTTTCTCCTGCTTTACCATTATCAGTATAGAAAATATCTTGCATTGTAAAACAAGTACACGTAGGACAAACAAAATTACATCTTCCACAAGCAATACAACGGCTACTATAATCCTTCCACATTTCAGATTTCATAACATCTAATGAAAGATTTTCTGGTATTGAAACTTTAACATTATTATTTGTCACAAAATCCGGTTCAATTTCACTCTTTTCACAAGTATTAAATAATTCATTGATTTCTTCATTTTTAGCATCTATATATACATCATTTCCTGTTACTTTTATATATGCATCATATTCATCGTTTTTATTTGTACCCATACTTACGCAAAAACAATTTTCAAAAGAATTTTCACATCCCATTAAAATGAATTTAGTATTTTCTCTTAATCTTTGATAATAATAATCTTCTTGTCCATTTTTTAAATAAATATCATCTATTCGCTTTACTCCATGTAAATCACAACTTCTTAAAAATATAATTGCACCCTTTTTAGGCGTATCTGCTTCCTTTATTGAATCTTCCGTAAAGAAGAAAAGCGTCTGAGAGATTGGAAGCAATACTTCTTTATGTGAATATTCAGCTTTTTTATCAAAAACTATATCATCTATTGTTTTTACTTCTCCATAACGTATTCTGTTAGTATCTGAGTAAGTACCTTCACCTTCAAATAATTTAGGTGCATATATGACATATTCTTTTGATAAATCTTCGAATATATTATTAATATCTCTTCTATTCAATTTATATCCCATTAGCTTACTCCTTTACTCTTTTTTGAAATTATATAATAAGGTAATGCTAAAAATATAGCTCCACCGATAATATTTCCAATTGTTACTACACCTATGTTATATACATATCCTATTATACTTACGCTTGCTGCCCCTGGATTAAATAATCCAATTGTTAAAAGAGTCATATTAGCAACACTATGCTCAAAACCCGATGTTATAAATGCAAATAAACACCAAAATACCATAATAAGCTTTCCGGATTCACTTTTTAATTTAAAACTACACCAGATAGCTAAACACACTAGTATATTACAAAATATTCCACGCATTAATAATGGCCAAAACGGAATACTCATCTTAGCTGCTGAAGTTTTTGCAATGAATTCACCAACTGGCCCCGCTGAAAGTCCTGTTGAATAAAACATATATCCTGCAATAATTGATCCAAGTAAATTACCTATAAAACACACTATCCAAATTTTAAAAGTATCTGTCCACTTTACCTCTTTACTTAAAGAAGCAGCTGTCATTATAAAATTATTTCCTGTAAAAAGTTCTGATCCTGCCATAACAACTAAGCTAAGCGCTATCCCAAAGGATGCTCCCATTACAATTTTTGTAGCAGACGAGCCACTGCTATTTAATAGTCCTCCAATTGTGAATATAAGCATAATTCCCATTCCTACATAAAGACCTGCAAGCATTGAACTTATGAAATATCCTACCTTATTTGTTTTTAATAAATTTACCTTAGCTTTTGCTGCCATAACCACACTGTTAAATTCTTCACAAAACATATTATAACTTCTCCTTTCATGTTTACGTTATCGAATACTTTAATTATAATTTATTACAAAATAAAACACCGTGATTAAAATCACGGTGTTTTAAAAAATTGCGATAATTTTTCTTGATTAATTATTTTAATTTTTTTATTATCATATTCAATTAATTTTTCATTTAAAAGTATTTTTAAAGACCTAGATATTGTTTCTCTTTTAGATCCTAGTAAATCTGCAAGATATGTAACGCTTATATTCATATTGATAATTACTCCATTTTCAGCTTCAGTTCCATAGTCCTTGCTTAATTTCCAAAGCTTTGCTGCAAGCCTTTTCTCCATTTTTATTGTACCTGTTGCATTTTTTAATTGTCTATAAAGTCTCCTTACCTTCATAGCTAAAGAACACATAATATTTTTAGAAAGAAGAAAGTCTTGCTCCATAATAGTTAAAAATATATTTTTGTCATAACTTAATATTTCTGCATCTTCAAAAATTTCACAATTTATAGAAGAAGGTAACTCTTGTATTACTACATCATTGATCATTTTTCCTTTTCCTAAAATAAATATTACACGTTTATGTCCACTCTCATTTAATTTATATAAAGACACACTGCCACTTACTACAATATATAACGTTGTAACTTCTTCTTTATCTCTAAAAAGATGACCTCCAGCCTTATATTTTTTAACTTCACTAAAATGAGCAAGATTTTCAAATGAAGTATTTGATATGTTTTTGAAAATATCTAATTCTTCTAATTGTTTTACAGTAATTTTATTCATCAATACTCCTATCAATACCATTAATCAATCATAAATTACTAATGTATAGATAAAAAAATAACAAAACATCCTACTTGCATATACAGTTATTCTATTACTTTTTTACTCTAATCAAATAATTCTTCTTCTAATTCTTCAATATTTAAAATTTTAATTGTATTTCTATCAAATTCAATATAATTTAGCTCCCTAAGATTCATTAATTCTCTAGACAAAGACGGTCTAGGAATCCCTAAGGAAGAAGCAATTTCTTCCTTACTTTCCTTCAAGGTTATTATTTCACTTTTTTGATTTTTAGCTTGCTCCAATATAAAGTTAATAACCTTATGCTTAATACTTTTAAAAGCTATACTTTTTATTTTAGAATTTAACATAAATATTTTATTACTTAAGGCAGACATAAAATTACCTAATACTTTTTCATCCATTGTACATAATTTTAATATGTCTAACTTATTTATATAAAGTATACTGCTTTCACTAAATGATATAACTGTTGATGGATATTTAGATTTTTTTGAAAAAATTAAAGCTTCTCCAAATACATCCCCATTAGTTAATCTCTTTAACGTAATTTGTTTTCCACTAAGATATATTCTTTGAATTTCAATTGTTCCATCTAAAACAAAGCCTAAACTATTACATTCATCTTCTTCGTTTGCAATAATTTCACCCTTTTTATATGATTTCACTGAATATCCAATATTGGAAATTAATTTTTCAATTTCTTCATTATTTAAGTTGTTAAAAAACTCATTTCCATGTAATTTATCAATTATTTCTTTCATATAAAATCCTCCAAAGCTTTGTAATTAAATGAATTATTATTATATATACTTCTTATAATTAGTCTATAATTTTAGTACATTTTTGATTATTTTGAACTTTCATCCCTAAGTTATCAATAGAAACAATATATCCATCCTCTATTGAATATTTTGATAAACTAGAATCTCCTATAATATTCATAAACTTTATATATCCATCCATATCTTTTACTAAAATGGTTTCAATTGGGTCATTTCTATCAATTACTATATTTTTAATTTCATCAATTGTAAATATCTGTTTTGGAGTTTTGTATAATTCATATTCTTTACTAATTTTAACTTCATTGTTTTTCCATGCTTTTATTCTAACATAGTATTTCTCTTCAAAAGTATATAAAATTATTCTCTTCAATTTATCTTCTTGATTATTTTGTATTAATTTATTTTGATAAATTAATAGAATTTTACTACCAAACTCCATTTCAATTTTATCATATTCATATGATATACTACTATTATGTTTTTTAGAACGTGATTTTTTTATACTTTTGGGCTCTTCCGCATGTGACCGTTTTGTAGTTGTTGCTATTAAAACTGTACTCCATTGCCCATCTTTTATTCTCACTCTGTATTTGTGTTTTGAATTGTTTTTCAATCCTATATGTTTATAACTTTCCTTTGTACCAACTAATACTATAGTTCCATCTACTTCAATTTCATATTCCGTTGTCGCCTCTACTTCATCCCAACTTATCTGTATGCTGCTTCCAGTAGTTGCTGCTTTTATATTTTGTGGAATTATAGCGATTGGTGATTGTGACGACAGAGTAACTGATGTTATGAAGTCACTCCATTGTCCTCCCTTTATTCTCACTCTATAATTATGAGTTGAGTTGCTTAACAAACCTATATGATCATGACTTTCGTCTGTGCCAACATCTATCAAATGTGAATCCCCATCTATTTCCACTTCATATTCTTTTGCATCATCTACTTCATCCCAACTTATTTTTATACTATTTTCAGTAGCTGATGTTTTTATATTTTGTGGTACTGAAACTACTGGTGGCTGCGAAGAAAGAGTTTTCTCTGTTATTATTCCACTCCATTGTCCGCCTTTTATTCTAATTCTATACTTATGAGTTGAATTACTGTTTAATCCTGTATTTTCATAGCTTTCATCAGCTCCAACATCTATTAGCACTAAATTTTCATCTACTTCTACTTCATATTCTGTTGCAGCATCTACTTCATCCCAACTTATTTTTATGCTATTTTCAGTAGCTGATGTTTTTATATTTTGTAGTACTGAAACTACTGGTGGTTGCGAAGAAAGAGTTTTCTCTGTTATTATTCCACTCCATTGTCCGCCTTTTATTCTAATTCTATACTTATGAATTGAATTACTATTTAATCCTGTATTTTCATAGCTTTCATCAGCTCCAACATCTATTAGCACTGATTCTCCATCTACTTCTACTTCATATTCTGTTGCAGCATCTACTTCATCCCAACTTATTTTTATACTATTTTCCGTAGCTGATGTTTTTATATTTTGTGGTACTGAAACTACTGGTGGCTGCGAAGAAAGAGTTTTCTCTGTTATTATTCCACTCCATTGTCCACCTTTTATTCTAATTCTATACTTATGAATTGAATTACTGTTTAATCCTGTATTTTCATAGTTTTCATCTGTACCAACATCTATCGGCACTGATTTTCCATCTACTTCTACTTCATATTCTATTGCAGCATCTACTTCATCCCAACTTATTTTTATACTATCTTCCGTAGCTGATGTTTCAATAATCTTTGTATAATCTAGAGCACCAACTTTCGCATGAATCAACTCTTTAAAATTACCACTAATGTTATTATTATAAATAGTGTTATTTTCATTTTCAGCTCCATCTTGTATTCTAATTCCATATTGGTCAATATTATCATTATATATTATGTTATCCATTATATCCGAGTTTTTTACTCTAAAATCTAAAAAAACTGCCGAACTTAATCCTATTTGCCAAGTTACATTATCATCACTTTGTCCGTAATTAGATATTGAATTATTTTTTATCATTGTATTATCTGAATATAATAAATATATACCTTCATATCCTATTTCACTTATAACATTATCTGATATTATAGCATTTTCCAAGTTACGTACTTCTATGCCAAAATATTGAGAACCTTTTACATTATTCCCCACTATTTTTATTCCATCATATCTAAGGCTATCATCGTCACCAGTGTTTTCTTCAACAACTACTATTCCTGCTGCTTTTGTATTTTCAATAGTATTATTGGATATTTCAATATTATTTGCTGGTACAGTGGCCCTTATTCCTGCACCTATTATTGAATCTTTGATATTGTTATCACTTACTTTTGAATTTTTACACAAATTAAAACTTATTCGGCCACCTACAATATTATTATTCATTATAATTCCATCTTTTTGATTATAAAATGTGATTGCATCTGGTTCTGTTAATGTTCCTGCTATATCTGTATTAATAATATTTCCACTAATACTATTATTTATACTCTTATATGTACTATCACCTAAAAATACTATTGCTGAATGTAATTTAGATCTATCAATGACACAGTTTTCTATACTCACATCATGTACATCATTCTGATCATTTTGTGCACGAAATACTTCTCTCCCTTGACTACCATCTATGTAGAAATTTGAAATATTAATGTTACTTTGTGTTATTACAATACTATTAGCATTCGGATTAGTTTGTACAATTTTAGTTCCTGTACTCGATTCTCCATAGATAATTATACCAGATTCATTTAAAGTTATTGAATCACTCAAATTATATGTACCATCTTTTATATAAAATTTTCTATCTCCATTAGATATTTTGGTATTAATATAATCATTTAAATAAGTGCCTGAAACACTTGTATCTATTACCTTCCAATCACTAGTATCACCATAAACTGTTTGAACATCATACCCTTGATTTATAAATAAAAGCATTAAAATCCAACTGACTATTCTAATTATTTTTTTATTCAATCATATTTCTTCCCCTCATAATTTAATCCCATATAAACAACAATTAATTACAGCAAATGTTTCCATTTATTTTTACCCTTTTTAACTTATCGTAAATTTAAACAATTACAATAATATAGCCTTTTCCAAATTATTTCTGATTATATTTTAAAATCCATTAAATTAATTCATAAAACGCCATATTTTTTATAATACTATCATACTATAATTCAATTTAATTTAAAATATTTTTTTATATTTAATTTGTCTCTAGTTCCACTATATAGTAAACACATATATATTTTTACATGTGGTAATTTAATAAATATTTTTTATTAATATTAACTAAAAACTTATTTTGCAAATATTATTCAAAAATAAAAAAGGTAAAACGTAATGTTCTACCTTAAATAATAATAATTTTCTATAACATTATTCTATAGCTTTTAGCAAGCTGTCTAATCTCATCTTTAACTGTATTAATTCCTCTCTAGGTATGTTTATTTTACATGCCATTTCACGCGGAACATCTAATACCTTTTCTTTTAAATTTCTTCCTTCTTCAGTTAACTCAACAATAACAACTCTATCATCATTAACATCCCTATATCTTTTTATTAATCCCATACTTTCTATCTTCTTTAATAATGGTGTTAATGTTCCTGAATCTAAATGCAGTCTTTTACCAATATCTTTAACTGTACTCTTTTCATCTTCCCATAATACAAGCATTGCAACATACTGTGTATATGTAAGATTAAATTTATCAAGAAAAGGCTTATACAATTTTATTATTTCTCTTGATGCTGCATATAAAGAAAAACAAACTTGATTATCTAATTTTATACTATCATATTTATTCATAATTTTTTCTCCTATTTATATTTAATCTACTGTATCAACAAATTCAATTTTAATAAATTCAATTAAGTTTAACTTTTTTACTTTTATATGTCAATCTTAAATCAAGCCTTTTTAGGTTAATTAAGCTCTATTTCTATTAGTCGCTAAGTAAGTGCTTTCACTAGTTCATATATTTTACCATATTAAAATCCTTTTAAAAACGGCAAATTGCAATAACAAATTGAACTAATTTCTATTTATGACTTAAACACTTGTATTTTCTTAAACTGCATAAATTTTATCTAAGTGTGCTTCAAATAACTCTTCAGGAGTCTTATAGTTAAGTATT
>NZ_LZZM01000198.1 GCF_002006345.1 Clostridium puniceum
GTGTGCCTTCCAACATTAAGACACCATAGGAATTTCACCTATTCATTCAGATATAAAGTTAGATTGCTATGCAATCCTCTAGTTTTATTGCATATTTCTATGCAGATTGTCTAGAAACAATTCGTACTGTGCGTTTTTCCTGTTCCACAGTTACCGGAAAGAATTACATTCTGACCATCTTTTATGAATTTCAGGCTGCTGAGATGCTTTAGTTTTAGCTGAGCATCAGAGGGTAAATCTTTGATAATATCTTCTAAATATTTTTTATAAAGAAAACTGGCAGTTCTAATTCTGCTTTGAGTTAAATTGTAGTTTCTTATATCACATTCTTTTTGAAGGAGTCCACAGAGAAACTCCTCATAGCTAAGATTGTTAGCATTTGCATCTTCAATTGCTACATCAATATCACCTTTTATAACGCTAAGCTTCATTGATTCAGCATATGCTTTTATATCTTTAATAATTGAATTATCAGAATCGATAAAAATCACTTCCTTTAAATCTTTTGTGTATTATAAGGTGTTTGTGATTAAAATAGCCAACTTTTAATGTTTATTTTGAGATATTTTTCTTATTTGTTCATAAAGATCTTGTTCTGTGTACTCATAAAAATGCCCATTTTCATCCGGTTCCGGCTCTTTGCCGAACTTTTCGAGTATTTCATTTTCAAGCTCATCAGATATTCTCCAAAAATTTTTTCTTAAAATGTTTATATCTTTTTTGTAATAATCATGTTTTCTCCTTATTAAAAATAATTTTTATATGTTTAAAAGATTATTAAATTCGTTGAGCATATTAACAGAGTTATTTATAATTTCATCTGTATGATCCTCAAGATATATGATTTTAGGATCATCTTTTCTAGCACAGATAAATTCAATTTTATCAATGCTGATATTAGTTGGACATACTTTCTGTAGGTTTTTGATAGCATTATTAATAGCTGTAAGCCCATAAGCACCAACTAATTCAATTAATTTTACAAAATCACGTTCATTATTATTAAAATATTTAGAATAAATTTCTTTTAAAATACTGTCCATCTGCTTAAATGCTGTACTATTAACCAGTGCTTTTGGTTTTCTAAAAAGGGTTTTAGCATAGTGCATAATATCTATGTTCCATAAATTGAGACCATAAACTTTATCGTGTCTAGCTATCTCTACTTCATTGTAAAATACTAGGATTTTAGTAGTATATACCTTACACCGTACCATTGTACCAACATAATCATCAGGTACTGAGTAATAGCGGGAATCAACCATAATAGTAGAGTATTTATTTACTCTTAGGTCCGCAAGCGTAGCTGTTTCATATAAAGGCATATTAGGTAATAAGTACTCTCGTTCTTCTTCTAATAATTCAAACGGTGACTTATTAGAATTTGATAAAGTTCTTGAATTTAATTTATTTAACATTTCATCAAGGTGAGCATTAGCCTCATTTAATGAGGTGAATATGCATTCGCCCGAAAATGCTTTTCTTCTTATTAATTCAACACTTCTTTCAACATGACCCTTTTCATTACCACTATAAGCATTGCAAAACCTAAATCTAAATTTGTAGTATATAGATAATTTCAAAAGTGCTTCAGTCGGCTCTTTCTCTGTATGACCTACAAATTTTCCTACAGCAACTCTAGTATTGTCATATACAACAGTCCTATGATTACCTTTAATTTGTTTAAAGAAAGCGGCATGAGCTTCTAAGAAGCATCCGGTATTCTGTTTCGGAAATAATCTAGCCCCTCTGTAATTGCTATAAGCTGCTGTAAATACTGCCATCTGAAATTCTTTTATACAACCATCACTCATTTTTAATTTAACTACTCCAAAATCAAATTCAACTACATCGCCTGGAGAATATTCCTGGCGTATATACGCCTCACGTTTTTTTCGTTCAATGCTATTGACAGCGTTTACTACTGATGGATAACTAACATTAAAACCTTCGTCTATTAAAGATTCATACATATCTATTTTCTTTTTTTGTTGTTTAGATAAGCCTGTTAAACGCTTCTGCTCATTTTCTTTCAGAAACTGAGAGATTCTTTCTATAACATCATCTGTTAAAGCTCTTTTACTTCGTGACGATGAACTATATTTAGGTTTTGATGTTATATCATCAATAATATTAGCTTTTCCTACTTCGCCTAAGTTTTCAGTCACGTTTACTAGCTTATCTTCATAGTCTTTTATGTACTTTCGAATGGTTTCTCTACAAATTCCTGTTTCTTTACTTATTTGTCTTTGTGATTTCCCCTCTCTAATATATTTCAAAATAACATCTTGCTTTTTATTCAAATTTATCACCTTCCGCACTTCCTCTTATACCCAATATTATTACCAAATATTATTTGTATAAAAGGTTTGGAAAATACTGGTGAGCAGGTTTTTAATTATTATTTGGTACATTTATAGTTTATACAATACACCATATTTGATTATGGATATAGCTGGTGATAAGAGCGTATCCAAATCATCAGGATTTCATGTGATGCACTGACATGAAGATTTTCAGTTTATTTATGTTGTTTCTGGAAGCATTTATATACACACTCTATTTCAAATCGAAACAGTCTGTAAGGGGCAGGCAATTTTCATTAATAAAAATGTTGTTCATAAAGCACAGGGCTCAGACGATTGCCATATAAAAGTATCCTGTTTTCAGAACATTTGATTGAGTTTTATCCAGAAGGACCTGCAAAGAGATTTGTTACTGCATTAGCTGAAAACAGTCAGTTAATCACTTAATTGTTTTCTGATTTGAATGAATGGCATAAGAATGTTTTAGGGTTACTTCGAAGTCTGATTGAATTAGAGAATATGGATACTCTTGTTTATGAATATGAAGTTCTGGTATTGATTTCAAGAATATGGTTGGAAATCATCCTCAATATTCAGGTACCGATAGAGAATCCCGAAACAGAAACATCGACACGAATGTAAAAAATTTTGAAATATATTGAACAGCATTATGGAGATTGTCGTTGGAAAATCTGATCCAAAGTGCAAGTGTCAGCAAATCAGAGTGTTTGCGTTGTTTTAAGCAGATGTTGCAGACCACACCTTATAAATATCTTATGGAGTATCGCATGCAAAAGTCAGTGATTCTTTTATAGGAAACAAATTTGCCAATCGGGTATATTGCGGACAAGGCAGGGTTTCATCAAGTTAGTCATTTGGGAAAGTGTTTTAAAGAAAAAATGGGATGCTCACCGAAAGAGTATCGAAAAAAAAGTAATTCTTATTAGCAACAAAATATTTTTTGTTCAATTGTATATAGAAATTGCCCTATCAGTTATGCTAATAGGGCGATAGAATATCCAAAGTGTCTATTGCTGTAATATACTCCTGCATTTCGTTGTCAAGATGTAATCAATCTGGCATATTCAATAGGATCGTCTATTGCTAAGGCAATTTAATGCACACTGAGATCCAGGAGTAGTTATAAGGTTTTCTTCGGCTTTTAAGCAATCTATTCGTAGTATATAATTATCGTATGCAGTGATATCTATACAGTTGTTGTACATATTGTACCAGGCATGTATCAATCTTATCTTATCAGTCCTTTCAAAGAAAATTTAAGAAGCATTTCAATCAGTTCTACATGTCTTATATGTTTCGTATTATACTTTGTTATGAGATTTCTTTTCCCTTGATTTTTCCCTTACTATGGTTCGTAATGTCCTTTAGGAAGATATAACACAAGGGAAACAATAAGGAAAAAATCACCTGCGATAAAATTAGGAATTTCAAGGGTTAGCGAAGATTTTAATAATAAAATATAACAGCTAATATTTTCCTTAAAATAAGTCAAATCTCAATTGTAATTTATTGTGTAATAAATAAAAAAATATTTTTTGTTTTAAATTTACAATATTTTACTATATGATATAATTTACCAAGAGATAAATAGTGATTTATAGTATTACTGAGGAGTTTTATGATAGTTTCAGAAATTATAACAAATATGATTGAGTATTCTAAAGGAAATCTTCATGACATTAATCATTTTATGAAGGTATATGCTTATACAAAAACAATTGGAGAATGTGAAAAATTAGATAAGAATACACAAACTGTGTTGGAAGTACCAGCAATTGTTCATGATATTGCCTGTCCTCTTTGTTGAGAAAATACAAATGGTAAGTATCAAGAAGAAGGTGAAATTTTAGTTGCTGAGTTCCTAAGGGATACTGGATATTCTGAAGGATTTATTAATCGTGTGATTTTTTTAGTTGGTCAGAACCATACTCTTAAAGACATTACTGGATTGGATTATCAGATTTTGGTTGAGGCAGATTATATTGTGAATGCTGACGAAAGTAATCATTCTAAGGCAAATATCAATAATGCAATAGAAAAAAAATTAAAACATCAACGGGTATTGCTTTATTAAAATCCATCTATGGTCTTAAGTAAATTCCAATTTAGATGGCGTATTTAGTAAATAGAGGTGAAAAATGTCTTATTCAGATGAAATTAATATACGTATTCAAAAAGCAAAAAATAAAGCAAAGAAATATATTGAAAAAGAACAGCTTGTATCTTTTATGAATAATACAAAATGGGAAGAATTTAGAAAAGCTATGCTGGAAGAAATGCCATTTCCACCTCCGTATATACTGAAAACAATATATGAAATTGAAGATGACAGCAAATATTATGCACATTTTAGTTCAGATGTAAACTATTTAGGTGGATATGACGAAGAAAGTTTTGTATGGTTACAGTACTATTTAATAGAATGGATTAAAGTTAGGCCACGATATTATAAAGTACAAGGAGGCATATTGGCTTCTAAAAAGATTATACATGATGCTGAAAAAGAATTTATAGAAATACTTAATAAATATTACATAAATTATGAAAAGGATAATGATTTATATGTGATCTATGGATATAAAAGAATTGGATAAATACTAATTTTATATTTAGCATTTTATAGACATTATTTAATGAAGTAATTAATCAAAAGGTTTTTAGAAAAATTGAATAATGATATTTATGTAAAATTTGTTATAATTAACAGATGATAATAAATTGTGAAGAATTATTTTTGTTAAGAGAGGAACTAGCCATGATTAAAGAAAGCGATTTTATAAAAAATAATGATGAAAGCGATAGCAATTATACATGTTATAATTTAACTACAAGTATAAGAATATTTAATCATTTAATCGCTGATGAGAATTTAGAAGAAGTCTACATATATGTTTCTGGTAATGGTGAACTAACTGCGATAATTAATTATATAATACATTACATAGACTGGTTTAGTTCTTGTGAAAATGTATTAAAGTCATATTATGAAAATAAACTTAATATAAAATATTTACAGAAATCTCTTCCATCAAATATTAATTTAGAATGTTGTCAATCCTGTAGACATGGTAACTTTTGTCCATACGGTGATAGTGATAATGAAATTTTTTGTTTTAAGGATATTGTGATTAACAGCAAACATGATGTGTGTGAGTATTTTTCAAATAATTCTACATTTATTAACGAAAGAAGTAGGAAGTTACTTGATTTCTGTACGGAATATAAGCTTATTTTGCATGATAAATACTATACTTATAATGACTGGTAATATGATTGGAGTAAAAAAGCGTATATTGGTATTTACTGTAGGCAACTCAACAGAAGCATATTTTTAAAAATAATACAGATGTTACAAAAGAGGTCATTAAAGGATGCTTATTTTCACCAGAATCAAATGGATTAGATGTAATAAAAATGCGAAACATTATATGATATATCAGTATATATTGAGTTAGAAGGTGATAATATTATGAAAATTATTGAGATTTGGAATAAAATAATTGAAGAATGGAATGGAACATTTATAATTGCAGAGACAAAGGAATTATTTTATGGGTTTTCATGGGAAACAACTGCATAGATGAGGATGCAGTTTTAGTTCAAATCTTTATAAAGCAAGAAGCAAAGTAAAATTTAATTATTACTGTTAAAAGATTAAAATTATTATTCGATATTATTATAAGCGAGGAATAAAAGATGAAATATGAAAATAAAGATCAAGAATTAGGTAAGTTTATAAGCTTAATATTAAGGCATAATCCTAAAACAATTAATATTACACTTGATGAGTATGGATGGGCTAATGTTGATGAATTAATAAAAGGAATTAATAGAGTAGGAAAGTACATTGATTTTAATACTCTTGAACGCATAGTTAATGAGAATAATAAACAAAGATATAGTTTTAGTAACAATAAAACAAAAATAAGAGCTAATCAGGGACATTCTATCAAAGTAGATATTGAATTAGAAGAAAAGCTTCCACTACAATATCTTTATCATGGTACAGCTAAAAGATTCATAGATAGTATTATGTATATAGGAATCCAAAAACAAAGCAGACTGCATGTACATTTATCAGCAGATTTTAGTACTGCCTATTCAGTAGGTAAGCGTCATGGGAAACCTATAGTTCTAAAAATCGATTCAATGGCAATGTTTAAAGAGGGGTATAAATTCTATATTTCAAAAAACATGGTTTGGCTGACGGATTTCGTTCCAGCAAAATATATTTATATTGAAGGTGATAAAAATGCGTAATATATTTTTTCATGAAGATGACTACTGTCAAATAGAGATTCTTCCAAAAGAAAATTATAATTATTGTATTGCTCAATGTAGCAATATTGAAGATTTTGCAAATAATCATATGGATGCAGATGGATGTGGATATACAGACATTTACATTAGGAATAATAATCAAATTCCGTTATCAACTTTAAATTTGTCGAAGGACTACTTAAAGAAATGTATGGAGAACATATTGCCAAAGTTTGATAGAGTAGAAACGGGATATAGCAGTTATCGTATTGAAGCTAAAAATACTTGTGCATATGGATTTAATGAAAATATTACTGTATTCTTCGATTATGATGAAAATGATATAATACAGAATATTTGGCTAACACTTGATATATATGAAAAAAATGATATTACAAATACTGAAAAGTTATTACATAAGTTGTCTGAAACTTTGGAGCTACTGCTGGTAGAT
The DNA here is from genome assembly GCF_002006345.1 of Clostridium puniceum. Classification (GTDB taxonomy): domain Bacteria; phylum Bacillota; class Clostridia; order Clostridiales; family Clostridiaceae; genus Clostridium; species Clostridium puniceum. The sequence goes on from NZ_LZZM01000198.1 coordinate 7,042, forward strand.
TGGGGGTGGAGTGAAGCATATCTTTTGACAGAGACTGAACCTATAGTTCAATATTTAAGAAGACGTGAAAATATATTTAATTCGTAATTTGAAAAGCTGAATAAATAGTAATTTATATATGAGTTGGAGGTGATAACTTATGAAGAATTTAGTTAGGCTAAGTGAATATAGTATACTTGGTGTTAATCATTTAATTGACTTAAAAAGTGCTATTGTTGGTAAAGATATTATTTGCACGGATTCGTTAGGCTCTGACATATTAAAAGATTTCTGTGAATACCAAGTTACATTTGAAATAATGGAGAATGCAAATGAAAATGCAATATTAAATCCTTGTCCTCCTTTTTTATAGAGGAGAAAAATTTCTAAGAATGTAATAAAAAGTAAGTATTTTATTGGATATTCTTTCAAAAAATATTTATTAGAGATACAACAAGCAATAATAATATAAGTATGTTAAGCTAAACAAATTAAAACTTGTACAAATACATAATTCTAATATTAATGGAATAATGAACACTTCTGTAAAAGCTATAATATTTTCAAGTGAAAAAGACACAAGGTTAGGGCATATAATATATTTTAAAATCAAATCTTATTTTTATAAAAATATAATTGAAAAAGAGGTTAGATTATGATAAAACCAATTGTAAAAGATATATTGTTTTTAGGACAAAAATCAGAGGAGGCAACTAAAAATGATATGGTAGTAATTGATGATTTAATAGATACATTAAGCGCAAACTTAGAGCATTGTGTTGGGTTGGCTGGTAATATGATTGGAGTAAAAAAGCGTATATTGGTATTTACTGTAGGCAGCTTTATTGTGCCTATGATTAATCCAGTTATATTAAAGAAGGAAAGACTTTATGAAACAGAAGAGAGTTGTTTATCTTTAATTGGCATTAGAAAAACAAAGAGATATGAAAAGATAGAGGTGGAGTATCTTGATAGAAATTTTAAGAAGCAAAAGCAAGTATTTACTGGATTTACAGCACAAATAATTCAACATGAAATGGATCATTTTGAAGGAATAATAATCTAAATTGAGATGTACATAAAAAACAGAAGGAAAGTATTATCCCTTCTGTTTTTTTATAGGTTTAAATATACTATTCAAGCCCTATAACATCATTCATGTCATAAAGACCAGGCTTAGTCACAGTAGCCATATATTCACAGGCTTTTAAAGCACCAACAGCAAAAACTTCTCTTGAGATAGCTTTATGAGTTAATTCAATTACTTCACCAGTTCCAGCAAAGATTACTTCGTGATCTCCGATAATGCCTCCACCTCTAACTGCATGAATGCCAATTTCATTTTCTTCTCTTTTAGAATTTCCTTCTCTTCCATAAACATACTTAGTTGTATCTTTTATAGATTCCTTAGCGGCATCAGCAAGCATTATTGCAGTTCCACTAGGAGCATCTACTTTTTGATTATGATGCTTTTCAACTATTTCTATATCATAGTTTCCATAAAGCATTGGAGTAATTTTCTTTAAAAGAGAACTTATTAAATTAATTCCAAAAGACATATTACCTGATCTAAATAATTTCAAAGATTTACTTTTTTCATTTATTAAAGCAATATCTTTTGGTGTAAATCCAGTTGAACATATTACTAATGGTTTTTGAGTTTTTTCAGTTAAGTTTAATAGATTATGAAGAGCATCAGCTCTTGAAAAGTCTAATAAAACATCGTAGTCAAGATTTAAATCTTGTGGACTTTCAAATATAGGGTATGGAGCATCACTTTGAAATTTATCAATTCCAGCAACTATTTCTAAATTTTTAAATTGAGAAGTGCATTCAGTAATCATCTTACCCATTTTACCTGAACAGCCATTTAACACTATTTTAATCATCTTATCACCTACATTAATTTATTGTCTTTTAAAACAGCCTTTAAAAGCTCTTCGTTTTTACTTTCCATTTCACAAAGAGGAAGTCTAAGACCTCCAACTTCAAATCCCATAATATTCATAGCTGTTTTAACAGGGATTGGATTTGTTTCTACAAATAAAATATTTGTTAAAGCTAAAGTATCTAATTGGATATCTAGGGCTTCTTTAAAGTTATTATTTAGACATTTTTCAGTTATCTCATGAACCTTACTAGGAATTATATTGGCTAAGACAGAAATAACGCCTTTTCCACCAAGAGCCATTATAGAAACTATCTGATCATCATTTCCAGAATAAATGTCAATAGAATCTCTGCATAAGGCTTTCATTTGTACTACTTGGCTTATATTTCCACTAGCTTCCTTTATTCCAACTATATTACTTAATTTAGAAAGTTCTACTAGAATGCTAGGACCTATATTAACTCCTGTTCTGGAAGGAACATTATAAAGTATTATAGGTGTTTTTACTTCAGCATTTATAGCTGAAAAATGCTTTACCAACCCCTTTTGAGTAGTTTTATTGTAATATGGTGTAATAACAAGAAGTCCAGAAGCTCCAACACTTTCTGCATATTTACTCATAGAAATAGCAGAAGCAGTGTTGTTTGAACCTGTTCCTGCTATAACAGGAATTCTTTTGTTTATCACATCAACTGTAAATTTAATCGTATCTTTTATCTCTTTTTCTGTCATTGTAGTAGATTCACCTGTAGTGCCACAAATAACAATACCATCAGTACCTTCCTTTACATGCCATTCAAGAAGTTCTTCAAGCTTTTTAAAATTAACTCCATCTTCATTAAAAGGGGTAACTATGGCTACAGCTGAGCCTTGAAATATTGACATTTAGATTCCTCCAACTTAAATTGTTGCAAATTATTTATTGTCTTTGATCATTATTTCTGCGATTTGAATAGCGTTAAGAGCTGCTCCTTTTCTTATGTTATCAGCTACAACCCATAAGTTTAATCCATTATCCACACTAAAATCTCTTCTGATTCTTCCAACGTAAACATCATCTTTACCAGACATTTCAAGAGCTGTTGGATATTTTATTTCCTTAACATTATCATATACAGTTACACCTGGAGTGTTTCCTAATAATTCAAAGATATCTTTTATATCAAATTCAGAATTAAGTTCAACATTTATACTTTCACTGTGACCATTAAGAACTGGAACTCTAGCAGTTGTCGCAGTTACTCTTAAGTTTGGCTCGTGAAGTATTTTTCTAGTTTCTTTAATCATTTTTTCTTCTTCTTTAGTATATCCATCTTCTAAAAATACATCTATATGAGGTAATACATTACCAGCTATAGGATATGGGAATTTCTTAGGTGCAGCCCCTTTAATGCCATCTTCTAAATCCTTGATACCTTGGATACCAGCACCAGAAACAGCTTGGTAAGTAGAATAAACTATTCTCTTTATTCCATATTTATCATTTAATGCTTTCATTATAGGCATTGCTTGAATTGTTGAACAATTTGGATTTGCAATTATTCCTTTATGAAGTTTAATATCTTCGGGATTAACTTCTGGTACTACAAGTGGTACCTCAGGATCCATTCTCCAAGCACTACTATTATCAATTACTACAGCCCCATACTGTGCAAAAACAGGCGCAAATTCTTTACTAGCATCTCCACCAGCTGAAAATAGTGCGAAATCTATTTTCTTATCCTTTATATTCTTTTCACAAGTTTCTTCAACGACATAGTCTTTTCCTCTAAAAGGCAAAGTACTTCCCTCAGATCTCTTCGATGCGAAAAGATATAAATTATTTACTGGAAAATTTCTTTGCTCCAAGATTTCTAAAAATTTTCTACCTACATTTCCAGTAGCCCCAACTATTGCAACATTATACACAATAATCCCTCCTAAATTTATTTATTATAATTTTTATGTATACAAATACTATAGTTAAATATTAAATAAATATCAAGTCAATAGGGTAAATTAGTTAAAAAAATCTATTCGTTCATATTAATGCATTCCATTAATTAGGGAAATTATAAAGAATTATGTATATTTATACATGAATTTTGAAATTTTCAGAAATAGATTATTATAAAAACTAGAATCTTATAGAATAATAATAAAATAGCAGGAAATAATATTATTGAAATATTTAATAATTTAATATATTTAAGATTGGTAGGTATTGAATATGAGCGATGAACATATGAAAAGGGCAATAAAAGCAAAAATTAAAGCAAATAAGGAACTTACAGAAGAAGAAAAGCTTAGGGAAAAAATTAAATATGAAATTGCAGAAGAATTAGGATTAATTGATAAGGTTAGAAAGGAAGGCTGGGGTGGATTATCATCAGGGGAAACTGGACGAATAGGAGGACTTATGGCAAAAAGAAAAAAAGATAATTAAAAATAAAGCCTATTAAGCATTGAGTACTGATTGACTAAGTAAAGAATTACGATATAATATATTAGATGAATTAGTATACTAAATTAAGGGCGTGGTAAAGTATATGGCATATAAAGAATTTGCGAATATATATGATGAATTAATATATGAAGATGTTGATTATGATAAAGTTGCAGAAAAAATAATAGATTTATGCACTAAAAATAATATACTTTTTGAGGAATATTTAGATTTAGCATGTGGAACAGGAAATGTTGCAATTAAGGTGGCAAAATATTTTAAAAATACTTATGCAGTTGATTTATCAGATGATATGTTAAATATTGCTTTTGAAAAATTTAAGAAAAATAAAATTAAAGCTAAGGTAATCTGTCAAGATATGTGTGAATTAAGCTTAAATAATAAATTTAATCTTATAACTTCTGTACTTGATTCAACTAACTATATAACAGAAGAGGATGAACTGTTAAACCATTTTTCAAAGGTATATGAACATTTAAAAGATGATGGATTATTTATTTTTGATATAAATTCATATTATAAACTATCTACTATTCTTGGTAATAATATTTATACATACAGTTCTGATGAAATTTTTTATACATGGGAAAATTCTTTTGAAGAAGAAGTGTTAAATATGTTTTTAACTTTCTTTGTAAAGCAGGATAATGGACTTTATGAAAAATTTGAAGAAGAACATTTTGAAAGAGCATATAAGCAAGAATATATAGAACAAGCTTTGGAACAATGTGGATTTAAAATTTTAAAAAAATTTGAAGGATATTCTGAAAAAGAAGTAGAAGAAAATAGTGAAAGAATACTTTATGTAGTAGGAAAATAGTTTTTGGTTAAATTATTAAATTTAAAATGGAAATACAACAACTGTTAATTGCTAAAAACTTACTTAAATAAAGGGAGTAACTATAAAATGGATAAAAATAGGAGATGAAATAATAATGGAAGACAAAATAGTAAGAGCAACGGCTAAAGATGGAATGATAAGAATAATTGCAGGAATTACAACAAATTTGGTAAATGAAGGCAGCAGTATACATGAATGTACACCAGTAGCAGCTGCTGGTTTTGGTAGAATGTTGACTGCTGGAGCATTGATTGGAACAACATTAAAAAGTGAAAAGGAAGTTATTACTTTAAAGATAAATGGTAATGGAGAAGTAAATGGAATAACAGTAACAGCTCACAATGATGGTTCTGTTAAAGGTGTTATAGGAAATCCTTACATTGATAGACCACTTAATGCAAAAGGAAAATTAGATGTTGGTGGAGCTATTGGAACTGATGGAATTTTATATGTAATAAAAGATTTAGGCTTAAAAGACCCATATGTTGGACAAGTGCCAATACAAACTGGAGAAATAGCAGAAGATTTTGCATATTATTTTACAGTTTCAGAACAAACACCATCGGCAGTATCACTTGGAGTATTAGTTGATAGAGATCTATCTATAAAGGCTTCTGGAGGTTTTATAGTTCAAATGATGCCAGGAGCGGATGAACTTTTAGCAGACGTTGTAACATACAGATTAGAAGAAATTCCACCAATAACTACTTTAATAAGTGAAGGAAAAACTATAGAAGAAATTTTAGAATATATATTTGAAGGCATGGATTTAAAAGTATTAGAATCTCTTAAACCAGAATACAAATGCGACTGTTCTAGAGAAAGAGTTGAAAAAGCCTTAATATCTATTGGTAGAGAAACACTTCAAGAAATTTATGATGATGAAAAGACAGAAGAAATAGTATGTAATTTCTGCAATAAGAAATACGAATTCACAAATAAGGAAATAGGAGAATTATTAAATAGATAGATAAATAAAATAGCTGTTGTAAAGTGAATTGAAAATCATTTTACAACAGTTTTTTTATTCTTTAGACCAGTTATACAAAAAAATAAAAAATTTTTAAATTATTTTTTAAAAAAGGTATACTTAATAAACCATTATTATTTTACGAATAATGGACAAGATTAAGGTGAAAATTGTACACTAAATTACTATTTGTAAATGTCTTTCTAAATATAGCTTTTTATGAGTTTCAAGTAGCCTGAGTTCAAAAGCTTTTTTGTCTCTTAGTATAGCAAAAAAATGGTTAATTAATTTATGCATTATAGCGCAGATGGCTATTTTCTTTGGTTTAGATGTAGCTAATTTTTTATAATATGCAAGTAAAACAGGATTAGCAGGGACTCCGTTTCGGAAAGTTTTAATTTATGCTAACGATAAATTATATAATATTTTTCTAGCTAAATTGGAACCACGTTTTGTAAGCTTATTATGTGTGCTTGTGAAGGCTCCAGATTGAGATACCGACGTGTCAACGCCTAGAAATGCAACAAGTTTTTTTGCCCTTGAAAAGTTTTTGATGTCTCCAATTTCAGCTAAAAGACTTATAGCACTTATTTGCCCTACTTCAGGATGGGAGCATAATAGCTCAACATTTTCCTTGAATTCTGATATATTTGCAGAAAATTCTAGTATTTTTTCTTTTAGTTTATTGATAGCAGATTTAAATGAGGTGAGTAGATTAATAAAGCAAACCATTTCTGTTCCAAGATAATCTAGATCTAATTTTAATAATTCTGCTTCTTTGGCAATATTAAATATTAAATTGTATCGTTTATCAGCCCATTCTGTAGAATGGTTTACAGTTGATGTTATAAGGGTAATAACATCTGATTTGGAGGCAGATAAAAAATCAACATAGGTTGGATATTTAAATAAAATAGCTAGTGGAACTGAACTAAATACATCACTGAATACTTCATTAAATTTTGGAAATACTAAGTTAAGTAATGAATTTACTTTCTTTTTGTATTGAGCAGAATTGCTAACTAAAGAATCATATTCTCGGCAAAGCTTTTTCAATAAGAAAGTGTTTCCATCAAAAACAGATTCAGTTGAAAACATTGGGGATTGTGCTAGTTGTGCAATTCTCAATGAATCGACTTTATCGTTTTCAACTTTTCTAATACTTTGTTTTGCAAAGTTCTTAGTATGTATTGGATTAATAACATAGCATTTATAGTCATTTTTACTAAAATAATTATAAAGAGGAATATGATATAATCCAGTAGATTCCATAAAAATTTCAGGTCTTTTTGAAAATTGTTTTTCAATTTCCTTTAAAGTAGTTAAAAGTTTAGTGAATCCTTTTAAATCATTTGTTATATTCAATTTTTTCCCGTAGGTTTCACCACCGGGCATTAAAATAGTTATAACAGAAGATTTTGAAGATACATCTACTCCGACAACGAAGTTATTAATGAAATTATTCATAAATCATGTCTCCTTTAGTTTGAATAGAGGTCTCATATAAATCCAATAGACTATATCCTCGTTTGTTATTCAGATAATTTTACAAATAGTAAAAATCCAACCAGTTACACATAGAATCTATTGAATGAGATGACAGTCTAAAGAACGGGTATGTATATACTCCCAGGAAATTAACATCAATATCTCTATTCAAATATTAAATTTTCACTAGTTAGATTTTCACTATATAGACTTAAATATTCGTCTATGGATTTAGTATTTTCAAATACGAGGAAATTATAATAAAGTCAAATCTGTGGATAACTTTTAAAAATATCAGGGACACACAGTCTGTGAAGTAAATTTTCTTGTGAAAAATAGATATTGACAACGATTGGATATGAAATTAAGAATGTTATAAAAATTCAGAATATTTTAAAATAAGTGATTGGAAAATAAAAAGCGCAGTGATACTATAAAATAGTATTGATTAATATTAAATATATTTCATAAAGATAGGATAACTAATATTATTAAATTAACAATGTGTGTTATTCTGCTATTTGATTTATTATTTCATAGTGAATAAAAATATAAAACTTAACTAAATAATTAGGTAAATAAATATTCAAACAGGATTATACCAAAGAATTAAGACATATGAAAAATTAATATGGAGGTTTAAGTAATGAGTACTGCTAAAATATATAGTGTAGCAATTTTTTATGAAAATTTTTATTTAGAACCTAATGGTAAATATGTAATAAAAATATGTGATGGTACAGCCTGTCATGTTAGAAAATCTATTCCTATATTAGACAAGCTAAGAAAAGAATTAAATCTTTCAGAAATTAGAACTACAACAGATGATTTAATATTTACTTTGGAAACGGTTTCTTGCCCTGGCGCTTGTGGACTTGCTCCTGCCATGACTGTTAATGATAAAGTGTATGGAGCTATGAATCCAAAAAAGGCAATAGATCTTTTAAATACTCTTAAGGAGGATAAATAATATGCTTTTTAAGAGAAATGATTTAATTAATGCTAGAAATAATTATAAAAATAGTCTCCAAAATGAAAAAAAGAAAATTCTTATATGTTCTGGTACAGGCTGTGTTGCAGGTGGTTCATTAGAGATATATGATGAATTAATAAGGTTAATGAAAGAAAAAGGGATAGATTGTGAAGTATCATTAGAAAAAGAACCTCATGATGATACTATTGCAATTAAAAAAAGTGGTTGTCACGGATTTTGTGAAATGGGACCATTAGTAAAAATAGAATCATTTGGATATCTATATATAAAGGTAAAAGCAGAGGATTGTGCAGAAATTATAGACAAACTATAATAAATGATGAGTGTGTTGAAAGGCTTGCATATACGAAGAATGGGAAAGTGTATACAAAGCAAGAAGAAATACCCTTTTACGAAAAGCAAACTAGACTTGCACTTGAACATTGTAGATAAATTGATGCAACCTCAATAGAGGAGTATTTTGCTATAAATGGATATTCAGCTTTTGAAAAACCATTATTTGATATGGATCCTGATGAAGTTATTAAGCAAATTGAAGAGTCAAATTTAAGAGGCAGTGGTGGTGGATTCCCAGCAGGTCTTAAATGGTCTCAAGTAAAACGTCAAAAAGAAGAAATAAACTTTATTGTATGTAATGGTGATGAAGGTGATCTAGGTGCATTTATGGATAGAAGCATAATGGAAGGAGATCCTCATAGAATACTTGAAGGAATGATGATTGCAGGTGCTGCCTGTGGTGCACAAAAAGGATATATATATGTTCGTGCTGAATATCCTTTAGCTGCAAGCAGACTTTCAAATGCTATTGAACAAGCAAGAAAATATGCAATACTTGGAAACAATATTTTAGGCTCTGATTTTAGCTTTGATATTCAAATTAATAAAGGTGCTGGTGCCTTTGTATGCGGTGAAGGAAGTGCTATTACTGCTTCAATTGAAGGAAAAAGAGGCATGCCAAGAGTGAAACCTCCAAGAACTGTTGAACAAGGACTTTTTGGGAAGCCGACAGTTCTTAACAATGTTGAGACTTTTGCTAATGTGCCTATAGTTATTAATCGAGGAGTTGAATGGTATAAATCAATTGGAACTGAAAACAGCCTAGGAACAAAAGCTTTTGCTTTAACAGGAAACATTGAAAGTACAGGGCTTATTGAAGTACCAATGGGTACAACCTTAAGAGAAGTAATCTTTGATATAGGAGGAGGCATAAAAGATGGTAAAAAGTTTAAAGCTGTACAAATAGGTGGTCCATCTGGAGGATGTCTCACATCAGAACATTTAGATTTACCACTGGACTTTGATCCGCTAAAGAAAGCAGGGGCAATGATAGGTTCTGGTGGTCTAGTAGTTATGGATGAAAATACCTGTATGGTTGAAGTTGCAAGATTCTTTATGAACTTTACAAAGAATGAGTCTTGTGGTAAATGTGTTCCTTGCCGCGAAGGTACTAAGAGAATGCTTGAAATTCTTGAAAGAATTGTGGCAGGTAATGGCAAGTTAGAAGATATAGATTTACTTTTAGAACTTGCAGATACCATATCTGCAACAGCTCTTTGTGGACTTGGAAAGACAGCACCATCACCAGTTGTTAGCACAATTAAAAATTTCCTTAATGAGTATATAACTCATATTGTCAATAAAAAATGTCCATCAAAAACTTAAGACTATATTTATTGATCCAGATATGTGCAAAGGCTGTTCAAAATGCTCAAAAATTTGCCCTGTTGGTGCGATTTTAGGTAGAATTAAAGAGCCATTTACAATTGATAAAAATCAGTGTATAAAATGTGGTGCTTGTGTTGAAACTTGCCCATTTAAAGCTATAAAGGAGGATTAATAAAATGAGCGGACAGTTCATGACTATAGATAATGTACCTGTGGAAATAAAAGATGAAAAAAACATTCTTGAGTTAGTTAGAAGAGTTGGTATTGAATTACCTACATTTTGCTTTTATTCAGAACTTTCAGTGTATGGTGCCTGTCGTATGTGCATAGTAGAAACTAAACGTGGAGATATGGAATCAGCATGTTCTACGCCTCCTAGGGCTGGGATGGAAATATACACAAATACACCAAGAGTTAGAAAATATAGGAAGAATATTCTTGAATTATTGCTTGCAAATCACTGTAGAGATTGTACAAATTGTCAGCAAAGTGGATCATGTAAACTTCAAGAGTTAGCAAAAAGGTTTGGAATAAATGATGTAAGATTTCCGAACACAGCTAAAGAGACGAAATTAGATGAGTCATCAGTAGCTATAGTAAGAAACCAAAGCAAATGTATTCTATGGGGTAATTGTGTAAGAGTATGTGAAGAAATACAAAATGTTGGAGTAATTGATTTTGTAGGCAGAGGTTCAAAAATGACTGCAACTACTGCTTTTGATGAACCAATAGGACAATCAAAATGCGTTTTCTGTGGTCAATGTGCAGCAGTATGTCCTACTGGTGCCATTGTAGTAAGGAGCAATACAAATAAGCTTTGGGAAGATTTAAATGATGAAAATACACAAGTAGTAGTCCAAATAGCTCCTGCTGTAAAAGTTGGTTTAAACAGTAAATTAGGAGAAGGAGATGGTAGAAATGCAATGGGTAAAATGGTAGCTGCACTAAGAAAAATGGGTTTTAATAAGATTTTTGATACTTCTGTAGGAGCGGATCTTACAGTTATAGAGGAAACAGACGAGTTTATTTCAAAGCTTCAAAAAAATGAAGAATTACCATTGTTTACATCTTGCTGTCCAGCTTGGGTAAATTATGTACAAAATGCTTATCCTGATCTGATGAAAAATGTTTCTAGTTGTAAGTCACCTATGGAAATGTTTGGTGCTGTACTAAAGGAACACTATAAAAAGGATAACAAAAGACTTGTGAGTGTAGCAATTATGCCTTGTTCAGCTAAAAAATTTGAAGCAGATAGGGATGAATTTAAAACTGATGGAGTACCAGATGTGGATTATGTAATTACAACACAAGAACTTATTAATATGATAAATGAATGAGGAATTGCCTTTTCAGAGTTAGAGCCAGAAGCATTAGATACGCCATTCCAAAGTTGCAGCGGTGCTGGTGTTATATTTGGAGTTACAGGTGGTGTTACTGAAGCTGTCATACGTAAGGTTTTAAGTGATACTCCAGTTCCAGCATTACGTGAATTTGCTTTTCGGGGAATTAGAGGTATGGAAGGTGTTAAAGAAACAACTATTATAGCTTTTGACCGCGAAATAAAAATTGCAATAGTAAGTGGACTCAAAAATGCAGATAATGTTGTGAAAAAGATAAAAGCTAGAGAAATACATTACGATTTTGTTGAAGTTATGGCATGTCCAGGGGGGTGTTTCTGGTGCAGGGCAACCATTTGCGAAGGCAGATGGAAAATTTAACCGTGGCGAAAGACTTTATAAAGTAGATAAAATGAAGAGTATAGGTCGCTCTGATGATAATCCATTAATGGATTCGTTATATTCAGGAATTTTAAAAGATAGAGTTCATGAGTTATTACATATACACTATAAATAAAAAATAACTATTATTTTAATGTATGGTTAATTTAAAATGGTCTGTATATCATTACTTAAAAATAATTAAGCTTTAAGATATTGTAGATAGTTAGTTTTAGTAAGTATGGTTCGCCATATAATAAAATTTAAGAAAAAATTAGTATTGATTGCTAATATCATAGCAGTTTATGGTAATTGTGCAGGGCTAGATAAAAGAGCAGGTTTTGAAATGATTAGATACTCCTTTTATGGTAGACAGTTAAAATCGTAAAACTATATGGATTAATGAAGAAATAAAGTAGCTACTGTCAAGTTCAACTCCCAAAATTAGGAATTGAACTTGATTTTTTTCATGATGTTTTTCATATATGACGATATTATTACAAAATTGTGATATATTGCATACTATTTATTAAATGTAAATACATATTTATAAAATACCATTATAATGGGTTCATATAGAAATAAATATGCAGAAATAGAAAATAAATTAGTAAGGGGAGAAGAATTTTGAAGAAATTTTGGGATATTATATTAGGTGCAGTATTGATTGGATATATAATGGCTATAAATATTATGAGTGGTGTACGAGTTGCATTTAGTTTGCCAATTATAATTTTAGCAATTATATTAATACTATATCATTTTGTTAAGAACAGAATAAAAGAAAGTAAATTTTTATCTAAGGGATTTAAAATTATAAAGACATTTTTATGTATTGGATTAATATGGTTCTTCGGAATGGAAGCTGTTATAATTAGTTATCCTAAGCATAATGAAAAAAATGATGATTATATTCTTGTATTAGGTGCGGGACTAAACAATAGAACAATTCCCACTGAAATACTTAGAGGAAGACTTAATGCAGCAATAGAGTGTATAGAAAAAAATGATGCAGGATATATTGTTGTATCTGGAGGGCAAGGAGAAGATGAAGATTTGCCAGAAGCTCATGCTATGAGTAAGTATTTACAAGATAAAGGTATTAATAAAGAAAAAATAATAATTGAGGATCAATCTAGAAATACTAATCAGAATTTTAAATTTTCTAAGAAAAAAATAGAAGATCATAGTCATAAATCACTAAAAGAAGTTAATGTGAAAATAGTAACAACAGATTTTCATGTTTTTAGAAGCAGTATTTTAGCAAAGAGAAATGGATATGTAAATTTTAATAATTATTCTAGCGCTACAGTATGGTACCTTATTCCTATTACTTATACTAGAGAAGCTTTTGCAATTGTAAAGAGTGTGCTTTTTGACAAATAATTAGTACTACAATAAACTAACTTTAGGATTATAAGTATTATAGTAAAACAATATTAATTATATAATTTAGTTGCTTTCGATAAAGTTTCAAGAAGGGGTAGATATTAAGAATGAGAATAAATAAACTTTTTAGTAATTATGGAATTTGTTCAAGAAAAGAAACCAATAAACTCATTGAGGAAAGACGCGTTAAGGTGAATGGTGAGTTTTGTGTTTTGGGACAATGGGTAGAAGAAGGAAAGGATGAAATTCTGTTCGATGGTAAGCCTATTTCTATTAAGAAAAAAGTTTATATTGCACTTAATAAACCAATTGGAATTACTTGTACAGCAAAAAATGAGATAAATCATAACATAATTAAATTTATGAACTATCCTGAATATATATTTCCAGTTGGTAGATTGGATAAGGAATCTCAAGGGCTTATACTTATGACTAATGATGGAGAGTTAGCAAATCGAATTTTAGAATCAGAAAACATGCATGAAAAAGAATATATAGTTAAGGTTAATAAGGCTTTTGATGATAAGTTTCTTAAACAAATGGCCGAAGGGGTTGAAATCACAGGATATGGAAGTTCGGGAATTAAGAGAATATCAGATGAGTTTGGTGTATGTAAAATTAAAGATAATGAGAAAACTGAATTTAAGGCAGAGAATTTAGAACCGTTAAAAGTTGTACAATTAGCAGATTTAAAACAAACTAAAATGAATGTGAATAAAGTTATTAAAACAAGAAAGTGTAAAGTGTATAGAATTGATGAAAATACTTTTAAAATAATATTAACGCAAGGTCTTAATAGACAAATTCGAAAAATGTGTGGAGCTTTAGGATATAAGGTTATAAAATTAGAAAGAATTAGAATCATTAATATAAAGATTTCTGACATAGAAATTGGTAAATGGAGAGAAATTAATGAAGAAGAAGTAATGGTACTTAAAAAGGAACTGCTGATTTAGCTTAAAACATATTTTTAAGCTAAATTTCTTTCAAAGAGGAGAAATTTTTATGGAACAAATGTTAAGTATGGAAAGGATAGAAAATTAGATGAATAAAGAATATATAAATGCACTAGAAGCAGCAGAAAAATATAATTTGTTTTTAAAGGTGGTTACATCAGTAAAAAGTTTTGATTCATATAATAGTTTCTTTAATATTTATGAAGAAGCAGAAGAGCCTTGTAGAAGGATGGTGATTCTTACTAAAAGTAAAGATTTAGAGGAAGTTTATGATGAAAATCCTACAGAAAAAATAGATGAAGGTAAAATTGTAGATGGAATCATATGGATTAAAGATTATTCTTTACTTGTAAATCCGGATAAAATAGATTTAACAAATTTAACTGTTAGTAAAAATTTAGTTGAGGAATTATTATGAGAATAAAGAAGAGACTTACAATATCAAATATTCTTATGCTTGTAATACCAGTAGTAATTATATTTATTATAGCAATAATAATGAATATACCATTTTCAAAGGCTTATGAAAAAAAATTTAATATGGATAGAGAAAGGGATTCTTATGCATACTTCATCCAGCAAAGTTTAAGACCAGATTTAAAAAACTTTAATAATAAAGATGATTTTGTAAAACTACCTAAGGAATTGCAAAATTTTCTTGAACCTAAAGGATATCATTTAATAATTACATACGATGGAGAAATAATCTCATCAAATATTACAGAACAGGATAAAGAATCAATCTCCAAAATAGGAGATGATATACTTTTTCAGTCAAATTCACTAGTGCTTGAGATGAATCGCACTTCTTTAGTTAAAAACAGTTTTATTAAAGAGGGTAAAGTCGTAAATATTATTGCAATTAATTCTGTATATGAACCGATAAGATTTGATATGAAACGTGAAATGTCAACTTTTGTAATAAGCTATATATTAATAGTCGTTATTATTTCATTAATTGTTATAACTATAACTAACGGAATACTATCTACAAAGATTTATAAAAAATTAATAGTGCCATTAGAACTTTTAAGCTATGGCGCAGAACAAATTAAGGATGGAAATCTTGATTTTGAAATGAATTATGAAAGTGATGATGAATTTAAGCAAGTATGTGGTGACTTTGATGAAATGAGATTAAGATTAAAAGATTCTGTTGAGTCACAATTAAAGTATGAAGAAGATCGTAAGCAATTGGTAGTTGGAATATCCCATGATTTAAGGACTCCGCTTACAGCAATTAAAGGATATGTAGAGGGACTAAGAGATGGCATAGCCAATACACCTCAAAAGCAAAAAAAGTATTTAAATACAATTTATACAAAGGCATGTGATATGGATATACTTGTAGATAGGTTGTTTTTGTTTTCTAAATTGGACACAGGTAACTTTCCATTTAAATTTGATAAAATAAATATGAAGGAATATATGAATAATTTCTATAAACACATGAAGGATGAATTTTATGAAAAAGATGTTGAGTTCTTTTTTGAAAATACATGTAGTGATTTATGTAAAATAAAATTAGATTGTCAAGAAATGAATAGAGTTCTTTTAAATATAGTAGAGAATAGTGTAAAATATAAGGTAGATAATAAAATTAAAGTAAAAATGATTGTAGAAGAAAAAGAAGAATCTGTTGTTATAGAACTTAGTGATAATGGAAATGGTGTAGAAGAAGAAGAGCTCCAAAATTTATTTGTAAGTTTTTATAGAGGAGATGTTTCTAGAACTAATCCCAGTGAGGGAAGTGGACTTGGGCTAGCTATAGCAAAAAATATTGTAGAAGCTCATGGTGGAAAAATTGCAGCCTATAATATGAATGGACTTACAATTAATATAACGCTTCCTAAAATTTTAGAGAGAGTCTAAAGAAATAATGTAAAAAGGGGAATATGAAGTGAAAAGCATATTAATTATAGAAGATGATGAAAGTATTGCTGAATTAGAGAGAGATTACCTTGAGATAACTGGTTTTAAGACTGAAATTGCTATGACAGGAAATAAGGGATTAGAACTTGCATTAAATAAAGATTTTGATTTGATATTGCTAGATGTAATGTTGCCAGGCAAGGATGGATTTAAAATATGTGAAGAAATAAGAGCTGTTAAGGAAATTCCAATTCTAATGGTTACAGCAAAGAAAGAAGATATTTATAAAATACAAGGACTTGGTATTGGTGCAGATGATTATATAGTAAAACCATTTAGTCCTAGCGAACTTGTAGCAAGAGTAAATGCACATATTGCACGTTACGAACGTCTTACAACAATTGATAAAAATAATGATAATGAGAAAAGTTCAATAATCATTGGGAGAATTAAAATATTGTTTAAAGCAAGGAGAGTTTATGTAGGCGAAGAAGAAGTTAGATTTGCTAATAAAGAATTTGAATTGTTAATGTTTCTAGCATCAAATCCTAATATTGTATTTTCAAAGGATACTTTATTGGATAGAATTTGGGGCGAAGAATCATTTGGAGACAGTTCAACTGTTACAGTACACATTAATAGAATAAGAGATAAAATTGAAGTAGATAGCAGTAATCCTGAATATATAGAAACGGTTTGGGGGGCAGGATATCGATTTAATATGTAATATTTTAGAGCCATATTTATAAATAAATATGGCTTTTTATAATTTTAATTGGAAAATTATAAAAACATTATATGTGAATATTATGATAGGTTTGAATTAATTAAAAGCGATTTAAAGATTGTGAATTATAAAGCTTTGTAAATTAAATTGCTAAATGTAAAAAGGAATTTAACATAAATTTAACATAAGTTTATATTTTGTTTATATTTGTTTTAGACGAAGGTTAGAATTACCTATTATACTAAATGTAACAATAATAATTGTATTTTTTATAAAATTACATAATCAAAAATGACAAATTGAGGAGGAAACAATAGTGAAAAAAGTATTTATAAGTTTTTTAATAATGACTTTAATGTTAACCAAGATATCTTTAGTAAACATATCTAGTGTACAAGCAGCAACGACTGATACTGCTGTAACTACAAATAAAGATGTTATTAAAGTATCTTTAAGTAATATAAGAGAAATAGTTATTGATAATAACTTAGATCTTAAAATTAAGGATAATGAATTAAAAATTGCAAAAGAAAATCGAGAGGAAGCCAAGGATACTTATGATGACACAACAAAGCCTACAAAGGAGGAGTATACTGATTATAATACTGATGGTACGAGTGTTTTTGATTCTACTAATTATGAAAGTGCTCTATCAGAGTATAACTCTGCTAAAAAAGCATATGAAACAGCTAAGGAGGCTTATAAAACAGCAAAAACTAGTTATGATAAAAATGTTGAAAGTGTAGTTTATACAGCACAACAGGCCTATATATCATATTTAAATGATTTATCTACAAAAAAAATAAGTGAAGATACAGCAAATTATAATGAGAAAAAAGCTCAAATATATAAACTCCAATATGAAAAAGGGTTTATATCTAAAAAGGATTATCTTTCTAAATTACAAAGCAATACTTCAGTTAATGATTTAAATGAAGCAAAAGATACAGAAGAACTCAATAGAATAAAATTATGTAATACATTGGGAATAGACCCGGAAGAAAATATAATATTTAATACTGACATAACTGTGGATTTTCTGGTTATTTCAAAAATTAATTATGAAGATGATTTAGAGCAAATGCTTAATAACAATCTTGATATAGAACTTAAACATGATAATATTGATGATTTAGAAGATGAAGAAGATACTTATGATGATAATGATCAAGACGATATCTATGATTATAAATATGAAAATGCTGAAATAGCGTTAAAACAAGCAAAAAATACTGCAGAAACAGATTTTAAAGGAAAATATAATGAGCTTATGGCTTCGTATAATTCATTAAAAAACAGTTATGATAAAATACTTCAAGAACAAAATAATTTTGACGTTACTGAAGTAAAATATGATTATGGATTTATTTCTAAAAATGAACTAGATAGTGGGAAAATAACAGTAGATAAGGACAATGCTTCTTTTGTTAAGGCTAGAAATGAGTGCTATTTAAAATATCTAAAGTATATTGAAATGAAAGAAGGGTACTAAATTGAAATTATTTGATAAGAATGTAATAAATAAAGCATCTATAAAAAAAATATTTACGAATAAGAAGATTATAAGCGTAATATGCATATTGCTTGTTGTGACTTTAGGTTTCACAATCTATAAAGTTAAATTCGCTAAAAAAGCGAATATAGGACAAAGTAATGTTAAGTATACTACCCTTAAAAAAACAAATATTTCAACTAGTATTAGTTCATCGGGAGCTATAAAAAGTGGTGATTCTACAAATATATATTCTAATTTGGAATATAATGTTGCAGCTATTAATGTTGAAGTGGGAGATGTAGTAAAGAAAGGCGATGTTCTTGCAACAATAGATACTACAACGTTGCAGGAACAAATTGCTGAGGCTGAACAAACTCTTGCTTCAAATGAAACTAAAAATAAATTGTCATTAGCAACTGCAAGACAAAAATATGAAAATCTTAAATATTTATATGATAATAATTTAAATACAGATATAATAAATGCAGAAAATGCACTTGATTCTGCAAAACTTAATTTAGATCATGAAACAAAGATCTATGAATATGATACAGTAATGCTTCAAAATGGTGAAATTTCACAAGATGAAGTTAATAAACAACAAATAACATATGAATCTGCACAAAGTACTTATAAGAAGGCAACTGTTGCTTTAGAAGCAACAAAAATTAATGCGAAGCAAAGTTTATCAGAAGCAAAAAATTCTTATGATAGCGCTCAAGCAGCAGCTGATGACACTAGTAATAGACTTGCTTTTGAAGATAAGAAAAAGAAGTTACAAGATGCACAAGTAATAGCTACAGTAGATGGAACTATAACAAATGTAAATGCAGTAGTTGGAATCCAAGCGTCAGGAGCACTATTTGTAATTCAAGATTTAAGTAATTTAATAGTAAATGCAAGTGTTGATGAAACAGATGTTGCAAATGTAAAAGTTGGACAAAGAGTAGAAATAACAACAGATGCATCAGGTCCTGAAATTATTGAAGCAAAAGTTATAAGTGTTGAACCAATTTCTAGTACTCAAAGTGCAAGTAATAGCAGCACTAGTACAAGCAGTGGCAAAACTAGTACTACTACTAGTACTACAAGCAATTCAACAAGCAGTGACGTATCATTTACTGTTAAAGTACAATTAACAGGTCAAAGTGACAAGGTGAAGGTAGGTATGAATTCTGTAGTAAACATTATTACAAATGAAAAGAAAGATATATATTCAGTACCATATGGAGCTGTAGTTAACAAAAATGGACAAAGTGTGGTCTATGCAGCTGTAAAACAAGATAAACAATATGTTGTAAAAGAAATTTCAATAACTAAAGGGATAGAATCAGCTACTAATGCTGAAATTGAGGGTTCAGATCTTTCAGATGGAATGATTATACTTAATGAGCCATCAGGTTATTCAGAGGCAAGTATTGTAGCAATAAAGTAGGAGGTGAATTATATGAGTAAAAATATAATTGAAATGAAGGATATTAAAAAAAGCTTTTATATAGGAACTCCAAATCAGTTAAACATTTTAAAGGGAATTGATATTACTGTAAAAGAAGGCGAATTTGTATCTATTATAGGAACATCTGGTTCTGGGAAAAGTACATTAATGAATATTATAGGCGCACTTGATAGAGCAACATCTGGAGAATATATATTAGATAAGACTAATATTAATGACATATCAGATGATGGGTTATCAGAAGTAAGAAATAAACAAATAGGATTTGTATTTCAAACATATAATTTAATACCAAGAAGTTCTGCATTAAAAAATGTTGAGTTACCAATGCTTTACTATGGGATGAATAAAAAAGAGAGAAGAGAACGTGCAGAAGAACTCTTGGATCTTGTTGGAATGAAAGACAGAATGTCTCATCAGCCTAACGAATTATCAGGAGGACAAAAGCAAAGAGTAGCAATTGCGCGTGCCCTTGTAAATGACCCTAGTATAATACTTGCAGATGAACCAACAGGAGCTCTTGATTCTGCAACTGGAAGAATGGTCATGGATTTATTCCATAAAATTCATGAAGAAGAAGGTAAAACTATAGTGCTTATAACTCATAATAATGAACTTGCAGATGAAACCCAAAGAATCATAACTTTAAGAGATGGAAATATAATATCAGTAAAAGATAATGAAAAATATTATAGAAGATCCCGAGAAGAGGAAAAAGTATGTTTATAAAAGAAAATATAATGCTTGCAATAGCAGGCCTTAAATCTAATAAAATGCGTTCATTACTTACGATGCTTGGTATAATAATAGGTATAGCATCTGTAATAGGTGTTGTTTCTGTGGGAAATGCAATGACATCATCTGTAACAAGTTCAATGTCTTCAATGGGAGCTACTAATATTACAGTTAACGTTCAAGAAAAAAGCACAGCCAATAAAGCAATTGCATTAGCTAAAAAGCTTGCCATTGATGCAAGTTCAGCTGCTTCTATGGAAAAAAGTGATGGCAAAGAAACTGCGAAAAGTAATGATGCTGTCGCAGGTGGACCAGGTGGAGGTGCCCCGGGGGGTGCGCCAGGTGGTGGAGGCGCTCCGGGTGTTGGACCAGGTGGAGGTGCTCCAGGTGGGGGCGGCGGAATGCAAGGTGGCAGAATGGGAGGCAACTCAGGCAGCTCTACTAGTGATACAGATCTTATGACTATGGAACAGATAAACACATTACAACAAAATTATAGTGATAAAATAAGTGCTATAAGTATATCTGAAAATGGCAATTCAGGTAAAGTTAAGAATGAGACAACATATGCTAATATAAGTACAGTAGGTACAAATATTGGATATCAAGAAATTAAAAACCTTACAATACAAAAAGGAAGATATCTTGTACAAAATGATATTGATGGAGCTAAAAATGTAGCAGTCGTTTCAGACAAATTAGTAACAAAAATATTTGGAAATGATGTTGATCCTATAAATAAACAGATAAAAGTCTATACCTCAAGTGCTATTTATTCGTACACTATAGTTGGAGTATATACTTACAAATCTCAAGGTGGAAATAGAACAACATCAGATGAAAATTTATCTACAGATATATATATTCCAATAACTGTAGAAAAGAAATCTGCAACTAATAAAAATTATCAAACATTTACAATAAAATCTAAGGAAAACGTTGATGTTTCGACCTTTACAACAGAGTTATCAACTTATTTATCTAATCTTTATTCAAAAAATATTAAGTTTGAAGCTTCTGCAAGTAATATGGAAAGTATGCTTGAATCAATGACATCAATGATGAGTACAGTTTCACTTGCCATATCTGGAATAGCAGGTATATCACTTTTAGTTGGTGGAATTGGAGTAATGAATATAATGCTTGTATCTGTTACAGAGAGAACAAGAGAAATAGGAACAAGAAAGGCGCTTGGTGCTAAGGGAAGTCATATAAAAATGCAATTTATAATTGAATCAATTATAATATGTTCAATTGGCGGTCTTATGGGAATAGCACTTGGTTTAGGCCTTGGTGGTGTAGGAGCAAAATTAATGGGATTCACAAATTCAGTATCACCATTGGTAATTATAATAAGCTTCTCTTTCTCAATGTTCATTGGTATTTTCTTTGGATATTATCCAGCAAAGAAAGCAGCAGAACTTGATCCAATTGAAGCACTTAGATATGAGTAAAATAATTTGCAAATATATTAAAACAAGAGTAATAGCAAAAAATTTCTATTACTCTTATTTTTTTGTTCAGAATGTGAATGTATGTGCTATTCTTAATGCTTGTAAAGAAATAATCTATTATAGTATAGTTTATATATTGTTTATATTTGATTTACAAAAAATTTATAAAATTGCTTTAATCTTAATTTGGAACTTAAAATTTTAATTGTTATATGTATATATATTCCTAAAAAAATAATTTTCATTGAAATTAGTTGTTAGGGATAATTTTGTTTATGAATAAAAATTATGACATATATTAAAAAATTATTAGGTAGTAAAGAAAAAAATATATAAGTTTTATTTTGTACAAAATATAAAATTGTTTTAGAAGAGTAAAGATGGTGAAAGAAATGTTTATAAAAGAGAATATAATACTTGCAATGGCAGGCCTTAAATCCAATAAAATGCGTTCATTACTTACAATGCTTGGAATAATAATAGGTATAGCATCTGTAATTGGTGTTGTTTCAGTGGGAAATGCAATGACAGAGTCTGTAACAAGTTCAATGTCCTCAATGGGAGCGACTAATATTACAGTTAACGTTCAAGAAAAAAGTGCAACAAATACGAAAAGTACTGCTACACAAAGTAACGCAAGTGGAAAAAATTCAACGAATAGTTACCAAAGTGGTAGTAACGGAGCGCAAAGTAACGCAAGTACAAAAAATTCAACTAGCGGTTCACCAAATGCAAATAAAGGTACACAAACAGGTAGTAGTGGATCTTCTGCTAGTGTGGGAGGTGTATTAGGTAGTGGTGTCAGACCACAAGGAAGCAGTAATGCTGGAAGACAAGGTAAAGCAAGTAGTACTACAAAAGATACAGACCTTATGACTATGGAACAGGTAAATACATTACAAGAGAATTTTAGTGACAAAATAAGTGCAGTAAGTATAAACGAAAGCGGTGCTTCAGGCAAAGTTAAAAATGAGACAACATATGCTAATATAAATACAATAGGTACAAATGTTGGATATAGAGATGTTAAAAATATACAAATGAAAGAAGGACGATATCTTGCTCAAAATGATATCGATGGAGTT
Organism: Clostridium puniceum; assembly: GCF_002006345.1. Taxonomy (GTDB): domain Bacteria; phylum Bacillota; class Clostridia; order Clostridiales; family Clostridiaceae; genus Clostridium; species Clostridium puniceum. The sequence goes on from NZ_LZZM01000198.1 coordinate 30,203, forward strand.
AAAAATGTTGCCGTAGTTTCTGATAAATTGGTAACAAAAATCTTTGGTTCTAATATAGACCCTATAGATCAGCAGATAAAAGTTTACACATCAAATGCTATTTTTACATATACTGTAGTTGGAGTATATACGTATAAAGCTTCAGGTGGAAATAGAACAACATCAGATGAAAATTTATCTACAGATTTATATATTCCAATAACTGTTGCAAAGAAAGCAGCAACTAACAAAAATTACCAAACATTTACAATAAAACCTAAAGACAGTGTGGATGTTTCAACATTTACAACTGAACTATCAACTTATTTATCTAATCTTTATGTGAAAAATCCCAAATTTGAAGCTTCAGCAAGCAATATGGAAAGCATGCTTGAATCAAGGACAACAATGATGAATACAGTTGCAATGGCTATATCTGGAATAGCAGGTATATCACTTTTAGTTGGTGGAATTGGAGTAATGAATATAATGCTTGTATCTGTTACAGAAAGAACAAGAGAAATAGGAACAAGAAAAGCACTTGGTGCTAAGAGTAGTCATATAAAAATGCAATTTATAGTTGAATCTATTATAATATGTTCAATAGGTGGCATTCTGGGAATAATTCTTGGTTTAGGACTAGGTACTATTGGTTCAAAAGCCATGGGGTTTGTAAATACAGTATCACCATTAGTAATTATAATAAGTTTTACATTTTCAATGTTCATTGGGGTTTTCTTTGGATATTATCCAGCAAAGAAAGCAGCGGAACTTGACCCTATTGAGGCTCTTAGATACGAATAAAAATTTATTATGAATTAAATAACTCAGAGTGGAAGTGGCAGTATAAATTTAAAATTTAGAATGTCACTTTTGTTTTTTATTATAATAGAATCCAACTTATTGCAAATAAATATATTATTTTTTAGAAAATTATCTTATTTACAATATTAAGAAAATATTAAGGATATATTAATTGTAACAAGAAAAAATGTACAGTAAAATTATAAACTGTAAGGAAGAAATACTGAATATTTTAATGTGAATTTTAATTGAATTATTAAAAACTATTTATATTATGAGAAGTGGGGAGATTTTACGATGAATGATAAAAATTACTTTTGGGGATTTTTTTTAATAATGACTGGAGTGTTGTTATTTATATCAAAATTGTTTCATATACAACTTTTTAGTATGGGAAGATTATGGCCGATATTTATTTTAATACTTGGATTATGTTTTGAACTTGCATATTTTTCTACAAGGAGAGCACCAGGGCTATTAGTTCCAGGAGGAATTTTAACAATCATAGGATTACTACATTTTTTTGAAACAATTACTAATTGGCATTTTGCAGGATACACATGGCCTATATATCCATTTGCAGTTGCAGTAGGATTATTTCAGCTATATATTTTTGGTGGTAGAAAAAGAGGCTTGCTTATACCTATAGGAATTTTAACTTTAGTGTCAGTTACATCCCTTACCTCTATGATTTTTGGAAGTATATTTAGATTTATTAATACGTCACTTGTTATTCCAGCAGTTTTAGTTTTAATTGGAGTATACCTAATAGCTGGAAAAGAACAAAAAAATATACACCATTAAAAAAAGCGCTAAGCGCAAATAAGATCTTTACACCATTAAAAAAAGCGCTAAGCGCAAATTAAGACCTTTTCACAATTAAAAAAAGCGCTGAGAGCAACCAACAACAATTCACGACTAAAAAAGCACTTACCTATGAAAGAGCGCGAAATAGAATATTTTATATGCCTTAGAATGATTTAAACAAATCATTCTAAGGCATATTTTATATTTTAGGATTATATGAAAACTTCATATAATCCTAAAATTATTAATATAGAACCAGAAATTAAATTTAAAAATCTATAAAAAAATCTTATAATATTGGCATTGAAATTAAGATATCCTAAATAAAGTGTAAGTAAAGTAAAAACAAAATTAAAAAATATGCTCAAATTAATATTTATACCTGTAATACCTGCTGAAAAATAGATAAAAAAATTGTTTAGTATAAAAGCTATAGAAAACTCAAAACATTTTGTTAAAGATATGCTATTTGTTCTGTCAAGGTTTATAGCATAAGGATATTCTGTGAAATTTTTATATTTAAATGAAGTTTCCGAATAATATGAGGTATCATATCCAGCTTGTTTATTTTCTAGTCTAATATATTCAACTATATAATAAACACCAATAAAGCTTAAGCAAATAGCACCAAATATGTTTCCGATTTTAGGGTTAAATAAATTTAAAAGTAATTTGCCAGCATACATAAAAAAAAGAGTACCAATGGATGTTAATATTGAAAATAATATAATTATATTTTTACTGAAATGTATTTTTACATTTCCATAAAATAAGGGAATTCTTAAGGTATTTAAATTTAATACAATGCATAATAGAAATGCTGATAGAAAAAACATAAAAAACTCCTAAAAATCATTTTATTACAATATATTCATAGAATATAAAAAGGGGTATGTTTTGATGAATTTGTAAAATTAACAATGTAATATTATAAAATCGTTTAAAAATAGCCTCAAAACTTTACAAGTAGTTAATATTGTGGTAAAATACATATAATGTTCTAAAAATTTAAAGAGGTGATGATAGGTGGGGTTAACAAGAAAGTAGACAAAAAAATAATATTTATTATTAAGCTTCGAGGTGTGGTGGAAGGGCTATATCTGGAAATAAAAAAACACATAGAAGCAAAAAGAATAATAAATATATATTTTGGAGGGCTAAAAAATGTTAAATTATAAAAAATACAAAAGATTTGAAACAATAAAATTGAAGGACAGAACATGGCCAGATAATGAAGTGACTAAATCGCCAATTTGGTGTAGCGTTGATTTAAGAGATGGAAATCAAGCTCTTATAAATCCAATGACAGTGGATGAAAAAGTAGAATTTTTCAAGTTACTTGTTAAGCTTGGATTTAAGGAAATTGAAGTAGGATTTCCTTCAGCATCACAAATTGAATATGACTTTTTAAGAAAGCTAGTAGATGAAAATCATATTCCAGATGATGTTAGGGTGCAAGTTTTGACGCAAGCTAGACCACACCTAATTAAAAGAACCTTTGAAGCATTGAAAGATGTGAAACAGGCAATCGTTCATATATATAATTCAACTTCAGTACTTCAAAGAGATGTTGTATTTAATATGAGTAAAGATGAAATTAAAGAAATTGCAGTTAAAGGAACTAAATTAGTTAAAGAATATGCAAAAGGTTTTGAAGGTGAAGTATTTTTAGAATATTCGCCAGAAAGTTTTACAGGAACAGAAGTTGAATATGCATTAGAAATCTGTGATGCAGTATTAGATACATGGGGAGCAAGTAAAGAAAATAAGGTTATAGTTAACCTTCCATCAACAGTACAAATGGATACGCCGAATATTTATGCTGATCAAATCGAATGGATGTGTAGAAACTTTAAAGATAGAGAGAGAGTAATTGTAAGTGTACATCCTCATAACGATAGAGGAACTGGAGTTGCGGATGCAGAGCTTGCAATGCTGGCAGGAGCAGATAGAGTAGAAGGAACTTTATTTGGTAATGGAGAAAGAACAGGAAATGTAGATATTTTAAATATTGCTTACAACATGTTTTCACATGGTGTTAATCCTGAATTAGATATTGAAAATGTTAATGAAATTATTGAAGTATATGAAAGATGTGTTAAGATACCAGTACATGTAAGGCATCCATATGCAGGAAATCTTGTATTTACAGCATTCTCAGGTTCACATCAAGATGCTATAAATAAGGGAATGAAAAAATATCAAGAAAGACATGATAATATCTGGCAGGTTCCATATTTACCTATAGATCCAAGTGATTTAGGCAGAGAATATGAAGCTTTGGTTAGAATTAACAGTCAATCAGGCAAAGGTGGAATTGCTTTTGTTATGGATCATTGTTATGGATTTAAAATTCCAAAAACTATGCAAAAAGAATTTGCAGATGTAATTCAAAAACTTTCAGAACAAAAAGGAGAAGTATCTCCAGCAGAAGTTATGCAAGCTTTTGAAAAAGAATATTTAAGTATAGAAGTTCCATTTAAATTAGTAAAATGTACAATTTCTGATATTTCTGATGATAATGGTGATGAAGATACTAAAGTAAATGTAACAATAGTACATGATGGAAAATCAAAAGAAATTGAAGGTATAGGAAATGGCCCTATAGACGCATTTAAAAATTCATTAGCTGGAAGTAGCTTAATAAACATTAAAATCATTGACTATACAGAACATGCATTAAGTACAGGCTCAGAAGCAAAAGCAGCGGCTTATGTGTATATGGAAAGAAATGATAATGGAAATAAGACTTATGGTGTTGGAGTTGATAGTAATATTACAAAAGCTTCAATTAAATCAATGATTAGTGCAATTAATCGCCTATATTTTAAATAGAAAATATGTTATAATGTTCCTATATATTTATATATAGGAATATTTTATTATAAAAATTAGAGGAGGATATTATTTTGAAAAAAGAAACGCCTGCTATATTTTGTGCAGAGTTTATTTAAAGCTTAGGCTTTTTAACTTATGTATAAGGTATGATATATATGATAATTAGTCTAATATATTTTAAATAAGTTCTGCACCCTTAGATTTTAAGAAATTTCTAAGGAGTTGGAATTTAAGATGAAATATATAAGTGCAGAAAATATCTTGCCAAAGGAATTAATTGATGAAATTCAAAAATATTGCCAAGGGCAATATTTATATATTCCAAGAGAACAAGGAATAAGAAGAGAATGGGGAACAAGATCTGGAGTAAAAAAGGAACTTGAAGTCAGAAATAATGAAATAAAAAGAAAATTTCATAATGGAGAAAGTAAAGAAATCTTAGCAAAAGAGTATTGTTTGTCTATTTCAAGTATAAAGAAGATAGTTTATGAAAATTAAAATTAAGCGTGTATCTAACTAAATTTGGATACACGTTTAATTTTTTTAGAGTAAATTAGTACTGAGATTTAATTTGTGGATAAAAAATGATACAGAAAGAATCTTTACCTTGTGGAATCTTTAATGAAAAATTATAGTTAATAGATGAAGAGAAAAAAGATAGAATATATGATTAGTAAATATAAGGTTATTAGTTTGAAAAAATTAATAATGGTTAATGGAACAATGGGTGTGGGGAAAAGCACTGTATGTAACATATTATTTAAAATGATAAATAATAGTATGTATTTAGATGGAGATTGGTGCTGGAATATGAATCCATTTGTTGTTTCAGAAGAGGATAAAGAAATGGTTATAAATAATATTTCATATCTACTAAAATCTTACTTAAGTAATTCAAAATATGAATATATTATTTTTTGCTGGGTAATGCATGAAGATAGTATTATAATGCAAATATTAAATGAATTAAAAGAATTTGATTTTGAACTACATAAGATATCTTTAATATGTAGTGAAGAATCACTTAAAAGCAGATTGAATATTGATATTAAAAATGGTATTAGAAATGATGATATTGTTAATAGGAGCATAAAGAGAATTTTATTATATGATAAGATGGATACTATTAAGATTGATGTAAGTAATATTACTCCTGACGATACTGCAAAGGAAATTTATAAAATGATAAAGTAATTACTATATGCTAAACATAGCAATAAAATTGGAAATTAAAAAATAAAGGATAGGTGTAAAAAATGAATATTGGTGTACAAATAGAACGATTTAAATTAATAAGCAATTATATGAAGAATGATAAATATAGAAAAAGTTTTAATGAACTAGCAATTAAAACTTTTAATATAGATTTTGATAAATGGTTTAAAGAAGGTCTTTTAAATGAAAATTATATAAATTACTCTTTTCTTTGTGAAGATAAGGTTGTAGCTAATGTATCTGTAAATAAATTTTTTATAATATATAATGGACAAATTCACAAATCAATTCAAATTGGAACAGTTATGACAAAGGAAGAGTATAGAAATAAAGGATTAATTAGAAAGCTTATGGATAAAATATTAAAGGAATATGAAGAGTATGATTTAATTTATTTATTTGCAAATAAAAGTGTATTAGATTTTTATCCTAAATTTGGATTTAAAAGAGTAATTGAAGGAAAATATGAAATGAATACTAATCAAATAGAACATATACAATTAAATAATAATAATATAATGAAGCTTAATTTAGAAAAGAATGAGCATAAAAGAATTATTAAGAAGATAGCTCAAAAAAGAATAGCAATATCGCAAAAATTATGTGCTATAAAAGATATGTGGCCACTTTATGTATATTGTAACTATGAGTTTAGAGATGAGTTGTATTATTTAAAGCAAGAAGAGATAATTGTGATTTTAAAAAGAGAAAATGATGTTGTAGAACTTTATGATATTTTAAGCGAAAATGACTTTGATTTGGATAGGGTTATTTGCCAGATAATAAAAAAAGAAGATAAAAGATTAAAATTTAAATTTGTTCCTGATAGTACAAAATCAAAATATATATTTGATTTTGAATTAATTGATAAAACAGAGGATTATTTATTTATTTTGGAAGGCAAGGAAACTTTAAGTGATGGAATATTATTTCCTATCACATCTCATACATAAAAAATTATCTTTATCTGTCAGTTAGTGAATACCTAGAATAATTATTACAATTGTTCTAGGATTTTTTTTAAGGTATAATGAATTAAAAAGCAAATTTATTAGGGGGCAACTAAATGAGCAAATATTGGAATGATAAAGTAAGAGAGCTAGAGCCTTATGTTCCTGGGGAGCAGCCTAAGGACAAAAAGTATATAAAGTTAAATACAAATGAAAATCCATATCCGCCATCTAAAAAAGTTATTGAGGCTATGAAGAATGCCGTGAATGATGATTTGAAGTTATATCCAGATCCAACTTGCAGTGATTTTATAGATGAATTGGCAAGTTACTATAATTTAGATAAAGATCAAATATTTATTGGAAATGGGTCAGATGAAGTTTTAGCATTTTCATTTATGGCATTTTTCTCTAAGGATAGAAAAATATTATTTCCAGACATAAGTTATTCATTTTACATAGTTTATGCACAGCTTCTAAATTTAGACTATAAAATGATAAAACTTGACGAAAATTTTGATGTACCATTAGAAGAATTTAAGAGACCCAATGGAGGAGTAATTATACCAAATCCTAATGCTCCAACAGGAAAATATATATACATTGAAGAACTGAAAAAACTAGTTGAAGCCAATAAAGATAGTGTAGTAATTATAGATGAAGCGTATGTAGATTTTGGCGGAGAGTCTATGATTAAATTCATAAAGGATTATGATAATCTATTAGTAATTCAAACTTTATCAAAATCCCGTTCATTAGCTGGATTAAGAGTTGGATTTGCTTTAGGTAATAAAGATTTAATTGAAGGACTAAATAGAATTAAGAACAGTATTAATTCATATACAATAGATAGATTAGCACTTATAGGATCAGTAGAAGCAATAAGAGATGAGGAGCATTTTCAAGAAACAACTAAAAAGATAATAAGTACAAGAAAAAAAACAATAAAAGATTTAGAAGGTTTAGGATTTACGGTTTTAGAATCAAAATCAAATTTTGTTTTTGCAAGTCATAAAGAAATATCAGGAAAAATTCTTTATGAAAAATTAAAAGATAATGGAGTGTTGGTTAGACATTTTAATAAAGAGAGAATTAATAATTTTTTAAGGATAACAATAGGAACTGACGAAGAAATGGCAGTTTTAATTAAAAAACTTAAATTGATATTAAGGTAGGGTTAAGAAATAATTGTTATATATTTTCTAATAAATAAATTAAATATACATTATTGATGTATGTGGTTTTTAAGATGTAAATTAATTAGAATTTAAGATGAAAAATAAGTTATATACCTATATAATTATAGAGTATATAACTTATTTATGTTAATAAAATTTTAAAAATTATTGATGGAGGCACATTAATGAAAGAGATGATAAATACAAAAGTTGAAAATTTCAAAATTAGATTTGCAGAAGAAAAGGATACAAAATTAATATTAGATTTTATAAAAGAATTAGCAGATTATGAAAAATTATTAAATGAAGTAGTGGCAACAGAAGAAATTTTGCATGATTCATTATTTGTAAGAAAAAAAGCAGAAGTAATTATTGGTGAATATGCTAGCAAACCTATAGGGTTTGCACTATTTTTTTATAATTTTTCAACTTTTCTTGGTAAGCGGGGATATATTTAGAGGATTTATATGTAAAACCTGAAATGAGAGGCAAGGGACTTGGTAAAATTATGTTATCATTCCTTGGAAAACTTGCAGTAAAGCGAAATTGTGGTAGACTGGAATGGTGGTGTATAGACTTGAATGAACCATCTATAAAGTTTTATAAAGAAGTGGGAGCTAAACCTATGGATGAATGGACAGTTTATAGAGTTGACGATTCAGAACTTAAGAATTTAGCAGATAAATTTTAAATTTATTAGCAAGAAAGAGGTATGATTATGGAATTATCAATTGATAAAAAATATATATTGGATATAGCAAAGGAAATATTAGAATTTAATAGCCCGACAGGCTTTTGTTTTGAAATAATGGATAAGATAAAAGACATGGCAGATAGTTTTGGATATGATTTTGAGACCAATAATAAAGGCGGGGGAATAATTACTATAAAAGGTAAGTCAGATGACAAAGTAATAGGGTTATCAGCTCATGTAGATACTTTAGGGGCTATGGTTAGATCCATAACATCAGAGGGAAAATTAAAATTTACATTGCTTGGTGGTCCAATTGTTCCAACTTTAGATGGAGAATATTGCAAGATACGAACAAGAGAAGGGAAAATATACACTGGTACATTCTTAAGTACAAGTCCAGCGGCACATGTTTTTGAAGATAGTTCAAGTAAAAGCAGAGATACTAAAAACATGGAAGTAAGAATTGACGAAAATGTTAAATCAAAAGATGATACTCAAAAGCTTGGAATATGTCCAGGAGATTTCATATTTATAGAACCTAAAACAACAATTACTGAAAGCGGATTTATAAAGTCAAGATTTATAGATGATAAAGGAAGTGTAACTTGTTTGATGGGATTATTAGAGTTATTCAATAGAGAAAAAATAACTCCACATTTTACAACAAAAATATTAATTTCCAATTATGAAGAAGTTGGTCATGGAGCATCATACATTCCGAGGGATATAACAGAAATGATATCTGTTGATATGGGATGTATTGGCGAAGATTTAAGCTGTTCAGAATATGATGTATCAATTTGCGCTAAGGATTCTGGTGGCCCTTATGATTATAATATGACTACAGATTTGGTAAACTTAGCAAAAAACAATGACTTAAATTATGCAGTAGATATCTATCCATTCTATGGTTCTGATGTTGGAGCTGCACTTAAAGGTGGAAATGACATTCGTGGAGCGCTTATAGGACCAGGGGTTCATGCATCCCATGGAATGGAAAGAACTCATTATAGTGCTTTAGAAAATACAATTAAGCTTTTATATTTATATTTAACTATGTAATAAGTGAATATATTGATTTTTACTATTATTTTATAGTGCAAAGCAGATTGTTAGATGATAGTAAAAATTGTATATATCATTTAAGTAAAAATATTTAATTAGTAAGGAGAACAATAATGAAAGCAGTTATTTTTGATATGGATGGAGTAATTATTGACAGCGAACCAATTCACTTAGAAGTAGATATTCAGACTATGAAAGATTTAGATTGCAATATTTCAAAAGAGGAATTAAATAAATATGTAGGAACAACTAATGAGTATATGTTTACTGATATAAAGAATAGATATAAAATAAACAAATCTATTGAAGAAATAATAAGTTATAGAGTAGAAATTGCTAAGAGAAAAATAATAAAATCTGATTTAGAACCAATAGAAGGAATTAGAGAATTATTAAAGGACTTAAAAAATAAGAATATTCCTGCTGCAATTGCATCATCATCACCTAGAGATTTTATAGAGGTAGTTGTATCAAAATTTAGATTGAATGATTATTTTAGTTACATAGTAAGTGGAGAAGAAGTTGCAAATGGTAAACCAGCTCCAGATGTTTACATTGAAACAGCAAAGAAATTAGGAATACCTCCTAAAGATTGTATTGTTATTGAAGATTCAAAAAATGGAGTATTAGCAGCTAAAGCAGCAAGCATGAATTGTATAGGGTTCCAAAATATTAATTCAGGGGATCAAGATTTATCTAAGGCTGATTTTATTGTTAAGTCAATTGCAGAAATAAGAATTACATGATATAACTTTAGTCTATATTGAAATTAATGTATAAAACTTATTATTTTATATGCTTTTATGTATTATTTTTATGACCTGTTGTAAAATGAAATTGAACTAATAAAAAATCCATAGTGGATTATTCTGTGTTATGATTTAATCGTTAAACAAAAAACATACACGGAGGATAATCACTATGGACTACCCACATAAAAAC
>NZ_LZZM01000199.1 GCF_002006345.1 Clostridium puniceum
CTTTCGGGTATTTTTTGTATAGATAACTTATTAATTGTCTTGTCTTATAAGAATTGAAGTGCTTTTTTATTATTTCTAACAAAACCTTTTGCCATGATTTTTTAAAATATGGATATGGAATATATTCAACTTGCTTCCACCACTTTGTTTTTTTATCAACAGCACCTTCAGTTACTAACGCATGTACATGTGGATTCCATTTTAAATCTCCACCAAAAGTATGAATTACTGCAATTACTCCAACTTCATAATTAGAGCCTTTCTTTTTATTATGCCAATACTTAATTACCTCATTTACTCCATCTTGTAATTCCTTTAATAATTCTCTCTTAGAATAAAAATAATTTCTTAGTTCCTTCGGTAGTGTAAATACACTGTGTCGATGTACAACTCTTAGCATGTTTTATCTTTGTTTTTCAGCCCATTTCATTGTATATAATCTACCACATCTATTACAAAATTTACTTTTACATGTAAATGGAACTTTTGTGCTCTCTCCACATGTTTCACACTTATATTCTGCAAATCCATACTTAATATCACTACACTTTAAAGCCTTACTTACTGCTTCATCAATATGCTTTCGCATATATTTCGGTACCTTATTCCAATATTTATTTTTGAAATCATTATAGTTATCATTTAATATGTCTTTTACTGTTATTTTCTCTTTCATCATAATATCTATATTTTATTAATTATCCACAGATTGTCCAACAATATAATTTCCTAGAGAATTATATTTATAACTTGCCATAATCCTGTCACAAATTCATCTTATAATAAAAACATAAAGTAATTAAAGCATTATTATTTCCCCAAATAATAATTTATTTATTAACCTAGTATTCAGGATAGTCTGTTACACCCTAGCAGACTATCCTTTTTTCATTTTTATTTAACTATATGTATTTTTATGTAAAATTTTAATATTATTTGTATTACGTTTTGTTTTGCTAAATAATTCTATATAGTTTATAATCTATAAATGTGTTCCAAGTAAATTATGTAAAAAGAGGCATTATTATGAATAACTTTAAATTTTTTCGACTAAAATATAATATACGTTTAAGAAAGTCTATTCTAAATAAAATGTTGAATACTCTTTCACCCAATAACAAATTTGTTATTATTGTTTCTCAAAATTTAGACAAGCATATTGTTGCATATCATAAAAAAATGCATGCAGTATATCGTTCAAAACTTCTAAAACACTAATTAGTCATTCTTCTCTATTTCTAAATCTCCTCTCAACTCTTGTTTCAATGTATTATAAGATTTATTTATATAAAATAGTCTTTTGTTTTTACACCTTGACATTTTTTACATTTTTATCCTATAATATTATTGTTCAATATCTCTAAAACATTTTATTTTTTCCCTATAAATAAAAAGAATGATTCATACGTGCATGTGAACCATTCTTTTTGTTTGTGTAGATTATCTATTAACTTCAAGTATATTGCCAAAGGCTGGATTATAACTTTCTTGTCTTTTGTTCTAAGTACTTCTAAATAACTTAGAATTTAGTAATATATTTTAAAGTTTACTACTTGACTTTGTGTTGCGTCAGTGATATTGTTTGGGAATTTGCGAGTTATTTTTTGACGTAATTATTTTACCTACATCTACACAAAATTAATTATGTAGACATAAGTAAAATAATTATTGATTGTTTGGTTTATTCGCTGAGAATCCCCTTTCATACTCTTATTATTACGCTATTAAGCACTAAGTTTTACCATTAATATCTTTTCCTTAATGTTGAATTACTTAGCTTTACCGACTCATTAGAGTCCCAAAATACCACCATGACTATTATTTTATAGGTTATTGGATGCCACGCTCCTACGCTTATATACTACCCTGCTATAGTTACAATAAGAGAAAATACTATAGAATATATAAGCATGGTCATTTTATAGCATCGGCTGACCAAACCCTATGAGATGTTTTATACTTGTCCCATTGCATAGCAAGTAAATCCACCATTTTTAAGCGACTTTAACTAAGCCCTATTGACATCCCATTTTTTTGAATTTATAATATAAATAGCGCATGGTTGATATGAGAATGTCAATAAGAATAATTAAAACAGTATTCAGTTTTAGGGTAGGAAGTGTTGCAGCACCTCCTATTTTTTTATTGCAAAATTTCTATAATCTTTGTTAATTTTTTAATCTCACTTTCTGTATTAGGTATAAATTTCTTTAATCTTTCATCATCAGATTTTTTATATTCTTTATTTTTTTCTTCTAAAGTTTCTAATCTAATTTTAAGACAAATAACAATTTCTGTGTATTCTTCTACTTCTATATTGGTAATATCTCTTGTTGCATAACCTTTTACTGTATTGGTTCTATTAATATTTACTTTCATATTAAACACCTACTTTCTTAGATTAATATTCATTAAAGGACTAGTTCTTACACTCATCTCCACTATATCTCCATCATTTATAGATTGTAAATATCTCTTCGTTATAGAAATGTTTTCATGTCCCATCAAACGACTAAGCGAATATACGTCAAGCCCATTACGGAGCTGTGCCTGAGCAAAAAAATGCCTGCAAGTATGAGGGCTACAGCGTAAATCCTTCCTAATATTAGCATTCTGACCACATACTTTAATAACTCTCTCTAAACCTTCTACAGTTAGCGCTTTAAACCTATACGATAAAAAAAATGGTGTATCACTATTTATAACCCTATCTTTAAACCTACTATCTCTACATTTTACATATCTTAGAATTAGTTTTTTTACATAAGGACTAATTGCAACTATTCTTTGCTTATTTCCTTTCCCATTCTTTATGAGTAAATTATTTTCTTTAACATCACCATCGTTGATTGAGCATAACTCTAAGCATCTTATACCAGTATCAAATAAAAATGCCATTATCAATTTATTTCTAATCACCAAGTATTCACTTCCAACATAAACTTTCATCATTCTCTCTACCTCATCATCTGTAAACGCATTAATTAATGTTTTTTTCTCTCTTAACCAATCTATATTAAGCATTGGATCGATTTTAATAACGTCTTCTTGAATTACATACTTAAAAAATGCTCTAAAACACTTTATTACACTATTGATGTAAATTGTTTTATTTCCTTTACTTTGTAAAAATTTTATACAAGCTTTTATATGAACTGGTTTTACTTTTTCAATTTCTTTCAAATTAAACTCTTTATCTATGAAAGTGAACATTAATAAATTATTATTTTTATAACTTTTTATTGTTCTTTGACTGTAATTTTGTATCTGTAATTCTAAAATAAATTCTTCTAATATATTATTTAATAACAAAAAAACCATCTCCTATCTAATTAAGATAGAAAATGGTTTCTAAAATATTACATATATCAATGTATTTTACAAAAAATGATGTATATCATAATCAATATTCATTTTTACAATTAATTCGAATTTGCTTAATGTTAGTTATATCAACGGTTCTACATCCTATTCATCCCAACCTTCTGGGAACTCTGCACTATGATAAACATTTTGAACATCATCATCGTCTTCAAGTAAATCTAACATCTTTTGGAACTTCTTAGCATCAGCTTCATCAATTTCAGTATATGTATCTGGTATCATTTTTACTGCTGCTTCTATAAATTCAATTCCTTCTGCTTCTAAAGCTTCTCGCACCTGTCCAAAATCATCTGGTGCTGTAGTTACTACAAATACTTCTTCTTCATCTGCTGAAAAATCCTCTGCACCTGAATCTAGAGCTATCATCATAATTTCATCTTCATCTTTGTCACCTTTTTCAATGATGATTTCTCCCTTTTCTTGGAACATGAATGATACACATCCTGAAGTTCCCATATTTCCGCCACCTTTTGTAAAGGCACTTCTTACATTTCCAGCTGATCTATTTTTATTATCAGTAAGAGTTTCTACTATTACTGCCACTCCACTAGGACCATAACCTTCATAAACTATATTTTCGTAGTTAACTGCTGATAATTCACCAGAAGCTTTTTTGATTGCCTTTGATATAGTATCATTAGGCATATTTTCTGCCTTTGCTTTAGCAATCACATCGCGTAATTTTGCATTTGTATCTTGTTTAGCTCCACCATTTTTAACAGCCATGACGATTTCTTTACCTAGCTTAGTAAATATTTTACCTCTTTTTGCATCTGTCTTTCCTTTTTTTGCTTGAATGTTATGCCACTTTGAGTGTCCTGACATGTGTTTTCCTCCTTACTTTAATCTAAATTCCATATTTGTAATAAATATATTCAGTTATGAAATATCCATACAAATTTTATTACAAATCTATCATCTTATTAATTTATTTAATTTTGTTTTCTAACACAAAATTCAACAAATATTATACCACATTTTTCATAAGTTAACAATGTAGATGTTTTGTTTTATCTTAAAACAGATTTTTATAGTGCACATAAAAAACTATTTTAATTACCAATCGAATTTAATTTTTATGCTTATAATTTATTTATATTTTAGCATAAAGCCTGTTTCCTTCTTTAAAATAAACACCTTCTTCACTTTTTCTAACTATGACTTTTCCATTAGTAGCTTCTACAATTTCATTTTTCATTGTATTCGAAATCGTATTTTCAGATAATATATGGACAATTACTTTATCAGTATATTCAGTATCTTCAATATGCCAAGAATTTTGACCACATATATATTGAATTTTCCCAAATAAATCATATTCTAATTCAAAGCTTAATTTTAGCCCTTCAACTTTTTCGACAACTCCAGCCGCTTTTATGGCTATGCTGGCTCCTTTTGTATATGCCCTAGTTAATCCGCCTGTACCAAGAAGTATTCCTCCAAAATATCGAGTCACAACAACTGCACAATCTGTTACCCCACTCTTTTTCATTACTTCAAGAATAGGAATTCCTGCTGTTCCTTGTGGTTCGCCATCATCCGAATATCTTTGTGTATTCATCTTACTTCCAATAATATAAGCTGAGCAATTATGTCTAGCTTGTTTGTGCATATTTTTTATTTCATTTATAAAATCTTTAGCTTCTTCTTCATTTTCAACTCTTCTGGCATATCCAATAAATTCTGACTTTTTTTCTTCAAATCTATCTTCTCCAAAATTTTTTACTGTAATGTAAGCCATCTTTACTTAACTCCTTTTCAGTTTTAATTTCCTTAGGCATATATGATAAACTTACTACTTTATGAAATAGGTCTTATTAAATAATATTTAGTTGACATCATATTTATTCTTTAAATATTCAACTTCTGGTCATTTCTGAGTTTAGTAGAAAGTAATTCTTCTTTAATTATTTTCATGCCTTTTTCTATTTTTTCAATATCAGTTTGATAAAAACCTATTCTAAAAGAATCTTGTCCATCATCTTTTGCTGTAAAAAACATAGCTCCTGGAGTGATATATACATTTTTTTGTTTAAGTCGTATAAAAAGCTCCTTTGTATTAATAATAAAACCTTCCCTTAAAGTTAAATAAAAACTCAAACCACCTTTTGGATCTTTATATGTTAATATATCTTTAAATTCTTTCTCTAATATTTCTTTCATATAAGCATATCTCTTTATATATTCACAATTTAAATTTTTTATATTTTCTCTCCATTTATTATCTGAAATATACAATTCTAATGCTCTTTGCATTAAACTAGAGGTTGTTATGTCTGTATTATGTTTTGAATTTTGAAGTGTTTCCCTAAATATATATGGCGCTACTAAGTATCCTAATCTTATTCCTGGAAGAAATATTTTTGAGAAACTTTTTATATAAATAACTCTATCGTTTTTATCTAGCCACTTAAATGGTACATATTCTAAGGAATTTTCATATATAAGTTCTGATAAATAATCATCTTCAATTATGTAAAAATCATAAATTTCCGCAAGATCTAAGATTCTTTTTTTCTTTTCTATACTGTAGCTTATACCTGTTGGATTTTGAAAATAACTCATTGTATAAAAACATCTTATTTCATTTTTTTGAAGTATTTTTTCAAATTTATTCAAGTTTATTCCATCATTTTCAATTGGAACTTCAAATACATTAACCTTTCTCCATTTAAAAACTGATAATGCTCCAACATAAGTTGGCTTTTCAACTATTATGTTATCATTTATATTCAATATTCCCTTTGAAGCTATATCTATTCCTTGTTGTGCTCCTGATACAATCAATATATCTTCATTATTTAATTTATAATCCCAAAACGCTTTGTTTATAGTATCTATAAGGTTTGTATATCCATTTCTATTATCCGAAAGTAATGCATTTGCACCGTCCCTCTCTAAAACTTCGTTTATTATATATTTTAAATCATCTATTGGAAATAGTACTTCTTTTGAAGTTTCTCCAGTAAAATCAACTATATTTGTTAAATCTTCCGTAGAAATCTTTTTTAAGGTATTTGAATATTCACGCCTAAAATTTGACACCACTTCTTTTCTCTTAGCATAACTTCCACTGCCAACCTTTTGATATGCATAACCTTCTGCTTTAAGCTTATTATAAGCACTAACTATGGTGACATTATTTACCCCTAGCTTTTTTGACAATTGCCTTATTGCTGGAAGTTTATCACCTTCTTTTATTTTCCTTTTATCAATTAAAAGCTTTATAAAATTAGCTATTTGAACATATTTAGGTATTTCCTCGTCTTTAAATTCAAAATCTTTGTAAATATCCATAAAATCCCCCATCCCAATTGACAATGTATAATACATAATTTACCATAAAACTTTCACGAAATTTTTATTAATATAGTTTTAAAACTCATAGTCTTTATTCTTTAATTGTCACTTGTAAATTAATTATAAACCTTATATGAATATACATTCTCACTTATTAATTTTTCATTAGATGATAATTCTAAACTCTTGGTATCTTTTATCACTAGTTTTCTCTTATATAATTCTTTGAGTATATCTTCTATTTTTATATCAAATTCTTTAAACGCTTCACTATTTCTTATTTCATATGAACTTAAAGCAGTGTTTTTTTCATATAAATAATCCAATAACAATTTGGCTGCTTGGTTTATATTATCATCTAAAAAATTTTCTACGTAATCTACAGTATTTTTTATATTTTCATTTGTACACTTATTATTAAACAAATTTTCAACTATTATGCCAAAATTATTATTCAGATTTGTAACCATTTTTACAGCATCTTTACTTACAGTATAACCATTTAAGTTCAAATACAACTTTGCAAAACTATCTAATACTCTTATTAACACTTCATAAGATGTAAAGACACTATCATTTTGTAAATACTTTTTAGTCACTCTTAAATCTTTTATAATGTTTCCCAAATATAACAAATTCCAATTTTCCTTATATTTATCTAAGCTATATTTAGCTTTATTAAAAACACTTTCAATTTCTTCATCTCTTGAAAATATTATTTTTGAGGATACAAGTAAATTTCTTATACTCCCCTTCTTACCATCACTTTTATATAATTCTAAAAATTTCCCCTTATTTAACACTTTCATATGTACTGGTATATCTAATATTTCTGAATATATGTCTCTAACATCCTCAAATATATCTTTATATACAATAAATAAGTCTATGTCAGATTCTTCCCAAAGATCTCCGCTAATTATGCTTCCAAATGCAAATATAGCTAGCACTTTCTTATTGACCTTTAGTACATTAATTAACTGCTCAGAGGATCTTTGATAATCCACTATAGATTTTGACATCTAATCTTCACCTTCTTTGTCTAAATAAAACCCATTAACATTATAACTTATAGAAATCTTTATTTAAAGTTAATGTCTTTTTTTATTTGTATATGTTGTAATTTTAATTATTTACCAAATTAAGTTTCAATAACTAATTTTAATTCAGATTATTTTTAGCAGTATATATTATCTTTTAAATATCAAAAAGATTCTTAAATCATTAAATCTAAGAATCTTTCCTTGAATTGAATGGTGGACAGTTTTTATCAATATTATCTATTTGCTTAAGAAAAATTGTTAACCTTCTCCCTAAAGAATTTATAATATCATCAATTTCTCCATTCATTTTATAACTTAATTTTAATGCTTCTTTAATTTCTTTTCTATCTCCAAAAGCATTAGTTTGAAAAGCTGTTGCAGTAGCGGACATGTTTGTAGATGCAAAAGAAATTATATTTAAAGCATCTAAAAGTGGTCTTACTTGTCTTGTAAAATATAATTCTGTTAAATTATCAACTCTAATAGAATTAACATTATCTCTAATTAAGGTTATAGCTATAAGTGATTCACTTAGATTTTTAAGTTTATTGAAAATCTCTTGTTGGTTTGTTTTTATTTCTTCACAAAAATCATTGAAATCAGTGCTAGTATTACCATTAGTATTAGCGGTACTATCTGTAGAAGTTTCTGTAGGATTAGTTTCTGATCCTTTATCTGATGAAGCTTGAGCTCCACTTTCATCAGTATGTATATCACTAACATTGGATTCTAAATCATCCTGCATTATATTTTCAATATAAACTTCCTCTCCTACTTTTTGCGTATTTTCTTCTTCTATTGTATATATCTCAGCTGCATTTTTTTTCTCTCTATGCTTCTTTGATTTATGCTTTTTATGACTACTTTTAGACTTTCTATGTGCCATATTTACACAATCCTTAATCAATGCTCATATTTAATATATTATTTAAAATCTTTAATTATTCTTCGATGACATATTCTCTAGTCTTGTTATATACCTCATCATCAACCTCAGCCACCATATAAGTACCATTATCTCTATATTCTTCTTCTATAATCCTAGCATTTCTATGTAAGAAGGATTGTATATCACCTTTTTCATAAGGTATTAAATATCCTACTTTTCTATAATTATATGGCAATTTTTCTTCAATTAAACCTAAAAATTCTTCTAAATTAGTTCCTTCCTTAGCTGATATTTCTATTAATTCCTTATCACCTATGGCTTCTTTTATAATTGCTATTTGTTCTTCTGTTGCTTTATCTATTTTATTTAAAACTAATATCATTTCTTTATCAGCTGCACCAAGTTCGTTTAAAACTTCATTTACAGCAATATACTGTTCTACTGCAGTATCTGAAGATGTGTCTATAACATGACACAAAAGATCTGAAAATATCACTTCTTCTAAAGTTGATTTAAATGCTTCCACTAAATCGTGCGGCAGTTTCCTTACAAATCCAACTGTATCTGTAAGGGTTATTACTCCCTTATTTTTTAAAGTTATTGCTCTTGTTGTCGTATCTAAAGTTGCAAAAAGCATATCTGCTTCAAATACCTTTTCTTTTGTTTGATTATCTTTTTTAGACGCTAAATCACAAAGTGTATTTCTCAATGTAGATTTACCTGCATTTGTATACCCAACTAAAGATACTTTAGGTATATTTTCTTTATTTCTCTTTTCTCTTTGAACTTCTCTAGTCTTTTTAATCTTTTTAAGTTCATTTTTCAGGTCGTATATAGTTTCCATTATATGTCTTCTATCTGTTTCTAGTTTCTTTTCCCCCGGGCCTCTGGTTCCTATTCCTCCTCCAGTTCTAGATAATACAGTTCCTAATCCTTGTAATCTAGTCAACCTATATTTAAGCTGTGCTAATTCTACCTGTATCTTAGCTTCTTTCGTTTTTGCTCTAGTTGCAAATATTTCTAATATTAATGTGGTTCTATCAATTACTTTGGCACCTATTGCCGATTCTAAATTTCTAACTTGAGAGCCTGAAAGTTCATCATCGAATATTATTACATTAGCTCTCTCTACTTGCCTCATAGATGCAATTTCTAAAACTTTACCTCTTCCTATAAAAAAAGCCGCATCAATTTTATTTCTACTTTGGAATACTGTTTCTAAAACAGGTACATTGCATGCTTCTGCAAGTTCCTTTAATTCTTCTAGACTTTCTTTAGTGTCTGCTCCAACTAATATTGTTTTTTCTTGCATATCCTCTATAACATCGTTAGTTTTAATTAAATTTTCCACAAATCTTATTTTGTCTAATATATGTATAGATGTTATTTCTTCTAATGAAAGATTCTTTTTCTCTTCAAATTCTAATTTATTATTATATAATGTAAGCATTCCTAGCGAAAAATCTATTATCTTTCCCTCCACTATTGCTACTGATACAATTGCATCTAATTTTAATTTTAAAAGTGCTGTTAAATCTAAAGCTGAAAGATTACAATAACCATTTGGATGAGTATGAATTACTCTGACTCCTGATAATCTTTTTTCTTCTATATCTATTAGTGGAACTTCAACTGATGTAGAATCACCAATTGCAACAGATGTAACAGTTCCCTTTCTATTTATTCCTACACTTACTTCTCTTTCGATAAAGCTAGAAACTCTAGAAATTATATTTAAAATTTCTAAATCACAAACTTCATCTTTTAAATTTTTAATTGAATAAATACTCTCTAATTCATCTATTATAGATTTTCTAATTCCTTCAATATTTCCATATATCATATAAACACCTCGCTTAAGTTATCTTGACAACTTTCATATAATTTTATACTATTAATTCATTAATTACAACTTATACAATTTCCAATGCACAATTGACAATATGTAGTTAAGTATGAAATCTCACAAAGAAAGTTCATGTTTCAAAATATTTATTTAGACATTCACTTTTCCTTTTGAATTTCTATGCCTATAAATTTATCTATCATTGTCAATTATACATTTTTAATTGTCTAAATAAATATAAAGGAGTTTTAGAAATATGGATGATAAAAAACGTAACATTCTTTTTTCAGAAGAACAAATAAATTCTAGGATAAAGGAACTTGGTGAAATTATTACTAAAGATTATAAAGATAAAAAACTTTATGTTTTATCTTTACTTCGTGGAAGTTTTGTATATGCTGCTGATTTAGTTAGAGCTATAGACTTAAATACAAAGATAGGTTTTATGACTACATCAAGTTATGAACATAGCGAAACCTCTTCTGGAAGTGTTAAAGTAGTTAGTGATATTTCTGATAATATTGAAGGATGGGACGTTCTTATAGTTGATGATATTGTTGATACTGGTATAACAATGGATTTTGTTGTTAATTACATAAAAAATTTAAATCCTGCATCTGTTAATACTTGTGTTCTTCTTGATAAACCTTCTAGAAGAAAAGTAGAAATAGTTCCAGATTATTGCTGCTTTGAAATTGAAGATTTATTTGTAGTTGGATATGGATTAAATTACGGTGATTTTTACAGAAATGTACCTTATGTATTTAATTGGGAATAAAAATTAAAGATTTGAGACTGTTGAAACTTTGACATCATTATAAAGAAACCATATTTTGGTTTCTTTTTTATTATAATTTAATATTTAAGAGTTCTCCATTATTATCTTCTTTTCTATTATTGCTTCTATAATTTTTTATAAAAAAACATTATTCCATTTAAAGTGACAATCATCAATATGAATATTATCTGTAAATTAAATATATTGCCGCTTTTTATTCTTCCATAATATTGCATTATCAGCACCTTTATATTGAGTTATTGATTTACTCATACTATAATTATGCTATAATAATATAAACTATTATTAATTTTAAAAAGTTATTTTTAGCATCAAGTAAAGTTTTTTATAATAACTTTTTCCACTTGAAGCTTAAAATACCCTATCCATAAGCATGCAGTCGTTATATATGATTTCAAAGAAGTATTAATATTACGAATGTGGACTATTGGATACACCTTATATATTTAGGAGGATAAAATGGCAGTTAACAATAATGCAAAAAAAGCAGATAGTATTCCGCGAAATAAAAAGCCACGTAAACGAAAGAAATCAAGAAAAGTATTAAAGGGCATATGTTTTGGATTTCTATTTTGTTTTTTAGCAGTTTTAGTGGTAGGATTTGGTTATACCTTTGCTATTATAAAAGCTACACCTCCTCTAAATGTTAATGATGTATTATCATTAAATCAACCTTCAAGCTTATATGACAGCAGTGGAACATTTATGGATAATCTTCATACAGATGAGGAACGGTATGTTATAGATTCTAAAAAAATACCTACTAACTTAAAAAATGCTTTTGTATCTATAGAAGATGAGAGATTCTATAAGCACAATGGAATAGACATTCAAAGAATTCTTGGTGCTGCCTTTTTGGATGCAAAAAAAATACTAACAAATCAAAAAGGATTGCATGGAGCTTCTACATTAACTCAACAATTACTAAAAAATACAATCCTAACTAATGATTTTTCTATTGAAAGAAAAATTAAAGAAGCTTATTTGGCAATGAATTTAGAAGAAAAATTAACAAAAGATCAAATACTAACAGCATATTTAAATACAATACCATTAGGTGGCCATGTATACGGAGTAGAAGCTGCTTCGTTATTATATTTCAGCAAAAGCACTTCTGATTTATCATTAATAGAATGTGCATATCTTGCTGGTATAACTCAAGCTCCAACTACATATAGTGCGTATAATGAAAATAATGTTAAAGATCCAACTCCATACATTAACAGAACTCTTACTGTTTTAAACATGATGCATAATTTGCAATATATAACTGATGCTGAATATAACAAAGCAGTTTCCGATGTAAAGAATGGCGGTTTAGTATTTAAATCAAGTAAAAAAGATTATAGGTTAAACTATGAGTGGTTTGTATACCCAACTGTATCTCAAGTGAAAGAAGATTTAAAAGAAAAATATAACTATACTGACGAGCAAGCATCAAAATTAATGGTAAATGGTGGACTTAAGATTTATACGACAATGAATAAAGATCTTCAAGATTTTACTCAAGCTACTTTAGATGATTATCGTAATCTACAAATTAGTAATAAAGAAAAATTTGATAAAGATGGTGTTCCTTTATTACAATCATCTGCTACTATTATGGATTATAGAACAGGTCATGTTCTTGCAATGGTTGGTGGACGTGGTAAACAACAGCCACAGTCAATTAATAGAGCATATAATGATTTAAGACCTATTGGTTCTACTACAAAACCATTAACTGTGTATGGACCTGGTATTGATCAAAAAATCATAACAGCTGCTACACCTATAGATGATGCACCAATTCCAGAAGAAATTGGGAAAAAATATCCTACATCTGATGGACCTTATAACCCTTTAAATTCTCCTAATGAGTACTCAGGACTTATTACATCAAGAGAAGCTCTTACTCATTCTAAAAATACTGGTGCAGTTTTGACAGAACATAAAATCGGATTGAAAACTGGTATATCATACGGAGAAAAATTAGGTTTAAAATATAATTCTGCCTCAAAAACATCAATTGCAGCCCTTGCATTAGGTCAAGTTAATAATTCGCCTAGTGATAGAGATGGTGGTAATACCTTTGTTTTAGCTGCCGCCTTTGGTACTTTTGGTAATGATGGTATGTATACAAAACCTGTATTATATACTAAAGTTGTTGATGCAACAGGTAAAACATTACTTAGCAATACTGAACCAAAGCAAAGCAAAGTATTTTCACCACAATCTGCTTATATCTTATATGATATGTTAAAAGGTCCAGTAAATGAATACAATGCTACTGGAGCAAGATGGAACAGCATGCCTGTTTCAGGTAAAACTGGTACTACTACAAATTCTACAGATTTATGGTTTGCAGGACTTTCTCCCTATTTATCTGGTTCAGTTTGGATTGGATATGATAAACCAGATAAGCTTATTGGTAGTTCAAGCGGCTGTGCTAGTCTTTGGGGAAAATTAATGGCAAAGGCTCACGAAGGCTTAACTGTAAAAGAAATTGAAGCTCCTAGTGGTATAGTTAAGGTTAACGTCTGCAAGGATTCAGGGTTACTTCCTAGTGCATTATGTAGTCAAGATCCTAGAGGAAGTAGAGTTATTGAAGAATTATTTATTGAGGGAACAGAACCAACAACAACTTGTACAACTCATGTTACTGCAAATGTAAATAGATTCACAAATAAGCTTGTTAATTCTGAAATTCCTTCTTTATTAACTAAAAGTGGAATTTTTATAAAAAAAGATCATCCAAATTCAGCTACAGCAGATTATCCATATGTTTTACCAACAACTTATGATACTACAACCCAACCGCCAACTGATAATAGTGGAGAGGCAACTACAACTGAGCCACCTTTAACTCCTCCTCCTATTACAAATTCAACTGAAGAAAACATTAATGGTAATAGTGATACTACTGCTAATGCTAATAACAATAAAAAGACTAAACATAACCCTGTAGGACCTGGTGCTAGCACTAATACTGAGTCACCATTTATAACTCCTACTAATTAATCCAATTATATATATTTTTTGTAATTTAATTATTTATTAAGATATTTACAATCAGAAAATTTTGTGTAAAATCAAAAACCATGCATAAACAGAGAAATAAAATGTAAACTTCTCTCGATATGCATGGTTTTCTTAGAAATTTATAAATTTTTTACAACATCCTAATTAGTCTTAACCTCTTTTTCAGCACCATCTTTTAATATATTTAATACTTTACCATTTTCAGCACTAATAAAAATTTTCCAACTAACATTAACATCTTTTTCATTTTTACCATCTATAATTACAGTGTAACAAACCTCATAAATTTGACTTGTTTCTTTATCTATCTTATTATCTGCATAAACCAAGTCTATTTCATTTCTAACAACACCTTCTTTGTTATACTTTTCAAAAGCTTCTAAAGCCATATTCTTAGCTTCTTGTTTAGAAACATTTATTACAGGTTCCTTACATTCTTTTTGCATTGTTGAATTTGAATATCCATCTAAAAAACCGTTTTCTTTATTAATATTTAACTTTATCTCATCAAAATAAAATGGATATCCATTTTTTTGTTTAGTATATATAAGCGAATAGTATGGTAAATATTTAGAATTCTCATTAGTATTAATTGTCTTTATTACTACATCCCCATTATAAATATTCTGTAAGTATTTTTCTGCTAATATTTTTGCATCTTGTAAACTAACTTTTGTAATATTGATTGAAATTTCCTTTTTAGCAAATCCTATTACATTATTATCTTTATCTAAATCTATTCCAAAATTTTGAGTTGATATGCTTCTATGAACCAATTCACTTTGACTATTTAAAGTTTTAATTCTTTCATATTTTATAGTATCTAATTTTTGTTCTGTATTTACTGCATCAATTGAATATAATTTAGCTATAAACTCTTTAGATGATTTAATTTCCTTTGCACCTGGTCCAATAAAATTATATAGTATTATAGCTATGATTATAAGAAGAGAAACTAAAACTATTCCACCTACAATACTAGCTCTTTTTAATATCATCAATAACCTCCCATCTTATTATAAGTTTATTTTTATTATATCATATTTTCTATTTTTTATCTTTCACAATTTCTCATTGATATTAAAAATTGCATAATTAAATTACTATATACTGTAATGGAATTTATTTTAATATATACTATTTTAGTAATATATTATTTATAAATCTTCATTGATATAAAAATAATATTTAAACATAAAAGGCCTATCATCAAATATTATTTTGAAGATAAGCCTTTTTAATAAATTCAAGTTATCAAGATATATTTGAATTTATTTTTAGTTATTTAATTCTGGAAACCAAAGTGCAATTTCTTCTTTTGCACTTTCCACAGTATCTGATGCATGAACACAATTTTCTGTTTTACTTCTAGCATATCTATGTCTTATAGATCCTTCTTCTGCATCTGTTGGGCTCGTTGCTCCATTAATTTTTCTTATTCTTGCTACTGCATCTTCACCCTTTAGAATTATTGCACATAATGGACTTCTTGTTATAAAAGTTATAAGTTCTTCATAAAAATCTTTACCTTTATGCTGACAGTAATGCTTTTCTGCAATTTCTCTTGTTGCTTTCATAAGTTTTAATTCTGCTACTTTAAGTCCATTAGCTTCATAGCAGCTTATTATATTTCCTATTATATTTCTTTCAACTCCATCTGGTTTAATTAATACCACGCTCTTTTCAATCATTTTTAAGCCCTCCCTATTATGTAAATTATTTGATATTATTACCCTCTATAAGAATATTATACTAAAATTTCTGAAAATTATAAATAGTTTTATAATTTTATTCTATCTTTATTATATTATGATATAATTTCTATAAATCGAACTCAAAACTTGTAGTTTTAATAAGCAGGAGGATAAAATGGTTAGATATTTAATAAACGTAGATGGTAGAGTACAAGGTGTTGGCTTTCGTTATTTTACTCAAATTGCAGCTAATACATTAAATTTAACTGGTTGGTGTGAAAACCTTATGAATGGCAAAGTACAAATAGAAGTTCAAGGCAGCGAACAATATGTTCATTTATTTATTGCTAAAATAAAACAAGGAAATACTTTTTGCCGGGTTAGTAATATGGAATTAGTTAATATTCCTGTAATAAATGACGAAAAGAAATTTTCAATCAAATATTAATCAGTAAAAAATTAAGCAAAGCAAATATAATATTATTCAAAAATAAAAATTTTTAAATACACAATTGTTTACTAAATATAATTTCTTATACCCAAAATTGATTTATAAATTTAGAACTATAATTATATATATTGCCACTATTTTTAATCAAAGAAAAAGTTAATTTGGAATAATATTATTACAAATTAACTTAATGACATTGCTAGTTGTACAGAGATTCTTGACTTTAGCATTTCAATAAATTTAATATAAAAAATAGTATTCAACAACTGTTAAAATTTAAACCCATTTTAGTATTATCCTATGCTATATTTCTTTTTACAACTTCTTCATTTTTCTTTTTTGATTTAACCATATTGTAAATAATTCCAAGCATTATAAACCATGCAGGTGTTACAAATAAGGCTATACGAGTTTCATTATTAAGTGCCAATGTAACTATAACAAAAGCAAAAAATGCTAGAATTACATAGTTTATGATTGGATAAAGTGGCATCTTGAATTTGCTTTTAGCCGCAAGTTCAGGATTAGTTTTGCTATATTTTAGATGGCATACGACTATAATTGCCCAAATAAAGATAAAGCAGAATGTCGATATACTTGTAATAAGTACAAATACCCCTTCTGGCATAATGTAGTTTAAAATAACTGAAATCACGATGACAGCTGCCGAGAACATTGACGCATTAGCAGGTACTTGATTAGACGTTAATTTTTTCATTGACTCAGGTGCATTATTTTCTTTAGCAAGGGAGTAAACCATACGACTTGTACTGAAGATACCACTATTACAAGCAGATGCAGCTGATGTTAGGACAACAAAGTTTACAATGCTTGCTGCTGCTGCAATTCCCACTGCTGCGAATACTTGCACAAATGGGCTTTTTTCTGGATTAATTGAATTCCATGGGTATATGCTCATAATAACTAAAAGTGCTCCAACATAAAAAATAATAATTCTAATTGGAATGTTATTAATAGCCTTTGGAATAACACGTTCTGGATCTTCAGTTTCTCCAGCTGTTAAACCAACTAATTCTATTCCAGTAAAAGCGAATACGACCATTTGGAATGAAAGTATAAAACCACTTACACCATTAGGAAACAAGCCTCCATAACTCCAAAGGTTTGCAAAGCTTGATACACCAGCATCTGTAGAAAATCCTTTAATAATCATGAATGTACCAATTATAATTAGTGCTAAAATTGCAACAACCTTAATTAAAGCAAACCAGAATTCCATTTCACCAAACAACTTTACTGCAGTAAGGTTCATAATTAATAGAATAACTAGAACTATAAGACTCGGAACCCATTGAGCTATATTGGGAAACCAGTACTGTATATAAAGTCCGGCAGCAGTTACGTCAGCCATCGCAAGTGAAATCCAGCAGAACCAGTATGTCCATCCAGTAATAAAGGCTGCTCTTTCTCCTAAATAATCATATACAAAATCTACAAATGAATGGTAATTTAAATTAGAAAGTAATAATTCACCAAGTGCACGCATAACAAAAAAGCAAATTACCCCCGTTATCATATAAGCAAATAAAATAGATGGTCCAGCCAAGTGAATAGACCTTCCTGAACCAAGGAATAATCCAGTACCAATTGCACCTCCAATTGCAAGTAATTGAACATGCCGATTTTTCAGCCCTCTTGATAAATTTTGATTTTCTGACATATATATTCCGCCTTTCTCAATCTGTATTACTATGATTACAATTTCGTGGAGTTATTATTTGGATATTTATATAGAACTTTCCATTTAAATAATCTCAAAAAGAAATTTTAGAGCAAGTGGCAACCTATATACTTAAAGTAATTTAAGACAAATTGCTAGGTATATACCAATTCCCATAGAAATTAATAAGGATAATCCTTAAATAATAATGCTAAATTTCTTTAATATATCTTGAAATATTGATGCTAATAATAATAAATTTTATAATAACATAAAAAAATCCCCCTAATTTTTATTATGGAGGAGAATACGAACTATTGAATTGACAATTAACAACTAAAAATTAACAACTAAGGCTAAAATCACTCTGTGATTTCTTATTATATTTTTAGAAATTCCTTTTGAATTTCCTCCCCAATTGTTAATTATTAAATGTTACCTGTTAACTGATAAGTTCCTTCCCCTGTCCTTTTACCTGAGAGTTTCAGCAAATCAATTCACAAATTACAATTGAGGGTGTTATAGACATTTCTTAATTATATTTCATTAGAAATCCTATAGAAAGTAATAATAAAATCTATGATTTTGTTATTCAAACTTTCTTTATACTCTTATTTCTCAATTATTAATTGTAGATTGTTAATTGAAATCGCCTTGCTCCTTCGGTGCTCATTACAAAATGAGTCTCTCCAGAGGCTCGTCCAGCAACGGTCCCATTTACCTGAAATATTTCTCTCTTCGGTGCATTATTATAACTTTATCTAAATTTATAATAACAACTCTCCCACTGCCTTCATCCGAACGTTCTATTAAATTTTAACTTTATTTTATGACTTAAATTATATAAGGATTTGTTAGTTTATGCAAGTATTTTTTATTTTTTACCAATAATTATTAAACTTTTTCTTAATTTTTTTGTATATTTTTAATCGTTTTTATAATATATTTCGATTATTTTTTATATTTTAATAAAAATATTACATTTTAACTTATGCTGATTTTTTGTTTTAAAAAATAGAAAGTACGTTTTCTTGCACCTTCTATAATAAAAATACGAACATATTTAATTAATCTCTTACTCATCAAAAATCTAAATCTTGCAATTTCCCTTTTTTCTTTAATCTTATTAACAATTCATTTGGATTGTTATTTATTATAAGTTCTTCTGGAAAATCTATAGATTCTAACATATCAATGGCTTTCGAAAATTCTCCTATTAATGTGCAAAAATGTGCATCACTATTCATTATTAATTTACCTTCATATTTCTTGCACAATAATGCAATTTCAGTACAATTGCTTAAGCTTCCTATTCTTGATGTTGTAAATGAACTATTATTAATTTCTATTAATACATCATTTTCAACAGCACATTTGACTATCTTTTCGAAATCAACTGGAACTTGTGGATTTCCAAGATGCCCTATAATATCCACATTCCCACTTTTTATTACATTAATAAAAGCTCTTGTGTTTTCTTCTGTATTACCTACTTTATAAACTTCATCATGTATGCTTCCAATTACAATATCCATTTTCTCTATTGTAATATCATCCATATCTAAATTTCCATCATAATCAATTATATTAGCTTCTGTTCCATAAAGCATAGTAACTCCATACATTTCTCTTGGTAAAACTTTATAATTATGAAAATACCAAATATGTGGAGAATGTGGCATACTAATTCCATGTTCTGTAGTTCCAAGCACCTTTATTCCCTTTTCAGATGCAGCCTTCGCATTTTCCATTAAAGTTGAATAAGCATGCCCACTAGCTATAGTATGAGTATGTACATCTAATGCATATTTCATTAAATCACCCTTTTTCATTATAATTTCTTTACGTATTTATATTACCATAATTCACTTACTATTTAAACCGGATTCAATGAAACTCTTTTTCACAAGCTTAGATAAATTTCCAAACATTATATTAAAATATTTATAGTTACAAAGTACATAAAAATCATGCAATGCTTCTTATTCTATATAAATCATTTTCTTTGTGACTCCACCATTAATAACTATATTTTTCCATCAACAAAATCATTTTTTCTTCTGTTAAAAATACGCATGTTCTTGCAATCTTCTCTGATTTCCTAACTCTTTTAGATTGGTTTTGAAATTCATATTCCTATTCACTACAACATAAAAGTAATTACTATCCCACCTATAATTCCACCCACTATACCAGCACCAATATTAACAAATGATTTTTTTAATTTTCCTCCAGCCACAATTGAAGCTGTAAAAACACCTATAGCAGCTGCCCAAGCCATATCTATCCAGGCACCTCCACTTTGCTGTATTAAATGATTATCTATGCCATGATTTATTATCCAAATTGTTCCTACTATAATTATTGCAGCTAAAAAACCGCCAATTGCTCCAAATTTATTTACAAGTCTGCCCCAAAAAAGTCTAAGAAAAATTGGAAATAAAAAAGCTCCAAGTATTGTTGTAATTATAGCTTGTCCTGACATAATCCTCCTCCTAATTTTTTATCTATAATTTCTAAATTTACTTTTTCAAAATTCTTCTTTTTTGTATTTGCTTCTACTATACTTTTTTCTATTACTACAGATACATATCCACCTAATATTGCACCAATTGCTACACATAAAAAAGTAGGTATTGAACTTACTACTGAATTTATTCCATTAAGTATATATCCTTTGGTTACTAAACATATAGCAACTCCTAATCCCATATCAATAAATGCAGAATCTTCATCATGTTTTATTAAACCTAAATAATGATTTATATACCAAGCTGATCCTGTGAGAGAAAGTGCTGCAATATATCCTCCAAAAACACCAAATTTATTCGTAAAAATCCCCCAAAATCCATTTATTATAATTGAAGCTAAAAAATAACCTACAGTGCTTTTTAAAAATTTCATTTAATCTCACCCTTAATTTATATTTTTCTCAAATAGCATATTACTAACTGATATTTATTAAATACAAACTCAAATTTAAACTTTAAAATAATATAATTAAAGTTATCACCTACATTAACTATATTATTTTAATATGATGTCCTATATCTTATATCATACATGTTTAAACTTACTAAAGCAATATAGACAAATTCACCTATTAGAGTGCAAAATAGTATTTAAACATTAATATATACTCTTATAAAAAATTAGAATTAGGATTTAACAATTAATCTCACAATCCTTTGAAATATATTATTTAAGTTTTTATTCTTTTTTAACTAGTTCTAATTCTTTCAAGTGTTCATACAAATTAATAAAATCTTTTTGTTCCATTGTTGGACTAATTATAGCAAATGGAATTTTCGTTCTCCCTGCTAATGTTGCAGTTGTAATTATAAAATCTATTTCTTCTAAATTTTCCACTAATCCAAAGATAAATTGTTGATAAGTGTAAAAACCACAAAATGAGATTTTTTCACTTAGATATGTAAAAATTTTATTTTTTATAAAACTTATAATACTTTGGTCAAAATCAGATACTATAATAGTTTTTAATTTTTTATTCCATACCTCTTTTGTTGAAACTAATTGCATAGTTATATATGATAGTTCAATTACGCTTATGTTTAAATCTAATTCTTTTTTAATTATATTTAACATTTCCATTGCCATTCTATATTCGGATGGATAAGTCTGTATTACATTTTCATCTATACTATTAACTATACAATGTTTAAGTCTTAGTCTATGTATCATTGGAGCAACATATAGCAATAAATTTTCTTTTATTTTAGGATAAACTGCTAAGTTTATATTGAATTTTTTAAATACATTTTTAAAAAATTTATTTGTTATATCTATAGCTTCTTTAGTCTCTATATTTTTCAAATCTGTTCCATCAAGAAATTGTCTAGATTTAAAATACTGCTGTAAATTTAACCATTCTTTTTTAGGTAATTTTACATCGAGTTGTTTTCTTACCTTTTCTTTTATAGCAATAATTACCGGAAGAAGTTCGTCATCTATTTCATCATAGTCTAATTTAAGTCCAAATTCACATCGTTCAACTGCAATAAATATTTGATTACATAGGAATTGTGAACTATGACCTGATAAAATATATCCGTATTGCTTTACTTCAGCATTCATAATTGGAAATAACTTATCTGTAAATTTAACAATTTCCTGATGATTAAATAAATAATAGCAATTTTTCATTACTGAACTTGCATTAGATTTCTTGGCTATAATCCAACCAATAATATTTCGTTTATCTGCTTCGCTACAATTAAGTTTTATTCCCTTATTTAAAGAATAATTCAATGTTACATTTAAGTTTTCTTTTAGCCATTTTTTTATGGAACTAATATCGTTATTTATCGTTGAAGCTGATATATAAAGTTTATCAATAAGTTCGTTTACAGATATATATTCTTTCATTGTTAATTTCAAAATAATATACATTTGTCTTTCAATTGGAGTATTAGGTACTTGAGCTATATATTCACGATCCCAAACAGATCTTATAATATCGTTTTCTTTCAAAAGTTCTTTACCAATGTTTGTTAAATAATACCCCCTTTTTACACTTGAATCAACTTTTATATCATATTCTTCTAATAACTCATTAATCTTTTTAATATCTATCCTTATAGTACGGATACTAACATTACATAACTTAGACAATTCATTTCCTGTGACATAGCCATCTGTATTTAAAATTATATTTAATATCTCTCTATATCTTCTAATCACCTTAGGCTCACACCTTTTCAACGCAATTTTATTTGATTGAAACATATTATATTTTTTCTTCTTTACTTCTTTAATTATACTTCATTTTGCATAATTCATAAATGAGAAAATTTATTAGAAATACTTAACAAAGTATTTATTGTTAGACACACATACTATGACATTAGATTTAATCAGCTAAATATTTAATTATGAAGTATTATTAAATATATCAAAATTATTTCTTAATAGCTTTTATACTATGCACATAAGTTGATTGATACTCTTAAAATAGGTTATAATAATATATACTTGTAATTACATAAAAGATGAAAAGGAGGCATTGCTATTCATTCAAGATATTATAATTTATATTATTTAAAACATACTGATATCTTATTTTGAATAGTGCAAACAATATATGATTAAATTAATTGTAACAGATATGGATGGAACACTATTAGATGAAAATGGACATTTACCAGACGGATTTACTGACATTTTAGATCGCTTAAGAGCAAATGATATAAAATTAGTTGCTGCTAGTGGAAGACCTTATTACACATTACAAACTAACTTTGGTCCTATAGGAAAATATCTATCATTTATATGCGAAAATGGAGCTTTAGTTGTAGATAATAGTAAAGTAACCTATGAAAGTGTAATTGATAATAATATTGTTGCTGAAGTACTTGATACTTCAAAACAAATAGATAACAATGTAATAATTTTATGTTCAGCAAATTGTGCTTACGTTGAAAATTGTTCTGAAGAACATTTAAGTGAAATAAAAAAATATTATACTAGTTTAGAAATTGTTGATGATTTAACTAAAGTTACTAATCCTATATATAAAATCACTATTTGTAACTTAGAAAATTCTCATGAAAATTTAAATACTTTCTTTAAACCTAAATTTAAAGATAAATTAAACGTAGTTGGTTCTGGCGAAATATGGATAGATATTTCAAATAAAAATGCTAATAAAGGAACTGCACTTCAAAGCCTGATGAATACTTACAATGTTTCAAAAGAAGAAACTATGGTTTTTGGAGATTATTATAATGATATAGAAATGCTTGAGCAAGCTGAATATAGCTTTGTAATGGAAAATGCTCCAGAAGATATGAAGCAATATGGAAAATACATAGCTGCAAGTAACAAAGAACATGGTGTTTTAAGAGCTATACTTGAATATGCTCTTTAAAAAAGTAATCCCTACAATCATATTAATTGGTATGATTGTAGGGGTATTTTATTTTTCTTTTTTTATAAAATACTTATTCTATTTCTTAAATATTTTAATGTCTTAATATACCACTCATGCTTAATTTGCTTACAAACATTACTATCAGTTTGCTTAATACTCCTTTTAACAATATACCTGATATTAATGAAATCACCATATACACTCCTAATATTGCCATATCTCTAAATAGTATTGAATATACTATCCCTGCCATTACTTGCCTCATACCGTTTATTGCATATGTAAATGGTAGGAATGGATATATTTTTTGAAATAATATTGGTGCAACCTCAATTGGAAAATTTCCACTTGAGCCAGCCATTTGAAGTACTAATAAAACTATAATAATTGCTTTTCCAACATCATGCAGTATACTAGCTGCTGTGTAAATCACCGTAACAAATACAATACTAACAAATATACTGTAAAAAACATACATTATTGGATGAAGTGAATAACTTTTTAATATAAATAGAGCTCCTAAACTTGCTACTATTGCTTGACATATACCTATGGAAATAAACAACAATAATTTTCCTAAATACATTTCATAGGGTCTAATGTACGTTCCATCTTCAAATTCTGGTGCTTCTTGTGATAATAAAGCTGAAGCTAATAACCCACCAACCCATAAGCAAAGTACTGTATAAAAAGGTGTAGCTGCTGAGCCATAATTAGGCCATGAAAATAACCTATTATCTTCAATTTCAACTGGACTATAAATAAAGTCACTTTGATTTTCCCAGCTATTTGTCATCATGTCCAATAATTCATCAATTCTATCTTCATCATCCATCTCTCTAAGTTTATCTGCTAATTCATGAATTTTATCTTTAGCCTCTGGAACCTTATCCTTTAAATTGTTTAATTCTTCACTCGATAAACTAGTTGCATCTTTCGAAACACTTAATAAATCTTCTATTTTAGGTAATGTATCTTGTCCTTCTTTTACTAAAGTTAATCCATTATCTAAGATAGCTCTAATAGAATCAAAACCACTTTCAACAGAAGATACAATTTCTGAATCGTAACTATTTAGAATATCGGCAATTGAAGCATGAACTTGATCCACTACTTTTATAGTATCTTTTAAGGTTTCCGTATCTAATCCTTCACCATTATCTAATTTGTCAATTTGATCATCAACTCTATTGATCAATATATCAAGCTTTTCATCAATAGTATCCAATTTATCTATAGTACTAGATATTATTTTGCTTATATCTTTTAAATTTCCTTGCATACTCTCTAAAGATTCTTGTTGCTTTTCAAGCTGCTCTCTCATCGCCTTCACAGATTCCAATGATTCAAGCTCTTGATTGCCTAAAGGTAATTCAATATCCATGTTGCTAACATTATTTATAAATTTTTTTATACTTTTAAGTTTAGACTTAAGGTTATTAACTGTTTCTTGAGTTGCCTTAGCAGAATCAGATGCTGTTTTTAGTGTCTTTTCTGCCATTTCAGGTAATATATTTTCATCAAGATTTTTAAGCTCTGTACTAGAATTATCAAGAATCTGCTCCGATAAAACCAAGTCTTTTTTTATTATTGGTGATATATCAGATAAGTCCCCTTCTGTTTTATCTAATGCTGCTTGGCTATCATCTAAAAAATCATTAGTTGAATTAAGAGTATCTGATATTGTAGGAATCATGTCATTAGTTTTATCTAATACTTTTGAAACATCTTCTGTTCCAGAAATGGCAGTATCTAGCAAGTTTTCTAGTTCTGACATATTGTCATCTAATTCATAAATATTATCAACTATTTTTCTTATTTTCTCTCTATTATTTTGTATATCTACGCCTTTTTCATTAAAAACTCTAAATAACACTCCTGAAATAGTTTTAGTTATGCTTTCATCTAGCTGACTTTTTAAACTTTTTATTCCTGAATCTGTCATTTTAGGAGCTATTGCATTTTTCTTTTCATTTACTGTATAAATTAATGTTGGTTTTACAACATTTTTAGAAACAAATGTTGTAACATTTTCTGAAAAGTTCTCTGGGATCTCAATTGTTGCATAATATTTTTCTAATAACAAATCTTTCTTGGCTGCTTCTTTATCATCTAAGAATACCCAGCCTAATTTATCATTCTCTTTAAGTTTATCAACTAACTCATTTCCTATATTTATATCTTGTTCTTTAAAAACTGTTCCTTTATCTTTATTTATAACAGCAATTTTTATTCCTTTAGTATTTGAATATGGATCCCATGAGGCATCTATATTTATTAAGGAATATAGTGATGGAATAACTATAATTACAATTACCATAACTAGAGCTACCCAATTAGTACATATTTTAGTAATATCTCTTTTATAAATTCCAAATGCATTCTTCATAATTTAATCCCTCTAATATATATTATATTAACCGTTCATAATTGAACTTTCTTTTAATTTTTCAATATATTTTCTTCTCTTTTTGCTTGTAGTTTTTTTAAATAATATTCCTATAACAATGGATATTATCATAAATATGCATAAAACAATACTATCCTTAATTAATATTGAATAAACTATTCCTGCCATTACTTGCCTTACTCCGCTTATAGCATAAGTAAAGGGAAGCAATGGAAACAACTTTTGAAAAATTGACGGATTAACTTCTATAGGAAAGTTACCACTAGTTCCTGCTACCTGTATTACCAGTAAAATAACTCCCATTACTATTCCTCCATGTCCTAAAACACTAACAGCTGTATAAATAATGACTGTAAATACTATACTTACAAATATAGAATACAACACAAACATTGTAGGATGAACAGCATAGGCGTGAAATATAAATAACGCCCCCGTACTAGCTACTATCGCTTGTCCTAATCCTATAACCAAAAACAATAACATTTTTCCAAAGTATATCTCATTATGATTTAATTTTTTTTCATCTTCAAAAGAATGTGCTTCTGTTCCAAGTATAATTGAAAGCATATATCCTCCAATCCAAAGACAAAGAACTGTATAAAATGGTGTAACTGTTGAACCATAATTAGGCCATGAAAATAATCTATTATCTTGAATTTCAACTGGACTGGCAAAAAAATCACTTTGTACTTCCCAATCATTGGTTATCATATCTAATAATTCATCAATATCTTCTTTATTATCAATCTTTTTAAGCCTTTGAGCTAATTCATGAACATTATTTTTAATCTCAGGAAACTTTTCCTTCAATTTATTTAACTCATCATTAGATAAACTTGCTGTATTGGCAAAAGTATTTAATAACTGTTGGACATCTGGTAAAATATCTTTCGCTTGAGCTCCTAAATTCAATCCTCCATCTGAAATTTCTCTAGCTGAATCTAAACTATTATTAATAGTTGGAATAATTTCTGAATCATAATGATCTAAAATATCAGAAACTAAAGTATGAGCATCATCTAAAACTTTTCTTGTATCTGTAAGATTTTGAGTATGTAGTCTTTCTCCATTATCTAATTTAGCAATTTTTTCATCAGTCCTGTTAATCAACACATCAAGTCTTTCATTAATAGTATCTAATCTATCTATTACTTTGGAAATTTCTTTACTTTCTTCTTTTAAAGCATTTTGAGCATTTTTTAATGATTTAACCTGCTTATCAATACTTTTTTGTACTTTCGCTATTTGCTCTGAACTTTGAAGTGATTCATCAATTGATGGGTTTGGAATTTCTACCTCACTAGCTGCCTTCATAGCTTTCTTTATTCTTTCCAACTTAGATTTAGCATCCTCAATACTTGTCTTTGTAGCTTTAGCAGAATCTGATATCTGTAATAATGTCTTTTTAGCTACTTCTGGTAAAATCTTTTCGTCAAGATTTTGAAGTACTACACTAGAAGTATCAAGTAGATTTTCAGCATTAGTCAAATCTTCTTTTATTTTTGGTGTATCGTAGTCTAAATCACCCTGAGTTTCATCTATGTAACTTTGAGTTTTATTTAAAAATTCTGTTGTTGAATCAATAGTATCTGATGCTATTGGTATAATTTCATTTCCCTTTTCCAATAATTCTGAAATACTTATTGTTCCATTAATAGCCTCATCTAATAATACTTCAAGTTCTGGCATATTATCATCCAATTCATAAACTGAATCAAATATATTTCTAAGCTCTGGTCTATTATTTTGTATATCTATCCCGATTTCATCACTTGCTCTAAACAATATTCCTGAAACAGTTTTTATTATATTATCATCTAATTGACTTCGAAGTGTTTTTACCCCTGCATCTGTCATTTTAGGTGCTATTGCATTTATTTTTTCATTTACTGTATATATTAATTTAGGTTTTACAATTTCCTTTTTTGTTATTGTTGTAACATTTTCTGAAAAATCTTCTGGAATTTCAATTGTTGCATAATATTTTTCCAATAATAAATCTTGTCTTGCAGTTTCTTTATCATCTAAAAAGACCCATCCTAATTTTTCATTATCCTGCAATTTTTCAACTAGTTCATTTCCCAAATTTATATCTTTTTCTTTATATACAGTTCCTTTATCTTCATTAATAATTGCTATCTTTATCCCACTAGTATTTGAATATGGATCCCATGATGCATATATATTTATCAAAGAATATAAAGACGGTATTACTATTAATGCTAGTACGACAATTGTTGCAGCCCAATTAGTGAATATATTTTTTATATCTCTGGTAAAAATCTTTATTACATTCTTCATTTATCTACTACCTCTATTAGAAAATTATTTATCTGATGTCTAGCTGTTCTAACACTTTTATCCTTTAGATAGATAGAAATTAATAACAGCACAGCCTTAGACCAGGCCACCCTTAAGAGTACATTGTGTATCTTTAGGGTATAATTCAGGTAGAGTCTAAAACTCCATCTGAAAAGTTTCACTTTATTTATAGATTATATCACATAAAAATGACTATGAGTCATTTTTATATTAATATTCATATAAATTTTATATTAATATGTTTGTGTTTTAATTTTTATCCATAAATTTGAAATTTTTAATAACTCTACATACTAAAGGACTATCAGAAAATTCATCTATTTTAATTAGACAAAATATTTGATAGCCTCTCTAATCCTAAACGTTAAAAATATGAATATATGCTGTGTTTTTCAATATTTGTGTTATATATTTCTTGATTAAAAGCTGCCATAATTCTAATTTTTCTCATTCTGTTTTTATACACTTACTTTCTAAATCTAAATTTAATTATCCCTTTAGGTTTTAAAAATTCTATAATTCTCTATAAATCAAAAAAACCTATCATAAATCTGGGAAGGTTTAAAAATACTATTTTCATACATTGCAACACAACACAATAAACACTCAGACTATGTTATAATAATCCATACCATTTACGGTATCCTATAATAAAATCCTCATTTTGTAAATGTAAAATCCAATTAATTTTATATTCAGCACATAGGGAGTACCATTTTACCTATAGAGCTTCTTAATCTAATATTTGAAGATTTATATAATTTGTAATAATGATTATAATTACCATTAAATTGAGATACACAATCTATAAAAAATATTAACTTAACGAAAAGAGGTGGCACCAAACTTTAAAAATAGAAGGTGCAATGAAAATGAGAGAACCAAAATCTAATTGGTATAAGAGTATATGGTCTTTTGACATTAAAATATTACTTTACCAGTTCATCACAAATCTGTTCACATAACTTAGAAGTATTAGCACTAACCTTCCATTGTAAAGAAACGGTCTCTTTTACCACTTTCAATATAAAATTATTATCTGCTTCCTCATCTATTGTAATATATTCAGATTCTGTAGCATGAATAAATTCCTTCCACTCTCTTATTATTTTATCATGTTTATTTTTAACTAAATCAGGAACTTCAATGCTTTTTAGTAGGCTTAAACACTCTCGGTATTTTTCCACACCTTTATATCCCAGTTCAATACAAACTTTAGGATTTGAAATCATTTCTTTATTATAATAAAAACATTCTTTTGATGAAGAAATAATTTTGTCTCCTATTTCATCCATATTTGTAGCATATATAATATATTTTTCATCCATCCTCTCACACCCTACATAATTAAATTTCTTCTCTTTCTTCTAATTTGGTTATATATACCATTTTTTTATTTCTCGGATAATTTGTTTATTATATCTATAATTTCACTTTTAATAATTCCT
This sequence comes from Clostridium puniceum, assembly GCF_002006345.1. GTDB lineage: Bacteria > Bacillota > Clostridia > Clostridiales > Clostridiaceae > Clostridium > Clostridium puniceum. The sequence goes on from NZ_LZZM01000199.1 coordinate 30,182, forward strand.
TCGTTAAGGTCAACCATTCTCTTATTTCAAGCAAGTTCTTCTTCACATTTTCATCACCCTTCATATAATTAATTATACACAAATGTGTAAATACATTCTATAAATATAAACAAATGTATATTATATATATTGTAAATATACATAATCCATCTCACTTTCGTAATAGTATCGTTTTAAACCTCTAAAATAAGTATTAATTGTTATATATTCATCGTAGATTTATTGGTCATTTCAGTCTTTTCATTACTTTAGAATTTCCTAGCACACGTTTAGTTATAAAAAATAACACACGTTTAGCTATTTTTTCATAACTAAACGTGTATTATATATAATTCTTGCGTTAAGTCCCCAAAATAGAGAAATCAACGAAGTTCTATTCGGTTTTTGGTGCAGGTGACGGGACTTGAACCCGTTACCATTGCATTATGGTAACTAAGTATTTTTGCAATCTCGATTTTTCTTTTATTAAGGGGTATATCAATTTTGATATACCCCTTATTCATTACCGAATAGTATCATATACAATATAGATTTATTCTTTGTATGTCAAATTGGATGTCAACAAATAACATCTGAAGGCTTTAAATTCAATACATTACAGATTATAATAGCTTTGGATAACTTGATTTTTGAAAATGGAAAATATATCATAAATATTAATTTTAATATATTTATATCTGTACTTTTTGATAAAATAATAATATTCAGATTGTTACCATTTATATATCTTTTAATATTATTTTTTATTGTTCTTTGAGTTATTTGTAAAACATCTTTATCTTCCTTTTTCTTTGCATTAATATTCAATATTTTTTCTTTCATGGTATACTCTTCATTATTTTCATAAGTTTTTATTCCCATAACACACACTCTCCCTCTCGTTTCTAATTTTATAGTCTTTTGTATTTCCTTTATTGTTTAATTATTGTAATTATTTTATCATGATTACTGATAAAATGCAAACATCCGTTCTCATGTTCCAAGTCATTTTATTTCATATTTTGTAATTTTGCTATCTTTAGTAGCAAATCAATACAATTTATAGATCCATTGCTAAAATTGTCTTGAGGTGATTAATAATGTTATCTACAAGACTTACATTTCTTCGGAAAGAACAAATGCTAACCCAAGAAGAACTTTCCAAGAAACTTAAAATTACACGTTCTGCTTATTCTCATTATGAATCTGGATTTCATGAACCACCAATCTCTGTTTTGGTGTTATTGGCAGATTTTTATGATGTAAACACAGATTTTCTACTCGGTAGAACTAACATTAGAAAGCCTTATCCCAAATAATGAGACCGAAATGATTTGATTTCAGGTCTTTTTTGTTTGATTTTCTAATATTAATCCTCTAATACTTCTTTTGTCACCCCATAGTTTATAAAGTACATTCTTAATTAATTTCGGGAATCTTAATATTATTTTTTCCTCTCTTTCATATCCTTTACTATATATTTATCCAATTCTCGACTTATCTTTAAAGCTTCTGGAGAATCTCTTCCATAGTTTTCAATTGCTTCATGTAATTTATCCCTAAGTATTTCTATTTTATTTTCTTCCATATGTTGCCTCCTTAAATTAAAGAAGGTTGATGCACCAACATAATCTATTTTTCTGTACAAAATAATTTTAACACCTAAAGAACTTGAATGCGAGGAAAGTTTCGACAAATTTGGCATTCGTTTTTTAGACAAAAAAAGCTAATAAATCAGATATTTTATAATTATTAGGTCTAATGTTTGAAAACAATCACATTTCATGTAGAAAAACTAAAATACAGAAAATTATTTATAACAAAAATTAAGTCTTTTTTAACTTTATTTAATAACCATGTATATTTGCCTTGAAAATTTCTTATAATATATTGGATTAGTGTTTGATTATTTTAGAATCAATCTTATTTGTATTATTATAAAAAACGACAAATATTATTATCATTTCTTGTCTAATATGAGTCTTTAAACTGATATTAACAAGCTTTTTTGTTAAATAAAGTAACTATTTTATGCGAGGTACTTATGATAAAAGAACAAAGGAAGAAAAAGGGATTAACTCAACTAGAATTAGCAAAAAAAATTGGAGTTGATTTTAGCTATTTATCTAAATTAGAAAACCATCCTAATTCTCAAAAACCATCGCTTGATTTAATATTAAAACTATCTGATGAACTTGACTTAGATATTGGTCAACTTCTTACTTTATTTTTTGGTTCCAATGATAAAAATTATGATACTTTAGTAACTTGTACTTTCAAAAAAAGAACTTACAATAAACTTGTCCGAGATGCTAAACTTCAAGATACTTCTATAAGCAACTTTGTATTAAATATAGTGGATGAACACTATAAAAAATAGAGCTAGGAATTTATATCCTAGCTTTTATCTTGAAAATGTATTTAATTTTGATTTATATTTCCCGCTTTGCAGTTCAAAAGATAATATCCCTTGATTTTCTCCATTTTTGTCATTTACGAAAATAATTATTTTATTTATGCCAATTTCTTTCATTCTAGTTTCATTATCTAATGTTAATTTTGCACATTCATAATATGTATCATCTAAATTATTTAATAATGTCATATTAATATTCATTTGCTTTGTTTTATCTTTTCCACTTATATCTTTAACTTTCATACTTTGATAACTACTTTCTATTTCCTTCATAAAATCTGCATATGTTTTGTTATTTTCTTCAATTTGTTTTTTGTTTTCTTCAATAAATTTTGTTCTTTCATTTCTTATTCTTTCAATATCGCTTTTTATAGCTGTTTTCCCTTCATCATTAAATGAATCGTATGTATCTTCTAATTTTTCAAACATATCAAATTCATCACTAGTAAAATCTTCATAATGTTTATCTAATACTTTCTTTTCTTCAGTTGTTGGTTTATAACCAATATTTGAAGCTTGTTTTTGTTCTTCAACAACTTTTCTAGCTTGCACTTCTTCTTTTGCAGAATTAATAGACATATCATGAGTAAAAACTAATATTAACAACAATGCAAGAGATGCTACACCATAATATCCCAATACCCTTTTTCTTGTCTTCTTTTCGTATTCTCCCCACCAAATTACGTTGCTGGGTTCTATAATTCCTACACATAAAAAAATAATAACTATAACAAATAGTGCCATCATAGAAACATACATTCATATTCTCCCCCTTAACTCTCTATAAGACAATTGTATATTATTAGAAACTTTTGTCAATAATACTATTGTGTTCGTAACATTCCTTTATATTTAAGCAAAGAGATAGTATTTTTAATCAAATCACCCAAATACTATCTCTTTCTTTATGAATTTATATATGTTAAAATTATATTGCAAAATGGACTGGTGGAGCTTCGGCTCTGCCTTTTTCATTTGGACAAAAAAATACAGCCAAATTAATGACTGCATCTTTTTGGTTTAGTAGTCCGTGTTAATCAGAAGCTTTTCTTTATCCATACCATATCCCTACATATAATATATATGATATTGCTATTCAAAATATTCAATAACTATTTTATTAAAAGTAGCACTTTTCCAATAGATTTATATAATATATAGTATAGAGATTCTTTTTTGGCTTACGAATTTAAGAATGAATACAATACTGTGTAACACTTTTTATGTTCATAATTAGGTATCCTATTTAATATAATATCATTTATCAATCTTTTATATTTATACTCTAAATGTACTAAAGCGGCAGTTAAATTACTTCTCCATCTGCCGCTCTTTTTTTATCTCATTTTTTATGTAAGTATATTATCTCTATAAATTAATAACATAATTGTAGTCATATACTGATAAAACTAATATTAAAACTTCCCATTACAATACGGACAAATATAATTATCATCAATATCTTCTTTACTGTTAAATCTTATAGGTAATCTTTCATTACAATGTGGACATTTCCAAAATAAAAATGAAATAACTATAAATACTATTAATAGCTCTATTCCCACAAAGGTTAAAACTTCAATTGATAGAACTCCTCCGATAAAACTTGATGGAACTGATAAAAATAAACATATTAAAGATAATTTACGAAATTTCATTATATTTTTTATTTTAACTATCATATTTTATCTCCTTTATAATATTATAGTTTATTTTTCCACAATTCACCTAATACTATGTACTATAAGGCAATTGTATATTATTAGAAACTTTTGTCAATAATACTATTGGCACTTAAAGTGCTCCTTTATGTTTTTAGCAAAGAGATAGTATTTTTACTCCAATCACCCAAATACTATCTCTTTCTTTATGAATTTATATATGTTAAAATTAAATTGCAAAATGGACTGGTGGAGCTTAGGCTCTGCCTTTTTATTTTGGATAAAAAATGCAGCCAAATTAATGACTGCATCTTTTTGGTTTAGTAGTCTCCGTTAATCTAGAAGCTTTTCTTTATCTATAGCATATGCTACATATAATACGAATTGTGTGATAATTTAAATAAAAAATACCGCAAATCTATTCTTGATGTTTTAATCATTTACATTTCCTGTAATTTACACTCTATAGTTTCTACCGGAACAGATGATAAAACTACATGGTCACTATCGCTAATTATAACTGCTCTTGTTTTTCTACCATGAGTCACGTCTATAAGTAGCCCTCTGTCTCTTGCTTCCTTAACTACTCTTTTCGCTGGAGCTGATTCCGGGCTTATTAATGCTAATACTCTATTTGCAGAAACAATATTTCCAAAACCTATGTTTATTAATTTGATACTCATAAATTCTCTCCTAAATAGTAAAAATGATATACTGATTACTTTTAGCATAACATATATTACATATTTATTCAAAAATATCCAAGTATTAATTATTACACATTTTCTAAAATAGAATAGGTAAGGCTTTGAGCTAATCTTTTGAATTAGCAACATGTCGCACTATCACACTATTCCGTTTTCGAATAATATATTTAATTACCATTGTCCATCAATTATGGCATATTATGCGAATGAATTTTGAACTGAAATAAGCAGTAGGGGTTACTGCTTTTATCTTGATATTAATTCGCTACTATAAGTTTGTCTTCATTTAGAATATGAGCATCTATCCAATTTACTACAAATTCTAATATATTTTTTACAGCTACATCTTGATTTGAATCTATTTTGCTTAAATCAATTCCATTAATTGTATTAACAAAGTTTTCATGTTCTACTTTATGTGAAAGAAATTTTTTATATCCTATACTCAGCATATAATCTTCTTCTGATTTAAAATGAAATATTGTATATTCTTTTAGTTCTTCAAGTATTTCAATGATTTTATCATACTTGTCAGTTACAAATTCATTCGTTAATAGTTTATAAGCACGATCTGCTATCTCAAATAATTTTTCATGTTGTTCATCAATATGTTCTACTCCAAGTTCATAATCTTCTTTCCAATTTATCATAAAACCACCTCATATAATAATAAAATTACCAATATTATAGCATGATGTTAACATCATTGTAATCATCTATTTAATTTATATAAATTAAAACCAAAAACAAAGCAGTAGGGGATTTCTCCTGGCTACTGCTTGTCTTTATTTTTATAATTATGTATTTATAATTAATATGTATATCAGCTTAACAAATCAATATTTTTTCTAAATTATTTTCGTTTTCATATTTTTTAATCTTAGAATATATATTAGTCTCAATAAGACTATTTTCTTGGTACGAACATCTAAGACTTGCCGATATGTCACTGTCCTTGATATGCTTACTAAAATATATATTACTATAAATTGCAAAAGTTATTAGAAAATCATGTCCTTGTGTTATTTCTAATAATTTTTTGCAAGAAACCTCTTTACAATGCTTGCTTTTAATCTTTTCCAGCTTGTCCTCATTTAATGTAAAGTAATTTGCATTATGCCTATTTATTTGTTCTATAATCATATTATTATCAATTTCTTTCTTGCTTAGATTAAAAGCATTATTAATTGAAATTCCATTTAACTTTAAGTTCATGCAATCTTCAGTACTATATTTTCTTACTAAACTTATAAATTTTAATTGTCTTAATAATAGTTCTTTAAATTCTAGTGCATTTAAAGGTCCAAAATAATATTCATCAAATATTTTCTTAAACGTGTTGTCATTATCTGCAAGCATAATTTCTAGACAACACGAATCATAGCACAATATATTCCCTTCCTCTGCAGAATTGTCATAATCTTTATCACGAATCCCTAATATCCTCTTATTATTTTTAAAAAAATCTATTACAATTTCTTTGATACCTTCTTTTCCTGAAAATGATTCAAATAAAATAACATTATCAGATATAAATTTTTTCCAGAATTTTATATCATCTTTTCCTTCAACTACTATAAATATATAATTTCTCATAATTTCATGAGTCAAAGATAACCTTATTTCTGAAATTATTTCGCCTTTACTTAAGTTATCTCTTATTGAATTCATTTTCATATATCTCCCCTAAATCTCTTTGTATATCCCAATGATTGTTAATTATTGCCGATGAATGTGTAGCAACGATAACATTTATATTTTTATATTCTACTATTTTTAATAAATCATTCATAAACATCCGTTGCCATACAATATGAAGTGATATTTCTGGTTCATCTATTAGAATTAATAATTCATCTCCTGTTTCAAATAGTAATTCATAAAATAATACTATTTCTTGTTTTTCTCCAGACGATAATTGAGTTAATGAAATTTTCTTTTCCTCATTTTCCAAATCAACTATTTTGATTCCGTCTTCTCTTGATATTTTTATTTTTTTGAATGACAATCTACTATTAATAATATCAGTAAACAAATCTAGTCTTTTAACAAAATCTTCATATACTTTGTACTTTTTATTGAAATCTTCAAAATATATTTTTAATGCTTTCGCGTGTTCTTTCTTAAACTTTAAGCTGTTTGTGCTTTTTATTTCTGATATATCATATTTATTTAGTTTATCAAACTTATCGTTCATTTCCATCATGTTTTTATTGAATTCTTCCTCATCTTTTATTCCATTATCCATCTCAAATAATCTATATGGATAAGTACTGTCTAATCCATTAGATACAGAAGAATATTGACTAGAAATATTATTTATTAGCCCTATAAATTTCTTAGGTAGTTCCTCAATAGTATCTATAAATTCGTCGTTTCTTTCTCTTAATTTATTTATTTTTTTCATTAACCTTTGCTCTTTAATAAAATGTATATCACCTATATTATCTTTTATATATTGAATTTGTTTTTCTAATTCAATAATTCTATCGTTATCTATATTTGCTTCTCCAATATATCGAGAATTTTTTACCTCATAGTAATACTCCTCTCTAATGTACTTATATCTATCTTCTACATCATCATATACATGAACCCTTCTTCTATCTCTATTCTTATTATAATTTAAAATTTCAATATATGAAAATAAGCTGTTATTTATACTCAATTTATTTTCTAGTTTCTCTATTTGAATTTTACTTTCTTCTTCATTTAGAATTAGTTCTATTTTCCTGAAATCTAAATGTATCAAATATGACAATCTTTTTTTACTTAAGGCTTCTATAATTTTCAATATTGTTGATTTTCCATACCCATTAGGACCTGTAATAATTGTAACTCCTTTCTCAAAGTTTATATTATAATCAAAACGTCCAAAAAGTTCTAATACGTTAATTCCACGAATCATTCACTTCAACTCCAATCTAAATATATAATTTTATAATACTATATTTTGTATATAATTACCATATTAATTTGAAATACTTACCTTTAAATTTACTATTACTTGGGAATTATAACATATTATATAAATGAATTTCAAACTAAAATAAGCAGTAGGGAATTTCTCCTGCTTATTGATTCTTGTTTTCTTTAAATGCATTTGATAAATCTAAATCATCTTCTTTATTATCGCCTTCTTCATTACCTTCATCGATAAATTCGAATAATAATAATAATAATATACCTATTGACCTAATACATAGCAAAACAAAATAACTCAAAAAAAATCCTAAAAAATAATAATTGGGATAAATTTTATAATTACTAGCATCGCTAATAGGAATAAACATAAGACAAATAATTATTAATATAAAACCCATCAATATAGGGATAGATAAATACCAATATAAATCTTTTATTCTTTTGTTTCTTTTTAAATATTTCATTATACTACTATCTATAGCAGTTATTAATATCGATAACATAGTGGTAAGAAATCCAATTAGGATTGAAGCAAAAGTTATTATACTCAAAATTATATCTTTCATATTAACTATTGAATTTATATTTACAAAACATATTATAACAAGAAAAATAATGCTTAATCCCAAAGGGAAAAACTTTTCACAATATTTCCCCATCTTACCACCTCAATTCTAAATAAATATTTTTTCTAGATATGGTTTTCTTTGTTTGAATAAATCTATCATCCTATCTATTATTCTTTCATAATTTATTTCATTTTCTTTAGAATATTCAAATTTTGCTTGATCAACCAATGTGCCATTTATAAATTCAACCTGTTCGATAGGTTCATCTTTAGATGTTCTATATTCTACATGTACCTTTTTAAATCCATCTTCTTCTTTTAATTTTGTAAATTCCATTACTTCCTCTTGCGTAAGTGAATTATCCTTTTTGCTATGTCCAACTGAAAAAACTACTTTAGTAGACATTGATTTCATTTTTCTTGCTCCAATAATTACTCCTGCCAATGATGAATTTTCACATGCATCATTAGTTTCGGCAAAACTGACTTCAACTTTTCGTATTATTATTTTTTTTAGTTCTCCTAAATTATTTGTAAAAGGAACCAGTTTAATTTCTACTGATTTTGTTGAGCTATTAAGTATTTGCTCAACAAACGCTCTTATACCATTCATTCCTATTGCATTTTTATTTCTTTGAACCATCAAAACATTTGTTTTTTCATGATACAATACTGCTATATCTTCTCCTATATATTCTGAATCATCTAATTCCAATTTTTTAAATTCATCACTTTTTTTATCAATTATTCCTGGAACTTCTGCACTTCTTTGTCGTATGAATTGTAATTTCCACACCCCTCCATCTGCCTTTTCTATTTTTTGCAATATTACATCCTCTCCGTAATATGGCCTTGTCCTTTCTTTAATTACTTTCTCTAAAGCAATTATTAAAATTTTTTCAAGTTTTAGCGGTTGACGATTTTTCTTTACCTTACTACCTATTGATTCTAATTCATATATATATATTCTCCCATAGTCAAACTTAATATTCTTTTTCTTATTCAATAATTTTCCTCCTATTATTTATTCATATTTGACCAATAATATGATATAATAGAGCTATCTTAATCGACTCTATTACAACAAAGAACTCATGATTGATTGGTCATCGCATGAGTTCTTTTTTATTTTATTATATTTACATAATACAACATTTTGGACAAGTTTTCCACAAAATAAAAAATGAGGTAAATGGATTATATATATTTATATACCTTATTAACAACTCTTTTGTAATACTTTTATATTAATTCTTTAAATTTATTTTGGAACAAAAAATAAAACAGTAAGTTACTACTACTGTTTTTATATTATTGGTTTGATTTTAATTTTTATAAAATGTCCTATACATTGTAATTCTGAGAGAAAAAAGCTTTCATATATCTATTTACATAATAACATACCTAATTGTATTTTTTTTATATATTTCCTATAGTTTTCATAGAATTAAGTTATAGTTTTTAGACAAAAAATAAAAGGTATAGGATTACTCCCATACCCTCTAAAATTAATGGCCAATGTGCAATTTAGCCAAATGAATTATATCAATAATTACACTATCTATCAACTAACTCGTTCTTTATATACTCATTAATTGTCTCTTCTTCACCTTCAAATATTTCTGTTAAATGTAATATAATTTCTTGTTGCTCCTCCGGAAGTCCTTTCATTGTTTCCATTATTGTATCTTTAGTTACATTACTCATAAGCCCACCCCTTAAATTAAAATATAAAGTTTAAATTTATTATCGTATGATTTATAGATATTTTAACCTAATATGATAAGATTTATTTATGCAAAATAAGAGTACAGGATTGCTCCATACCCTAAGACTTAACTTAATTTAGTTGCAACACCATCACTATCAAATCTATAGCCTACATAATCTATATTAGATACCATTTGTCCAGTAGAATATAGCATGTAGTCTTTCCCACCATCTTTTATCCAACCAGTTTGCATTGCTCCA
>NZ_LZZM01000200.1 GCF_002006345.1 Clostridium puniceum
AGCCTATATTCTTAAGATAAAATTAATATTTTTTAAGTAATTATCTTATAATCATAATATTCTTTTATTTTTTGATGTCCTATAAATAATATATCCTATTAGCATACCTCCAATAAGCCCTCCAATATGACCAAAATTATCAATATTTTTTATGCTTAATCCTATAAATAAATTTATTATTATTATTTGCAATAAACTTGACAAATATTTTTTTTCTATTTTTTCTCTTTCTATAATAGCAAAAGCTAATAATGCCCCCATTAAACCAAATATACCACCTGATGCTCCAACCGAAATGCTATATGGACTCATTAAGTAACTTAACAAAGATGATGTTATACAAGAAATAATATAAATAATGAAATATTTCTTAGCACCGTAAATCTGGTGAATTTGCGGTCCAATTATGTATAAAGAATACATATTACAGCCTATATGAATAATACCTGAATGTAAGAAAGCACAAGTCAACAATCTCCATACTTCTCCATTTTCAATAAGTAGATTATATTTAGCTCCAAGACTTATTAATACCTCATTTGATGATCTTCCAGTACTATAGATTTCAAATTGTGTAATTAGAAACATTATTCCATTTATTGATATTATAAATAATGTCAGAATTTTATCTTCAAGAAATCTTTCTTTTTTACGTGAATTATTTATCTTGTGACTTCTCATCGTACTATTAAATATCTGCTCTAATGGTGCACAGGAATTATCACACGATATAACTTTATAATTTTTTTCATTTATAATCAGTTTATTGGGGATTAATGATTCATTCCCACATGCGTATTCTTTGTCAGATAAAATTATCATATTTAAAGAAAATGATTTTCCTAAAGCTTTTACATATCTAATAGCTTCTGAATAGTCTGTATCTTTTCTTTCATCACGGCTTATTAAAACACAATATATTCCATCTCTTAATTCTTTAACTGCCAAAAATACTTCTTCTTTATAAAAATCGCTATAGTATTGCTTCATATAAAAATTCTCTTTATTTATTAAAATTTTATAAAAATCTTCTTTGAAATTTTTCATATTTATCTACCTATTATCCTATAAAAATTTAATGCACAATTCATAGTTGGCGAAATTTCATTTCTTACCTACAGTTCCTATAGAGGGTTTGAATTGTGCATTTTATAAAATTTATGAATTATCTATCATATCTAAAAGCTCATTAAATCTCTTTATAGTAGCTTCTATCGGTTCATTTGTAGTCATATCCACTCCTGCATTTTTTAAAATATTTATTGGATAATCACTGCCACCAGATTTTAAGAAGCCTTTGTATTTTTCAACTGCATTTTCTTTTCCTTCTAAAATTGATTTTGAAAAAGCTGATGCTGCTGCATACCCTGTTGCATATTGATAAACATAGAAATCAGAATAAAAATGAGGAATTCTTGACCATTCTATATCTATTTCTTTATCTACTACCATTTCACTTCCAAAATATTTAACATTTAAATCATGCCATACCTTATTATAGTCTTCGGCTGTCAATGGTACTCCTTTTTCTAAAGTTTCATGAGTATAAAGTTCAAATTCTGCAAACATTAACTGTCTAAATACTGTTGTTCTGATTTGCTCTAATTCTTGATTTATTAAATAAAGCTTCTTTTTTTCATCTGTTTCTTTTTCAATTAAATGATGAATAAGTAAAGATTCATTTGTTGTTGATGCTACCTCTGCACAAAACAAAGTATAGTTTGCATAGTAATATGTCTGCTCTTTTCTCGAATAATATGAGTGAATCGAATGCCCCATTTCATGGGCTAAGGTTGATACATCATTTAACTCATTATTATAATTTAGCAATACATAAGGCAACGTATCATATCCCCCCCATGAATAAGCTCCACCTTTTTTGCCTTTATTTTCATATATATCTATCCATCCATCTTTTATCCCACTTTTAAATACGTCTAAATATTCTGTTCCAAGTGGTTTCAATGCTTCTAATACTATATCTAATCCTGTATTAAACTCTATTTTTTCCTTTGGCAGCTCAATAACAGGAACATATAAGTCATACATATGAATTTCATCTAATCCTAACAGTTTCTTCTTTATTTTAACATATCTATGAAGTGAATCTAAATTATCATTTATAACCTTTACTGCATTTTTATATACTTCTACAGGAATGTTGTTAGGATTTAATGATGCTTCTAGTGCATTATTATATTTTCTCACTCTACTGCTAAAGTTGAAGGTTTTTATTGATGCTGTTAGGGATGTAGCTAAAGTATTTTTTAGCTTATCATATTCTCCAAATAATTTTCGAAAAGCATCTTTTCTCACTACTTTATTTTTACTTTTTATAAATGAAGAGTAATTTCCCTCAGTTAATTCAACTTCATTTCCCTCTTCATCTTTTATATTCCCAAATGTCATATCTGCATTAGTCAAAATACTATGAATTGCTGCAGGAGCATCTAAGCAGTCTGAAGCTGCTGCTAATAATTCTTCCATTTCTTTTGATAATATATGTGGTTTTTCTTTTAATATATCATTAATTAAGAATTCAAAGTCCTTTAATTCTTCTATTCTATTTATTTCAGCTTTAATAAATTTGTCTTCCAAGCTTAATATTTCTGGCACAAAGAAAGCTGTATAGCTTGCAAATTCAGCCATATATATATCAATTTTACTCATAAGACTTTGATACGTAGAATTTGATGTATCTTCATCTGATTTTAAATGTGCATAAATATATAAGTTTTCAGCTTTTCTAGATATTTTTTCATTTACTTTAAAATATTCTAGTATCATTTCTCCATTTGTTAATTTTCCAGAATAATTCTTTAATTTTACTGCTTCTTTTTTTAACTCTTCAAAATCTTTTTCCCATGCTTTTATATCTGTATATATCTTTTCCACTTTCCACTTGAATTCAGCTTTTATTTCATCTCTTTTTTTTAATTCGCTCATCTTAACACACCTTTCTTTCAGTTAACAGTTAACAGTTAAGGATGATATTCCTTCGGAATATATTTATATAAGTTGCAATTAGAAATTTATATAAATAAAATAATTATTCACTGTTAATTGCTTACTTTTAACTATTCTTGATATTCAGCTTCTTTTCCTTTTATTACTTCAAAGACTGTATTCATTTCTTTTTCTATTATTGCTACTAGTTCTTGTATTTTTTCTTTCATTACATCATACTCATCCTCATACTTAAATTTTATTATGTATGTAGGATTATATTCCTCTAAATCTTCTTCTATTTCATACCCTTTTTCTGTAAATGCAGTGCTATTAAATAAATCATATATTGCTGAGTATTCCCATTCTTCTACATTTTTATTTGTATCAAAATACATATATACAACTTTATCTAATACATAAAGCTTTTTTACAAATAAAGCCCCTTCATTTACTTCAAAACTACCTAGTTCCTTTTTTATAAATCCCGTTTCCTTATCCTTCTCTATTAATACTAAACTTGAAAAATCCATAATGTCACCATCCTATTAGTTTTATCCATATTAGACACTTAATTTATAAAAAATCAAAATCAATGTCTTATATAAAATTATATCAAAAAAGACATTTTATAACCATACAAATAAAGTATAGTTATAAAATGTCTTCAAATTTGCTATATATTTAGAAATTACTCTAATACTTATATTTTTTACTTTACTTTGTCAACGAGTTATAATTTTATTTTTTGTAAATATATGGTAATATTTTCTTGTACTAAATTAAGATATAAAAACAGAAACTAACCTTAGATAATTATCCTTTTATTATATCTAAGTATTATTTTGTTTATGATTAAATTTATTTTAAAGTAAAGGAGTTCCTGACTATGATAAATAACATGTATCTTGAAGCTGAAGCATTTGCATATAAAAAAAGAAAAAGACTTGAACGAAGCATTTTATTGAAATCTAAGCGAAAAAAAACGCTCCATTTAATGATTTCTTTAGTTCTTATAACTATAACTTCTATTTTTATAACCAATAACTTATATGTAAGTAGCAATTCTAAAGATCTTGGATTTGCTGTAGAACATAATTTAACTACCGGCTTTTCATCTGAAAATAAGCTCCTCCGTGTTCAAAAAATGTCTTTAGTTTATTTTGATGGTGAAACCGCTATTGTAGAAGCTTCTGGACTTTCTAAAAATCCACCTCACCAAATAACTTCTGTTAAAGGAAGTTTTAAAAAGGATAATAATAAGTGTTGGATTTTTGAAAAATTTTTACCTTCAAATTGAAATAAAATGACTCTAATATATAAATGAAATTTAAATTTATCTATATATTAGAGTCTATTCATTTTATTTAAATAAAAAACCTGAAAATATAAGCATACCAAAACATACTATATGGAAAGTTACTACTATTTGTATGTAATTAAACCATTTTTTCTTTTTATGCTCTTTATAATGCTTGGATTTTCTTTGATATATATCCGTCAAAACCAATGCTGTTCCTTGATATAATCCATAAACTATATAATGCAAAGCTAGTCCATGCCACAACCCCATTATAAACATAGTAATAATTTGCGCTACATGAGAGGCCATAAATCTGCTTTTAAACCTTTTTTTTCTCATAGAATTTAAAACAAATCTTGAAAAAATATAATCTCCAAACCATCTTGATAAAGATATATGCCATCTTGTCCAAAATTCTTTCATATCTTTACTCAAAAAAGGCTTATTAAAGTTTTCTGGTGTTTTGATTCCAAATATATAACTAGTACCAACTGCAAATAAACTATATCCTGCAAAATCAAAAAATAAATACATTGTATATGCATACATGTAATTTACACTATTTAACACATTTATCTCTGTAGGTATTTTTAATAACCAATATGTATCAATTAAATATGCTAATATAAATTTATAACCAACTCCCATAAATATTTTCTTTAATCCTACTATTAAGTAGTCATTTATATATTCTTTCATTTCTAACTTGCTATTAAGTTCATCCTCAAATCTTTTCCATCTATCAATAGGTCCAGAACTTAAGGTTGGAAAAAATATAATAAAATATAAAAATGTTATAAAATTAATTTTTTCAATTCTTCCATCATAAATTTCAATTATTACTTGAATTACTTTAAAATTTAAATATGATAATCCAATAAATCCAATATATGATGCATATGAGGTAACACCTGCAACTTTTGTTGAAATAACTGGTACCATAGATATAAATAAAAATAACCAATACAAATATTTATTCTCTGTCTTTTTTCTTATAATCAAATACAAATATACTATAATAATTTCTAAAACTAAAAATGCTGAGAATAATTTCAAACCTAAGGTAAAATCCATTATTAATATAATCATTCCTAAAGATGCAATTATTCCATAATACCTTGCATTGAAACCTCTTAATCTAAGTATTATTGCAGGAATAAATGTTAAAAACAAAATATATAAATACAAATAATCACCGTATTGTGTCAATTTCATTTTATTGCCTCCAAATAAATATTTCTCTATTTCATATTAATCTTAGTTAATAACATCTTAATCTAAAATTGATTATATATAAATGGAATTTCAGTAAAGGGTTCAAATACCATTATAAAAATGGCTGCAACAACTACAATTGAACTTATTAAAGAAAATATTATATCCTTATTTTTCATTATAATGTTTATAAAGTTCTTGTTCAACTTTAATCCATCCCTTCCATCCTAAGTGCATTACATCATACATAAAATACGGTGTATATTCTTCATCTTTTAAATTTAAAACTTGAAAGCCTTTTTGTTCTGCAATTTTTTCAGCTAAATCATAAAAATTATCTCTAGTTTCTTTAGTCATTCCGGTATGATCATACCATTTTCCATTTGTAGGAATTAAAACTATGTATGGTTTTATACCTAAATCAATACAGGTATCTAGATATAATTCGTAATCATTAAATTCTTTTGACTTCATTAGGTTAATTTTTTTCTTAGTATCTTTATGCGCTTGTATATTATCCTTTAAATATTTATTATAATAGCTATCATCTACCATGAAATCATTATTTGTCACCTTGGTTTTTGCTTCTTCTTCTGCTTTTTCATATTCTTCATCCCAATTAATTTCTTTTAATTCCGTTCCTGTTTTTTTATCATTTAATAATTCTAATCTTCTATATAATAAGCCCTTGTCCTTAAGATCTACCATTTTTTCTCTACATACAAAATATGGAGTGAATAATATTTTTGCCACCTTATATAAAAAACCATCATTTGTATATAATTTAGAATAAATTTCTTCTGCTACAAACTCTGTGCTTCCAGATAATAAACTATTTACTCTAGCTGCATAAGTTTTTTTGTTTTTTTCACTTATTTCAGGATTTGATAAATATTTATAGAATTGTACTGGTGCAAAATTAGCTTGAAAATTTTTAGCATCAACTCCACCTTCATCGCAAAACCACTGAAGAGAAAGAAATAATGCAATTTTCTTATCTTTATTTTCATTACTTTCACTACCTAAAAGCGCTGTATGGTTTATAGTTTGAAAATATGCTCTCCCATTTGTAACCACATTCTCCATGCCTTTAGCCGGAAATATCTTTGTTGGCAATTGAGAAACTGGGACTACAAATTCAGATGAACCTTGTAATGCAAGGTAATTATTTTTCATAAGATAATC
The DNA here is from genome assembly GCF_002006345.1 of Clostridium puniceum. Classification (GTDB taxonomy): domain Bacteria; phylum Bacillota; class Clostridia; order Clostridiales; family Clostridiaceae; genus Clostridium; species Clostridium puniceum. The sequence goes on from NZ_LZZM01000200.1 coordinate 6,650, forward strand.
GTTATATATAACACCTCTATCTTTATACATACTTCCATATGCTATATTTATTTCTTGTAAGTCTTTCTTTTGCATCATCACTTCAATATTTTTATCTAAAAAGTTATTTAAAGAAATAACTGTTATTATACAAATAATAATAGGAAATAATACACATATAATTCTTCTTTTCATTTTATCCTCCTATATTTATTTTTTCAATTAATTCTACATAATTCTATTCAATTCTATAATAAGTTAAAACTTAATTCAATATAGAAACAGCCTTAAATATTTTATTTTTTATATTTTTAAATTCTTTCTTGAATATTAACATATATGCTCTGAATAAATATTCAATTTGCAAAATTATACTCATTATTATTGCAAATCATTTGCAGTAAAGTGTATAATGTAATCATGTTTTAAGGAGTTGATTATTTGATTAATATAAAAAATCTATCATTTTCATATACAAAAGGATCTGAATTATTAAAAAACATTAACCTTAATATTCCTAAAGGTGTTTATTTATCTATTCTTGGGGAAAACGGAAGCTGTAAAAGTACATTAATAAAGCTTATATTGGGTATATTAAAACCAGATTCTGGTAAAATTACTTTAACTTCAAATAAAATTTCTTACGTCTCTCAGCGATTAGATAATTTTAATTCTGAATTTCCAATAACAGTTACAGAAGTGCTATCTTGTCATGCTAAAACTATTGGTATAAAAAACTCAAAAAATATTCATGAAGCACTGCACAAAGTTAATATGTGTGAGTTTAGTGATAATTTAATTGGTAATTTATCCGGGGGACAGCAACAAAGAATTTTCATTGCAAGAGCGTTGATTGGAAATCCTGATTTAATAATATTAGATGAACCCTCGACTGGAGTAGATGAAAAAAGTCAAAATGAAATTTATCCTCTACTACAGAATTTAAATATAGAGTTAGGAAAAACCATAATTTCTGTTGAGCATAATACTAAGGTTGCATTAAAATATTCAACACATATTTTAAAAATAGAGAATGGTAATCTAAATTTATTTACAAAAGAAGATTTTATGAAGTATTTAGAACTTGAAGCTTCATTATCTAAAATAATATAGTCATTAGGAAGGTATATAATATATGTTTGAATTAGGTTTTATGCAAAATGCATTTATTGCAGGATTTATTGTTTCTATACTTTGCCCATTCATAGGGCTTTTTATTGTACTTAGGCGTTATTCTATGATTGGAGACACCTTATCACATTCTTCTTTTGCTGGAGTCGCAATTGGACTTCTCATAGGCGTTAATCCACTTTTAACTGCATTTTTATTCACAAGTGTCTGTGCTCTGGTTATAGAAGCTTTAAGAACTTATTATAGTAAATATGCTGAGCTTGTAATGTCTATTGTTTTAACCTTAAGTTTAGGTATTGCGATTATTCTAATAAGTAGTGGAAAAGCCTCTGCTAAAGTTGATTCATTTCTGTTCGGTAGTATTTTAACTGTTACCACATCAGATATTTTTTTAATTGCTATCGTAGGTGGAATTTGCCTTATAGCTCTTTTATTCCTCTATAACAAGTTAATTTATGTGACCTTTGATGAAAATGGTGCAAAAACAACAGGTATTAATGTCAAATTAGTAAATTATATTTTTACTTTACTTGTTGGTGCTACAATTTCTCTTTCAATAAGGGTAATGGGAATTCTAGTTGTTTCTTCAATAATCGTTGTTCCTGTAGCAACGGCTATGCAGCTAAAGAAAGGCTTTACTAAAACCTTAATTTTTGCAATTCTCTTTGGATTTTTAGATGTTATGATAGGACTTGTATTATCTTATTATATAAATAGTGCTCCAGGTGGAACAATAGCATTAACTTCCGTTATATTCCTACTACTAACTTTAATTTTTACAAGATTATTTAATTATGAAAATTAATAATACATATATATTAATCTATTATTAAAAATTTTATATAAGTATAAATAAAAAACATTCGCTAAGCATAAAATCTGCCTATTCGAATGTTTTTTTCATAGAAATTTAATTCTTACCTGTTAAGAATTAACTGCAAACTGACAAAAATATTCTTCTAATATTTCTATAAATTTGGTCATATTCTCTAGATATATTTGACCTATGTTAGCTATTCTAAATGTGTTTTCAGATGAAATTTTCCCTGGATAAATTGTAAATCCTCTATTATATAAATATTCATGTAATTCTTCAAAAGAATATCCATCAATTTTTGGCTCAACAATTGAAGTTAAAAGCATAGAAGATGCGTCTTCATTTACCAGCTTCTTTAAATTAAGCTTATCTAAGCCTTTCCAAAGAATTTGACAACATTCTTTATATCTTTCATTTCTATTTTCTATTGTTTCCTCTTTTGCTTCTATTATAGCTTGTTTTAATGCATATAGAACTTGTACTGGAGGAGTAAATCTCATTTGGTAATTATCTTTAAAATATGAATATTGCTTATACATATTAAGATAAAGATTCCTTGGCTTAATATTCCTAGTTTTTTCTAAAGACTCTTTATTGGCTATCACAAAACTTATTCCAGCCATTCCTTGTATACACTTGTTTGAACTTGAAGCTAAATATGAAATATTCATTTCATACATATTTATAGGGATTCCTGCAAAAGAACTCATAGCATCAACTATCATTTCTATTTTATATTTCCTGCAAATCTGCCCTATGGACTTTATGTCATTTAAAATTCCTGTTGTGGTTTCATGGTGAATTACTGCTAGATGACTTATGCTTTTTTTTTCATTTTCAAAATTATTTAAATTATACTTCTTTATTAACTCTTCTAATTCACTTAAATTTATTTTTTCTACTCCTGAACTTTTATATTCTATATAACTTAAACCATATATTTCAGCTATCTCGCATATTCTTTTACCATAAGCTCCATTGTTAATTATTAAAACTATTTCTTCATCTACTACTGAACTTAATATAGCTTCAACAGCTGCTGTTCCTGAACCACCAAAAAGTATAGTTGTATAATCATCATTTGAACCTACAAAATTAGTAAGTTCCTTTGATACAAATTCCATAATATCCCCAAATTCTTTTTCCCTTGGGCAAATATCAGGTACAACTTGAGCAAATTTTACTGTATCTGAAGTTGTTGCAGGTCCTGGATTTAACAATATATTTCTTTTAATATCCATTTTGTTTCCTCCTATGAAGCATATAATGAAATAATATGATCTTATTTTTAAGTCACGTAAAACTTTACGCTTCTAGCCTATTACTAAAATCCAATTACTGAATATATTTTTGTAACAGTTCCTCATGTTATCATTCCTAAATATGCTTAATTTTTATTTATCTAAAAACTTCATAAATGCTTCTTTATTTTCAATTGGTGTTGTTGTAGGTCTTCCTAAATCTTTTCTTGCACCCTTTTTCACTTTAATTTCTAATAATATTGGCCCTTTTACGTCAGCTATTTCTTTTGATAGTTTCACAAGTTGCTCTTTTGAACTACATGAATAACATTTTTTATATCCACAGGCTTTTGCAATATCTAACGTATCTATTTTAAAGCCTACGGTTTCTTGGCCACCAACAGAATCATGTGCACCGTTATTTATCAATATATGTCTAAAATTCTTTGGTTCTTCATTTCCTATTATAGCTAAGCCCCCAAGATGCATTAGTAAGGCTCCATCTCCATCAATGCAATAAATGTCTTTATCCTTATTACTTAAAGCAATTCCCAAAGCAATTTGTGATGCATGTCCCATTGAACCAACCGTTAAAAAATCTCTATTATGATTTTCTTTATATTTTTCCCTTAATTCAAAAAGTTCTCTTGATGCCATTCCAGTAGTTGATACAATTACAGATTCTTGCTTTATATTATTTATTACAGCCTCTATAGCCTCTTCCCTTGTCATTTCAAAATCAAGGCTAGTATTATTCTTAAGCTTATATTCATTAAAAGCATCTTTTTTTATTACTAACGCATAGGGTTCATTATTTTCATTCATATAATCGCATGCTTTTTTTAGCTTCACTCTCATTTCATCATTATTTGTAACCCTATCTAAAATTTCATACTCAATTCCTAACAAGTTCAAAGTTTCAAGCGTAATTAAACCTTGCTTCTTATGTTGAGGTTCATCCGTCTTGTTTGGTTCTCCTCTCCATCCAATCACTAAAAGCATTGGTATGCTGTAGACTAATTTATCTGAAAGAGAAGCAAGTGGATTTACAGCATTTCCAATTCCTGAATTTTGCATATACACAAGCCCAATTTTCCTCGTTCCTAAATGGTATCCTGCTGCTAAACCTATAGCATTTCCTTCATTAGCTGAAATTATGTTTTTATCACTGCTTACATGCTCCTTAATATAAGCACAAAAGGATTTTAACAAGGAATCTGGAATACCTGTAAAAAAACTTATATCATTGTTTAATAATTCATTATAAAAATCTTTAACTTCAATCATTCACTTCAACTCCTACAAACTAACCTTAAAGAAAGGCTCCTGCTTTTCTCCTCAAACTCTAAATTTTTAATTCTTAACTGAACTACATTCCACCTGGAATTAGAGTAAGAATTTCTTTTATAGGCATGCAATTTACTGATGCTTCTTTAGATCTTCCATTTTCTAATATGCTCTTTGCTGTGTTTACCATAGCTGGATATGCACTTCTTATTAGATGATTTGCATGTATAATCACACTAATCCCAAGATTGACCAATTCTTCTTCTGTCATAAAATTATAGGAAGTTGGCACTACTATTAATGGAACCTTAATTTCAAACTCATTATATCTTCTGCAAAATTCAATTATTTCTTTTCCGTCTTTTTCTTTACTATGAATCATAATCCCGTCAGTTCCTGATTCAATATAAGCTTTAGCTCTATTTACGGCATCATCCATTCCTGCGCCTGCAATTAAGCTTTCAATTCTTGAAATTATCATAAAATCACTAGTTACTCTAGCTTCTCTTCCTGCTCTTATTTTGTCACTAAAATGTTCTATGGTATCTTGTGTCTGCTCAACTTCAGTTCCAAATAAAGAATTTTTCTTAAGTCCTATTTTATCTTCAATAATAATTGCTGAAACCCCTAATCTTTCAAGAGTTTTAACTGTATAAACAAAATGTTCAATTTGCCCTCCTGTATCTCCATCAACTATTATTGGTTTTGTTGTGACTTCTAAAATATCATTTATAGTATTTAATCTAGATGTTAAATCTACTAATTCTATATCTGGCTTTCCTTTAGCAGTTGAATCACATAAAGAACTTATCCACATACCATCAAACTCTTTTATTTTCCCTCCTATTTTAACTCTAGTTTTCTCAACTATAAGTCCAGTTAAACCATTATGAGCTTCAAGTATTCTAACTGGCTTTTTAGAATAAATTAATTCCTTAAGACTTTTCATTCTTATTTCCGGAGTTGTGCCTATTTGTGCTAACTCTTCATCTAATTTAGAAATAGAAACACCTTTAGTATATGGTACTTCAACAAGTTCTCCACCCCATCCCTTTATTGTAGCTATAACTTTTTCTCTAAGTTCCTTTTGAGATCCTTCTTTCCAATCGTCTCCATGAAGTACATACTTTGGCTTTAATTTAATTAAATTTTCAACCTGATCTAAGCTATCCTGCGGAACTACAGATACAACACCTTTAATATTGCTTACTACTTCTTTTCTTTCCTCATACTTCATTATAGGGTTTCTCCAATAACCTCTTATAACATCATCTGTATGTAGGCCTACTATTATATCTCCAAATTCTCTTGCTTTATTTAATACATTCAAATGCCCTTGGTGAATTATATCTGCACTCATAGCAACATAAACTGTTTTCATATATTAACACACTCCTAAAATTTATAATTACTTTCTAATAAATCATGTATATTTCAAAATTTAATAACATTCTCTTATTAAATTCTATATCTTCATTTAAATTCAAATTAATTTACCTATAAATTTGCTGTTTCTTCTACAATTCTTTCTAACTTAGGAAGCACAAGTGTTTTTATTCTTTCAAGATGATTTTTATCATCAATTTCTCCCCATACTAAATTATCAATTTTTAAATATCCAATCTTTCTTTTTTGTGCAGCATCAAATATTGCATTCTCATAATCATATTTTTTTGTTTTTTTGTTTGCACTCTTAAAAAAGTTTTCTTCATTTTTATAATCATTTATTCTATTATTAAAATCTCTATATTGTCTTAACATCTCTTTATATAGTTCAAGTGATATCTTAGAAATTCCAACTAATTCTCCATATACTTGTCCTATTTCGTTTCTATTTTTAGATATCTTATATAAATTCTCTTCTCTAACTTCCACATAACATTCATCACCAGAATTAGTTGGTCCACTTAACAAAATACAATCATCATTTTCATAATTAATAACTTTTATTAAACCATAAACTTCATATATAAGATCACTTTCTAACAATAAGAAATCTTCTTTTAGTTCATCTTCCAATATTGATAAAGAAGTCATGCTTCCTGTTGCTTTATACTTTCTATTTTTTCTTGTTTGAATATAACTATTTTCTTTTGCTAATTCATCATAAAATTCATTTAAATGACCTGTTACTATATAAATTTTTTCAATTCCTAAGCTTCTTAACTTTTCAATGGATCTTTCAACTAAACTTCTACCATTTACTTTTATAAGACCTTTTGGTAACATGTCATTAGTTATATCTTGCAACCTTGATCCCATGCCTGCTGCTAAAATTACAGCTGTTTTTATATTTCCCATAAATTCACACTACTCCTTTCTGCTTACAAATAATTTTGATTGCTCTCTAATTTTCATTACTCTTTTTCATTTATTAAAATGCAATAACTTTAAGTTCATTTTTTGAACAATATTATATTAACACCTTTCATTGTTCAAAACAACATGTTCATGTAAAAAAATTACTTATTTTTTAATATATATTCTTTAATAAGAAAATTTTTCATTAGCTCAATTCATAAAAATACAAAGATAAAATATTATGTTATAAAATTGAAAATATTAATGTTAATTTAACTTTAATTACTGTATAAAAAAAGTTACTACCTATATGACCTGCATATGGGTAGTAACTTTTTTATTTAATAAATAGATTAACTAATATTTGACTATATTGTTCAGTTATTGGTGCAAATACTATTGTAATTAATTTTATTATAAAATTTGTTATATTTTATGTTTATAATACTTAAGATTATAATTGCTAATATTATTATATAAAAAAGGCTACTTAAGTAAAGTAGCTCAGATTTATTATTTTATTAAATTTAACACGATTGTGTTTATTGCAAAAAGTGCCATAAACATAACTGTTAATCTTACAAGAACAGCTTCTTTAGTTCTTGATTTGTTTTTTGAAAAGAATGTATCATTTGTACTTCCTTGTATTAAACCACTTAAGGCATCAGATTTACTAGGTTGCATATAAATTGTCACAATTACTCCTATTCCCAATAACACCTCTAAGACTAATAATATATTTTGCATAGGTAACACCTCCTATAATAATCAATAACATACAATTTAAATAATATCACATTTGTTTATTTATTACAACTTTATATATTGATAAAATTAAATCTAAATTTATTTATATTATATCAAATTTTCAAAAAAAGTTATAGGGAAATTTCCCTATAACTTTAAATTTTTAGATTTATAGATAAAATTATGTTACATCTTTAAAATTATTTTATATTAAAGAATGCTTTTTTTCCTCTGTATTCAGCTACTTCTTCTAATTGTTCTTCTATTCTTAACAATTGATTATACTTTGCAACTCTTTCTGATCTAGCTGGTGCACCAGTCTTTATTTGTCCTGCATTTACAGCTACAACTAAGTCTGCTATTGTTGTATCTTCTGTTTCTCCTGACCTATGAGAAACAACTGCTGTATAACCTGCTCTATTAGCCATTTCTATAGCATTTAAAGTTTCTGTTAATGTACCTATTTGATTTAACTTAATAAGAATGGAATTACCTACACCAAGTTCAATACCTTTTTCAAGCCTTTCAGTATTAGTAACAAATAAATCATCACCAACTAATTGAACTTTCTTTCCTAATCTTTCAGTTATCAACTTCCAGCCTTCCCAATCTTCTTCTGCCATACCATCTTCAATTGAGATAATTGGATATTTATTAACCCATTCTTCAAAGAAATCAACCATTTCTGCTGATGTTAGTGTTCTTCCTTCATGTTCTAATACATATTTACCATCTTTATAATATTCTGATGATGCAGCATCAATTGCAATAAATATTTCTTCTCCTGCTTTATAACCAGCTTTTCCGATTGCTTCAATTATAACATCAAGAGCTTCTGAATTTGATTTTAAATTTGGAGCAAATCCACCTTCATCACCAATTCCAGTTGAATATCCCTTATCATTTAAAATTTTCTTTAATGTATGATATACTTCAGCACACATTCTTAAAGCTTCACTAAAAGTAGGCGCTCCAGCTGGCATAATCATAAATTCTTGTAAATCAACTGAATTATCAGCATGTGATCCTCCATTTAAAATATTCATCATAGGAACTGGCAATACTTTTGCATTTATTCCACCTATATATCTATATAAAGGCATATTTAATGCATTAGCTGCTGCATTTGCAACTGCTAATGATACGCCTAAAATAGAATTAGCTCCTAATTTTTCTTTATTCTTAGTCCCATCTAATTGAATAAGCATTTTATCTATATAAGTTTGATCAAATACATTAGTTCCTATTAATTCCTCTGCTATAGTATCATTAACATTCTTTACTGCATTTAAAACACCTTTGCCTAAAAATTTATCTTTATCGCCATCCCTTAGCTCTACAGCTTCATACATTCCAGTTGAAGCACCTGATGGTACTGCTGCTCTTCCAACTGTTCCATCTTCTAAATAAACTTCCACCTCTACTGTAGGAAAACACCTTGAGTCTAAAATTTGTCTAGCTACCACGTCTACAATTTCTAAATAATCTTTCATTTAATATTACCTCCTCATTTCACTCCATTGAGAATTGTTATCAATATAATTATAATGCATTTTTTTCTAATATGAAAGCTTTTTTTTCACTTGCTCTTATATTATTAGTAAATCAGCAAAAAATATTCAATCTTTTTAACTTTCAAATTAATTATTCACTTCAAATATTCAAGTTTATTATATATTGGGTAATCTTAATCATTTAGTAAATTCAAATTATTTCTGTGCATTTTATTTTAGATTATTAAGTCGAAATATTAAATAATCTTTATGAAAAAGAAGAAAATAGTTTCTTAATATATATTAAATTAAGAAGCTATTTTTTTATATTAATTTTATTTAATTTCAAATAAAACAATTTAACTAATGGTTATTTTTTATTCTTTAGATAAATTTGATTGTCTATTCTAAAATAGATGAATTTAATCTTTCACAGTATCTTTTGAATTTTAATTCCCAGGATACTGCTTTTTTTAAGTTTACTTTTTTTATTCCTTTTAAAAATTTTTCTAATACTCCTATTTTATTTAATCCCTTCATTAAATGTCTTGGATAATCAACCTTCCTTGTATAAGCTTTTTTAGGATCTATTATCATTAGACTCTCATTACTTAAAACATAAATATCTTTGCATCTAATATCAAGTCTCTTAAATCTAAGTCTTTCAAATTCTAATAATAAATCAAATATATTTTTGATTAACATTTCACTTAACCCATTATGTTTTATATATTTATCTAATCTACTTCCTTCTACTAAATCTCTTATTACATATAACCTCCCTTTTTTATATAAGCGTGGAAAATATTTAGATCCATTTGTTTTAGAAAGGATACCGCCTTCATCATTGCATACTTTTTTTCTCAAAAATATTTTAATTACCTTTTTATCTGGTAATTCATAAACTATACCATTATGCCCTTGACCTAGATAATTAGCTTCTCTAAACAATTTTTCTGTACTTTCATCAAAATCAGCAGAATATGCAAAATTCTTCTTCATACTATCAATCCTAAATCTTTTTTATAAATATATTAATTTCAAATTAAATTTATGCAATTTCCTAATAAATCATTCTCTAACTCTCAACAATTATTGTTTTTATATTAATTAACATAACTTATAATGTTATAAAATAGCTTATTTTTATTAGAAACTTATTATAATTTTATCCATCAATTATAATATTTAAACTTTCTTTATAAACAAATTTAATATATTTCCTGTATAATTTTTTAATTAGCTAAATTGGTTTAGTATTTTAATGTTCACATTATCTGTAAACATATCTAATTAAAATAATTATCATATTTTAGACAAATTTCTAATTTTTATTTACAGTCAATTAAATCCTAATGTTTCAGTTTTTATTATTAGTTATATGCATTCAGATTAACTACCCAATAATAATTTTACATTTTAACTTAAAAAACCTCAAAATAATTTAAAATTATTTTGAGGCTATAAATCTTCAAATATTGTTTAAAATATTATTTGCTTACTATTAAGTTTTCTCCAGTCATCTCAGCAGGAACTTCAAGTCCTAATTGAGTTAACATTGTTGGTGCAATATCAGCAAGCTTTCCAGGATTTAATTTCTTATTTTCAGTGTGATTTGACACCCAAGTAAATGGTACTGGATGAGTAGTATGAGCTGTAAATGGATTTCCTGTTGAAAAATCTATCATAGTTTCAGCATTACCATGATCCGCAGTAATAAACACACAGCCATCTTTTTCTAAAACTTTATTTACAATGTTTCCTACACATTCATCAACTGCTTCTATTGCTTTAACAGCAGCTTGAACTACTCCTGTATGACCAACCATATCTGGATTAGCAAAGTTTAATATTATCATGTCATATTTATCACTATCTAGTCTGTTTAATAATTCTTCTGTTACTTCATAAGCACTCATTTCTGGTTTTAAATCATAAGTTGCAACCTTTGGTGAAGGAATCACTTTTCTGTCTTCGCCTGGATTTTCTTTTTCTACTCCACCATTAAAGAAGAAAGTAACATGAGCATATTTTTCAGTTTCAGCAATTCTTAATTGATTTAATCCCTTGCTGCTTACATATTCACCAAGTGTATTAGTTAAAGTTTGTGGACTATATGCAACATTTACACCTTCTAAAGTCTTATCGTATTGAGTCATTGTTACAAAAGTAAGATTTAGAGTTTCTCTCTTAAATCCAGCAAATTCTTTATCATTAATAGCTCTAGTGATTTCTCTAGCTCTATCCGGTCTAAAGTTAAAAAATAGAACTGAATCTCCATTTTTAATGTTAGTAATTGCACTGCCATCTTTAGTTATTACTGTTGGTAATACAAATTCGTCAGTTTTATTGTCATGATATGATTTTTGAATTGCTTCTACTGCACTATTTGCAGTTTCACCTTTACCTAAAACTAATGCATTATAGGCAAGTTCAACTCTTTCCCATCTGTTATCTCTATCCATTGCATAATATCGACCACTTACAGTTGCAATTTTACCCACACCAACTTCAGCCATCATTGCTTCAGTTTTTTCTATAAAATCTTTACCTGATGAAGGTGGTACATCTCTTCCATCCATAAACGCATGAACATAAACATTTTGAACACCTTCTCTTTTAGCAAATTCTAAAATACCTCTTAGATGATCTATGTGTGAATGAACTCCACCATCTGATAACAATCCCATTAAATGAAGTGCTGAATCACTCTTTTTAGCATTTTCCATTGCTAATTTAATAGCTTTATTTTCAAAAAAGTCTCCATCAGATATTGCTTTTGTTATTCTTGTTAATTCCTGATATACTATTCTACCAGAACCAATATTTAAATGCCCTACTTCTGAGTTACCCATTTGCCCTTCTGGCAATCCAACTGCTAATCCACTTGCTTGTAATTCTGTAGTTGGATATTGTTCAAAGAATTTATCTAAATTTGGTTTTTTGGCTAAACTTACAGCGTTTCCTTCTGATTTTGGTGCATTTCCAAAACCATCTAATATCATCAACATAACTGGTTTTTTTGACATCTTTCATCCCTCCAAATTTTGTTAAAATCATAATATACATGCTAATTATTTTATGTCTAAACCAATATTTAAACTTAATAATTATATCTAGATTTCATTAGAACTCATATATATTAAATATTATCATTTATTTAATTTCCATATCATTAATCATATAAATTATATTATTTTTTTTCATTTATTGCAACTTATAAACTCTAAAAGTGAAATTTCTAACAAAGAATTTAATTAGTGATTTCACTTTATAATCTGTATATAAAAACTTTTCCTGCTATAGCTATTTAATATTCTTTATACTTCATAATAAACTTATTATAAAGTTTTACTTATTAGACAATCGCCTCTAAAAATAATATGAGTGTATCAAAAAGATTTTCAAAATTTTGATACACTCATATTTAAACTAGTTAATACAGATATTTTGTATCTGTACCAATTTTTCCTGGTGCAGAATTATTGGGTTCATCAAGTACAAACACTCTTAAATTTCCTTTTCCACTGCAAGCAGCCTTTAAAGTTCCATTAGTCACATTTATAATTTGTCCAGTAACTGCATCAACATATTTCCCATTTGGAATATTAGTGAAAGTTGCATTACCAGATATGGTTATCAATGCAAAGCTATCAACTCCACTAGATACATCAGTATATCTTCTCTTAAATGACATTCCATCTCCAGTTACATTCTGTACTGAATATTCTCCCATTTGAAGTGCTGGTACAGCTCTTCTAATTCTATTTAATCTTATAATATGTTGTGCTAATGGGTAATTAAGAGTATCCGCCATTGTACCTGTAGCATTTGAATACACTCCATAGTCAGTGGTTTGTACATTACCCTGAATTTTGTCTCCAAAATATGCTCTACCTGTCTCGCTTAATGGAGCATTAGGACCTACATCTATTGGTTTACCCTTTTGGAATTCAATTTCACTTCCATACAATATAGTAGGTATTCCTCTAAATGTAAATATTAAGCTTAGATTTTCTGCCCAAACATCCTGTCCTAATGAAAAACGTTGGTTCTCAGGGGCACCATCTGGAGCATAATCATGAGAATCAACATAAGTTACATTCCAAGTTGCATCATTATAAGCAGAATCCCCATCTATAGCAACTCTGAATGCATCTCTCGCATTTGCAAAATTCCAGTGCATTGGAAAGTCTATTACGTCAAGTCCAGATTTCTTAGAATAATCCGGTATGTGGTATGTGTTTCCATTTAATATAGCATTTGTACTAGTTGGTTGACCTACTGTACTACTATTATCATTGTAATTTTGAAGTGTACTAGCTTCGTTAGTTACTCTGTCCCCCCATGGGTAGTTCTTTGATTCCTTCCATGTGTAAAAAGGCACTGATATTGCCGGAGTATCATGGTTCCATACTTCTCTCACTCTAGTACATGCCTCTCCAAACATGTAAAAGCCTTCTCCTCCAGCAGCCTTTAGCTGAGGTATAAATTCATTATTGAAAGTTAATCTAGATACATGCTTAACAGTATCAATTCTAAAAGAATCTACCCCCATATCTATATATTTCTTGTATGAATCCACTAAATATTTAGAAACTGTCGGATTTTCAGTATTCAAATCAACACAGTCCCCTGCAATTTGACCAGTTTGGACCGAATAACTTTCCCAACTTAAGCTTTTTTCATGATGATAAATATGATTTGGATCATTAGAATCTTCTTTCATTGCATTTATTCTAGTTGAATATTGCAGTGCTGGTGTTAATGTATCATAATTTGAAGGTAATAATGGTGAAAGAATATTTTTTAATGAACTAGCTGCAGTATCATTTAAAGAAGTTGGTGCAACTCTATTAAATAAAGGAAATAAATTCTCTTCTCCAAAGTTACTTGTATGATTTAAAACTATATCTTGAATTACTTTTAATCCTTTAGAATGTGCTGCTATAATAAATTTTTGATATGCTTCTTCTGCAGATGCATCGTATCTAGTTTTATATCTAGGATCGATTTCATTAAAGTTTATAGCATGATATCCATGATAATCATATCCACTAGCATTTTTAACTGGAGGCGTTACCCAAATAGCTGAAAAGCCTAAAGCTTTAATGTAATCAAGCTTTTCTGTAAGACCTAAGAAATCTCCTCTCCAAGCTGGATCAGTATCTGGATTTTTTGCTTGAGCATCATCCCACCCGTGTACATTGTTTGATGGATCACCATCATAAAATCTTGGTGTAATTACAAAGTATATAGTTTCTTTTCTAAAATCTACATTATCAGGAGTATTTCCAATATTATATATAAAATGGTTTTCTGTCGTATTTCCTGCTTCATCTACTGTAATTGTATATATATGAGTAAATTTATCCACATGTATCGCTTGTCCCTTATATAAATAGTTATCATTTATATAAGGGGCAGTACCGTTAGTAGTAAAATATAGTTTAGGTGTACTATCTTTATTATCACTTACCGTTAAAATAACATCCTTTGCTGTTGCATATCGTCCTGCTGGCACATTAGCTGTAACTGTTGGCGGTATAACATCTTGTCCTAAGAGATAACTAAAAGTATATATTTTTGATTTATTATTACTATTATCAATAGCTATCGCTTTTATTGTAGTATCTTTAGTTATTTTTATACTGCCAGTATACAAATTATCTCCTACTATTGGATCTGTTCCATCAATTGTATAATAAATTTTTGGATTCGTATCCACATTATCATTTACAGTCAATATTACCTCCAGAGATGTTCCACCTATCTTTCCTGAATCTGGTGATGCAGTTATAATGGGTACTGTAGTATCAATTCTTGGGTCCTTATCACTCCATACATTATTACTATAATACCATATTCCAGAGCTTCTACTTAAATCACTAGTCTTAGAACCAGAACCATTATTAAAGATTAAATTTGTTGATGTTGCTCCATTAAAAATATAACTATACCATCCATTGCCTTCAGAAGCCATGTCTACACCTGGCCAAGAAATTGGTGGTACTGATGGCACTGTAGACCAATAATATATTTTAGCAGTTGACCATGGTGATTGAAAATATACTTTTATAGAATTTTTTGAAATCTCACTTATATTTATTGTTTTCTGAGTTGTTAACATTCCTTTAGAAGCTGTAACTGTTACACTTCCTTTTTTAAGCGCAGTTACACTTACACTCTTCCCAGAATTTGTAGATAAATCTGCTAATGTTGAATCACTGATACTCCAATTCAGATCTTCTTGTTTTTCTGATCCATCACTATAAGTTACAATAGACGTTAGTACAATAGATTCACCTATTGTTGCAGAAGAAGATGAATTTATAGCGATCGATTTAATCATAACTTGCTCAGGATTTTGTGTATACATTTGTCCATCTTTATACCAGCTCTCAGTAGTTACAGCAAAACCTGGTTTTCCTGCTCCCGGCACTTGAATACCTGAACCATCGTTAAAGATAACGTTTGCATCGGATAGCCCAGTAATCGTATAAGTATACCAATCACTACCCTCTGAAGTCATTCCCGTTCCAGGCCAACTTGGTACAGTAGTGTTGTTACTATAATAATAAATATTAACTTTACTCCAGTCAGCAGGCTTTTTACAATGAATTATTAAATTTGGTGTAGCAGCAAAAGCTACTTGAGTGTTTATGGGACAACTTTCTGTAATAATTACAGATAAAAACATAGCCATTATAAAAAGACTAAGCTTTTCAAAAAAACATTTTTTCAATATAATTTCCTCCTTCAAATTTTCTATTTTATTAGCTTATATAAAAAATTGTTTGTCTCATTTCTTAGAAAATATATTAACCATGATTAGAACCTAAAATATCTCCCTTGAAAAGTAAAACAACAATGAACAAAGCAAATCAGCATTTTGCATTATAACTTGTTTGACTATATAAACCTAAATTTTATATTTCATTTATACAAATATAAAAATAAAAACTTCTTCTTCGCAATCGCTTGCATAATTGCCATTATTAATTTATGAAAAATATATAAATTAATGATTTATTAATAAATTTATCATAAAAATTTGTTTAATCATTCCACTAAACGTTAGATTATTTGTTGTATTTATAAATTTATTTATATGATTATAAATAAATTTAACCACTTTTTAATATTATTAACCTCTATTGAATAATTTACCATAAATATTATTAACTGTCTACAAAAAATTGAACTAAATTACTAAGTAGTTGTTTACTTTTGCAATTTAGTTCAATTTAACCTATTTTTAATCTTTTGTTTTAGTATTTATGTTTATTAATAATTGACTATTGAAGAAAAATCGGATGCAACTAAGCTAGCTCCACCAACTAATGCTCCATCTATATCAGACATTTCCATTTGAGCTTTTATTGTGTTTGGTTTAACTGATCCACCATATTGAATTCTTACTTTATCAGCAACTTCTCCATACATTTCAGCAACCATAGTTCTTATTGCTTTAATTGTTTCATTAGCTTGTTCATCAGTAGCAGTTTTACCTGTTCCTATTGCCCAAATTGGTTCATAAGCAATAACAAGTTTTTCTACTTGTTCATTAGTTAATCCAGCTATATCAACTTTTATTTGAGCTTCTATAACTGTATTAGTAGTTCCATTTTCTCTTTGTTCTAAAGACTCTCCACAACAAAGAATTGGAGTAATGTTGTGTTCAAAAGCTTTTTTAACTTTTTTGTTTAATGCTTCATCAGTTTCATTGAAATATTCTCTTCTTTCACTGTGTCCTAAAACAACATATTCAATTCCCATAGCTTCTAACATTCCTGGAGAAACTTCTCCTGTAAATGCTCCACTTTCTTCAAAGTGCATATTTTGTGCAGCAACCTTTATGTTTGACCCAATTACAGCTTTTTTAACAGCATCTAAACATACAAAAGTAGGACATACAACTACATCACATGTAGCATCTTTAACCAATGGTTTTAATTCTTCTACCATTTTAACTGCTTCATCAACAGTTTTGTTCATTTTCCAGTTTCCAGCAATAATTGCTTTTCTCATTATATCCACCTCATAATTAAAATTTTAATAAACCAAATGAAATAAAATAACAAACCAAAGAAGCTTTTGGCCGAAAGCTTCTTCAATGTTTAGAGACATTATCTTTTATATCAATATATAATTTCTCTAATATATTCTTTTTAGTAATTACTATTTTATTTGTTTAATTTAAGCATTTATCTTATTAATATAATTAATTTTAAATTTATATTTTTATATTAAAATTAATTGTTTAATGCTTCAATTCCTGGTAACACTTTACCTTCTAAGAATTCTAATGATGCTCCACCACCAGTTGAGATATGAGTCATTTTATCTCCGAATCCTAAGATATTCACAGCAGCAGCTGAATCTCCACCACCAATTATAGTAGTTGCATCTGCATCTGCCATAGCTTTAGCTACTGCAACTGTTCCCTTATTGTAGTTTTCGAATTCAAATACACCCATTGGTCCATTCCATATTACAGTTTTAGCATCTTTAACAGCATCCGCATATAAAGCTTCTGTCTTTGGTCCAATATCTAATCCCATGCTTCCAGTTGGAATATTTTGATCTTCTGTAACTACAGCTTCAACATCTTTGAATTCTGTAGCAACTCTATGATCTACTGGTAATAAGAATTTAACACCTTTTTCTTCAGCTTTAGCAACCATCTCTTTAGCATAGTCAAGTCTGTCTTCTTCAACTAATGAAGTTCCGATTTCATATCCTTGAGCTTTTAAGAATGTGTAAGCCATTCCACCACCAATAATAATTGTGTTAACTTTATCTAAAAGATTGTTTATAACAGCAATTTTGTCAGAAACCTTTGCTCCACCTAAGATAGCAACAAATGGTCTTACTGGGCTTTCAACAGCATTTCCTAAGAATTTCAATTCTTTTTGAATTAAGTATCCGCATACAGCTGTATCAAGATAATCAGTAACTCCAACTGTTGAACAGTGAGCTCTATGTGCTGTTCCAAATGCATCATTAACAAATACGTCAGCTAATGAAGCTAATTCTTTAGAGAAATCTGCAATATTCTTAGTTTCTTCTTTTCTGCATCTAGTGTTTTCTAATAATACGATGTCTCCATCTTTCATATCAGCAACAGCTTTTTTAGCGTTTTTACCAACAACTTCTTCATCTCTAGCAAAAACAACTTCTTTACCTAGCATTTCAGTTAATCTTGTAGCTACTGGAGCTAATGATTTTGAAGCATCTTTCCCTAAATGTGAACAAAGAATAACCTTTGCATTATGCTCTACTAAATATTTTATAGTTGGAAGTGCTCCAACTAATCTATTCTCGTCAGTTATAACTCCATCTTTTAATGGTACGTTAAAGTCACATCTAACTAAAACTTTCTTTCCATTTACATCGATATCTTCAATTGTTTTCTTATTGAAATCCATTAAAATTCACCTCATAAATTTATTTTTACGAATATTTTAAAATAGTCTGGCTTTATAGCCTTATACTACAAAACCAGACTTATTCTTTTTAACATAAATTTGCGCGTTATGTTTAAATTAGATTAATTCAAATTACTTTAAGTTAGCGAAGTATCCTAAAGTTCTGATTAATTGGTTAGTGTATGACATTTCGTTATCGTACCAAGAAGCTACTTTAACTAATTGTTCTCCATTAACTTCCATAACCTTAGTTTGTGTAGCATCGAATAATGATCCGAAGCTGCTTCCTATAATATCACAAGAAACTATTGGATCTTCAGTATATCCGAAAGATTCAGTTGCAGCAGCCTTCATAGCAGCATTAATTTCTTCTGCACTTACTTTCTTATCTAAAGTACAAACTAATTCAGTTAATGAACCAGTGATTGTTGGAACTCTTTGAGCTCCTCCATCTAATTTTCCTGATAATTCTGGGATAACTAACCCGATAGCTTTAGCAGCACCAGTTGAGTTAGGGATGATTGAAGCTGCAGCAGCTCTAGCTCTTCTTAAGTCACCATTTCTGTGTGGAGCATCTAAAGTATTTTGATCGTTAGTATAAGAATGGATTGTAGTCATGAAACCTTTTGTTAATCCAAATTTATCACTTAATACTTTAGCAAATGGAGCTAAACAGTTAGTAGTACATGAAGCACCTGAAATAACTGTATCTTCTGCTTTTAATATATCGTGGTTTACGTTAAATACTACTGTTGGAAGGTCGTTTCCAGCTGGAGCTGAAATAACAACTTTCTTAGCACCTGCTTCGATATGAGCTGAAGCTTTTGCCTTTGTTGCAAAGAAACCAGTACATTCTAAAACGATATCTACGTTTAATGCTCCCCAAGGTAAGTTTGCTGGATTAGAATCAGCAGTAACTTTGATTTCCTTTCCATTTACTACGAAAGCTCCTTCTTTAACTTCGATTTCTCCATCGAATTTACCTTGAGCTGAATCATATTTGAATAAGTGAGCTAACATTTTAGCATCTGTTAAGTCATTGATTGCAACCACATTAAATTCAGGGTTGTTGATCATTAATCTTAAAGCCAATCTACCTATTCTTCCAAAACCATTAATTGCTACGTTTACCATTACAATTACCTCCTAATAATGTTTTTCTTTTTTTTATAAAAATAAATTTTACAAACTACTTTAATAACTGAATTTATTTATCTAGTCTTTTTAGTATTCCATAGGCAGTTGCCTCATCTGTAACTAACACTCCATTTATGTCATTAAATTCAGTTGATATTATAGACTCAACTTTATTTTGCCCACCTGCTACTGCAATATGTGTTTTTATTTTTCTTGCTTCATTGATTTTAATTCCAACAGCGGTAGTTTCTGAAATTATTTCTGAGTCTTTGTTAAAATAACATCCAAATGCTTCTCCAACAGCACCTTGACTAATCAAATTGTTTATTTCTAGCTGTGGAACGCCTCTTTTCTTTGCCATCTGAACAGCATTTCCTATACCATAGATTAATATATCTGCTTTGTGTATAGTATCTATCACTGCTCTAACAGCTTCTTCCTTAAGCAAGGTATCTATTATATCTAAACTTAAGTTTTCAGAAATATGAAGCATCTTGTATGTACCATTTAGCTTTTGTGCTAGGGTAGCAGCTAGAGTATTTGCTTGTGTTTCAACCTTTTTTCCCATACCGCCTCTTGCTGGTACTACTTGAATTTTTGATAAGCTTGTTATTTTAGGGAAAGCTTCCACAACTTCTTTTAGTGTGCTTCCACCTGTTAACGCTATAATAGAATTATCTTCTAAAACATCTTTTACATAATTTGCACAAGCTTTACCTAAATCCTTTAATACTAAAGGATTCTCTTCAATATCTCCTGGGACTACGATTACTTTTTTCAAATTAAGAAAAGTTTCTATTTTCTTTTCAACTTCTGAAAGACCTTTTATTTCATGAATAAAATCATTTAATTTATATATAATTTCTATTCCTTCACTTGTAACTGTCATTCCAGAAGCATTTATCTCAATCAATCCTTGATCTTTTAAAAAACCTATTTCTGTCCTTACTGTTCTTTCACCAAGGGTCAGCATTTCTGCAAGGATTCTTCTTCCTATAGGTTGATTATGACAGATTGTTCTGAGTACGTTATACCTTTTCTCTAACGTATTTACAAGCTCAGGAACTATTTTTTTTTGCAATTCTAATATTTCCTGCAACTTAAACACTCCTTTGGTCACTAAGTGTCCCGCATCTTTTTATTATGTCCCACATCTATTATTATAGAACACCTTTTTGAATTTTTAAAGTCTTTAAGGAAAATTTTTTTATATTATTTCAAGAAAAACAAAAAAAGCCTAGTAAAATCAATTATTAACAAACTTTTTTGTAATTTTATACAATAACTTATAATTTATTTTTTTGGTAATTTAAGGTTAATAATGTACAGATTAAATCAAAATTTCTATTTCGAATTCTTCATTTTTCACCAAATTTTCGAAATCAATTCCACTTTTATTGATTTTCCCCTGCACATTATCAACTCTACTTGACTAAATTATTTATAACCTTTTTCTCATAGAAGAAGATTTAATTCCTAGTTCTTCTCTATATTTTGCAACTGTTCTACGCGAAATATTCATATTTTTTTTTGCTAAAATATCACTTATCACTTGATCCGAAAAAGGTTTTCCTTTATTTTCATCATTAATTATTTTCTTTATTTCATTTTTTATTTTTATGGTTGCCATATCATCATCATTTGAAGACACTCCACTTGCAAATAAATCCTTGATTTTTATAGTACCATAGCTTGTTAGTACATACTTATCCTTAACAGCTCTACTTACAGTAGACTCATGAACTTTAATAATTTCTGCAACTTCTTTTAACGTTAATGGTTTTATATGCTGCTTACCCAGCTTAAAAAAATCCTTTTGTTTATCAACTAAACATTCTAAAACTTTATGTAAAGTGTTTTTTCTTTGTTCTATTGATTTAATTAAAAACATTGCTTGATTAATTTTATCTTTAACATAAGCATTTGTTTCTGAATCACCGTTATTTTCTAAAACATCTTTATAAGTTTTATTTATCATAAGTCTAGGTAAAACACTTTCATTCATCAATATAAAAAATTCACCATCGATATTTTTTATTTCAGCATCTGGAATTATATAATTAACTTCTTCTCCTGTATAAAATCCTCTTGAAGGCTTCGGCTCTAACTTCTTAATTAAATCTCCATATCTTTGAGCTTCTCTTGGTGATATTCCAAGGTCTTTGCCTACTACTTCATATTTATTTTCTGCAATAGTTTCTAAGTGATTTAAGATTATCTTTTCTATTATATTATCTAAAATATTCAATTTTATACTTTGTATGATTAAGCATTCTTGAATATTTCTAGCACCAATACCATAAGGCTCTAATGTTTGAACTATTTTTAAGGCTTTTTCTACTATTTCTTCTGATATATTCAATTCCTCTGCTAATTCTTCTATTGAAATTTCTAAATATCCTCTATGATCCAATGACTCAACTATATACTTACATATACCTAAGGTGTATTGATCTACCTCTACTTCAACTAATTGTTCTTGCAGATAGTCTTTTAACGATATCTTCTTCTCAATAAAATTTAATGGAGACGTCGATTCTTCATTAGAATAACTTCCTTCTGATTTTTCTTTATAATTATCAGAGTATAACTCTTCAATAATTTTTTTATAATCATATTTATCCTCAGTACTCGTTTCTCCATTATTATGTAAATCTTCATATGAAGTTATTTCCTCATTTAATTCTAAAACTGGATTCTCTGAATACTCATTATCAATATATTCCCTTAAATCATGAAGTGACATTTGCAAAAGCTTTATAGATTGCTGCATATTTTGAGTTAATATAAGCCTTTGTTCTTGAGTCATCTTCATGCTATAATCTAAATTCATAACTCTCCTCCTTATACTTTTGTACTTCATGGCTAGTTAAACGTATTCATGATAATTGCATTAATAAATAAATCTTTCTCTTAGTATACTCTGTATTATACAATCATTGCAAGTCCACCACATGATACCTCTAGATATTTTATTAAAATTTTTAATATTTAAGTTATTTTCTATCTATAATTCAAAACTATATCTTCTTTTCTGCTAGCACCATATTCTAATATATATATTAAAACATGCTTTAATACTATACTTTCAATAAAAAATATTAAAGCATGTCTTTATTTTATTATTTTATAACTATTCCAACTTAAATTTTTTCTAAAGATAAACTACTATAATCTAGTCTAACATATTTTGTAATTATCAAATAAATTTATTTAGTTAAAAATACTAATCCGCAACATCCAGGACCTGAATGTATACATACAGTAGATCCCACTGGACATTCAATAAAATTAACATTATTAGTTTCCATATACTCTTTAAGTGCATCTTTAATTTCAATATTATTTACATCAATTAATATAACTGGCATATCCTCATCTAAAGTTACACTTTCTAAATCATTAATAATTTTTTTTATTGATTTCTTATTTCCTCTAATTTTATCTTTTACAGCCATAAGTCCATCTTTTATTTCCAATATTAACTTTATTCCAAGCAAACTGCCAACCATACCAGCTGTCTTAGAAATTCTCCCACCTCTGACAAGATACTCTAAAGAATCAAAATAAATTGAAACACTTATTTTTTCTTTAATTATATTTAATTCTTGCTCCATTTTTAAAATGTCATATCCTTTTTCTCTAAGTTTAGCAGCTTTTAAAACTAAAATTCCAAGTGCTGCTGTAACATTTTGAGAATCAATAACAACTATCTCCTCAGTTTCTAGCGCTTCTTTTGCTATACATGCCGATTGATACGTTCCACTCATTACGGAAGACATATGGATTGATATAATTTTATATCCTTCATTTAAATATTTTTTATATGATTCAATAAATCTATTGGGTATTACTTGTGCTGTAGTTGGAAGTATATTTTCCTTTTCTATTCTTTCAAATACTTTGTCTGGATTTATCTCGACTCCATCTAAATAACTCTCTTCACCAAAATTTATTAATAGAGGCAAAACTTCTATTTCATACTTATCATATATTTCTTTTGATAAATCAGCCGTACTATCCGTTATGATTTTTATCTTTTCCATATATCTCTTCATTCCTCTTCATTTATTTCATATTAGGAAATCCTATTTGTCTCAATGCTTCGTAGGCTACTATAGCTACTGTATTTGATAAATTCAGACTCCTAGTACTTGATTTAACCATAGGAACTCTAAGTCCAGTGTGCGTGTTATGAACTTTCTCTGGAACTCCGCTTGTTTCTCTTCCAAACATTATAAAATCTCCTTCTTTAAAGGAAATTTCATCAAAATGAGTGCCTCCATGAGTAGTTGCTAAGAATATCCTTTTATCTCCATATTTACTCATAAAATCTTCATAGCTTTCATGTATTTCCAGGTCTAAATCTTTCCAATAATCTAGACCTGCTCTTTTAACTTGCTTTTCATTTATATCAAAGCCTAATGGCTTTATTAAATGCAATTTACTATCTGTAAGAACACAAGTTCTTGCAACATTACCAGTATTTTGTGGTATTTCAGGATTGTATAATACTATATTTAAATTCAAAACTCCACCTTCTTCTATTATTCATAAAAATCAATATACTTACATTTTAAAATTATACTATATGGTTCATAACAAGTCAAAAATATTGATTTTTCTATATAATACAAAATTCTAATTATAAACTTATAACCGCTAAGTTATTAATTAATTTTAATAATTTCTCAATCTTTTTGAAATTCAAAGCATATTTTCTTTAACTTAGTCAGTTAAGGAGAATATGCTTTAATTACTATTTTAATTATTCTATTCATTAAACTCAAATATTTTTTATTATGGCGTTGCTGGTTGTGTTACTGGAGGTGGTGTTTCAACTGTAGCTGCTGGTTCTACAACTGTTGGTGGTGTTGTAGTAGTTGGTGGTACTGCTGTTGCTTGCGTACCCTTTCTAACTATAATTCCAACACTTGCATAACTATCTGTTGCTATAATCTCCCTCTTTACTTCAGTACCATTTTCATAAGTAATTTGATATGATCTTGCCTTATACCCAGTCATACCTACACCATCTTTTTCTTCTTTTCCTTCTGGTAATGTATTGTCAGGTACAATCTTTGTTTCTGGCGGTATAGTTTCTAGAACTTCATTTACCATATCGTATGTTTTTCCATTTAGCTCAGCCGGATTACCATATATTATATACGTTACAACTTTTCCTGCTGTTGTTCCCTTAATATAAAGTGGAAAATCATAAGTATTTTTAAACTTATAATCCAAATATCCATAAGAAACTGTTGCATCAAGACCTGGTTGAGCATAACCTACGACCATAGAATGATTTGTTCTTTCAACAGATCTTAAATTAGCTTTCATTGCAGCTCTATAAAGTGCAGTAGATACTTGACATATTCCACCACCAATACCTGGTTCTACTTTATTACCTACATATGTTCCTGCCTCTTGATAACCTCTTTCTACAGTTCTAGGACCTACAACCTCATTAAAACTAAAAATTTCTCCTGGCATAATTATAGTTCCATTTATTGCAGCCGTTGATATTTCTATGTTATTGCATCTTCCTGGTGCAGATGTAGAATAATTTGATGTAAAAGTACCCATTATTCCTTTAATTTTTGATAAATCATCCTTTGTTACTCTTGGTTTTGTTGTTTCTACATCTATTGTTACTCTATTTTCAGAATTAATTTCACCATTTATATTTTCTTTTAACTTTTGATCTAACGTGTCTAAATTTACTGTTTTTCCTTCTATTCCTGGTTTAACTGCAATATTATTCCCTTCTATATTAATTGAAGCATCCTTAGCAGTTTGAGTAACCTCTTTTTGCAACTTTGTTTCATATTCTTTTAATTTTTCTTCATTATAAGAAAAATCTAATGTAATTTCATTTTTTTTATTATCACCATTTTTTATAATTATATACTTTTCTAAAATTCCGTCATCTCTTCCAAAGCTATAAGCTTTTTCAACGGTTCCATCAATATCATATTTAGGCATTATATCAGAATAAATAAATTCGTATTGCTTGTCCCCTATTGATATAGGCATTTTTTTCTTTTCTATTGCATCATTAAATGTTTCAGTAAGTTTAATTTTTGCTTCTTCCTTAGTCATACCACCAAGATTTACATCTTGCACAGTTACGCCTGGATATATTTTATTATCCCACTCTTTAGTTATACCTTTTATTGATACTGAATATGCAGACATCGAAATAATGCTTATTATTATCAATGCTGATATTACCAGTGTAATCTTCTTTCTTTTATTAGCAGCTCTTTTAGCCGCTTGCGTTCTTTTGCCAGTACCTTTTTCCACTTGCTCTTCTCCTTTCAGGAAATTTGTGTTTTAGTTTAAAATTCTTATATGTTATTACTGTTTTAGACACTATATTGATTGCAATTTACATTATTCCTAAATTGTCATCAATGTTTTTATTATATCATATTCTAACTATTATATGATAGTAATATTATTACATATAAAGCTAGAATATGATTTTAATTTTGTTTTATAGATTTGCTTTTGCACGTGCTTTTGAGGTTTCTCCATCATAATCAAAAGCTTCAATTGACACTTCTATAGGTACATTCTTTTTTAATTTTATCTTATCTCTAGTTATTAAATAACTTGTAGCATTCTCATCAACTGTACCTACCCATTCTTTATTTACAAAAATATTATATCCAAGCAGATCTATATCGCTATTTCTATTCCAAGAAGCATATATGTTCTCATTTTCAAATCGCGCTTGAAATCCTGTAACAATATCAGGTTGAGTTAATAAATCTAGATTATCTGGTCCCCAATTAGCATCAACAGGATTTCCAACACCTTCAACATTTTGATCTTCACTATACTGCCAAACTCTCCATCGAGTCCATCCTCCAACATTTGGTGGTACTCTTGGATTTTGGGGAATCTTTAGATACATAGCAATCCATAATGGCATATTTCTTAATGGATAACCACGTCCTGGAATGTAAAAATTATCATAAAGCTCTATAAAATTTACCCCTGTATAAAGCATAAGTCTTCTTCTAGTTTTTCTCTCAAATCTTTTTCTAAATCTATCAATCCAATCAATTAATACCTTTGTACTTATTGACTTATTTCCTGGTGCTTCTATATCTAGGACAGGAAATAAATCTCCATAATCCTTATCTCCAAAACCATCTTGTAGTATATTTATAAATTCATCACATTGTCTGTCAGCATCTGTTAAATCATACGATGGTAATCCAAAATGATATGCTCCAACTGGAATTCCGTAATTTCTACTAGCTTCTGCAAACTCTAAAAATTTCCTGTCTACTCTAAACCTTCCTGTTGCTGAACCAGAAGATCTTAAATATAAAAAGTCAATTTTAGTTGCTAATATATTAAATTGAACATTTTGAGTATACTCATTTATATCTATGCCAAAACGACTATTAGGGTTTTTATCTTGCATAATTCCTCCAAATAAAAAATACTTCTATAATATAAATATTAATTTATCTCAAAAAAAGTACCTATAATTAATAAATTAATTATAGGTTTAATTGTACATAAAAACTTATATTATCACCTATTGATTCAGCCCATATCTTGCCTTCATGCAATTCTACTATATTCTTTGAGATTGCAAGACCAAGCCCTGATCCTCCGGTATTAGTATTCCTTGATTCATCTAATCTATAAAATCTATCAAATAATTTTTCTGCTTTTTCCTTTGATAGATGATCTCCTTTATTTCTAAATACTACAATTGCAGTATTATCTTTTTCATATAATCCTATTAATATTTCTCCTGGCTTATATGAATATTTTATTGCATTTGTTATTAGATTTTCAAATACTCTTAGCATTTTTAGTGTATCTATTACAACTGATATTTTTTCTGACTCAAATTTTTTATATACATTTAATTTATTTTCGTCAAGCATTGGTGTTAATTCTTCTATTAATTGGGATAAAAATTCTGCTAAATTAACCTTAGTTTTTGTTAAAGTTATACCATTATTATTTAACTTAGTATATTCAAATAAATCTTCAATTAATAATTTTAACCTTTCTGCTTTGCTAAAGGCTATATTTAAATATTCTTTCATTTCTTCTTCATCTTTATACCTATGCTGAATTACAAGTCCTAAATATCCCATAACAGAAGTTAATGGAGTTCTTAAGTCATGAGAAACATTAGTTATTAAATCTGTTTTTGTCTTTTCTGCATCTCTTTCTGCATTAATCTTTTCCCCTATTTCTTTAGCCATATAATTTATATTGTATGCTATATTTCTAATTTCATCTGTACCTTTTTCTTCTATTCTATAATTAAGATTTCCACTTGCTATTATTTTAAGACCCGTTGCAATCTCATCCAAATACTTCATTTTATTATTTGTTATAACAACAAAGGAAACTATAAAAACTATAACTGTAAGAATTAATGCTAATGAAGAGTAATCTCTATTAATAGTAGTATATGTTATATTTGCTTCCGGAATTTTTGAATAGATCAAATAAATCCTTTCACTTCCTACTTTTAGTGGCATTATATAATTTTTTTCTTTAACAACTCCAACCTTCTCATATTTTACATTTGTCATAGCACTTTTTAATGCACTATAAATATCAATGTTTTCTTCAACTACATTTGAAGTTTTATATAACACTTTTCCATCTAAATCAGTTATATAGCTCTTATCTCCATTTGATACATTAGATAAGATTTCATTGATCTTATCATTATCTTTTAAAGTCAAATTTTCTTCTAATTCAATTTGTTTTGCTAAATCACTAGCTGATCTTTCAATCGAATCATAATCATAAGTTATTTTTGATTCTGTATATTCCTGTTTTAAAATATTATTAGTAAAGCTATAAAAGATAAATGATATTAAAAAGCATATTCCAATAACCATCATAAGTTCAAATCTGATACTCTTTTCAATCTTCTCCTTTATATAACTAACCAAGTCTTCAATATATTGTAATATGGGAGCACTAGCTCTGCTTTTAAAATTTATATTATTTCTTTTCTTGCTATTTTTCAATTTTATATCCTACCCCCCAAACTGTTTTTATAAATCTAGGATTTCTTGGATCCTCCTCTATCTTTTCTCTTATTTTTCTTATGTGTACCATAACAGTATTATCTGAAGTCATAAATTCTTGATTCCAAACACTTTCATAGATATTTTCTATAGAAAATACTTTCCCACGGCTTTGTGAAAGCAATGATAAGATATCAAATTCAGTGGGAGTAAGTTTTAAAAAATTATCTCCTAATGATACTTCATGTGTTTCTAAGTTTATAATCAAATCTTCTATTTGTATTATATTTTTATTATCCTCTACTGACAGATCTGCTTTTTTGTTAAACTTATAAAATCTTCTAAGTTGAGACTTTACTCTTGCAACAAGCTCTAATGGATTAAATGGCTTTGTTAAATAATCATCTGCTCCCATGTTTAGACCCAATATTTTATCTATATCTTCACTTTTAGCAGATAACATTATTATAGGCATTTCTCTGATTTCTCTTATTTTTAAACAAGTTTCTATTCCATTTAAATTTGGCATCATAACATCTAAAATTATTAAATCCACTTCATTTTTTTCAAGAATATTAATAGCCTCTAATCCATCACAAGCTTTTATAGTATTATAGCCATCACTTTTAAGATATATATCAACTAAATCCCTTATTTCCTTTTCATCATCAACAATTAAAATAGTTCCTTTTTCCAATAATGCCATCTCCTCTATTAAATTTATTATAAATTCATTTTAACTCAAATACCTTAATAATTTTACTAGTAATTCTTAATATTTTATAAAATATATATCATTTGAACTGAAAAACAACAAAAAAGCTAGAGTAAAAATATTATACGCTTTTACTCTAGCTTTAAAATTTCCCATACAAATTTTACTTTAATTATATCTTCTAATATTACTCTGAAATCTCTTCCCATTCTTCATAAAGTTTTTCTATAGCTTCTTCAATAGCTTTTATTTCTTTATTTACTCTTTCACTTTCAATTGGATTAGAATAAATTTCCTCTTTACAAAGTTCCTCTTGTAATTTTGTAAGTGTTTCTTCACTTGCACTTATTTTATTTTCTATATTCTTAATTTCATTTTGCTTTGCTTTAGCTTCTTTATCTAAGGCTTTTTTCTTCTTCTTTTCTTCATTTAACTGAGTTTTAGTTTTTCCTGTAGCTAAACCTTCATAAGCTTCAAATCTTTGAGGATTTTTTTTCTTTTCAGTGTAATATGTATAATTACCAAGATATTCAGATGCTCCATCTTCTTGTAATTCTAATATTCTATTAATTACTTTATTTAAGAAATATCTATCATGAGAAATTACAATTAATGTACCATCATAACTTAATATTGATTCTTCAAGAGCTTCTCTAGATGGAATATCTAAATGATTTGTAGGTTCATCTAAAAGAAGTAAATTAGATTTTGATAACATTAATTTCAAAAGGTTTATCCTACATTTTTCCCCACCACTTAACTTGTTTATTTCTTTAAAAACATCATCACCTCTAAATAGGAATGAACCAAGGTATCCTCTTAACTGACTTGTAGTTAGTTCTGGAAAATCATCCCACACTTCATTTAATATTGTTTTATCTTGATTAAGATTTGATTGTTCTTGATCATAATAACCAACATTTACATTTACCCCTAATACTTTTACACCCGAATCACTTTTAATTCTGTCCATTATTATATTGAACAATGTTGTCTTACCACGACCATTTTCACCTATTAAGGCTATTTTTTCTCCTCTTTTTAAATCAAATGATAAATCATGAAATAGCTTCTTATCACCATAGCTTTTAGCTAACTTTTCAATATGCAGCACATCATATCCACTTTTAACTGATGCTTCAAATTTAATTTTGGATGCAGCTTTTTCTTTATCTGGTGCTTCTATAATTTCAATTTTATCAAGTGCCTTTTCTCTACTTTCAGCAGCTTTTATGCTCTTTTCCCTGTTAAAAGATCTAAATTTTTCTATTATTGCTTCCTGCCTTTTTATCTCCGCTTGTTGAAGATTATAAGCTTTTAATTTAGTTTCTTGATCCTTTTTCATTAGCTCTAAAGCTTTAGTATAAGGCGCATTATAACAATTAACGTGCCCATTTATAACTTGAAATGTAGCTGTTGTTACAGAATCCAAGAAAAATCTATCATGGGAAATTACTATTACAGTTCCTTTATAAGTTTTTAAATATTCTTCAAGCCATTCTATTGCCTCTAAATCTAAATGGTTAGTAGGCTCATCTAGTAATAATATATCTGGTTTTAAAAGCAAGAGCTTACAAAGAGCAACTCTAGTTTTTTGACCTCCACTTAAAGTCGAAATTAATTTATTAAAATCTTCTTCTATAAATCCAAGTCCTTTAATTACACGAGATATTTCTCCTTTATAAGTATATCCACCTCTATTCTGATAGAGGTCTTGAGATGTTCCATAGTCTTTTATAATCTTTTCATGATAAGATGCATTATTTTCGTCATAAGGTTCATTCATTTTAATTTCTAAATCCAAAATTTTCTTTTCCAAATTTATAAGATCTTCAAATACAAGTAACATTTCATCATAAATTGTATTACTTGACTCTAATGCTAAATGCTGAGCAAGGTACCCTAAAGACTTATTTTTATCTATAAAAACTTCTCCATCATCTTGAGTAAGTTCTTTTGAGAGTATCTTAAATAAAGTAGTTTTCCCCTCTCCATTTGAGCCTATTATTCCAACTTTATCACCTTCATTAATTGAAAATGTTATGCCCTTTAAAATAATATCTATTCCATAACTTTTACATATATTTTTACAACTTAAAACAATCATTTATTATCCTCCAGTAGTTTGACTGAAAATCAAAGACACCTTCATATGCCAAAATAAAAAAATCAAATGGCACTATTAAAAATTCTTAGTTGTGCTCAATAAGTTCCGTATTGTGCTTAATAAGTTTTTAGCTGAGCTTCGCACTTTTATATAGGCGCACTTTCTTCAAAGGTGTAGACTTTCTTAACTAATTATACTATTTTATATGACTTATAGCAATTTAAGCTAACAGATATATAAGAATTCTTCAGTATATTAGTTTATGATCAAATCCTTATAATTTTTTTATTTCACTAAAAATCTGTAAGTTGCATCACTTAATGACATAAAATTTTGATTATTATTTAATTTGCTTTATAATAAAATTAGAGTATTAAGGGGAGGACGAAAATGACTTTAAATAATAATAAAATTAGTTTTACTAAAAAGAAAAAACAACTAAAAGAAAAAGAGTTGTTTTCATCAGCATTTGATTTATTTCTTGAAAATGGAATAGAAAAAACTTCAATTGACGATATTGTAAAAAATGCTGGTGTTGCTAAAGGCACTTTTTATTTATATTTTAGTGATAAATATGATATTTTAAATAAATTAATTCTTCAAAAGAGCAATGAAATAATAAAAGAAGCTTTATCCAAAACAAATAGTTTAGGAAGTGAGGACTTTAGAGAAAGAACATTATTTTTTATAGATTACATAATCAACTATTTAAATCATAATGTATCACTATTAAAACTAATAAATAAAAATATATCCTGGGGATTATATCGAAAAGCTATAATGACCCCAGCGGAATATGATGATTTCAAAAGAGTTTTAGATATTTTCATAAAAAATTTAACTAATGAAGGAATGAAAAAAGAGGAAGCCGAAATGACTTTATTTATGATTATAGAGCTTGTTGGAAGTGTTTGCTTTACAACTATAATTTTAAAAGAACCTACAGATATAGATAGTATTAAGCCAATTTTATTTAAGAAAATTTTAGCTATGATAGCAGTTTAAAATGTTTTTCTTTAATATTCATTTTATTTGTATTATAAACTTTCACCTCAAAAGATTTATATATATTTTAAATCTTTTGAGGTATTTTAGTTTTCTTTCACATTCATATTCTCTATTACAATATTATAATATAT
>NZ_LZZM01000201.1 GCF_002006345.1 Clostridium puniceum
ACAACTATTTGGTACAAATAGTTAGTTTTGCACACACCTGTGCGGATAACGGGATAAGTTTAGATTCAGTTATTTCCAAATTAGGACTAGTAGCTTAAATTTTTCCTATTTAGTGCACAAGTCTAGTTATTTATATTAAATCTTTATATTCTTCAAATTCTCTTATTGGATCTAATTCTGCATCTTTTTTCATATATTCTAAAAATAAGTCATCTAATTTTATACTTTTCTCCAAATCTGCAATTGCTTTTAGATTTTCCTCTGCGTTTACATAGAAGCAAGCTCTATTATAATATAAAAATCCTTGTTCTTCATTTTCCTTTATTCCTTGGCTAATTACTTTAATAGCCTTTTCAAAGTCACCCTTTTCCCTATATATAACTGCTAAATTCAAAAAACTATATGGATATTTAGGATTTTCTATAATTGATTGATTGTAATATTCCTTGCTTTCCTCTAGTCTATTCAATTTATTTAATATTACCCCTTTATTAAAAAGTATCTTATAATGTTTAGGTGAAATTTCTAATGCTTTATCTATATACTTTAAAGCCTCCTCATTCTTATTTAATTCTTCTAAAATACAAGCTAAATTAGCATTTGCCCACAAATCCTTAGAATTTATTTCAATTACTATTTTATAGTTATAAATGGCTTCATCTTTGTTTCCTTGTTCATCGTATATATTAGCTAGAAAAAAATATGCTTTATCATAATTGGGATTTTTTTCTATAGCTTTTTTATAAAATTCCTTAGCTTTTTCTAACTCATCCTTTTGCTCATATAATATAGCTAACCCATAATAAGCTATTGCTTCTTCTTCATCTAATTTTAAAATTTCATCATATTTTTTCTCAGCTTCACTATATAATCCAATTTCATCGTATATTAAAGCCATATCGATCAAAAGGTCTATATCCTCTTTTCCTAGATTAAGTGAATATGCTTTTTTATAGAATTTAAGAGCTTTTAATAAATTATTTTCTGTTCTCGAATTTCTTGCCATATTTAGATAATTATTATATAAATAATTTTTATTTTCCATTTCATATTTTCATCCATTCATTTTATTTGTATGTTATTAAAATATATCTCTTAATTTAAATTTTAACTACTCAATATTATATATTATAAATCATATCCTTAAAATAAAAAACTTCACCAAAATATTTATTAGTGAAGTTTTAAGTTAATCATTAAGATTTAATATTGATTTATCTTAATTTTTTTAATATGATAATTTAAAAGTCATTTGAGTGTTGCATATCTAAAATTAGAAAATATTATCCTAGAAATACATCTATAATCATTTCAGTTTTGTAATGTCCATAATACCATGTTTTTAAACTTGAATTGACATCTTCTTCATCTAATAGCTTAGCCCATGAATATAAGATGTTTTTTCTTCCCCCCTTACTCCTTTGGCCCTAATTGCATTTTTTGATTAAACACCGGCAATATCCACAACATAACTATCATTTAACTTAACCACATAATTTTCTAAAGAAAAATATATTATAAAAATAGACCCTAAAGCATTATTCATTAAATTTAATACTAATGCTTATAAATAGCTTATTTTTATACCCGATGTTATTTATGTGCTCCTATATCTGTTCTACAATAAGCGCCTTCAAAAGTAACATGTTTAATATTTTCATATGCCTCTTCTCTAGCATCTTCTACAGTTTTTCCAACACCAATAACTGATAATACCCTACCACCATTTGTCTTTAAAACTCCATCTTCTGCTTTAGCTCCAGCTAAAAATACCTTATCTCTTACTTTTTTGTCTATTGTTATTTCATATCCTTTAGTAAAATCTCCTGGATATCCTCCTGAAGCTAAAACAACATTTATACAAACACCATCATTCCACTCAATAGTAGTCTTATTTAATTCTTCTCTTAATGAGGCTTCAATTACTTCAACTAAATCACTTTTCATTAAATAAAGAACTGATTGTGTTTCAGGATCTCCCATTCTAACATTGTATTCTAAAAGATATGTTCCTTTTTTAGTAATCATAATTCCAAAAAATATAATTCCTTTATAATCAAAACCTTCTTCACGAATACCGGTTAAAGTCTTATCCATAATATTATATTCAAAATCTTTCATTACTTCATCTGTTACATAAGGATTTGGAGCTAAAACTCCCATTCCACCTGTATTGGGCCCTTTACCACCATCAAATATCTGCTTATGATCTTTTCCTGATATAAATGGAATTATTGTCTTTCCATCTGTAATAGAAAGGATTGAAGCTTCAATACCTTCAAGGAATTCTTCAATTACTATTTTTTGCCCAGCTCCATTAAAAATATCGTCTACCATATATGATTTTACAGCCTCTTGTGCCTCTTCTTTAGTTTCACAAATAGCAACACCTTTTCCTGCTGCTAGTCCATCAGCCTTAACAACTGTTGGATATGGACAGTTTTCTAAATATTGAAGCGCTTCATCTACATTAGTAAAGGTTTCATATTCAGCAGTTTTAACTCCATATTTTTTCATAAATTCTTTAGAGAAGCTCTTACTGCCTTCAAGTTGTGCAGCGTTTTCAGCTGGTCCAAATATCTTTAGCCCCTCTTTTTTAAACTCATTAACAATTCCTTTTGTTAATGGATCTTCTGGTCCAACTACTGTTAAATCAATTATTTCTTTTTGTGCAAATTTAATTAATTCATCAATATCAGTTATATTAATATTTTCACATTTATTTTCAATTGCAGTTCCACCATTACCCGGTGCAACAAATATTTTTTCTACATTTGGACTTTTAGCCAATTTCCAAGCTAAAGCGTGTTCTCTACCACCTGAACCAATTAAAAGAAGTTTCATTATAATATACCTCCAAATCAAATTTCAATCGTTACTGCTAAATTTTCAATGCTCAATTATTAATTAAAATTATTACATTCTAGTAATTAAGTTTCAATGCTCAATTTTCAAATTTCAATTATGAATTTTATCCTTACAGTATTGATAGAATACATTTAAAAGTTCTGCAAGAATTAATTTCTTTATTGAAAATGACCATTGAGCATTAATTATCAATATTAGTGTTTAAAATGTCTATATCCTGTAAATATCATTGCAATTCCATGTTCATTACAAGCATCTATTGATTGTTGATCATTCATTGAACCACCTGGCTGTATTATTGCTTTAATACCATATTTAGCCGCTTCATCAACTATATCTCTGAATGGGAAAAATGCATCAGATGCAAGTATTGTAGCTCCTGTGCCTCTCTTTAAAGCATCTTCTGTTGGCCAGATTCTATTAACTTGACCACCACCAATGCCAAGAGCCATTCCATTATTAGCAACAACTATAGCATTTGATTTAACATATTTAACTACCTTCATACCAAATAATAAATCTTTCATTTCTTCGTCAGTTGGTTTAACTTCGGTTACAACTTTAATTGTTTGAATTAACTTGCTATCTTCATCTTGAACAAGCATTGCTCCATCAACTGTAACCATATATTTATCAGCTTTTGGAGTATTATTGAATTTAAGAACTCTTAAGTTCTTTTTAGCCTTTAATACTTCTAAAGCATCTTCATCATATTCTGGTGCTGCAATTACTTCTAAGAAAATTTTAACCATTTCTTCTGCCGTTTTCTTATCTACTTTTCTATTAAAACCAATAATTCCGCCAAATATTGAAGTTGGATCTACTTCATATGCTTTCATATAAGCTTCATAAGGATCTTTTCCAACTGCAACACCACATGGAGTATTATGTTTTAATGCACAACATGCGGGCTCGTCAAATTCATTAGCACATTTCCAAGCTATATCAACATCTTTAAAGTTATTATAAGATAATTCCTTACCATTTAAAACTTCAAAAGTATTCATTGCTCCATCAAGCATTGTCGAAGAATAAACTGCAGCACTTTGATGTGAATTTTCACCATATCTTAAACCTTGCATTTTCTTGTATGAAACTGAAAGATATTCTGGATACTCCCTCTCATCATCAGCTAACAAGAAGTTTGAAATAGCACCATCATAAGCACTCATAAGGTTAAATACTTTACCTGCTAATTTCTTCTTAGTTTTTAAAGAAGCTTCACCATTTGCCTCAACTTCTTCCACAACAACTTTATAGTCATTTTTATCAGAAATTACTACAACATCTTGAAAATTCTTAGCTGCTGCTCTAAGCATTGTCGGTCCGCCAATATCTATAAATTCAACTTTTTCTTCAAATTCTAAATCTTCTTTAACTTTTTCAAAAAATGGATAAAGGTTTACCACAACATAATCAATTGTATGAATATCTCTTCCTTTTAATGTGTTCATATGTTCTTCATTATCTCTTATTGCAAGTATTCCAGCATGAACTAATGGATGAAGTGTTTTAACTCTTCCATCTAACATTTCTGGAAAATTAGTAACTTCGTTAATCTCAATTATATCTAACCCATTTTCTTTTAAATATTTATAAGTTCCTCCTGTAGATACAATTTCAACATCTTTAGATACTAAAAATCTAGCAAAATCTAAAATTCCCTCTTTATCAAATACACTTATCAAAGCTCTTTTTTTCACGAAAAAACCCCCTGCTAATCAGTTAACAGTTAACAGCTGATAGTTGGCAGCTGAGACTAACCTTCTTTAATACCGTTTCCTTTAATCTATTCTCTAACTGATAACTAAACTGTTACTGGTACTGGTTTGTTTTTTATTTTTAAGAAATTTCTCAGAATTTCATTATTAACTATAACCGTCTGTTCCCTTTAGGATATTTAAAAGCATTATCCGTTAATAGTTTTGGCTTTAGTTTATTACCTTAGCCTTTCCATCTACAATAGTAACTCTCCCATCACTAATAAGCTTAATTGCTTCAGGCAATATAAAATGTTCTTTTTCTAATATTCTCCTTTGAAGCGTTTCCGCATCATCTTCAAAATAAACTGGAACAACTTCTTGAAGAAGGATTGCCCCTCCATCAACTTCTGAATTCACAAAATGCACTGTACATCCCGAAAATTTAACTCCGCTTTTAATTACAGCTTCATGAACCTTAAGTCCGTACATTCCAGATCCACAAAATGAAGGAATTAAAGATGGATGAATATTGATAATTTTATTATCAAATTCATTTAATATTTCTCCATCTAAAATTGCTAAAAATCCTGCAAGAACTATTAAATCAACCTTCCCCTTTGTTAATTCTAAGATCTTGTTTGAAGATTTTTCTCCATACTCTTTTCTACTTACAACAAAAGTATCTATATTATGTTTTTTCGCTCTCTCTAGAGCATAAATATTTTCTCTGCTGCCGATAACCATTTCTATTTTGACATCAATATATTTATTTTCTACTGCATCTATTACAGATTGAAGATCTGTTCCTCCACCTGAAACTAAGACTGCTATTTTAAACAAATACCCTCACCTCCAGATGTTACATATCCTATTTCATAAGCTTTTTCTCCCATTTCTACTAAAGCTTTTATAATAGGTGATACATCTGCTTCATTAACAGCAAGCACAAATCCTACTCCCATATTAAAGGTATTATACATATGGTCCTTATCTACACCTTTTTCAATAATTCTTTCAAATATAGCTGGCAATGGATATGAATCTTTATTAATTACTGCTGTGAAATCCCCACCATTAAACATTCTTGGAACATTTTCAATGAATCCGCCACCAGTAACGTGAGCCATTCCCTTGATTTCATAATTTTCCAGTAATTTAAGTACAGGTTTTACATAAATTTTAGTCGGAGTAATTAATGTCTTCCATACTTCTTCACCATTAAATTCTTCATTTAAATCTGGAAATATTTTTCTAATTAATGAATAACCATTAGAATGAATTCCCGAAGAAGCAATCCCTATTAATTTATCTCCTTCTTTAATGTTACTTCCATTTATGATCTTATCTTTATCAGCAATACCTACTGCAAATCCTGCCATATCATATTCTCCATCAGAATAAAATCCTGGCATTTCAGCAGTTTCTCCACCAATTAAAGCACAGTTAGAATCCACACATCCATCTGATATACCTTTAACTAAATCTGATGCAACTTCCGCTTCAAGTTTTCCACAAGCTATATAATCTAAGAAAAATAGTGGTTTTGCTCCATGACATAAAATATCATTTACACACATAGCTACACAGTCTATTCCAACCGTATCATACTTTTTATTCTTAAATGCAATTTCAAGCTTAGTTCCTACTCCATCAGTACCTGAAACCAAAACTGGTTTTTCATATCCTGCTGGTAATTCAACCATTCCTGCAAAACTTCCAAGTCCATTTAATACATATTGACTCATAGTTCTAGCTGCATATTCCTTTATTAATTTAACTGATCTATATCCTTCTTCTATATTAACTCCAGCTTCTTTGTAAGTAATCATCTATTAATCCTACCTTTCAAGATTTTCTACTGGTGCTGCTACTGGATAAACTCCATTAAAGCATCCCATACAAAATTCTTCTCTATTATCACAACTCTTATAAACTCCGTCTTCACTTAAGTATCCTAAGTAATCTGCACCAATCATATCTCTGATTTCTTCTACACTATTGTTAGCAGCAACAAGCTCACTTCTGTAAGGAGTATCTATACCAAAGTAACATGGATACTTAACTCCTGGTGATGCAATTAAGAAGTTAACTTCTTTTACTCCAGCACGTCTAAGTGATTCAATTAAATGCTTTGAAGTAGTTCCTCTTACTATTGAATCATCTATAAGTATAACTTTTTTACCTTCTAAGTTTACCTTTAATGGATTTAATTTTACTGCTACCGCTCTTTCCCTTATTTCTTGAGATGGTGAAATGAAAGTTCTTCCAACATATCTATTTTTAATAAATCCAGTATCATAAGGAATTCCAGATGCTTTGGCATATCCTATAGCTGCTGGTATTCCTGAGTCTGGAACTGCAATAACTAAATCCGCATCTAATGGATGTTCCTTATATAATTGTTCCCCTGCTTTTACTCTTGTTGTATGAACTTCAAGTCCATCAATTCTTGAATCTGGTCTAGCAAAATATATATATTCAAAAGCACAAGTTTGACATTTAGTGTTTTCAGAATATCTATATGAATGTATTCCTTCATCATCTATTATAACTATTTCCCCCGGCTCTATATCTCTTACAAGCTCAGCACCTATTGCATCTAAAGCACAACTTTCTGAAGTCAGTATATAACCTTCTTCAATTTTTCCAAGACAAAGTGGTCTAATTCCATGTGGATCTCTAGCCCCAATTAATTTATCCTTTGACATAATAGTCAATGCAAATGAACCTCTAACAGCTGACATAGCATCAACTACAGCCTTTGCAAGACCTTTTTTGGCACTTCTTGCTATAAGGCAAGCAATTACTTCCGAATCTGTTGTAGTATGAAAAATTTGTCCTCCATCTTCAAGCAACTCTTTTATGACATCCGCATTTACTAACGTTCCATTGTGAGCCATAGCTATTGGTCCCATTTTTGAAGTCGCTAATATAGGTTGGGCATTTTCAATCCCCTTTCCTCCAGCTGTTGAATATCTAACATGGCCTATAGCTATATGCCCTTTTAGTTTATTTAGATCCTCTTGCTTAAATGCTTCTGTAATAAGACCTAACCCTTTATGAATATCTATTTTTTCACCGTCTGCAACTGCTATTCCAGCACTTTCCTGTCCTCTATGTTGAAGAGCATAAAGTCCATAATAAGTCATTGATGCAACATCTATTGGATTATTAGCATAAACGCCAAAAACTCCACACTCATCCTTAAATTTATCATTACCTGGATCCATTATTAATTCAAAATTTGGATTACTCATTTACACAATCCTCTCATCATTTTTAATTCAAATTGAAAATTGACATTTAACAATTAAGGATAAGTATTATAACATCTTTCAACATTAAAAAAATACCCTTAATCGTCCAGTGTCAATTATACCTTGTAAATTATTTGGAGATTCTCTTTAAGATTTCAACGTAAGCATCTTTAACATTACCTAAATCTCTTCTAAATCTATCCTTATCTAATTTTTCTCCTGTAGTTGCATCCCAGAATCTGCAAGTATCTGGTGAAATTTCATCAGCCAACACTACAGTTCCATCAGGTAATCTACCAAATTCAATCTTAAAGTCAATTAAGTTAATATTTTGTTCTTTAAATACGGCTTTTAATACATCATTAATTTTTGCTGTCATTACATAAATTTCTTTTAGTTCTTCAAAAGTTGTTGCTCCTATTCCAACTGCATGATAATCATTTATTAATGGATCTCCTAATGAATCGTCTTTGTAGGATAATTCAAACACAGTAGTTTTAAGCGCAAATCCTTCTTCAAGACCTAATCTCTTAGCCATGCTACCTGCTGCAACATTCCTTACGATTACTTCTAGTGGTACTATTTCAACCTTCTTACATAATTGCTCTCTGTCATTTAATTTTTCTATAAAGTGAGTTCTAACTCCTTCTTTTTCTAATAATTCAAATATAAGTGAAGTTATAGCGTTGTTCATAACACCTTTATCTTCAATTTGACCTTTCTTTTCTCCATTAAATGCTGTTGCATCATCTTTGTAATATACAATTACTTCATCAGCCTTATCTGTTTCATAAATCTTCTTTGCTTTTCCTTCATATAACATTTCTAATTTTTCCATTATAGTTCTACCCCTTCCGCATTTTCCTCAATAAATTTTTTCTTCATATTTATTCTAAATTCTTTTAATTTATTTTTTAGTTCACTATTATTAACTGATAACATTTGAACTGCTAACATTCCTGCATTGTAGCTGTTATTAATTCCAACAGTTGCAACTGGAATTGATTTTGGCATTTGTACTATTGAATATAATGCATCAACACCTTCAAGTGCAGCCTTAACTGGAACTCCTATTACTGGAAGTATTGTCTTTGATGCTATAACTCCAGGTAAATGTGCTGCTAAACCTGCCCCTGCTATTATAACTTGGCATCCTTGTGCTTCAATTTCTTCTAACGTTTCTTCTAATTTTTCTGGTACTCTGTGAGCTGAAAGAACAAACGCCTTATATTCAATTCCAAATTCTTTTAAAGCATTTGCAGCCCCTCTCATTATCTCTGTATCAGATTTACTTCCAAAAAATATTGCTACTTGCATTTTAAGCCTCCTGTTTTTCACTATTTTTGCCAAACCCGTATTATTACTATAAATATTCATATATTTTAATGGTTTTATATTTTTCTATATACCTAGTTATCTATTTTTATAGATAACTAGATATATAGTTTTTTTATTTATATTTACATATTTTATTGATATATAGTTTTATATTTAAATATTTACTACTTAAAATATTTAACCCCTGCTTTAAAGATCTTTTGATCAAATTCTCCAGGAATATTTCTATATAAGTCTGTTCCAATTCTTTCACTATGAGCCATCTTACCTAATATTCTTCCATCAGGACTTGTTATACCTTCAACTCCATACATTGAACCATTTGGATTAAATGGCATATTTAATGATATATTTCCATCAAAGTCAACATATTGTGTTGCCACTTGACCATTATTAATTAATTCTTTAATTAAGCTTTCTGGAGCAACAAATCTTCCTTCTCCATGAGAAATTGCAACTGAATGTATATCGCCTAAATTAACTTCACTAAACCAAGGTGATTTATTTGAAACTACCTTTGTATTTATTATTGAAGACATATGTCTATTAATATTATTGTAAGTTAATGTTGCCATATCTTCTTTTACGTCTACTATTTCTCCATAGGGTACTAAGCCTAACTTTATTAACGCTTGGAAGCCGTTACAAATGCCAATAGCTAATCCATCTCTATTCTTAAGTAATTCCATTACAGCATTACTTATTTTTTTATTTCTAAGAGCATTAGCTATAAATTTACCTGAACCATCAGGTTCATCTCCTGCTGAGAAGCCTCCTGGAATCATAAGAATCTGAGCTTTGCTTATTTCACTTGCAAGTCTTTCTATAGAATCATTAAGTGCTTCCTTAGTAATATTTCTAAATATTACTTGAGTTACTTCTGCTCCTTCTTTTTCGAAAGCTCTAGCACAATCATATTCACAGTTGTTTCCTGGGAATACTGGAATTACAACTCTTGGTTTAGCGACTTTAGTCTTAGAAGATAGTACTGATTTATTATCATATAAAATTGTTTCTACTTTTTCTTCAACATCTTTAGTCTTAATCTTAAACACTGATTTTAATTTTTCTTCATATGTTTTTTCTAAAGCTTCTATATTTAAATCTAAATCATATTGTTTTGATAATATCGCTGAATTAACAATTGTTTTACCAACTATTTTATACATACAATCTTTTAATTCTTCTTCTACCTTAACATCTTTTTTAACTTCTAAGATTATAGTTCCATAATTAAATGCAAACAATTCATCTTTTGTTAAGTTTTCAATTTCAACACCAATTCTATTTCCAAGTGCCATCTTTGTAAGAGCTTCTGAAACTCCGCCAAACTTAATTGCTGATGCAGAAATCACCTTTCCATCTTGTATTAATGTATGAAGAACTTCTAAATTTTTCTTAAGTTTATCTATATTTATAGTTCCATCTTCTTTCTTTTCAGTTTGAAGTAAAACTAAATTTGATCCTGCTTCTTTAAATTCTGGTGATATTATATGTCTAGCCTTTTCAACACCTACTGCAAAAGATACAAGTGTTGGAGGTACATCTAAATCTCCAAAGCTTCCTGACATAGAATCCTTACCGCCTATTGCAGGAATTCCAAATGATATTTGAGCTTCATAAGCACCAAGTAATGCTGCAAATGGTTTTCCCCAGCGTGTAGCGTCTGTTCCTAATTTCTCAAAATATTCTTGGAAGGTTAATCTAGCTTTTCTATAATCTCCACCCATTGCTGCAAGCTTTGTAATACTTTCAATTACTGAATAGTATGCCATGTGATATGGACTCCAAGTGCCAAGCTCAGGATTAAATCCAAATGTCATTAAAGTGGCATCTGTACTTTCTCCATCAAGTACTGGAATTTTAGCTGCCATACCTTCTGCTGGCGTCTTTGCATACTTACCTCCAAACGGCATAAGAACAGTTCCATGACCAATAGTTGCATCAAATCTTTCAGATAAACCTTGTTTAGAAGATACATTTAATTTTTTTAAATTATTTATCCATTCTTCTTTAACATCAATATCTGCTACTAAATATTGATAGTCACTAGGTGCTTTAACTATAACATTAGCCTTTTGAGTAGCTCCATTTGTATCTAAGAAAGTTCTCTTTAAATCAACAATATTCTTACCTCTCCAGAATAATCTTAATCTATCTGTATCTGTAACATTTGCAACTAATGTAGCTTCTAAATTTTCTGCATTTGAAAGTTTAATAAATTCTTCTGCATTTTCTTTAGTTACAACAACTGCCATTCTTTCTTGAGATTCTGAAACTGCAAGTTCTGTTCCATCTAAACCTTCATATTTCTTTGTAACCTTATCTAAATCTATATCCAACCCTCTGCAAAGTTCTCCAATTGCAACTGAAACTCCACCAGCACCAAAATCATTACATCTCTTAATCATTTTTGCTACTTTTGAATTTCTAAACAATCTTTGAAGCTTTCTTTCAGTAGGCGCATTTCCTTTTTGAACTTCTGCTCCACATTCATTTATTGAATCTACAGTATGTTCCTTAGATGAACCTGTAGCTCCACCAACACCATCTCTACCTGTTCTTCCACCAAGTAATACTATTACATCACCAAGCTTAGGCTCTTCTCTTACTACATTTTCTTTTGGTGCCGCTGCAATAACTGCTCCTATTTCCATTCTCTTAGCTGCATAATTAGGATGATATATTTCTTCAACTTGACCTGTTGCAAGACCAATTTGATTTCCATATGAGCTGTATCCATGAGCTGCGCCTAAAACAATCTTTCTCTGAGGAAGCTTACCTTCTAAAGTATCTTCAACTGATACTGTTGGATCCGCTGCTCCTGTAACTCTCATTGCTTGATATACATAAGTTCTTCCCGATAAAGGATCTCTTATTGCTCCACCAAGACAAGTTGCTGCTCCACCAAAAGGTTCGATTTCTGTTGGATGATTATGTGTTTCATTTTTAAACATTACTAAATAATCTTCCATACCCTTTTCAGTTTCAATTTTTACATTAATTGAACATGCATTAATTTCTTCTGAAATATCTAAATCTTCAAGTTCACCTCTTTTTC
The DNA here is from genome assembly GCF_002006345.1 of Clostridium puniceum. GTDB lineage: Bacteria > Bacillota > Clostridia > Clostridiales > Clostridiaceae > Clostridium > Clostridium puniceum. The sequence continues at coordinate 12,228 of NZ_LZZM01000201.1, forward strand.
TAAGCTCTTTCATCGCAATTACTGCCATATCCATAAGAGTTTTACTCTTTTCTTTTTCTCCATAAACATATTCTCTTGACTTTATGTATCCTTCATAACTTGCTTTTATAGGAGTTGTATATTTATTATCTTCAATTTGTACATCTTCTAATATTGTTGAGAATGTTGTGTGTCTACAGTGATCCGACCAATAAGTATCTATAACTTTGATTTCAGCTATACTTGGATCTCTTTCTTCTTCTTTAAAATATCCTTGAATCATAGCAAGATCATCAATGCTCATAGCTAACCCTTGCTCACTATGGAATTCTTTTAATTCCTCTAAACTTTTATTGGTAAATCCATTTAAGATTTTAACATCTTTAGGAATGCTTGAAAGTGATGATAAATCTTTGCTATTTATATCTACTTCTCTTGAATCGACTGGATTAATATAATATTTCTTAATTTTTTCAACATCGCTTTGTGAAAGTCTTCCACTTAATATGACTATTTTGAAACATTTAATTTCTGCCTTATCTTCTGCTGTTAGAAGAGCCAAACACTCAGAAGCTGAATCTGCTCTCTGATCATATTGTCCTGGTAAAAATTCTACGCCAAATGCTACTTCCTCTTCATTCATTGGTAATTCTGTTTCATAAACTACGTCTACTGTTGCTTCTGAAAAAATTGTATGTAAAGCCTTTTTATAATATTCTTCTGAAATATCTGCAATAACATATTTATTAATAAGTCTTACATCTTCTAAATTTGTTATTCCCAAGTTATCTCTAAAGTCATTTAATAAACTTTGAGCTTCTACATTAAACCCTTTTTTCTTTTCAACGAATACGCTTCTAATATCTAACATCTTAATTCCTCCAAAAAATATTATAAGATTTAGCTTCAGCACATTCAAAACATAACAAATCAGTATGCTAATCTATTTCACATCATACTTCGTCGGTAAGTTTACCTAATAAGCCCGTTATTAGGTAAATACACCTCTTTGTCTGATGGAAAATATAATCACATCTTTGACTTGTTATTTTCTTTCAGGTGCCTAATCACTGCTTCTTTGCAATGGCGAATGTTTTTTAATAACATTCTATTAACTTTCGTATCGATATTTTAAGATTATCATTTAACACGTACGATGTCAACTTATATTGTGTTATTTTTTCTTTAAATTTGCTTTTTGCCGAATTATAATAAGTTTTTCCTTTTTTATAGTTCGTATTTTTAAATTGTAAAAAATTAAGATATCTAGTATAAGCAAATTTGAACTTATATAGATATCTTAGTTTTTATTTATTAAAGAAATAATATATCTAATCCTAATATATTACTTAAAGCTTCTAGTACTTCTTTCTTCGTTACTGCTTTATGAAAAACAATTCTAGAAAAGAGGATTATTATAGCAAAATTTACATAATAGTTGGATAATCTAACTTATAATTTTTTTAGTTCTATTTCTCCCTTATATAAAACATAATCTATTGTAAATAAAAAAGACCAGCTAAGCAAAGTCAAGTGAAATATTAAAAAATATTTTTATATATGTTCTAAAAAATTTTGTTCATTAAGATTTAATTTCTATATTAGAGTGATTGGATAAGACAACCAACTAAATTATGAACTTTCTTAATTAGAACTTATATATTAAAAATTTGCATAGCAAACAAATCGTACTGGTAAGCATTTATTTGAACTAAATAAAACTGCGTAAATGCAATTTAAAAAAAGCCTTTTAACAAGGCTTAGTTAAGTGCGTCTATTTTTAGAAATTTTACAGCTAACGAAATATTACATTCAGAAAATATTTCATATAAGCTAAAAAAGGAGCTATCGTCAACGGATTTTAATCCGCTAATGCGACAGCTCCTTGTAGTTTACTATCTGTCAAAGTTTCTGTTGTTTCTTTGTTGTTTTCTAGCTCTTCTACAATCTGGACATCTAACTGGATCGTTATCAAATCCTTTTTCTTTGTAGAATTCTTGTTCTCCAACTGTGAAAATAAATTCCTTTCCACAATCTTTGCATACTAAAGTTCTATCTTCCATTATATAATCCTCCCTTTTTTCCCAAAGATATAATCTGATACTTGACTCTATCTCTGAGACAGAGGTGAAAGTGTACAGTATTGATTAAATCTTGAATTATGTTACTTTTTTAGAATATCATATTTTCATTTACAATTCAACACAATTTATTACAATTAAGTAACATAGCTTGCAATTTTCCAAATATTAAATATAGTCAAAAATCTCTTAATTAAAATTAATTCTCAAAAATTAACCCATCTTGAAGTTTCCCTTTGTTCATAGAAACTATTCTATCTGATACACCTTTAGCAAAATCCATATCATGCGTTATAATCATCATACTCATGCCTTTTGAACTTAAGCTCTTTATTAAATTTGCAACTTCTCCAGTAAGCCCTGGATCTAAAGCCGAAGTTGGTTCATCAAAGCACATAATTTTAGGTTCTAACACTAATGCTCTTCCAATAGCAACTCTTTGCTTTTGTCCACCTGATAATTCAAAAGGGTAATTATCTTTTTTTTCTAATAAATTTAAGAAACCAAGAGTCTCTTCCGCTTTTTTTATTGATTTCTCTTTACTCCATCCTAATACTCTTTGAGGTGATTCAATTAAATTTTCTAAAACGGACATATGTGGGAACAAGTTAAAATTTTGAAATACTAATCCTATGTCTTTTCTTATTTCCTTAAGTTCTTTCTTATCTGCATACTTTCCATCTTTGCACAGAGTTTTTCCGTTTATTTCTATATTGCCTTCATCACAATGTTCTAATGCATTTACACATCTTAGTAATGTAGTTTTTCCGCCGCCTGAGTGCCCTACGACAACTAGTATTTCACCTTCTGCTATTTCAAGATTAACACCTTTTAAAACTTCTGTATTTCCAAATTTCTTTTTTATATTAGTAATTTTAAGCATATAAGTTCCTCCATATTACTTATAATAGTCATATTTTTCTTCAATTTTCTTTAACACTTTACTGAAGATTGCTATTACAATTAAATACACAACTCCAACTATTAGAAGTGGCACTAAAGAAACTTGCCTATTAGTAGCCATTTGCCCTATTTTTAACAGTTCATCTATTCCTACTACATAAACTAAGGAAGTATCCTTTACTAGTGTTGTTACTTCATTTGCAACCGGTGGGATAACTGTTTTTAATGCTTGTGGAAGTATAATTCTAAAAAATATGTCTTTTGAACTTAAGCCTAAAACTTGAGCTCCTTCAACTTGTCCATTATCTATAGACATTATTCCAGCTCTAAATATTTCTCCAAAATAAGCTCCATAATTTAAAGTAAATGCCAAAATTGCAGCTGGAAATCTATCAAAGGTTACTCCAACTATAGGAAGCCCAAAAAATATTACTATGATTTGTAATAATAAAGGTGTCCCTCTCATTATAAAAACATATACTCCGCTTATTTCTCTCAATATTAGAGATTTAGATGTTCTCATTACAGCAACTATTATTCCAAGCGGAATTGATAATATTAATGTTAGTGTAAATATTTCTAATGTGACTTTAAGCCCCTCTAATACTTGAGGCATCATTTGTATATAACCCAAGACCATATCCTCCTCTTTGTTGCTCATAATTAAATTCTATTATTTAAGGACTATATCCTCTTGGAACCATTTCTTAGATATTTCTGCTGCTGCCTTATCAGCTACCACTTCATCCAAAGCTTTATTAAAAGCTTCAACGAATTTAGTATCACCTTTTCTAATTCCAACACCATATTGTTCACTACCAAAATCTTCTGATAAAATTTTATACTTTTCTTGTCCTCTAGCCTTCATATAGTATCTAGCTAAAATTTCATCTACTACAATTGCATCTAATCTTTTTGCTTCTAAATCCATCAATGCAGCATTGTTATCTTTAAATGTAACAAGCTTACCACCATCAAAGCTCTTTAAGAGCTTTGCATCTGCTTCTACAGCTTCTACTGCTGTAGATTGATCTTGAGCTCCAACTTTTTTCCCTGCTAAATCAGCTTTAGCATTTATCTTAGAATCTGCAAGTGTTACTATAACTTGTTTATTATTTAAATATGGCTTTGAAAATTCAACCTTTTCTTTTCTTTCATCACTAATTGAATATCCATTCCAAATCAAATCTATATTCCCATTCTTAAGTTCTGTTTCTTTCATTGTCCAGTCAATTGACTGAAATTTTACTTTTTTATTGAGTTTTTTAGCTACTAATTCTGCAAGTTCTATATCAAATCCAACAACTTTTCCACTTTCATCTTTAAATCCCATTGGAACAAAAGTGTCATCAAAACCTACTACTAATTCCTCTTTATCTAATGTGCTCGCTGATACTTTAGATTCTTCTTTTTTGCTTTCACTATTTCCAGAACAAGCAACTAAACCTGTCCCTAATATAGCTATAATGGTTAATATAGTTAATTTTTTTATTAAAACATTTATCTTCATAAAATTTCTCCTCCTAGATTAGTTTCCTTATTCATCACTTTATCATACTAAAGTAAAATATTCAAGTGTTTTTTATTTTTAATTATTTACGCTTAAAATTCAATTTTTTACTTTTTTTATAAGCCCCTTTAATCACTTATAACATAATGTATGTTGTAAAAATAATATTCACTAATAATATACAACCGCAACTAATAAGTTTCACTAAATAATTAAAATTGCAACATATATACTTTTTTTAAATTTACTCTTTTTATTACAAGTCTGAGTAGTTAAAAAATGCTAGTCCAACTGTTAGTCATATTAAATTAATAAAACATTCTAATTTAATATATGGTAACATTGGGCTAGCGTTCTAAATTTTATCTAGTTGAAGATACCCTATCCAAGGCTCTTTGTAAATTATCCATATGAGTTGTAAATTCATCAACTGTATCTGTAACTTGTACCTTATCAATTGGATTTTCGTAAGTGTCAACTCTATCTTTAGCATCCTTGACGTTATCTTTTATCTCATCTAATTTATCTGATATATCATCTAATTTTTCCTTAACATCTTCACTTTTACCTTGAAAATCAGCATTATTTAAAGCATCTGTTAATTCATTAGCCTTTTCATTTAATTCTCTCATAGTTCTTTGTGTGTCGCTATCAACCTCATCAATTTTATCTGAAAGCTCTTTTGGTGTAGTTCTTAATTTATCCATTACTTCTGTCATTTTTTCTGAATCAAATACTTCATTTACTTTATCTCCTGATGGTTTTTCATCAGTATTTTCTTTTGTCTCAATTCTATAATCATCTTTTAAATTACATCCGATCAAAGAAAAAGCGAGAATTATGCATAGCATTAAACTCAATATTTTTTTCTTTTTCATTTTTTCACCCCGATTTATATTTTTATACTGCTTAGTATATATTAATATTTTTTTATGATTATTTCAACTATTAACTCATAAAATATATAATCGGTGAATAATATGAAAATGATGCTTTATAATTTGTATAGCATTCTTTTTTTATACTTTATTGTTGCAACTTCACTTATATCTCTTATTATAATATAATTTGATATACCACCATATATGCCTATTATAGGCATTCCTTGAATAACTTTAGTTAACATCATGCTTTCTGATAAATTCTTTGATGTTTCCTTTATCAAATAATTTACGTCTACTTCATTCTTAAAACCATTATCAATATTATATCCAATTCTATCAATTTCATTAGAATATATAATCTTTTTTTGTGTTTTATTTACACTTGCACAAATTATATTCAAAACAAAAGCTTTTTCTTCTTCTGAATCATATTTAAATCCATAGTTTAAGCAAATTTCATATACGGTCTTTAAAATTATCCCTATAAAAACTGGAATATCAGGAAGTCCTATTCCCAAAACTCCTAAAGCTGTTCCTTCTGTTGTTGTAATTCCCTTATTTATCCAAATACCCTTTTTAGCGATTTTATCAATTCTGTTTAAATTTTTATTATTTATTTGTTTAGATAAAATGTATTCATTTATATCAGCTTCATTTCTTAGTTTTTCTAAATTATAACTCTTTTCTATTATTTTAGTTCCCTTTTCAAATACATAGTAAAACCCCTTTTCAAAAGCTTTTTCAAATGCTTCTATCATTTTATCAGGAACCTTTTCTTCTAACTTTTCTCTTATTGGTGTAAGCTTATTCTTTATATATTCATTTTCTTTTTTATAAAAAAACTTTTCTTCTCTCTTTAATAACTTTTCTTTTTGATTTTTTATAATCTTTTTTTCTCTAATAGCTTTATAATCTATGTTCATTAATATCCTGCCTCCATTCCTTAGAATTTAAATATGACTATACTACTTAATCTTTTAATCATTGTATCTCACTATATATATTAATTCCAAAGAATGAATATTTCAAACATTACTTTCTAAACACTTTGAACTAAGATTTACCTCTAATAAAACTTTCAAACAAAACTTTTACCAAAGAAACAACTAAAAATATATTAAAAAATGAGGTTATCATTAGCGAAGTTTTAAAATTTGATGAGTTTAGATTAAAGAGAACAGAATAAATATTAATATAACTTGTAATACTAAATCCTATAGCTAATATGAAAAATCTTCTATCCTTTAAATATATAAATGCTAAAATAGATAATGCTACAGCAGGAAATAAATATCTCTCATGCATTCCAACTGAAAAAGTAAATACTCCTGCAATTTGAAGTAATGCTATAGCTGAGACAAAATTTCTATTATTATTTTTGATATAAACAGCCCATGATATTAATGTTGTAACTACAATGAAAATCATTCCCCAAGTATGATAATTAAATACAACTAAAATATCTGTATTCTTTGTATAATTCGCCCCTATTAAACCAAAAAAGTTAAATGCATTAACAGAAGCATATGGATATTCTGATATAGTATTTGAATACAGTTTAAAAATCCATAATGGACTTTGTCCATTTAAAGAAAATGGAAGTATAATAATCACTGCCGTAAAAAGTGCTGAAACCGCTGCTTTTATAAAAATTTTCAGATCTCTTTTCCTTACCAACTCAAAGAAAAGTATAGGAAGAAATATAATTCCCTGTGGTTTCATAAGTATTGATGCTGCAAACACGGCAGATGAAATAACAATTTTCTTTTCAGATAATAGAAATGCTGCGATAACAATCATTAATGTAAATATTGAATCTACTTGTCCCCAAAAAGTAGAATCTATAAAAATAGCTGGATTGAAAATATAAAAAGCAGATAATAAAATGCCTATCTCTGAACTAAAATATTTTTTTCCCAGTTTATATATGAAATAAGCTGTAACCACATCAGCTATTATTGATGGTATTTTAAGCATTAATACAAAATATGTTTTAAAATATGATATACTTGCAATCTTGCCAATTAAAGCTAAAACATATATATATAATGGTGGATAATCTGCCGATCTAGCATTTGAATAAAATTGTAAGGGTCCATTTGCTGCTGTTTCAGCCCAATTCTTAAATAAATTAACATCATTATGCCCATCCATAAGTGTTGATACTGCTATTCTTAAAAGAAGTCCTATTGCTAATAATGTAAAAATCACTATTTTTTCATCTGAAATATTAATCTTTATATTTTTGCGTCTAAATACATAATATATCCCAATACATAAAATTAAAAATATTACTGAATATATAGTGAGCGCAGAAGCATATTTATTATTTGAGTTTTCTCTTTTCATATTTCTATTTTGTCCTAATGGTTTGTTTTTATTTGAATGAGGCTGTCTATTTACATTTGTTTCATCCATACTTCCATTTTTATTCGATTGGATATTTTCATTTGGTTTATTAGTTCCATTAAAAGCTGCACTGCTTTCATTACCACCTGTTTGTTCTTTATTTGAAGATGGCATATTTTCAGGTTTATTCTGACCACTTTGCATATTGTTTAGATCATTATTAAACTTATTCCCTTCTATCGTAAATTTATTGTTTTGTATGGTAGTATTATTACCCTTATAATTTGTTACTGCATAAATACATAAAAATATTGATATCAACAATATAAAAATTAAACTTATTCTCAATTTATATTTTTTCAAATAAACTTTTCCCATATCTTAATCTCCTTTATCCAAGTTCAACATATTAATATACTGTAATTTTAAGAAAATAGGTAAAATATTATATTGAATAAATCAAATATAATATTTTACCTATTTAATATAATTATTTTAAAGTACTAGCTACATCTTTTAAATCATATAACTGTTCAGAATTATTTCCATCTCTAAATCCACCAGAATTTTGATTTTGACTATTATTTTTGTTTTGATTTTGTGTATTTCTTGCATCTTCTTCACCATTATTGGGATTAGAAATATTTTTATCATTGTTTATTGATTGATTATTTTCTTCATTATTAGATGTAGTATTTTTATATTCACTTTCTGGAACTGCAGTACCATTTTCAGCAATCCAATTCATAATTTCATTATTTCCTTCTGGACCTCTGCCACCTGATAACACATACCTAACTTCTCCATTTTTAACTAGTTCCTTAAATTTATCTAGAGTAATTATCTTGTCAGAACCTGAAAATCCTCCTAGAGCCATAACAGCTTCACCTGTTTGTATTATTATATTATCAGCACTTTGTGAAGAAAAAACTACAAGTAAATATTTTTCATTTGTTTTATTACTCTTTAAGAAATTAATTAACTTTGAACTCTCTAAATTATTTTCTCTTCCAAAAGACATTCCAACAGGAGTTTTTGTTTCATTTGAAAGAAGTTCTAATCCAGCACAAGGTATAGTACTATTTACACTACGAGTTATTGCTGCACTTGCACCAATAAATGGTGTTACTAAAATCCCTACTGTAGCAATTCCAACCAATACTTTCTTGAAATTCATATTTTTATTGTTGTTTATGTCACTATTATTTTTTTCTTTAATTAAAGTTAACAAATTTAATATTGCTAATATAGCTGAAGCTACAAAACACAGTATTAATGATAATAAAATTATATTTCTAATTACAGTTGGTAGATTGCTTGTGAAATATGATAGCATCATCATATGAGTTAACCCTGTTACAACGAAAGCTATTGGTAAAAGCCATCCTTTCCATCTGCCTTCCTTATATAATTCCCACATTGTTGTAATCCCAATTCCAGCTAAAGCTGCAGCTGGAGGTGCCATCATTGTTAAGTAGTATGGATGGAATAATCCTGTTGTAAAACTAAAGTATATAAATTCAGGAACTAACCAAGTAATCCATAATACTAGTGATATTTTTCTCTTATTATCTAATTTAAACCTTAATTTTTCTTTTATTGCAACTGCTATAACTCCTAACAATGCAAGTGGTAAAAACCAAACTATTTGATCTGATAAACTACTTTTAGCAAATAATCTTGTAATACCTGCTTTTACTTCAGCTCCAAAAGAACCTTGAACACCACCTTTACCTCCTGATCCACCACTTGCTGGTTGCATATTTCGATCTCCTTGGCTATTTCCATTGGGTAATTGCATATTTCCGCCATCTTGGTTGTTTCCATCTGGTGGAGTTCCCGGCATACCTTGATTATTTTCTGCTTGCATATTTCCTTGCATTCCTTGACTGTGTCCATTTCCCTGACTATTGCCACTCGGTATCATTTCTGGTGCTTCCTGTCCATTGGCATTTGATGCTCCATCTGGCATTCCATCTTGATTATTTTCGCTTTGACTGTCATTAGGTACTTGCTGATTATTATTTAGCTTTTCTTCTCCATTCCTTTTAGAATTCTGAGATTGCATATTTCCATCTTCTCTGTTTGGACCTCCTCCAAAACCTCCATTTGAGTCATTACTAAGACCAAGCCTCTTTAACCCATTATGACCAATTATAAGTTCTATTTCACTATTATTTGTACTGCTGCCCACATAAGGTCTATTTTTGGCTGGTACTAAATCTACTATTACAGCCCATGACAAAGATACTGAAAAAAGAACAATTGTACCAATAACAAGCTGGCCTATTTTCTTCTTAAATGATATATTGTGTGCCAAAAGATATGTTATATATAAAGCAGGTCCAATCATATATGCTTCTAACATTTTTATATTAAACCCAATACCTACAAATAATAAACTTATATAAAGGTACTTAGCTTTTCCTTTTTCAGCTGCTTTAGTAAGAGTTACACAAGCAAAAAGTAATGTTGCAACAAGTAAATTATCTATAGTATTATTTCTGCTTGCAGCTACAAAAACTGGAGTTACTGAAAGACATAATGCTGATATAAAACCAGCTACAGTTCCAAAGGATTTTTTAACAAGATAGTATAGAAGATAAACAGAAATCACTCCTGCTATTGCTTGTGGCAGAAGAATACTCCATCCACTAAAACCAAATATTTTAGCAAATATAGCCTGTATCCAAAACCCCATTGGTGGTTTATCAACAGTTACAAATCCTGCAGAATCAAATGATACAAAAAAGAAATTTTTAAGATTCATTGTCATGCTTTTTACACCTGCAGCATAATATCCATTTCCATATCCATTTATACCTATATTTGAAAAATTTAGCATTGATGATAATATTAAAATCAGCGATAATCCTAAGGTCTCTTTTGTAAATTTAAGTTTTTTCATTTTTGCCTCCCAATAGAAAGTTATTTTATCAATTTAATATGGCTAACCAATTCATCTTTTTTATCAGCCATATTATAATTCGTTGTGCTCGCAATTATATATATAGGTCTTCCTTTAATTTCATCACAAATTCTTCCTATATATTCACCCATTATGCCGATACAACCTAAAGTTATACCAAACATAATCAAATTAATTGATATAATGGTTTCTAAATTTATTAATTGAGCTTTATTAAGAATATATTTTACAATATCAAAACTTATTAAAATCATCCCTATAAAAAATGATATACCTCCAAGATATTCAGCAATAACAAGCGGTTTATATGAAAAAGAGGTTATTCCATCAAAAGCTAGCCTTATCATCTTTTTCAAAGAATATTTAGTTTCTCCAGCAAGCCTCTCCTGTCTTTCGAATTCTACATAAGTTTGTTTATAACCAACCCAACTTACAAGGCCCCTTACATATCTATTTCTTTCAGGGAGTGCAATCATCGCATCACATACCTTTCGATCTATAAGTCTAAAATCTCCAGTATCTACAGGAATATCAATAATGGTTATACTTTTTAATATTCTATAAAACATCTTTGCTGTAAATTTTTTAAAGAAAGTCTCTCCTTCTCTCTTTATCCTTTTTCCGTAAACAACTTCATAGCCTTCCTTCCATTTTTCAATCATCTTTAAAATTATTTCTGGAGGATCTTGAAGATCAGCATCTATTACAACCACTGCCCCACCAAGTGCTAAATCCATTCCTGCTGTTATAGCCGCTTGATGACCAAAATTTCTTGAAAAGTTAATAAGCTTTATATTTTTATCCTTTTTACATATTAATTCAACTTTATCTCTTGTTTTATCTTTACTTCCATCATTTACAAATATAATTTCATAATTTTCTTTAGTATAGTCCATAACTTTTTTTAACCTTCTATAGCTTTCATCTATAACAAGTTCTTCATTATATAAAGGTACTACTATAGAATAATTTACTTTATCAAACATTCACTTCACCTCAACTTTTATATATTTTTTTAATTCCAAATTATTTTAGTCCACTCATTTGAATATATATTTTTATTTTAACTATGAATTATCACAGTTTTATCACAATATAATCACAATTTATTTACATTTAAATTGAAATTATTTTCTCACTTTGATTTAAATTGCATTTAGTTTATAATTAATAAGATATATTTTAAATTTAAAGCAAAGATTCAATTATTGTTTAATTGTACTTTGATAAGTGAAACATATATTAAACAAGAATAAAGATATATATTAAAAAAATATTTATCTTAATTTTTTAATCAAAAGCATATTAGGGAGTGATTACATGGATTTTATTAAAGTTGCAGCAGCTTGTCCTAAAACTAAAGTTGCTGATATAAACTATAATGTTGAAAATATTTTAGTATGTATAAATGATGCTGCTAAAAAAGGAAATAAGTTTATAGTTTTTCCTGAACTTTGCGTTACATCTTATACTTGTGGCGATTTATTTTTACATGAATATTTAATTAATAAATCTTTAGATGGAATTAGTGAAATACTAAATTCTACCAAAGATAACGATATTTTAATTGCAGTTGGTGCTCCACTTCTTTCTGGCAGTGTTTTATATAATTGTGCTTATCTCTTATTTAAAGGAAGTATACTTGGAATAGTTCCAAAATCATATCTTCCAAATTATAGTGAATTTTATGAAAAGAGATGGTTTAGTGAAGGACTTTCTATAGAAAATGAAAAAATAGATTTACCATTCCAAAAGGATGTACCATTTGGCACCAACTTAATTTTTTCATCTAACCTTGGAAATTTTGGAATTGAACTTTGTGAAGACTTATGGGTAACAATTCCACCAAGTTCTTATTTAGCTCTTATGGGTGCTCATTTAATTGGAAATCTTTCTGCTTCAAATGAGCTTGTAAGTAAAATGGATTATAGAAAAAGTCTTATTTCAAATCAAAGTGCTAGAACAATGTGCAGTTATATATATTCATCTGCTGGTGTTCATGAATCTACAACAGATGTCTTATTTAGTGGTCATCTTTTAATAAGCGAAAATGGTTCACTATTAAAAGAGAATGACAGATTTCAAAGAGATAACGAAGTGATTTCTTCTATTGTTGATGTATTCAAACTTAAAGCTGAAAGAATGAAAAATCTTAGTTTTAGAGATTCAGCTAAATTTATAAATAAGAAACCTGTTATAATAAATTTCGAATTTACTAATACTTCTATTGAATGTTTTGACAGATTTGTGGATAAACATCCCTTTGTTCCTTCATTTGAAAAGGAAAGAGAAATAAGATGTAAAGAAATATTTAATATACAATCCGCCAGCTTAGCTAAGAGATTGGAACATACTAACTCTCAAAAAGCTGTAATTGGAATTTCTGGCGGTTTGGATTCAACTCTTGCGTTACTTGTGATAGTTAAAACCTTCGAATTACTTGGTTTAGATAAAAAGAATATTATTACTATAACTATGCCTGGCTTCGGTACAACAGATAGAACGTATAACAATGCAATTGACTTATGCAGAGAACTCGGCACAGACCTTAGAGAGATAAATATAGTTAAAGCCTCTCTTCAACATTTTGAAGATATTGGGCACGATAAAAATATTCATGATGTTACTTATGAAAATGTTCAAGCAAGGGAAAGAACTCAAATATTAATGGATATTGCAAATAAAGAAGGAGGGCTTTTAATAGGAACTGGTGACTTATCAGAGCTTGCCCTTGGCTGGTGTACATATAATGGTGATCATATGTCTATGTATTCTGTAAATCCTTCTATTCCAAAAACTCTTGTTAGATATTTAGTAAAATATGTAGCTCAAAATGAATCTACAGAAATTGTATGCAATACTCTTATGGACATATTAGATACCCCTGTTAGTCCTGAGTTATTACCTAAAGATGAAAATGGTGAAATAACTCAAAAAACAGAAGATATAGTAGGTCCTTATGAGCTTCACGATTTCTTCTTATATAATTTTATAAAGCATGGCTCTACAAAGGAAAGAATATTTTTCTTAGCTAAAACTGCTTTCAAAGATGATTATTCTTCAGAAGAAATAGAAAAATGGCTAGATAAATTTATGTTTAGATTCTTTACTCAGCAATTTAAAAGAAGTGCTCTTCCTGATGGTCCTAAGGTTGGAAGTATTTCCTTAAGCCCTAGAGGTGACTGGCGTATGCCATCAGATGCTCAGCCTTGGAAATAAAAAATAAAGCTGAATTGTGGAATTTTCTTTCAAGTAGTGCTACAATAAGTGTTATTAAATAAACAATGGCAATAGGCATAATAAACAAGCCAAAGCCTATATAGATATGGAGGAATAGAAAATGGGGAAAAAAGCTGATATCGACTGGAGTAAATTAGGATTTGATTATATAAAAACGGATCTTCGTTATATTTCAGTTTGGAAAGATGGAAAATGGGATGAAGGAAAGCTTACTAAAGATAATATGATTTCTATAAGTGAAGCTTCTACTGTTATTCATTATGGTCAAAGTTGTTTTGAAGGGCTAAAAGCATATACAACAAAAGAAGGTAAAATTCAATTATTTAGACCTGATTTAAATGCTATACGTATGAATGAAAGTTGTGACAAACTTCTTATGCCACATGTTCCTGTAGAAAAATTTATTGATGCAGTTAAACAAGTTGTAAAAGCAAATGAAAAGTATGTTCCACCATATGGAAGTGGTGCAACTTTATATATTAGACCATATTTAATGGGTGTTGGACACAATATTGGTGTTAAACCAGCTCCAGAATATATTTTTGGTGTATTCTGTATACCAGTTGGTCCTTATTTCAAGGATGGAGTATCTCCTTGTAATTACATAGTTTTAGATGAATATGATAGAGCAGCTCCTCATGGTACTGGTGGTAACAAAGTTGGTGGAAATTATGCAGCTTCTCTTGAAGCCCATGCTGTAGCTGTCAAAAAAGGATTTGCTGATTGTATCTACTTAGATCCAGCAACTCATACCAAAATTGAAGAAATAGGCGCTGCAAACTTCTTTGGAATAACTAAGAATGATGAGTTTATTACACCTGCATCTCCATCTATTTTACCAAGTATAACTAAGCGTTCTCTTCTTTATATCGCAGAACATTATTTAAAAATGCCTGTTTATGAAAGAGAAGTACCTATTGATGAAATGGATCAATTTAAGGAAGCTGGTGCTTGTGGCACAGCTGCAGTAATTACTCCTATTGGAGGAATTCAATACAAAGATAAATTACATGTGTTCCATAGTGAAACTGAAGTAGGTCCTATAACTCAAAGATTATATGATTTACTTTTAGGAATTCAACTTGGTGATGTTGAAGCTCCTGAAGGCTGGATATATGAAATAGAATAATAATAAATAATTAAAGGCAGTAAATTTATTTACTGCCTTTAATTGTTTATCCCCCTTTATATTACCTGCAAAATTCCATTTGTTTTATTAATGGTATTATTTTAAACACTGTATAAAAATCAAAATACCTTATCTAAATTTTCTTTTGCTTCAAATTCTGCACCGCTATGTTTTGCGTGTTCTAATTATCTTAACTTGTTTTTATTTTAAGAGATAAATATAGACTGCATAAGTCATTGATTTGTAAACACAGGTTTATTTAAAATTTTCTATTTATTAAGAGAATTGATAAATAAATACTATTTAAAAATCAAACAGCACACTGGTAATTATAGTGATTTTCTTATTTTCAATGTTTATTGGTGTTTTTTGGGATATTACCTACCAAAAAGCAGCAGAGATTGATCCGATTGAATTGCTTAGATATGAATAAAAGTAATTTATGGAAAATTAACATTATATTTTATGAATTTTTATAATAATTATACGAATATATAAATAACATATTAAATACAATAAATCATAAGCAGTTGCTTTTATAATAAAGGAGGAGTATGTATGTCTGATAATAGAATAATCTCTAGAAGTAAATATGTTGTAAATGGAGTAACTCGTATTACTGTTGAAAATAGTATAACTAAAAGACCTTATGCCAAAACGGATGTTTCTTCTGATAAAAGGCATAATAATTCTAATTCCTTTAATGACAATTTACATTCAAAAGCTAAAAAGAAAGATGATAATGATAATTCTCTCAGTTTTTCAAATGAATTAGACAATATGTTAAGATTAAAAAGTGAAGAAAATTCTAGATTAGTCCAAGCAAGATTTAATCACAACATTTTAATTGAACCTAAGCCTATTAATAATCCTATAGAAACAGAATTACACAATAAGCTAGGTCAAGCTATGGGAGAAGGTAAAATAGATACAGCTACTTTAACAAAAAAAATTGAACTACTTAATGCTTTAAGAAATGAATCTAAATAATTAACATAAAGTTTTTCAGAAGTTAAATTTAAATAACAAGGGAACCTATAAGATAGACTCTCCCAATTTCAATCTTATAGGTTTCCTTTTAATTTTATAATATTTTTATACTGCTGCTAATTTATGTAGTCTGCTGTATTCGCCTTGTTTTCTCATTAATTCGTCATGTGTTCCCTGTTCTATTATTCCTGTATTTCCCAAAACTATAATTTCATCTGCATTTTTAATTGTAGATAACCTATGAGCTACTACTATTGTTGTCCTTCCTGCACATAGTTTTTCTAAAGACTCTTGAATTATACGTTCCGTTGCATTATCTAAAGCAGAAGTTGCCTCATCTAATATTAATATTGGTGGGTTTTTAATAAAAACTCTTGCAATAGAAATACGCTGCTTTTGTCCACCTGACAATTTTACTCCTCTTTCACCAATATAAGTATCATAACCTTCTGGTAACGTGTTTATGAATTCATGAATATTAGCCATTTTAGCCGCTCTTAATAACTCTTCTTCAGTTGCATCTACTTTTCCATACAATATATTATCTCTTATGGTTCCTGTAAATAAAAATACCTCTTGCTGTACTATTCCAATATTTTCTCTAAGTGAATCTAATTTAACATTATAAATACTTTTATTATCAATTAAAATATCCCCACTTTCTGGTTCATAAAATCTCGGAATAAGGTTACAAAAAGTAGTTTTCCCACCACCCGAGGCTCCAACTAAAGCTAACATTTTACCCTTATTAATTTTCACTGAAACATTCTTTAAAACTTTTTTACCTTCATAACTAAAATCAATATTGTTAAATTGAATTTCACCTTCTACATTTTCAAGTTCAATTGCATCTTTCTTATCCTTTTCTCTATCTTCATCCATGATTTCCATATATCTTTGAAAACCTGTAATTCCATTTTGAAATTGTTCCATAAAATTAATAAGCTTTTTTATTGGTTCTGTAAATAACTTTATAAATAACATATATGCCATAAAATCCCCTACAGTTATAAATCCAACTAGTGTAAATATTCCTCCACCTATTAATCCTACGTAATTTAATAGGTCTATTCCGAAACTAGAACCTGAAGAATATTCCGCCATTACCTTATAAGCTTTTTCTCTCGCCTTAATAAATTTCTTATTACCTTTTTCAAATTTTTCTTCTTCAGATTTATGACTTACAAAAGCCTTTGATATTTTTATTCCTGAAATACTATTTTCAAGGCTTGCATTAACTGCACCTGTTTCTACTTTAGTTTCAAGAAATGCTTTATTCATCTTCTTCCTTTGATGCAAAGTAAACCACACTATAAATGGTATAAATGCAAATATTAATATAGTAAGAGGCACATTAATTGTACATAATAATATAAATGAACCTATCAGCATAACAATTGATATAAATAAATCTTCTGGCCCATGATGAGCAAGTTCAGAAATATCCATTAAATCATTAATTATCCTAGACATTATATCCCCTGTCTTATTGTTATCAAAGAAGCTATTCGGTAATTTTTGCAGATGCCTGAATATATGTCTTCGCATATCACCCTGCATTCTTACCCCTACAACATGTCCCCAATACTGCATAAAATAACCACAAGCAGCTTTAATTATAAAAATTATAAATAATATTATTGCAAATATAATAATTAATCTTAAATCTCTATTAGGAATTGAATCATTAACAAGTTGTCTTGTCATCATTGGATATACTAAATCACATAAAGATGCTATAAATGCTACTACTAAATCTAAGGTAAATAATAATTTGTACGGCTTATAAAACGAAATGAATTTCTTTATCATTCAAATATCGCCTCTCTTTCTTTTTTTTATATTTAAAAATGATATTTTCATTTGATTATGGAATAAAAATTATATAGCTTGTATATAATTAAATTAAGATACATAATTTTACAATTGTTTGGTGGTGAATAAATTTGTTAAAAAAAACTTTTGTTATGATTAATTTTAGCTTAGGAATCCTTTTACCTCTATTTTCTTTAAATATAATAATAAATAAATCGGATCCTAACATCTTTTTCCCATTAATTTTTGTTTGTTTAGGCTTTTGTGATACTTTACTTGGAATTAATTTACTAAATGCTAATAAAAAAATCTTAAGTATATCCAGCTTCATACTTGCAATTTTTCTATTTATTTTAGTTGGAAGTAAAATTTTTATATATAACTAAAAATTAAAACTTAATTATATTTCATTTAAAATTTCATTTTTACATTTTTCTAAATCTTTATTAAATATTCCTTTTACTTCAACTGGTTTATTACTAAATACTAATATATTTCCTTGGAAATATATTGATTCCTCTAAGTCATGAGTAACCAAAATAACCATTCTTTTTTCTTTATTTAATAAATTCTTAAATTCATCTATTATAGTATATTTTAATTTGTAATCTAAAGATTTAAAAGGCTCATCCATTAAGATAACTTTTGATGGTTTACCAAAAGCTCTTGCAATGTTTACCCTTTGTTTCATTCCTCCACTTAAAGAACTGGGATATTTATTTTTTATATCAGAAATTCCAACTAATTCTAATAGTTCATCTATTTTTTCATCTATAATAGAACTATGATAATATTTCTTTAATACAAGACCTAAATTTTCTTTGACTGTAAGCCATTCTATTAATCTATCTTCTTGAAATATGTAACTTATATCCTTTAATGAAATTCCTTGAATTTCTCCACTTTGTACTTCTATAAGCCCGGCTATAATATTTAAAAGTGTACTTTTTCCACAGCCTGATTTTCCTATTATACAATTTACCTTATCATCATACAAATCTAGATTAAAATTCTTAAATATTTCTTCATTTCCATAAGATTTATTTAAATTTCTAATACTTATCTTCATCTATTCCACCTATATATTTTTTTCTTCAATGCACAATTTACTATCTCTAAAAATATTGATATAAAAACAATAATCACAATCCATGCAAAAATTCCAGATACGTTAAAATTCACTTTTTCTAATTGTATCTGAGACCCTATTCCAAATTTAGGCTGCCCATATACTTCACCTGTAATTACAACTTTAAAAGTAAGTGAAAAAGTTGATACAAAAATGCTCATAAAATAAAACTTCATAACTGGAACATAAATCTTTTTTATCTTATCTTTTAAACTAACTTCATATATCTTTGTCATATCAATTATCTTTTTATCTATTTGCATGAGACTATTTTTTACACCTTCATAAAGCACTGGAAATATTATAGCAAATCCAATTGCAAACGGAGTTATATCCTTATCAAACCATACTAGTAAAAGAACAACAAGAACCATAGTTGGAATTGTCTTTGCAAAAGAATTTACAGGCTGCATTAAATATTGGAAAAAGGGATACACAGCTCCGAGTACCCCTAAAATCATAGAAAAAATTAAAGCTACTACATAGCTGAGTATAGTTCTATAAAAACTACTAAAAATAACCTTCCAAAAACTTTGTTCCAAAAATATAAGCTTAATAGCTTCAGTTACCTGTTGTATCTTTGGAATATATATATCGTTATTTGTTATTATTGCAATTGCCTGCCATAGTCCTATGAAAAATAAACATGATATTAAAGTATATAATTTACTTTTCCATGAATATTTCATCATTTGGTATGGTTCCTCCTATTGTTTTGGGATCAAATTGGTTTAATTTTTCGAAATAAGTTTTATATTCCTTATAAGAATCCTTAATGTCTACATACTTTATATTTGACTTATCCATAGATTTCATTATTATTGGTTTCTTCGCTGAAATACCTATTTCTTCGCAATAAGTTCCTAAAGTTTCCCTATCACTATATGCCCATTTAGTTCCTCCCTTAACCTTTGATAAAAATTCTTTTACAAATTCTTTATTATTTTCATATAGTTCCTTTTTTACTATAATTGTTGCTTGTGGATATCCATATTCTGAATTATTTATCTTTTTCCACTCTTCATTTAAATCTAGTATTACCTTAAACTTTTCATTTTTACTTTGAACTGTAGATAATGCAGGTTCTGGTATTACCGCGTATTGTGTCTTTCCCGATAATATTATTGGTGCAAGTTCATTTACTCCATCAACATAACTAAAATTAATATCTTTGTCTACATCAACACCTTTATCTTTAAGTACTGTCCTTGCAATTATATCCGGAGTTAATCCCTTACCTATGTTATAAACTTCTTTCCCTTTTAAATCATCAATAGTTTGTTTTTCATTAGTTGAACCTATGTAAAAAGATCCAAAGCCAACAGTCCCTGCTATCTTATATTCTTTATTCTTATTAAATGCAATTGCTGCTAGATTTGAAGGTACTATTGCTATATCTGGCTCACCTTTCATAACACTTGTGCTTAAACTTTCAGAATTTTTTTCAACTGTATAATTAATATTATAACCTGCTTTAACTTCAGGTTTTTCCTTTATAAGCTTTGCCACAGCTATGGCTGGGAGTCCATCTGGTGCTACAAATTTAATTTCTGCAGCCTGTTTTTTGATTTCATTTTGAGCTACATTATTATTTCCACATCCTATCAATGTTAACATTGATAATATCATAACAAAAAATAATGATAATTTCTTTTTCATTTTTTTATTCCCCTTTCAAGAATTTCAAGTGCTATCGAGTTCAACTAAGATTTAGGTTGGGGTTAATACCCATCTGAATCTTAGTTGAACTTATCTAGGGTTGTGTCACTGTTATTCCCCATTTAAAGAAATGAGAGTTTTACAGTAGCTAGATATCAAGTAAAAAATAACAAATTAATTTACCATTATAGTACTATTAATTAATATTTACTCTTAATTATAATATCATAATAACATAAAAATACCAAATTTAGCTTTAATCTATTTGATAAAGTAAACGTCAGCAAACACTTATATTTACACAAAGCTTATAATCTTTCAATTCTTGGAATTACTAAAGGATATTAGATTAATTATGCTCTTATTTAAATTTCCTTGCCGCAATGTGGACAATATTTAAAATCTGAATTTACTTTCCTGCCACAAGTTGCACATATCTTTAGACTATAGTTATTATTATATATATTAATATAATAATCCCCATATATTTCTTGCAAATCCCAGTAAGTAATTTGTACATCTTCTCCTAGTTCAATAGCTTTACCTTTATCTTTTGGAACACTATATAAGCATTTACATTTATCACACAAGACATAATATTTTTCATTCCATTTAAAAAGTGGAATGAAAAAGAAATGAAAAAAATCAAAGTTTTTAATTAATATTCCTGTAACTTTATTTTCGCATTTCTTACAAGTTAAATTATTTAAAATTTTTATTTCTTTATCTTTATTTTCAATACCAAATATTCCTATAAAAAACATCTTATTTTTAACCTCTTCATCATAGAATTTTAAACTTAATACTTTTATATGTATATTGCAGTTTTTATTGTTCAACCTAAATTA
This sequence comes from Clostridium puniceum, assembly GCF_002006345.1. Classification (GTDB taxonomy): domain Bacteria; phylum Bacillota; class Clostridia; order Clostridiales; family Clostridiaceae; genus Clostridium; species Clostridium puniceum. Next base: position 33,673 of record NZ_LZZM01000201.1, read on the forward strand.
AGCCATAATAATTAACTTTAATTACAATTACTTTTTGCAGCATATATAATCAAAAAATAAGTATGTATAAAAATCACTTCATTGTTTATAAAAAGCCAAGGCAATAACCTCAGCTTTTTATAAATTTAATCTTAATGTATATTGGATATGTTTTATAATAATTTTAAAACATATCTTATAGTTATTTTTTCATTTCGTAGTTACCTATATATATCAACAATCATTCCTTGTATTTCATCTATTGTTGCAGCAATATTTATATTACCTTTTTCATCTGATAATAATGCTTGCGTTAATTCTTCAAGCTTAAGATCAACAGTATCAACGGTTATGAAATATTGAGTCTGCCAAAAACTTATATCTTTTTTTGTTTCATACATAAATTTTAATATTGACTCCAAGTACTCTTTTATCATCTTCTTATACATAATTACATCAACATAAGTTTTAGTTGTTATAAGCTTGGTTCCTCTTTTTTTTATATCCTCTATCATTTTATTAAGCTGTTCTTCTGATTTTTTATGTCTTTCTTGACTAAAACTTTGAGAAAAGTCTTTTTTTTCAGAAACTACTTTTCTTTCAGCTGTTACTGTTCCTCTCCTCACTCTTCCTATTTCCATATATACTCAATCCTTTCTTACCTCAAGGCATCTATTTTAACAGTTAACTATTAAGATTAAAAACACTAATACCCCTTAAATATCATATTCGAAAACATACGATAATCCTTAATTAATTATATCAAAGTTCTGCACTCTTCTCTACTCATATTTTTAACATAGATAAAATCTATATTTCATTTTTCCCACATATATAATTTTGAAAATTTTCTAATATATACACGTATATATTTTTCGAATTTTTCTAATATATATATGTATATATTATTTTTTGAATGGAGTGATTTTATCTATGTGGTATGATATAACTTCACAAAATGTTTTAGAAAAATTAAATGTTAATTTAAATACAGGTCTTTCTGAATTAGAAGCGAAGAAAAGACTTCTAGAACATGGTGAAAACAAACTTAATTCCCAAAACAAAAAAAGCATATGGCAGCTTTTCTTATCTCAAATAAATGATGTTATGATTTATATACTTTTAGGTGCAGCTGCTATTTCTGCCTTTATGGAGGAATATAGTGACGCTGTTATTATATTAATTGTAATTTTCATAAATGCACTAATAGGGGTTATTCAAGAATCAAAGGCTGAAAAATCACTTGAAGCCTTGAAAAAGTTATCTACACCCAAAGCAATAGTCAAGAGAGATGGAAATATAAAAGAAATTCCGTCTGAGGAAGTTGTTATAGGTGATATAATTGTTTTAGATGCAGGAAGATATCTTCCTGCTGATTTAAGATTAGTTGAAAGTGCCAATTTAAAGATTGATGAATCAGCTTTTACTGGTGAATCAGTTCCATCAGAAAAAAATAGTAACGTTATGACTTCAGCTGAAAAAGTTCCCTTAGGCGATCAAGTCAACATGGCTTTCATGTCTACTTTAGTCACTTATGGACGTGGAACTGGTGTAGTTGTAAACACTGGAATGAATACTGAAATTGGTAAAATAGCAGATTTGTTAAATAAAGAAGAAGATAATACTACTCCTCTCCAAAGACGATTAGCTTCTCTTGGAAAAACATTAGGTTTTGGAGCTGTTGGAATTTGTATATTAATATTTATCATCTCTATGTTTCAAGGAAGAGATTGGCTTGAAATGCTCTTAACAGCTATAAGCTTAGCTGTTGCTGCTATCCCTGAAGGACTTCCTGCTATAGTTGCCATAGTATTAGCTATGGGTGTTCAAAGGATGATTAAACAAAATTCAATAATAAAGAAACTTCCAGCTGTAGAAACTCTGGGATCTGTAAATATAATATGTTCTGATAAAACAGGAACCTTAACCTTAAATGTAATGACTATAAAGAAATGTTTTATAAATAATAAAATTATTTCCATAGATGATTGTGATTTAAACAATAATGAAACTAAATTACTATTTGAAGGTATGATTTTATGTAATGATGCTACTTCAAAAAATGGTTCTAAAACAGGTGATCCAACAGAAATAGCTCTTTTAGATGCTGGTGTTAAATACAATCTATATAAAGAAGAGTTAAATTTTCTTCATGGAAGAATTGATGAAGTCCCCTTCGATTCTGATAGGAAATTAATGACTACAGTAAATAAATATGAATCTGAGTATAAGATCTTTACTAAAGGTGCTATTGATAATTTACTTAAGCTTTCAAATAAAATATTGGTAAATGGAGAAATTATTAATTTCACCCAAGATAAAAAAGATGAAATAGTGAAGTTTTCTAATTTAATGTCTGATGAAGCTTTAAGAGTTCTTGGTTTAAGTTACAAAAATATACCTAATGAAAATATTACCTTAAATTCATTAGAAAAAGATTTAATATTTGTTGGATTAATGGGAATGATAGATCCACCTAGGCAAGAAGTAAAACCTTCCATTGCTTTATGCAAACAAGCCGGTATAACTCCTATTATGATAACTGGAGATCATAAAAATACCGCTTTTGCAATTGCTAAGGAACTTGGTATAGTAGAAAATTTAAACCAATGTATTATTGGAAGTGAAATTGATGATTATGATAATGAAGCTTTTAATAAAGTGGTTAATGATTATAAAGTCTTTGCTAGAGTTTCCCCTGAAAATAAAGTTAAAATTGTAAAAGCTTTTAAATCTCATGGAAATATTGTCTCTATGACTGGTGATGGTGTTAATGATGCCCCTTCCTTAAAAGCTGCTGACATAGGTGTTGCCATGGGTATCACTGGTACTGACGTGGCTAAAGGTGCTGCTGATATGATCTTAACTGATGATAACTTCACTACAATAGTAAATGCAGTTGAAGAAGGTAGAAATATTTATAATAATATAAGAAAGTCTATAATGTTTCTTTTATCTTGTAACTTAGGCGAAATAGTTGCACTATTTATTGCAATTTTATTTAACTTCAATCCTCCATTATTACCAATTCATATTTTATGGGTAAATTTAATAACTGATAGCTTTCCGGCACTTTCCCTTGGCGTAGACCCAAAAGATTCAGAAGTTATGACGCATCTGCCAAGAGATCCAAAAGAATCTCTCTTTTCAGGTAATATGGGAATGTTTTTAGCTTTAAATGGAACATTAATTGGTGCTGCAACTTTAACTGCATTTAAAATTGGCGAAAGCTTATACATGAATTCCTTAGTTCACGCACAAACTTTAGCCTTTGTTGTTTTAAGCTTTTCTCAATTATTTTTCTCACTTTCTATGAGAAGTAGGGAAAAATCAATTTTTAAGCTTGGCTTATTTACAAACAAATACTTGATGAGTTCAATTCTGCTTGGCATAATAATTCAGATTTTAATTATTATAATACCTTTCTTCTCACAAGTATTTAATTTATTTATGTTAAACCTTAGAGATTGGATTATAGTTCTTTGTATATCGTTAGTACCTTTTATAATTAATGAATTGTTTAAGCTAATAAAATTCCACAAATAAAACCTTTTCATTCCCTTGTTATGACATTTTACTATTTTAATTCTAGTTTTTTATGAATATTGACAAAGTTTTTTTTATTGTTAAATCATAGTTGAAACAAAGAAATATCTATAATAAAATTTATCTTATAAAAGGGATTTAGGAGGTAACAAATATGATAATAAGATGCGTAGATAATAACCTTTGTTCAACATTAACTTTAAGTAAGGAATATATAGTTATAGAAGAAGCTGCTGAATATTATGTAATTCTTGATGATAAGAATGAAGAAACAACTTGCAGAAAAACAAGATTTGAAATTGTTGAAGACGGTGGTTTAACTAAAAAAACCAAAGCTACTATTACAGAATTAACTTATCAATTAGAAAATAACTTTAAAGACATTAAACACTTTTCAATTAGAAAAAATTCTAAAGGTGAAATCAAAGAAATATCTGTAAAATTCAAATATAATTAAAAAAAGTTCTGCTTAATTGCAGAACTTTTTCATTTGCATTTTTAGAAATCCAAGTTAACTGCTACAAAATGAATAAAGGTTTTATAAAACAAAATCGTCTTAACCTCATTAATGAGATTACATTTATGCTTTACATTGATTAAACTTATAAATCTAATTTTGCAACAATTCTATCATTCATAACTTTAAAATAATATATTAATATTATATTGTTTTAGCCATATATTTATTTGAATTAAATAAGCAATTAATTGTGGACCTGTCATCAATTGCCCATACCATGGTGTTTTATACGATTCACCCTTAGTCTCTATAATTTCTCGAATTGCATTATCATCAATAATCTCATGAATTGGTGATGATTTATCATTTAATATTTTTGTCATCATATTACATACTATGTCTGTATATACAGGGTTATGAGTCTTTGGATATGGGCTCTTTTTTCTATATATAATCTCTTTAGGAAGTATTCCTTCAAGAGCTGCTCGAAGCAATCCCTTTTCCCTTCCTTTATATAATTTTATCTCTGCTGGAAGATTAAAAGCATATTCCACCAGTCTAATATCTGCAAATGGTACTCTTACTTCTAAGCTATTATACATACTAGCTCTATCTTTTCTGTTAAGAAGATTTACCATAAACCATTTTAGGTTTAAATAAGATATTTCTTTCATTCTATAATCTCGTTTAGTTTCATTATCAAGATGTGGAACCTTGCTTAATGATTTTTCATATTGAAATCTAACTAGTTCTTCTATTTTCATATTCTTTAAATTATCATTAACTATAACTTTTCTGTTATTAACAAATCTTGCCCAAGGAAAGGTATCTAAATAAAACATTTCATCTCTAGTAAACCAAGGATATCCTCCAAAAATCTCATCTGCACATTCGCCTGACAATCCTACTACGAAATCTTTTCTAATTTCCTTGCAAAATAAAAGTAATGATGAATCAATATCTGCCATTCCTGGTAAGTCTCTGGCAATTACTGCATCATTTAAAGCTAATGCTAGGTTTGAATGGTTCAAAACAACTTTTCTATGATTGCTGTCAATAAATTTAGCCATTACATCAGCAAAATATTCATCAGAGGTAGGTTGAAACAAAGATGATTTAAAATATTTATCATTATCTTCATATTCTATAGAATAGGTTGTAAGCTTTTTCCCCTTATCTTTAAATGATTTAGCTGCTATAGCTGAAATGGCTGATGAATCTAAACCTCCAGATAAAAATGTACATACTGGTACATCTCCTACTAATTGTCTGTTTATAGCGTCTATTAGCAGCTCCTTAGTATGGACTATTGCTTCATCTTCTGTTTCTTTGAATTCTTTGGCCTCTAAACTCCAATACTCCCAAGTTTTAATAGTGTTATCACTTGAAATTAAAAGGCAATTTGCAGGAGCAATTTCTTTTATATTCTTAAATATAGCACTACCAGGGGTTATAGCTGGTCCAAGCCCCAAAAGTTCTGTTAATCCATCTCTATTAATTTCTCTTTTAATTTTAGGATTTGCTAATATAGTTTTTATTTCGGAACCAAATACAAGAGTATTATCTTTCATAGTATAAAATAATGGTTTAACACCCATTTGATCTCTAGCTAAAAAAACTTCCTTTTTATCCTCATCAAAAATACCAAAAGCAAAAATACCAATTAACTTATTAATGCATTCTTTACCAAAACAAATATAAGATGTAAGTAATACCTCAGTATCAGAGTAAGAATCAAAAGTAAATCCTTCTTGTATTAGTTCTTTTCTTAAATCTTCAGTATTGTATAATTCACCATTATAGACTAATGTGTATTTCTTTCCCTCAAATATTTTAGTCATTGGTTGTATTCCACCTTTAGGATCCACTACAATTAACCTTCTATGTCCGAGCAAAACATTTGAAGAAATATAGTAGCCCTTTGCATCTGGACCTCTCTTCTCCAATGTTTTTACCATTCTTTCTAAAATGTTTTTATCTTGTACTATATTATCTTTAAAATTCACTAATCCAGTAATACCGCACATTCATTTCACCTTCTAATAGTAATTACACTATTAAAATATGCACCTATAAAAAAAGTGCGACAGCATAACTAAGATCTTTTTCACTTCTAAAAAAAGTGCAAAACTCTTGATTAATTTTCATACAATTGAGTATATTCCAAAAAAATAAATTATGAATACAATTATGTATATATCACATACTACTTATATAATATTTTGTAAAGAGAGAAGGTAAGATAATTTGAATGTTACATCCAATTACCAAGAAAACCTTAATTTAATTCATTCCAATTTAGCCATTGATAAAACTTTTGATATTGTTGAAAGACCCTTTATAGTAGGTGGACGAAATTCTGTTTTATATTTTTTAAATGGATTTATTAAAGATAACATTATGGAAGATATATTAAAGTCTTTTTTCAAAATTTCTCCTGAAACTATGAACTTATATAAAACAATAGATGATTTTATAAAGAATGAAGTTCACCATGTATCTGTTAAAGGTGAAACTGATTTGGACAAAATTATATTAGCCTTATTAACTGGTCAAACAATAATGTTTATTGAGGGGTACCCTTCATTTATAATACTTGATTTACGTACCTATCCTGGAGCAGATTCATCAAAACCTGAAAAAGAAAAAACTTTAAGAGGTGGAAGAGATGGATTTATTGAAAAATTAGTATTTAATTCTGCTTTTATTAGGAGAAGGATTAGAGATCCTAGATTAGTTTTCGAAATACATCAAATTGGTGATGTTTCAAAGTCAGATGTATGTCTTGCATATATAGATGGAGTTGCAGATAAAAAAATACATGATTTAATAGTTGATAGCTTATCGAAGGTAGATATAAAAGCTTTAACTCTTTGTGATCAAAGTTTAGTCGATGTTATGTGCAAAAAAAATTGGCTTAATCCATTTCCAAAGGTAAGATATACTGAAAGACCTGATGTAGCTGCCGCACATATAGTTGAAGGAAAAATAATTGTTATTGTGGATAATTCGCCTAACATTATGATCCTTCCAACCGGAATCTTTGATTTTTTACAAGATGTAAATGATTATTATTTCCCACTATTTACAGGAAATTATCTAAGAATTGTTAGAAATTTAATAATGTTCTCAACTGTTATGTTAACTCCACTTTATTTACTTTTGGTAAACGGTAATATATTTCTTCCCCCTTTTTTTGATTTTTTGAAACCACAAGAACAATTTGCTATTCCTATGTTATATCAATTCATACTATTAGAATTTGCTGTAGATGTATTGAAATTAGCTGGATTAAATACTCCAAGTCCACTTGGAAGTGCAATGTCTTTAATTGGAGGTTTAATACTTGGTGAGTATGCAATAAAAACAGGCTGGTTTACTCCTCAAGCTATATTATATATGGCTATAGTAACAATTGGAGACTTTACTCAACCTAGTATAGAAATGAATTTTGCTTTGAAATTCGTGAGAATGATTTTATTAGTACTTTGTGGTTTTTGTGGTTTTTGGGGATTTGTCGGCGGTATTATAATTATGCTTATAGTTATGGGAACTACCAAGACAATAGCAGGAGACAAATACTTTTACCCACTAATACCATTTAATTGGAAGAGCCTTAAAAACTTGCTATTTAGAACAAGAATATCAAAGGATGTTCAATAATACTCTAAATAATTTACAATTAAAAATAAACAATTAACAATTGAGACTCAAATCGCATTTTGATGTGAAAATGTATTTCATATAAATCTCCTTAAAGAGATTTCTTCATTCATTGCTTAAAGTGTACAATAAAAGAGCTCAATTGTAGATTGTTTATTTATTTATTTATTTATTTATTTATTTATTTATTTATAAAAGCCTAGTTCCTTCTTTATCTTGTGTTATTAACTTTTGCTTCATTAATCCACCAAGAGTCATTTTAAAGTAATTCTTACTTGTGTTAAATTCTTTCTTTATGTCCTCTGATGAAGATTTATCATTAAATGGCATAAATCCTCCATTTTCTTTTAAATACTTAAGTATTTTTTCTGTTAGTACTTCTCTTTCATCTAATCTTTTTTTCCTTGTTGTTACTCCAAGAGTACCATCTTCATAAATTCTCTTGACTCTAGCTTGTATTTCTTGACCTGGATATATATAATCAAAATGTTCATTTGCCAATATTAATCCTCTATATTTACCATCAATCATTACATTTAAAGTACCATTTTCACATGTATCATAAACTATTGCACTAACTTCATCTGATGTTTTGTACATACCTTCTTCTGACATATGTAAATATGAATCTATTCTTGCTGTACCTGCTAATCTATCTGTTTTATCTACATACATATAAAATAAGTATTTCTTACCTTCTTTAAGTTTAAAGCTTTGTTCTCTTAATGGAACAAATAAATCTCTTTCAAGTCCTATATTTACAAAAGCTCCAATATTATTTTGGCTTATAACTTCTAAATAAGCAATTTGACCTACTGTTATCAGTGGTTTCTTTAAAGTTGAAATCAACCTATCCTTAGAATCTCTATAAATAAATACTTCTAATTTATCTCCTTCTTTTATTTCATTACCCTTTGCTGCACTATTAGGAAGTAAAACTTCATCTCCAAAATTATCTTCAAGATAATATCCAAAATCCACCTTTTTACTTACTTTTAATTCATTATATTCTCCAATTAATATCATACTATTTTTTCCTCCATTAACTACTTAATTTTATATCTTAAGTATTTCTTTATTCTTTAATTTTTTTGCTCAGTTCTATATACCCTAAACAAGATTTTTTGTTATTCTTAATTTCTTCTTCTGTTAAATTTCTCACTACCTTTGCTGGATTTCCAAGGATTAAAACTCCATCTTCAAATTTCTTATTCTGAGTTACTAAACTCCCTGCACCTACAATAGTATTATTACCTATTTGGGCTCCATTTAATATTATAGCGCCCATTCCAATTAAAGTATTATTTCCAATTTTACAACCATGAATTATAGCTCCATGTCCAATCGTGCATCCTTCTCCAACTTCAACGTGTTCATTTTCATCTACATGTATTATAGCATTTTCTTGAACATTTGTATTTTCACCTATAATTATGCTAGCTACATCACCTCTAAGAACAGCACCAAACCATACATTAGTATTTCTTTTTAATGTGACATCTCCGATAATTACTGACGTACCTGAAATATAGACATCTTCTTGCACCGTAGGTTTTTTATCCATAAAATTTATTATCATAATTTATCACCTCATCCAATACTAAAGTTATTTTAACATTACATTGAGTTATTGTCATTATTTTACCCATCTTTATAATAATATATATTATAAGTAATTTTTAGAGGTATAACTTTGGGTAGAAAAAAGTCAGATAATTCTAACTTAAATATAGATAATTTAAAATTTTATTATGGCATTCCTCACTCTCATTGCAGTTTTTCTACTGGATGTGGAACTCCTGTTGAAGCTTTTGATTATGCAAGACATGCTGGTCTTGATTTTCTAATTTTAACAGACCATAATAATTATCTAACTAAAAATATACAATTTAAAAACTCTGAATTGAGTAGATGGAACACAGCTCAATATTTAGCTGCACGCTATAATAAAAAACATGAAAACTTTTTAGCTGTAATAGGTTTTGAAAGTAAGACTAACCCATTTGGAGATATTAATATAATAAATTCTAATAGATTTTTCACTGGTACTGTAAATAATTTTCAATTGTTAGTTATTTGGATGCTTAATAATCCAAATGCATTCATTTCAATTAATCATCCTCACAAAATAATAAAACAGTTAGAATATAATTCTATATTAAATAAAGTAATAACTTCTATCGAAGTTGGTAATGGATGCTTTCCTAATAATTACGTAAGATATGAAAAATATTATTACTACTTATTAGATATAGGCTGGAAGCTAGGTGCTATAAATAGTCAGGACAATCATAAATTGAATTTCGGTGATACGGAAAATTTAACATGTATAATTGCCACTGAACTTACAACAAGTTCTTTAGTTAATGCATTTAGAAATAGGCATACCTATTCAACAGAGTCTAGATCTTTAATTATGTACTTTACAGTAAACGATAATTTTATGGGTGATATAATTTTCTTAGATAATAATGAATTACAATTTTCAATTTTTGCTCATGATCCAGTCAATAAAATATTAGAAATTGATGTTATTTCTAATGGGGGAACAGTAATAAAAAAAATATCTGATTTAAATTTGCATAAAATAAAATATTTATATAATCATGAACCACTTGAAAATGAACTTTGGTATATAATAAAAGTTACTTTGGATAATAGTAGAATTGCCATAAGCTCTCCTATCTTCAGAAGTTTAAACATATAAACAAATAGAATGTATAATTACACAACTTTCTAGTCATATAAATTATACATTCTATTTAATCCTTAATCTTTCTTTACTCTGTTCGGCTTAGCCTTTGGCTTAATTACTATTTGCTTTTCCTTCTTTTTAGGACCACCTGTTTGTATAATATCCATAAACCATAAAAAGAATATTACGGCAAATATTGATATTCCAATTGTAAGGTACTGATTTATAGCCCCTAAAAATATTTGGACTGCAAATAATACTACTGCTATTGATAACGGTATCCACTTATTTATACGTACTTTACTAAATACATACTTTTTACATAATACATAGGCTCCCATTATAACAACAAACATTGCTATAAATGAAAGAATTGTCATAAAAAAGCTACTCATTGGTCATATACCCTCCTACAAAAAGTCTATACATTTAATAATAATTTATATATAAATTATTATCAAGCATTCCTCTAACTTTATTTAATATTTTTGTAGTTTGCCCTTAACATTGTAAAGTTATAATATTATCAAAATATCAATATTCTAAAATTTATTTTCCCAATCTTATAGTTTTCTCTTTAATTTTACCTATATATTTGATAAAATAAAAAAAGTATATTATATGAATAATACGAGGTGATATTATGAATTTAAACGTGAATAATAATTTAGATGAATTAGATTTACAAATACTTGATTTATTAATAAAAGATTGTAGAACTCCCTATTTAGAAATAGCAAGAATATGTCATGTTAGTGGTGGCACTATTCATGTTAGAATGAAAAAAATGGAAGATATGGGCATAATAAAAGGTTCTAGAATAATATTAAATCTTCCTAAATTAGGATATGATGTATGCTGTTTTGTTGGAATATATGTTGATAAAACTTCTTCCTTCAATGCTGTATTTGATGAAATGTCCACAATAAAAGAAGTTACAGAATTACATTTAACTACTGGTAACTATTCTATGTTCGCTAAAATAGTTTGTACTAATATTTTAGATTTACAAGATGTATTACTTAATAAAATAAATAATATCGATGGAATCCAACGAACTGATACATTTGTTTCATTATCCCAACCTATAGATAGAAATATATCTTTATAAACTATTTTGTAAATAATAAGAAATTTTTAATGTTAAATTAATATTATTTCATGTTTTTTTGATATATAATAAAAATTGTGAACAATGAATAAGTTAATTTGAGGAGGAAGTATATATTTGCGTACAATATTAAATTTTAATTATTATAATTTAATATATTTCTTTGCAATTTATTCTTTTTGTGGTTGGTGCATTGAAGTTTTATATTATTTTAAAAATGAACGTAGATTTGTTAATAGAGGATTTTTGTATGGTCCATTTTGTCCAATCTATGGCTTTGGGGCAGTATCTCTTGTAGTATTTCTGGATAGCTACAAGAATAATATATTTATATTATTTTTCTTAGCAGTTTTATTAACTTCAATTTTAGAATATTTTACAGGTTTTATATTAGAAAAAACTTTTAAAACTAAATGGTGGGATTATACCAAAGATCCATTTAACATACATGGTAGAGTTTGTTTACTATATTCTTTAATGTGGGGTGTTGGTGAAGTTATTATAATAAGAATAATACATCCTATTCTTAATAATTTAGTTATGAATATCCCTGGAATCTTAGGAGACATATTACTTTCTATAATTATTGTTTATTTTATTATTGATTTGTGTTTCACTTTAATTTCATTAATGGAATATGATAAACTATCATATTCATTTCAATTTGTATCAGTTAATTTCTTATTTGAAAAACCTAGTAATTTATTAACTTCTACAAGAGAAAAAGCTATTGATAAAATTAAATTTTTTGAATTCTTAAAGTTTAAATTCAAATTTAATTTAAACTTTAAGAATTCAAAATACAATTTTTCATATAACCCATTAAATCATATATTTAAATCTTTAAAAGATAAATTAAAAAGGGATTAAGGTAAATTATAAAATTACCTTAATCCCTTTTTTGATTTACTTTTTATTTCATTTTCTTTATTTCATTAAATAATTCTATTGCTGCATTTCTTGGTCCTTCTTTTTCTTGTCCCTCTACTCCTAGACAAGTTCTAATTTGACCAATTTTAACTTGTCCTTTTTCAAACATAACCTTAAAGTATTTATCAATAAGAATATTGGTTTCATCTTGCTTTTGGGCTGGACCAAAAGGATTGGCAAAGAAAGATTCTACTAACCCTTTTTCAGTAGTTGTTCCTTTTGCCATTCTAGCTCCCGATCTAAATACTTTGATTGCCTCATTTGAATTCGCAAAATAATTTAAATATTTCCCACCATCTCCCACACCTTCATAATTGTTAGCATAAAAGAAGAAATCTATTGGATGTCCCTTTGATATTTCTTTATATGAAGCTACTGGTACAACTAATCTTGCATTAATTTTATCTGGATTCATAAATATACTTCTATCCATTTCTTTAAATGCATATCCCTGATCTAGATCATCTAATCTAACAAATGCACCAATTTCAGTTCCATAACCTTTAATAACATCATCTTCTATTTTAAAGGTTCCCATATCATCAAAGATGATTGTCATATCAGAAATATAATCTTCACTTAAACTTCTAAATGCTTCTAAGCTTTCAGACTTACCTGCTCCACTGTCTCCCATAATAACAACATTGGCTTCATCTCCACTTTTAAGAACAATATTTACCATTGATCCATGTATTGGTAAGAAACCTCTTTTAATCATAATCAAATTATAGAGAGTTAATGTCATCTTCTTTAAATATCCAAAATAATCAATTTTCTCAGAATGACTCACATATCCAAGCATTATATCATTTTGAGCATCATCATAAAACACAGTCTTTAATTTTTCTCCGTCATCCTTAACTCCATACACATAAATTATATCTGGCTTTCTCCCTCTTGTTTCTTCACTCCTTGCCATTTCAAATAAGTTGCACAAACTTATTCCATGCTCCATAAAATCGCGATGAAAATAAATAAATGTAAGTAATCCACCTATTTTGGCTGGGTAGCAAAACCAATGTTCCTTATTTATTTGAGCATATTTTAATGGGTTATAATCTATCTCTGTAAACATTCCATCTCTTGTGTTTTTCTTTGGATAAGTAATAAATGGTGTTTCTAAAAGAATATGATCTATAAATGGAACTTCTTCTAATACTTCATAGCCATTTGGTCTTACCCATTCCATTTCATGAATCATTATGCAAGCATTTCCTCCTGCTGGTATTTGCCTATAAACTTTTGGTTTAAATCCTGCTACATGCTGTTCAATTTTTCTATATAAAGTTAAAATTAAAGTCGAAAAATTAGCATTTGCTTCTGTAAAACTAACTGCTGCAAGACCTTCTTGAACTTTATATCTATGAACTATAGTGTATCTTTCAAGTCTTCTCCAAAATAAATATAAATCCTCTGTAAATGCTATAAACTTATCTCTATCTTCCAACAATTTTGAATAAGCTGTGCTAACTTCTATAACTTCTTGGGCATTCATAACTGTTAAATATTTTATTACTATAGTTAAATTTCTTCTAATATCTAGTAAACTATCTGTACCTAAAGCTTCATTTAAGTATCTATATGATATGGAATTTCTCTTTTTGGCTTTTTTCAAATAGACCTCTAAAATTCGTCTAAATCCATCACTTTCTAATATAGATTCAAAGTTATTACAGTACTTTGCAGTAAAATTTATCATTACTTTGTCGTTACTAATGGAAAATTCTTTTTTCATTTTCAGACCCCCTACATGAAATTTTATTAGTTCTAATATTGCATTTTTTCTTCAATTTCCACGCATTAAATTAATTATATCATATTTTTTGCAATATTCAACCTTAGTTTTTTGCATTTTCTGTATATTTAATAAGTAATTACAGATAAAAATGAACTACAAATTCAATTCTATTTCCATGTAAAAATAAACATATCTATTTTAATCCTAATTATACTAATATATTTATTTAAAAAGAATTATATGAATATTATATTTTTTTAATATGTATTTGTTCGTATTTTCCTCTTCTAATATTCATATATTTTCATAAACATAGTATTATATTTTATTTATAAAAAACTGTTTATAATGTTACAATTAATATGAAAAATTAGGAGGAAAATATTAATTTTATGAATAATAATTATTTTAGAAAAAAATATTTATTTATAATTTTATTTGTTATATTAGCTTCAACTTTAACACTAGGTTGTAATTTCTCAAAAAATACTTCTAGTAAAAATAATCAACTTGAAGCTGATAAAATGATAGTTCATTATATAGATGTAGGTCAAGGTGACTCTATTCTTATCCAAGTAAATAATAAAAATCTTTTAATAGATGCTGGTCCTAAGTCAGATAAAAAAAAGCTTCTTAATTATTTGTCCGATTTAAACTTAGAGAAAATAGATTATGTAATTTCTACTCATCCACACGAAGACCATATTGGAAATATGTCTAAAGTAATAGATGATTATAAAATCTTAAATTTTTATGCACCCAAAGTTCAATCAACAACAAAGACCTTTGAGCAAATGATCGAATCCTTAAAATCTAAAAACTTAAAAATAAATGTTCTAAAAAGAGGTACTGCTTCTATTAACTTAGGTGAAAATACTAAGGTTACAGTCTTTTCACCAACTAAAGATTCATATGAAGATTTAAATAATTACTCACCAGTTATAAAGATTGAATATGGGAAAACTTCTTTTTTATTTACGGGAGATGCAGAGCAGGAGGTTGAAAAAGAAATATTAGCTTCCAATGAAGATATTAGCGCTAATGTTCTTAAAGTTGGTCATCATGGTTCCTCGACTTCTACTACAAAGGATTTCCTTAATAAAGTCCACCCCTTAATAAGTGTAATTTCTGTTGGGCAAGATAATACCTATAATCACCCAAATAATGATACACTTAAGCGTTTAAGTGAAAATAAGATAACTATCTACAGAACAGATAAAGATGGGACAATAGTATTATCTTCTGACGGTTCTAATATAACAAAGAAGTAATATCTAATCAGAATTACTCGGCAAATTTATATTAATAGAATTTGATAAATATTTTGTGTAAATTAGGCTCAACAAATTTAAGCGTCAAAAATTTAATATTTTCAATATTTCTCATATATAAAGAAAGCATCTCAAAACAATTAAAATTTATTTTGAGATGCTTTCTTTATTATCATTCTGTATACTTTCATCATCTTCTTCGAAATTAATTTCTTCAATAATTTCATCAAAAATATATTTTTTCCAATTTACATATATATAATATAAATTAATAACATCCTGTTCATTATAAAGAAGGATTTTTTCTATTTTTTCTTCTGGCATTCTCTTAAAATAACTTTTATCCTTCATAACTTTATGAAAGGTTTTTGCCAAATTAGACCCACTAATAACTTCTCCTTCTCTTATAATATCAAAAATCTTCTCTAAGTTTTTTAATCCTATAGAAACCTTCTTATCTTTTTCATATTCCTTTTGAATATCTATAGAATCAAACTCTTCATCAAAATTATAACTTATACCATTCTCTTTAAAAAGATAATTAATAACTGTAAAATCATTATTACCTGAAAATGTGATTATTACTTTTTTTCCATTTTTCTTCATTTTCATAAAATAATTTTTTGCAAGATACAATATATTAGTTGCTTCATCTCTATCTTCAATCATATACTGTGTAACTATGATATTTCTTGTTTTTTTATCATATTCACATGCCCCAAACACACCAATACACTTTGGTTTTTTATAAACATAATGTTCGAGATCAAAAAATATGATTTCTTCTGGATTATACTCTTTATTTTCAGACTTCATAATAAATTCATCACTATATTCTTCTATCTTCACTTTATTTTCACGAATAATCACAGTACCACTCTTTCCTATAAGAATTGTATATCTTCAATATCTAAATTATATATTACATCCTTTCTTTCAACTACAACATTAACCTTTTTTATTAATTCTCTATCTTTTAAAACTTTTTGCAAAAGTTCTTTTGTTGGATTCATGCAATATGGATGTTTTACATTTTTAAACATTGTATAATCCCCTGCTGTGTCTCCATAGGCATAACTTTTATCTAAATCTATATCATATTTATTTACAAAATCATTTATTGCCTTAGCTTTACTTTTACTATCCCACATTGGAATTACATTTCCTGTATATACTTCATCATCATCTGTAATATATTTTGCGCCTATGTAATCTGTAAATCCATATTTCTTAGCCATTTCACTAACAAGCTCTGAAGGTGATCCTGATATTATGACTAATTTATGATTATTAACTTGATGCCATTTTATTCTATCCCTTGTAAAAGTATATACTCTATCTCCCTTTTGTTCTACAACTTTTTGAGCTATATACTCCATTTGCTGTCGTTTCAAACCTTTAATAGATTCAATATATATATCAATCATCTTCAAGAGATAATTATCATAATCTCCTTGCCTTTTATCCCATTTCATAAAATATGGCCTTACATCATTATACCATCTTTCTGAACCTATAATTTCATATTTGACCATTTTTTTAAATACTTCTGTTATCAATCCTTCTCTATATAAAGTTCCATCTAAATCAAAAAATGCACCTATATCTGACATTCTATCACGTCCTTTACTTATGTATGTTAATAAAATAAAAAACAAAGTTCTCATATATTTATTGGCTATGTTATTTTATTTACAATAATCTATTCTATAAAAGTTGAAATTTCATCTATACTCTTTCTTATTTTTTTTCTTAAATCATTATTTTCTGGATATCCTATAGCTACTACTAATCTAATTCTTTTTAATTTACTAATATTTAAAAGGTTTTTAAGCTCCTTTTCCTTAAACCAACCCAAAATACATGTTCCTAAATCTTGCTGAGTTGCAGCTAAGCATAAATGTTCTGTTGCAATCCCAAGATCAACTGATCTATAATCCTGTTGTTTCATTAAAGCACCTGCACGTGACGTAAGATTTCCACTTTCTTCAACAACAATTATAAATGATTGACATTCACTAGCAAACTTATTCATAACTTTATCTTGAGTATACATAGCTACTTTTGCTGCTAATTCTTTATTATTAACAACAATAAAATGCCATGGCTGACTATTACATGCAGATGGTGCTATTCTTGCTGCTTCAATACACTTTATTAATTTTTCTTTTTCAACCGGCTTATCTAAATATTTCCTGCAACTTTGACGGCTTCTTATTAACTCAAAAAAATTCTCCATAAAATTTATCTCCTATTTTCTTAAATTTCAATTTTATTAAATTCTTTACTTACCACCAATTAAGTACTTGGTTATTTTTATTTTTTTAAATATTTCATAAACGCCAAAAGTTATGATAAATGAGCTTCCTAATATTATTAAAATGGATACATATATAGGTAATTTGTAATACTTAAGCAAGTAATATGAAATAACTACTATTATAGGTTGATGTAATATATATATAGGGAAACAAGCTTTGTTTAAATACATCAACAATTTGCCTCCATTAGTTAAATATTTTTGTCCATACCCAATAATAGCCACAATCGTTGTTATCATAACACAATTTCTCATTAATGATAATAAAATTTTCAATCCTTTATTTTCTCCATCTTGTTCTAAATTATAGTGATGTATAATCAAAAACACATATAATACAAATAAAATTGCTGTTATAATTAAACTTTTCATCTTTTTTCTATCTATATATTTTAAGTAATCTTCATCACCATAAGCAATATATCCCATCAAAAACACTATTAAAAATATTAATATATTCTTTTCGGCAATCGCAAGTGGAGTCATATCTGCAATAAATAACACTAATACAGAAAAAATCAAAGAATATTTGCCCGTCAATTTATCCTTAAGCTTTAATAAAAATTTTTTCATGCTTTCTTTTTCTAAATTTCTGATAATAAATAAACTAATTGTTGAAATAATAAATAAATATAAAATAAACCATAAATGAGCCGGTCCTAGTCCTCCATCATAAGGTATGTTGGAAATAGTGGTCCAAAAATATTTATATTGTTCAAAATAAGTCCCTACAGACTTTCCTCTGCTTATACGTGCAAAATATCCTTGAGGAGGAACTAAAATCATCATCCCCAGTATAAAAGGTACAAGAAGCCTTTCTACTCTTTCCAATACATATCTCTTTTCACTCCTACTGTCTAAAGAAAATCTTGTAGATGCTCCAGCTAAAAAGAATAATACTGGCATATGCCAAGGAATACAAAATATGAATATTATTGTAGCAGCCCAGCTTTTACTATAATACCAAATATACCAGGGCTCATAATATGTAAATATTGAAGCAGTATGGAATACAAACAATAATAACACACCAATATTTCTTATCCAATCAATTTCGTTCCTTCTCATTCTTACTCCACTTTCTAAAGTTTATTCTTCGATTAATTCACCAAGATTTTCTCTTTTAACTAAATTAGGATTAGTTTCCTTAAACCTCTTTAAAAATTTTTCATAATAAATATTTATGGTTGCCATTGTAGGTGATCCGAGCAGCATTCCCACAGGTCCCCAAAAACCGCCTCCAATAGTTACACCTAAAATAATTCCAAAAGGACTAACTCCTACTTTTTTTCCTATAAGCTTAGGATCAAGATACCATGCATCAAATAAATGTATAGAAAGTAAAAGTATAAATACTATTAAAGCCTTCATAGGCGAAACAAAAACTGCAACTATAACACCAACAATTTCACCAATAAGTGGTCCGAAATAAGGAATCATATTAGTTACACCACCAATTAATGCAATCAATGGTGCATAAGGTTCTCCAACAATTATTAAGCCAACAAGTGCTATCATTCCTATTATTGCAGAATCAATTGCTTTTATTCCAATATAAATTCCTATCATTCTATTATATGTTCTAATAAAATTTATTAATCTAGTTCCATTTTTTTCTCTAAGAATCATATATGTAATAGTTCTAGTACTCCTTACAAATTTCTCTTTGTCTGATAAAACATAAATTGAAATTAAAAATCCTAAAATCACATTAAGTAAATTTGATGTAAATGATAATAAATACATGGCTAAATTCTGAAGCAAATCTATTGTTACACTTCCTATTTGACTAGATATCTCTTGAAATTTACTTAAGAGTCCTGCTTGTATAATTAAACCTTTTAACCTTTCATTTTGAAGCAAAGTATTAATCCATTTTTGTACCTCTTCTACATACATTGGCATTTCTTTAGTTATATTTAGTATGCTGTCTATTATGCTTGGTATAGTGAAAAATAACACTATAAATATCAAAGCTATAATTATAGAATATGTAATTGCTATAGCTAATGCTTTCTTTATTTTTAAACTTTTTTCAAAAAAATTAACGATTGGATTTAATATATAAGCACAAATCATTGCATATATAAATGGAGACATAATTGATAAAATCTTTTTACCAATATCAAAGAAATAACTATAATTATCTATAAACTTATAACCAATTACCCCCAGCAGTGCAAAGATTAATATATCTCTATACTTAATATTTCTATTTATAAACAATTTATTTCAAATCCCTTCTCTCAAAAATTTTTAAATGAACAAATAATTGATCAGATAATAATTCAACTTTATATTGTCTTTTAATTACATTAAGTTAACATATTTAGATAATGAATATATACAGACAGTTAGTATGAATTAAAACATGAATAACATCACTCTTTATTATTATATGATTATAATTATATCATATATTTATTTCTTAATATTGACTCTTTTTTTATATTATAAAATTATCTCGTACTTAAAAGACATACGAAATTAAGTAAACTATGATTCAATGTATTACTAAATATTTGAGAATTAAGATTGAACACTAGTTGTTTTCCTTGATTTTATTTTTTAGAATAATTTCCTGTAAATAAAAAATAGAGGTTGCACTCTCTAGAGAGTTTTCCTCTATTTCTATTTATCCTATACTACTCTAATAGAATTTTTACATTTTTTCTACTACATCTATCCCAAGTAATTCTAAGCCATTTTTAATTACTTGTAAGCTTGCTTTTACCAAATTTAATCTAGTGGCTTTTAAATCTTCATCTTCTAAATTTAATACTGAATGTGCATTATAGAATTTATTAAAGCCTTTTGCTACTTCAATTACATATCTTGTTAATATTGATGGCTCTAATTTATCTAATGCTAATGTTATTGTATTATTAAAATTAGCTATACTCTTAACTAATTCAAATTCTTCCTTTGAAGATAATTTACTATACTCGGCGGTTCCTGTACAGTCTTTTCCTTTATTTAATATACTATTTCCTCTAGCATATGAATATTGTACATACGGACCTGTTTCCCCATCAAATGATAAAATTTCTTTCCAATCAAAGACAATATCTTTTTCTCTTGAATTTTTAAGATAAGTGAATACTACAGCTCCAACACCAATCTTCTTTGCAACTTCTTCCTTGTTTTCAAGTTCTGGATTCTTCTCATTTATAACTTCCATAGTTTTTTCAACTGCTTCACGAAGTAAATCATCAAGTAAAACAATTGAACCATTTCTAGTTGAAAGCTTTCTATCTGCAAATTTAACTAATCCAAAACCTACATGAACACAATCCTTTGACCATTCATGCCCGGCAAGTTCTAACACCTTAAATACTTGCTTAAAATGTAAAGCTTGTGGAGTTCCAACTACATAAATACATTTATGAAAATCATAAGTTTTCTTTCTATACATTGCCGCTGCTAAATCTCTTGTTGCATATATAGATGCACCATCAGCCTTAAGTACTATACATGGAGGCATATTATAATCTTCAAGCATTACAACTTGAGCTCCATTGCTTTCTACAAGAAGTTCTTTTTCTCTTAATTCATCAACAACTACATCCATCTTATCATTATAAAATGCTTCACCAGCTAAAGAATCAAATTTAACACCTAAAATATTATAAACTCTTTCAAATTCCTTTAAGCTTAATTCTCTAAATCTAGTCCATAAAGCTGTAGCCTTTTCATCACCAGTTTCTAACGCTTTAAAGTTAGCTCTTGCTTCATCTTCTAAGCTAGGATCTTTTTCTGCTTCCTCATGAAATTTAACATATATTCTAAGTAATTCATCAATAGGAGCTTTTTCTAGGGATTCTTCATCTACCCATCTATCATATGCTGATATAAGTTTGCCAAATTGAGTTCCCCAATCTCCTAAATGATTCAAACCAACAGTATTATAGCCTTCTTTTTGAAACATTTTATATAAGGCATTTCCTATAGCTGTAGTAAATAAATGTCCAACATGAAAAGGCTTTGCTATATTAGGTGAAGAATATTCAACACAAACTGTTTTCCCTTTGCCAACATTTGATGCTCCATAGTTATTTCCAGCTTCTAAAACCTTATTGATTGTATTTTCTGTAAATACACCCTTATCCACAAAAAAATTAACATATGGTCCAAGATTTTCAATTCTTTCAAATCCCTCTCTAGACATATTACTTTTTAATTCTTCTGCTATCATATTTGGTGCTTTTCTCATAACCTTTGATAATTGAAAACATGGAAATGCATAATCACCCATTTCTGGCTTTGGTGGTATTTCAATTAAATTTTCTATAACTTGAATATCCAATTCCACATGCGCTTTTATAAGTTCTGCAACTTTATTTTTATAATTCATAAATATCCTCCTCTTATTTTGTATACAAAATTTTATTAATATTAAATCTTATTGTAAAAAATAATTTCATTAAAAATAAAAAAATCCCCCTCCTATTAACAAAGAGACGAATTATCCGCGGTACCACTCTAATTGTATTTTATGTAAATAAAATACCCCTTAACTTTTAACGCAATTTTATTTGCGATCCTCCTTACTCAAAGCTGAAAAATAAATAATTCAACATATAGATATTGACTATTACTTCTTCTTAATTTCAGGTGATTTCTCCAAGGCTCTTTTCATTATAATTTATCCACAAGGCTTACACCATTTCCCCGCTCGCTTAAGGAATCAATTAAAATACTTTTCCTCTTCTTAGAATTTTCAATATTAATGATAATAAATTATACAAATTATATGAAATTTTGTCAACTTATTTTCGTCATATCCATTAAATTTATTACTTAAACAAGTTATAATTTTTACGTTTATATTTGAGCTAATTCAGTTAAATTTACATTAAGGAATGTTCTTGGTTCTAGTTATTATAAAATAATTGATGAAGCTAAGAGTTATATAAAATTGGTTCGAGATTTAATACATAATGATAAAATATCAGAAAATAAAATTAACGAAATATTACCTTATGATACAAATATAAGTTTTGAAATTAGACAGCCACTTAAAGTAAAAAAGAGATTTAAAGAAATATAGCATAGATAACTTAAAATAGAATAAATTTAAATATTAGCAAAAACATATTAAACGTATACCCAAATTTTCTTTGGATATACGCCTTATTTAAATTCCAAACACACTAAAATAAATTAACTACCTGAGATGCAAGAGTCATTAACCCTTTTAATATAAAACTAGCTGGTATTTGAATTATTCTTCCACCAACAAATATAAGTGCTAACATTATCAACATTTGATATTGATAGAATTTTTCTTCATATCTATGAAAAGTATTTGGCTTTAAATCTCTTAAAAGACTAAATCCATCAAGTCCTGGTATTGGTATTAAATTAAATAAACCTATATTTACATTTACAATAACAGCTAACTGTATCATTGAAAATAGTACCCCTGCTAGCGACTCTGGCAAAATCCTATATCCAAATCTAGCAAAAAGACCTAATATTACAGCCATAACTATAGCAACCAGAAAATTTGCAATTGGTCCTGCCAAACTTACCTTTAAATCATCTTTATAATAGTTTTTATATGCAGATGGATTAGTTTGTACTGGCTTTGCCCATCCAAACCTAAATATTAATACTGCTATAAAGCCTATAGGATCAATATGTGAAATTGGATTTAAAGTCAATCTTCCTTGAAATCTCGGTGTTTTATCTCCAAGCTTATCAGCTACATATGCATGTGCATATTCATGAAATGTGAATGCAAGAAGCATTCCTGGAATTATTAATATTATATTAAGTATTGTATCTCGTAATGAATCCATATTATCCTCCTCTTTGTTATGTATATGTCTTGTATTATAACATATTTCCTATATACTCATACAGAGTTTTATATAAATAAAGAGTATTCAACCAAATTTAAAGATTGAATACTCTTTATTAACTTTTATTTTTCTTTTAAGCTCTTATAACTTAATTTTCCTTCTGTATCCTTTACTGCAATAAAATCTTCTTTTATTTGAACTAGCTTACCTTCATATGCCAGTTCTTTACCTGTAGTTAAGTTTTTTACACTACCTTTAAGATTATCATTGATTAATATTTCACTTTCATTACTAAAGTATAAATCATCATTATTTACAACTGAATCAAGAGTTATCTTCTTCCATGTTGACGTATCTTCCTCTACCTTACCATAAGTTACACTTGTTATTTTATCTCCATTAAGTTCACCCATATATAAAACGTCATTTTTATCAATTCCAAGAAGCGTTAATTTCTTATTAGAGTTAAATCCAAGCTGCTTACTAGGGTTAGTAACATAGAACTTGCCATTTATCTTATCTTCATATATTAATCTATCTGCATGTGGAATAACCTGCATATTACCTAAAATTAAGGTCTTTAGAGTTACTTCTTTCATATCATTATTTCTGTCTATTCTATAAACTATATTTTTTGATCCACCTTTGTCTATATCTATATAATATACTCCTGTAAATATTGATGCACTTATTTTTTTAACTGTCATATTTTCTTGATATGAACAAATTTCTTTAACAATAGTTTCTGTAGAATTTTTTGCATTATATGTTATTATTTGAATTTTATTTTTGCCATCCTTTTTAACCTTTTCTGCTATTACTAATATCTCTCTATCTTGAAGCCAATCATAATAAAGAATAGTTCCATCATTTTCTGTTTTAACCTGATTACTTGTTCCAGTTTTAGAATCTTGCAAAAATAAACTATCATTTTCCTTGTAAATTAAGTATTTACCATTATATGATATACTGACATCTTTTGCTGTACTTGAAATATTTGCCTTAATATCCTTCGTAGTATCTTTTTTAACCTCTATTGGTTTACTTGCAAATTCTGATGTATGCTTAAATACAATGTTATTTAAGAAATATAACCCACCAATTTGCAGTATTATAGATAACATTGCCCATGCAATTATCTTTTTAAACACTTTCATAACCAAACCTCACCTTCTGTTTATTTAACAATAATTGCTGTTGCAATAGTTCTTTCTCCCATACTATTTGATGGCTTATTTATAATTTCTCCATCATAATACATAGTGGTTGATTTACCACCATCTAAATTCATTGCATTAAGGCAACCTAATTTAGACATAATTTCTTGTACTTCTTTTACTGTTGCACCTAAACTTCCTAGTTCTCTACCATCTATAACCAAGAAAATTATCGCTCCATCTTTTCTTTGACCTATTGCAGTTTTAGGAGCTATTCCAAATCCACCATCTCCACTTATTTGTGTCATTTTCCCATTAATAATCAATGCTGGATAAAAGCTTACAGCTTCTTGAACACCCTTTTCTTTAAGTTCTGCTACTGAAAAATTTCCTACAAGCATAGTACCATTTTTGGTTATTCCAAGAGAAGTTGTTTTTCCTCCGCCTAAATCATCATATACAACTTTTCCTTCATTCATAATAACCCCTGTTGGTAATCCTCCATTCCCAGTCCATTCAGCTGAAGATGACTGATCTACGAATCCACCACCGTTAATTGCTGCAATTGCACCATTTTTCTCTGCAATTTGAGATGTAATTTCACCTTCAACTTTTAACTTAGAAGTGTAACCAATCTTAACTCTCGTTGGGTCTTTTATTACCATCCAATAGCCATTATATTTAGAATTCCCATCAAGTTGATTGATTTCTATAGTATCATCTTTAATCTTTGGAATATCAATTTGTGATGTATCTGTTGTTTCGCTAGTTGTTTCAACAGCGTTTTGACCTTGAATTTTCGCTATTCTTTCATCTGATAAAAACCATTTAGCCAAATATTGATGACTTGCTGAAGTCATTGCTGCTCCAACATATGTACTTTTTGCCGTTTCAAATGGTCCATATAAAAGTATAAATGGAAATGTACATGCTGTGAAGAGAAGTTCAAATGCTAAAAATGCTACTATTGTTTTAGCTGAAAATTTCCTTGATTTTTTCTTCACTTTTTTTACTTTTGTTCTATTCTTTTGATTCATATTTTTACTATTTTTATTTATTTTCATTTCATTATCCTCTCCGGAATGTCTTAAATAGACTTGTGTTTTGGTTATACCAAACTTTATTATATATTATTTCGTTTTAAAACGCTAGGACTAATTTACTTTTGACATAATTAAGCATTTATATATATTTTTTTATCTTATTTTGTCAAATATGAGATAATTATCTTATATATCAGTAGTTTATGGCATATACTTCAATTTTCTTTTTTGACTTCCTTAGTTATGATATAATGCATATTAGGAGGGATACATTTATGGAAGATAAAATATTAATTGAATTAAAAAATTCTAAAGATTATATTTCTGGAGAAACTTTAAGTTCAAGCTTAAAGGTTTCAAGAGCTGCTATATGGAAGCATATAAAAAACTTAAAATCAAAAGGTTACTTAATAGATGGGATTTCAAATAAAGGTTATAAATTAATCTCTTCTCCTGATTTAATAAATAAAAGTGAACTCTTATCCTTAATGAAAACATCTATATTAGGAAGAAATATAATTTATTTTGATAATATAAATTCTACAAATATTAAAGGAAAAGAACTTGCACAAAGAGATATTGAAAATGGCAGTTTAATAATTGCTGAAAAACAAACTCTAGGAAATGGACGTTTTAGTAGAAAATGGGTTTCTCCAAATGGTGGGCTTTGGTTTTCTTTAGTTTTAAGACCAAATCTTCCTCCAACTGAAGCACCAAAAATCACTCAAATTGCAGCTGCTTCAATTTATAAAACTTTAAATGATCTTAATATTAACTCAACTATAAAATGGCCTAACGACATACTTATAAATGATAAAAAGCTTTGTGGAATATTAGCTGAAATGAAATGTGATATGGATCAAGTACATTATCTAATTTTAGGTATAGGTATAAATGTTAATATTAATGAAATGGATTTTGATGAAAGTATAAAATCTACTGCAACTTCATTAAAAATTCAATTTAATAAACAATTTAATAGAAATAAAATACTTGCTACATTTTTAAATCATTTTGAGATTTTATACAATAAATTTTTAACTACTCTAGATTTATCTGAAACAATTTCAATTTGCAGAGCTCACTCTAACATTTTTGGAAAGAAAGCTAAATTAATTACATATAATAATGAGGAAATCGTTACTTGCGTTTCCTTATCTGATGCTGGCGATCTTATTATAAAAGATCACACAGGAAATGAAAAAGCAGTACTTACTGGTGAAATAAGCTTTAATGGAGTTAATAACTAAATTTATTTTCTGAATTTCATTTATTGTTATGACACCATTCATTTTATGGTTGATAGCTATCTTTATAATAAGAAGGTGTTGTGTAAAAGTAATTTTTGATCCTTTAACCAACACCTTTTATTATATTTTATAGAAAAGTAACTCATTTTCTTTACAAAATTACTTACTCATTTATCACTTTTTGAATATGCTCCTTTAATACACTTGCTGATTCTTGTAATCTTCTTAATTCTTCTTCATTCTTCAATTCTGGATTTACAATTCTTACAACGCCTGTACTATTAATAATTGTTGGTACTGCTAAATAAACATCATCAATTCCATATTGACCTTCCATTAAGCAAGATATAGTCAAAATAGTATTTTCATCTCTTAATATAGCTTCTACTATTCTATTTACTGCTAATGCTACTGCAAAATAAGTTGCATTTTTTCTGCTTATTATTTCATAAGCAGCATTTTTAACATCACTTTCTATTACTGCCTTAACTTCATTATCCCATTCTAAATTAAATTTCTTAGCATATTCCTCAAAACTCTCTCCTGCTATACTTGCTGTACTCCAGCTTACAACTTCACTATCACCATGTTCACCTAAAACATATGCATGAATATTATTATTATTTACATTTAAATATTTACCAATTACATATTTTAGTCTTGATGTATCCAATACAGTTCCCGAAGCAATAACTCTTTCCTTAGGGAATCCTGATAATTTATATGTGATATATGCTAAAATATCGCATGGATTTGATACAACTAACAAAATTGCATTTGGACTTGCTGCTGCAATTTGTGGTACAAAGCCTTTAAATATTTTATAATTTTTTTCAATTAAATCTAATCTAGTTTCCCCTTCTTTTTGAGCTGCTCCTGCTGTAATTATAACTATATCTGAATCTTTAGTTTCTTCAATATTGCCTGCATATATGCTAACTGGTTTTACAAAAGATGTGCCATGAACTAAATCCATAACTTCTCCCATTGCTTTCTCCATATTTATATCAAATAAACATATTTCTGTAGCCACACTACTATTCATTAGAGCATATGCAGTTGTTGCTCCTACAAAACCTGCACCTATTACAGATATTTTACGTTTTCTTTCTACCATTCTATCTTCCTCCTATAGTTTAAATTACTTTTATTCTTTCCAAATATTTAATTTTTATCCATTGTTAAATTTTTATCATACTTTATTATAACCTATTTTTTCTTTTATGTAAATATTATTAATTAATAATCATTATTATTTTTAATAAGTAATTTGAATTTTTCTATAAATACTATATAATTAAATTTAGCTACATATTAGTGATATTTGGTGAAATTATAAGCTGGGCTTTTATCTTTATATTGCCCATATACAAATGGAGGTACACTTTAATGAAATTATTATTTTTTGATACAGAAACTACTAGCATAAAACCTGGCAGCATATGTCAATTAAGTTATATAACTGTTGATGCTAGTGTAAAACCTCAGGTAACAACTGGGAAGAATTTCTTCTTTACAGTTGATGAAATGGACCCTTCTGCAGAAGAAATTCATGGTTTTTCTTTAGAAAAACTTTATGATTTATCTAACGGACAATATTTTGAAGACTTAGTACCTGATTTTTATGATGACTTTGTTAGCTCTGATTTTTTGATAGGGCATAATGTTAATTTTGATGTTAGATTTTTAAAACATGAGTTAATATCTTTAGATGAAGATTTTAATCCTAAAAATGTTTTTTGTACTATGGCATACTACAGAGACATATGCAAAATCAAAAAAGCTAATGGAGAAATCAAAAACCCTAAATTATCTGAAGTAATAGATTGGCTTAATATATCGACTGAAAAAATTGCTGAAACATCCGAAAAATTATTTGAAGGAAGTGGAAATTATCATGATGCAAGATTTGATACAGCTGCAACTTATTTAACTGTTATAGAAGGGTTAAAGAAAGGTTATTTCCCTAAAGGTTATTTCACAAATATTCTTAATTCTAAAAAATAAATATTTATCTATGGTTACCACCATCATAACTTAATCATATAATATACTATAATTAAAAATTTTACTAATTCATATTTCTTTTAACTTTTATAAAACTATAATATAGCTTTTTTCTTTCATATATTGTAAATGGGGTGGTAAAATGAAAAAATACATTTGTGAAGTTTGTGGATATATTTATGATCCTGAAATTGGAGATGCTGATGGAGGCATTACTCCTGGTATAGATTTTAATGATTTACCAGATCATTGGGTTTGTCCTATATGCTCTTTTAACAAGGATAATTTTTCAGTTGAAGATTGATTATATTACATTAGTAATAGTAGCCTAAAGAGACTATAAGATTTTTTCCTATAGTCTTCTTAGTTTCTCATATTTAAAATATAAATAAATTTAACTATCTAATTTTTTAAATAATTCTTCTTGATACTTTTTAGTGAGTTCCTTATTCATAGGTTCTACCCCTTCCAATGGATACTTAATTCCTAAAACCTTATATTTATTTGCTCCTAAAACATGATATGGAAGCAATTCTACCTTTTCAATATTTGGAATTGTATCTGTAAATTCTTTAAGTTTTTTTAGATGTTCCTCTCCATCTGTTAATCCAGGCACTACTACATGTCTTATCCACATCTTAACTTTATTTTTCTTCATCGTTTCTAAAAACCTTAAAGATTCATCGATTTCTACACCTGTAATATTTTTATATCCTTCTTTAGTAAAATGTTTTGCATCAAATAATACTAAATCCGTGTATTTTAATATTTCATCGTAATCTCCAAAGCCATATCCTGAAGTATCAAGACAAGTGTGTATGCCTTTATTTTTACATAATTTTAATGCTTCAAGAAGAAATTCCGGTTGCCTTAAAGGATCTCCACCAGAAAATGTAACTCCTCCACCACTACTTGCAAAATAGGTTTTAAATCTTTCTATTTTTTTAACTAACTCTTCTGGAGTATACTCTTCGCCACCATCAGTACACCATGTATCTGGATTATGGCAAAATTTACATCTTAGCGCACAACCTTGAAGAAATACTACCACTCTTATTCCTGGTCCATCTACAAGTCCCATGGATTCTATTGAATGTACTCTGCCTTTTACCATAATATCAACTCCTTTAATTCAATTAACAGTTCAAAGTTAACAATGATGATTTTATTTCTTATTTGTACCAAATACATTAATTTAATAAAATTATTTTTATTAAATTCTCTAATTCTTATACTACCACATTTTATACACAAATTTATAGTATAAATAAACGGAACCTTAGATTCACTAAATAAATTTTACTGTTCATCCAAGGTTCCATCTATATTTATATTATCCTAATCCAATTTATTCACTAAATGCTTTCATGGAATGTTCTGCTTATAACTTCTAATTGTTGCTCTTTTGATAATCTGCTGAAGTTAACTGCATATCCAGAAACTCTAATTGTTAATGTTGGATATTTATCTGGATTTTCCATAGCATCAATCAATGTTTGTCTGTTAAGAACATTAACATTTAAGTGATGAGCTCCTTGAACAAAATATCCATCTAAAATTGAAACTAAGTTACCTATTTTTTGGTTTTCATCCTTTCCAAGTGCATCTGGAACAATTGAGAATGTGTTAGAAACACCATCTTGACATATTCCATTATATGGTATCTTGGCTACTGAATTAAGTGATGCTAAGGCTCCATTTACATCTCTTCCATGCATTGGATTAGCCCCTGGTGCTAATGGTTCCCCCTTCTTTCTTCCATCTGGAGTTGTACCTGTCTTTTTGCCATACATAACATTAGATGTAATTGTAAGTGCTGATAATGTATGTTTGGCATCTCTATATAATGGATGCTTTTTAAGTTCATTTGAGAACTTAGTAACTAATGCTACGCCTAAATCATCTGCTCTATCATCATCATTTCCGTATTTAGGGAAATCTCCTTCTACATCAAAATCTACAGCTATTCCATCTTCATTTCTGATTGGCTTAACTTTAGCATATTTAATAGCTGATAATGAGTCTATAGCAACTGAAAGTCCTGCAATACCAAAGGCCATTAATCTTTCTACTTCAGTATCATGAAGTGCCATTTGGCTAGCTTCATAAGCATATTTATCATGCATGCAGTGAATAATATTCATTGTATCTACATAAACTTTAGCCACATATTCTAATACCTTGTCATAATTTGCTTTAACTTTTTTAAAGTCAAGAACTTCTTCATCTGTAAGCTTTGAAATTCCTGGAACTACTTTTATACCCTTTAATTCATCTACTCCACCATTTATAGCATATAAAAGTGATTTGGCTATATTAGCTCTCGCTCCAAAGAACTGCATTTGTTTACCAACCTTCATTGCAGATACACAACAAGCTATTGCATAATCATCACCATAAATTGGTCTCATAACTTCATCACTTTCATATTGAATAGCATCTGTCTTTATTGAAATTTCTGCACAATACTTTTTAAAGCTTTCTGGTAATTTATCTGACCATAAAACTGTTAAGTTAGGTTCTGCTGATGTTCCTAAATTTATTAAAGTATGAAGATATCTGAATGAATTCTTAGTTACAAGAGGTTTACCATTGATACCAACACCTCCAATTGATTCAGTTACCCAAGTTGGATCTCCACCAAATAATTCATTATATTCTGGAGTTCTTAAGTGCCTAACCAATCTTAATTTTATTATAAGCTGATCAACTAATTCTTGAGCTTCTTTTTCATTTATTAAGCCAGCTTCTAAATCTCTTTCAATATATATATCTAAGAAAGTAGAAGTTCTTCCAAATGAAGTTGCGGCTCCATTGTTTTCTTTAATACCTGCTAAGTAGGCAAAATACAAATGTTGTGTTGCTTCTCTTGCATCTGCTGCCGGTTTAGATATATCAACACCATACTTTGATGCCATTGATTTAACTTCGCTTAAAGCTCTAATCTGCATAGATACTTCTTCTCTTTTTCTTACCAACTCATCAAGCATATCACCATTTAAATTATCAAGATCCTTTTTCTTTTCTTCAATTAAATAATCTATACCATAAAGTGCAACTCTTCTATAGTCACCTATTATTCTTCCTCTACCATAAGCATCTGGAAGACCTGTTAAAAGCCCTGCACTTCTAGCAGCTCTGATTTCTTTTGTATAAGCATCAAATACACCTTCATTATGAGTTTTTCTATACTTAGAAAAATATTTTTCGATATTTTCATCTAATTTATATCCATATTCTTCCAAAGAACTTTGAACCATTCTCATGCCACCAAAAGGATTTACAATTCTCTTAAGTGGCGCATCTGTTTGAAGACCAACTATAACTTCATTTTCTTTGTCTATATATCCAGCCTCATAATTATCAATTCCAGATACAATATCAGTGGCTACATCAATTATTCCTTTTTTAACTTCTTCAACTATTAATTCATATGCTTTCTTCCATACTTTATCTGTCTTTTCAGATTTACCTTCTAAAAAGTTTGAGTCACCTTCATATAATTTATAATTTTTTTGTATAAAGTTTCTTACGTCGATACCCTCTTGCCAAGTCCCTTCTTTGAAACCTTCCCATTGTTTAAACATTTGTTATCCTCCTTTATACTATACAATAAACTAATTGTTATTTTTTTATCAATTAATTCATACTTTTATTCTATACTTTAAATTCATGCTTGTCAATGATATCTTTTATCATTTAACATTTGTTCTCATTTTATCTAAAAGTTCCTCATTTTAACAACTAAAAAAAGCCGACTGTCTAGGCTTTTTGCCCAGACGGTCGGCTTTTTTAGTCATACTTCATGTGGTTAATCCACTTCCGTCAGTCATATGACCAATATCTTATATTTATCCTACTATGCTCTTATAAATTTGTCAATACAGTTAAAATTATTAATTAAATTATTTTTGTATATTTTACTTCAAGTCTTCATATAAGTAAATATTATTTACTTATAAACTATTTCTGTATTTTTTGCTTCGAAGTATCTATCATTAGATAATTTTTCAAACCAACGACCAGACTTTTTAATAATCCTATTTCTATTATCTTCTAAGTTTATTTCAACTAATCCATATCTATTTTTAAATGCATTTTGAGGAGATACATTATCAGTAAATGCCCATAACATATACCCTATACAGTTGCATCCTTCTTCAATAGCTTTTAAAAGCCATACTAAATGATTCTCTATAAACTCTATTCTATAATCATCTTGTATTACACCTTCTTTATTTTTATATTTTGATTCACCTTCTACTCCCATTCCATTTTCAGCAATGAACCATTCAATATTTCCATATTCATTTTTAATTCTCATTGCCATATCATACATTATTTGAGGATATATCTCCCATCCCCTATGTGGATTCACTTTTTTGCCTGGCAAATCGAACATTTCATAATAATATGATGGATGAAAAGGAACTTCTGAATTCCAACCACTAGTCCTAGCTTTTACTCTATGTGGAAAATACAAATTTAATCCTAATAAGTCAACTGTATTATTTTTAATAACAGCCAATTCTTCATCATTGTAATTAAATAAGCAATCATGTTTTTTAAGAACTTTAAACAGTTCTTGTGGAAATTCTCCTTTTATGCTCGGATCAAGATATAGTTTATTAAAGAAAAGATCATACATTTCAGCAGCTTTTATATCATGAGGTGCTGATGATCTTGCATAGGTTACTTCTGGATTTAAAATAACACCAATCTTCGCTCCAATATCTTTTCCAACATTACCAGCTTTAAAAATTTCTACTACTTTTGCTGTTGCGAGGACTTTATTATAATTCCATTGCATCCAAGTTTTTGTATTTTGTTCAAATGGCCATCTAATTGCATCTAAATAAACTCTAGTTTGGACTACTATAGGTTCATTAAAAGTAAACCAATACTTAACCTTATGTCCAAAAGCTTCAAATGCTTTTTGTGCATATTTAACGAATAGATCAACTACATGCTTTGATTCCCAACCACCATATTTTTCAAACAATACTGCTGGCAATTCGTAATGTTCTAAGCATATCATTGGTTCAACACCATTTTTAATAACTTCATCAATCATATTGTTATAGTATTTAAAAGCTTCATCATCAATTTCAGCAGTTTCATAATCTTTTATAAATCTAGACCAATCAATAGATGTCCTATATTTTTGTAGTCCTACTTCCCCCATAAGTTTTGCATCTTCTTTATATCTTCTATAAAAATCAGTAGCTAATGTAGGTCCATAACCGTTGTGCCAAAGATGTGGTGTAGACTTATACCACAAATCCATATAAGAATATTGCCCATCTTTTTTTCCTGTCCATCCCTCGGTCTGCCACGCAGATGCTGCTGCTCCAATAAAGAAGTTTTCTGGTAATTTAAATTTACTCTTTTTTAACTCCATATCCTGCCTCCAAATATATTATAAAATTTAGAATTATTTTAATTTATTTCATATACCCGCCCTTCATTGGTGATACTGCATTATCTGAAAATATTTTTAAAATCCCAGATTTATATTTTGACTTTCTTGGTGCCCAATTCTTTTTACGTTCTAAAAATACTTTTTCAATTTCTTCTTTACTGCATCTTTCACCATTTACTCCAACAACTT
Source organism: Clostridium puniceum (assembly GCF_002006345.1). Classification (GTDB taxonomy): domain Bacteria; phylum Bacillota; class Clostridia; order Clostridiales; family Clostridiaceae; genus Clostridium; species Clostridium puniceum. The sequence goes on from NZ_LZZM01000201.1 coordinate 68,261, forward strand.
GTATAATCCTTTGTGAAATACTAATTTCAATCAAATCATATTCTTGGATTAGTGCAATTGGTCCACCCACTGCTGCTTCTGGTGACACATGTCCAATTGCAGGACCTTTAGATGCTCCAGAAAATCTACCATCAGTTATTAATGCTATACTTGTAGATAATTCTTCGTCAGAAGAAATTGCTTCTGTTGTGTAAAACATTTCTGGCATTCCACTTCCTTTGGGACCTTCATATCTTATAATCACTGCATCCCCCGGACGAATCACTTTCTTTAAAACTGCATCAATTGCTTCTTCTTCACTATCAAATGGTTTTGCTTTTAATACAACCTCATGCATTTCCTTTGGAACAGCAGAATGTTTTACTACTGCACCCTCTGGTGCTATATTTCCTTTTAATATTGAAACTGAACCATTGGTCCCTATAGGATTATTAAATGGACGAATAATCTCTTCTCTCTTTATGCCTATCTTTTCTAAATAGCTATTACATTTTTCATAGTACCCATTAGTTTGTAGTTCTTCTAAGTTTTCCCCTAAAGTCTTACCTGTTACAGTCAGTACGTCTAAATGAAGCATATGTTTTAACTCTTCCATTATTGCAGGCACCCCACCAGCATAATAAAAGTATTGCGCTGGCCATTTTCCTGCAGGACGTATATCTAATAAGTAATGTGCATCTTTATGTATTCTATCAAAAGTTTCTTCATCTATATATAATCCAAATTCATGAGCTATAGCTGGTAAATGTAATAGTGAATTAGTAGACCCTGAAATTGCTGCATGAACTAGTATGGCATTTTCAAATGATTTTGATGTTACAATATCTTTTGGCCGAAGATTCATATTAACTAATTTGATAGCTTGTCTACCTGCTCGTAATGCAACCTCTTCTAATTCTTCGCATGTAGCTGGCATTAATGAACTCCCTGGAAGCATTAGTCCTAAAGCTTCTGCCATTACCTGCATTGTAGCTGCTGTTCCCATAAATGAACAAGCTCCACAAGATGGACATGCATTTTCCTTATAATAGGTTAATTTCTCTTCCGTGATTTCTCCACGCTTACACATAGCACTATAAGCACCTATTTGTTCTAAAGTTAATAAGTCTGGACCAGCTTCCATTACTCCTCCAGTAACCATAATGGACGGTATATTCAATCTTCCAATTGCCATAAGATGTGAAGGAACTGCTTTATCACAACTTGAAATAAATACTCCACCATCAAATGGAGTTGCATTAGCATGAATTTCAATTAAAGATGTTAATACATCTCTAGATGCTAACGAATAATTTATTCCATCATGACCTTGTGACATTCCATCGCAAATATCTGTTGCAAAATATCTAGCGGCCTTTCCACCCAATCGAGTAACTCCTTCTACTGCCTTGTTTACAAATTGGAAAAGGTGGGCACTTCCCGGGTGGCTATCTCCAAATGTACTTTCTATTATTATTTGTGGTTTTATTAAATCCTCAGTTGACCACCCCATTCCTCTGCGAAGCGGATCCATTTCCGGGGCAATTTTTCTTATTTCTTGACTTATCATATTATGATTCTCCTTAATTAATATTCACTTGCATTCAAAGCACATCAGATGTATTTATCATATCACATCTGATATTTTTGTCAATTTCTTTCATTTTTTAATCATACAATTGATAATTTTTATATCACCTCTTCTAAAACGTACATATTCATCTGACGTATTTGAGTATAATCAAAAAAATACACCCTTCTATTTTTTTAGATTGGATGTATTTATCAATAATAATATAATTAATTATTTTTTTCATTTTGTATAACAGCTTTAATATTTCTGCGGTTGTATACTAAATGCAAAAACATTGCATCACGTGCCCCATTAGAATCATGTTCTCTAATTGCATTTAAAATTTCCCTGTGGGTATCCATTGTTTCCTTACGTAGTTTTTGATTTGTTATATCTATAAATATAGCAATAGAACTATTAATAATAGGAATTAAATTTCCAATCACTAAATTTTTACTGCTTTTAGCTATAGCTGTATGAAATTCTATATCTTTTTCTAAATAAAGTTCATTCTTTAAAATTAAATCATCTATTTCATCACACAAAATAGATATTTTATTTATTTCTTCTTCTGTAGCTTTTATTGCAGCTATAGATGCTATTGATGGTTCTATCATAAATCTTACCTCTAACAAATCAAGAGCCAACTTAAATTTATCTTTTATAAATGTCAAACCTAATGGATCGTCAGCAACTCCACCTTTTTCAGATATAAAAGTTCCAGCTCCACGTCTAATTTCTAAAACATTTCGCGAAACCAAAGCTTTTATAGCTTCTCTAATCGTACTTCTTCCCACATTGAGTTTATTTGCAAGCTCATATTCATTAGGTAATTTATCTCCAATACTCCAATTATTCTCCACAATTAATTGAATTATACGTTCCGAAGTTAGTTCTCCTAGTGATTTTGTCGAGATATTTATACTATTTAAATCAAAGTCTTTGAAATCTGACATATTTCCTCCAATATTAACACCAACTTTATTATCCACTAAATCTTTTATAATCAGAATTTTATCTACAATTATTATACTATAGTTATCAACTTTTGAAAATTGTAGCTTCCTATTTAATAGTGGTTTAACTTTCATATTATAACGTTCTTTACTGTTTAGTTTATTTTATATTATATACTATAATAAACTTCCTTAAAACATCTACTCTCTCTTTTTCCTTTAATTAAATGTATTATGTCCTTTCATAGTATAAAAGTTCCTAATAAAAAATGCTGGATAAAATAACTGTTTTTATCCAGTCATCTTATCCAGCAATTAAATTATTAATTTATTACGTATTATTCAATCCACGATGCTACATATTTGTATTTATTATCCTCTTTTCCACTTAACACCTTAATTTCGCCTTTTAATCCTTTTTCTTTTGCAGATAAACAAAAATGACATATACAAATTCCAATATCAATTCTACTAATTTCACTTTTACCTTCTGAATAGATATGATAAATATTATCTTCCTTTAGTATCCTCCAAGGTTGTTTATTCACGGCTGACGGAGCAAGGCGAACCATTTCTAAAACCTCATTATATTCTTTAGCTTCTTCAGGTGTTAGTGAAGTATCAAAATTCTCATTAAAAAATATTTGGGCAAAATCTTTTCTTCTAAAGGTATTACTTCCAAACATTCTTGCTAAAATGGATTTTTTTTCGCCCTCAATTCCTACCGGCGAAACTATTGGGAGCATTTCATCTTCTTTTAATTGCATTACTCTTGCAAAATTACCTTTGTTAAAGGTTCCACCTAACCAAACAGTTCCCAAACCTAAAGATGTACAATTCAATATCACTTTTTCAAATAAGAATCCCAAATCTTCAAGATCATAATTACTTTTTTTATAAGCTACAGCTAAATAATAATTTGCACCTTTTATTACTCCATAAGTACCCAATTTTATTGCTTTATCTGTATCCTCTTTTTGAATTAATTGTATTTTAACCTTTCCACCAAAAGGACCTTCTGAATTATTAATTTCATCTAAATAAGCTTGAAGTTTCTCTTTTACATCATTTGATATTCCTGTATTTTCATAATTTCTTACGGAATGTCTCTTCTTTATTATTTCATTTATTGGTTTATTAAATGTATTCGCCATTCTTACCTCCTTAAAAAATTACTTACATATTTCTGATCATTCTCAAATTTTACATTTACCATCTGAACAGTTGCCAGCATTAGAATCTTCATTGTCTTCACTTTTATTTTCTGATAAAAATTCTGTTGCTGCTTCTGAAAGTTCTTCCTTTTTTATCTTCTCAAGCATCTCTAAAAATAATTCAGATGGTTGTGCTCCAGATACTGAATATTTATTATTAAACACAAAATAAGGAACTCCATTAATTCTTAGTTTTGAGGCACTTTCTTCATCTTTTCTTACCTCTGCTCCATATTGGCCTGATTCTAAAATCTTTAAAGCTTCATCACTATTAAGGCCTACTTCACCTGCAAGATTAGCTAATACTTTGTAATCTGATATATTTAAAGAATCTACAAAATAAGCCTTTAAAAGTCTTTCTGATAATTCATTCATCTTACCTTCAGTTTTTGCATAATGTGATAATCTATGAGCATCAAAAGTATTTGTTGGGATTAAATCATCAAAATCATAGTTAAGATCAACAGCTTTTGCTTGTTCTATTATTTGATTATTTGATGCTTTGGCTTGTTCTACTGATATTCCATATTTTTTTGCTATTATTTCATGAATATTTTTATCAAATTTCTTTTTAGACGATGGGTCAAGCTCAAAACTTTTAAAAACTAATTTAACCTCATCTTTATATTCAAATTTATTTAAAGCAATTTCTAATCTTCTTTTTCCTATATAACAAAATGGACATACAAAGTCGGACCATATTTCTATTTTCATTTCTATTCCTCCTAATATTTTAATATATTAATCTATAAGCAACAAAAGAATATGTAGTATTTATTAATTGTGAAATAAATTTTAATATTCTTTCAAAAAAATTATACTTCAAAATTTGAAGTGCTCTTTTCTAAAGCTTTTGCCATATTAAGTAACTTTTTAGCTGTAATTGCCATTCCGTTAGTTATAGCTGCTTGTTCTTCTGCAGATGCTGTGACTTCTTCTGAAAGTGATGCTGTTTCCTCTGAATTAGAGGCTATACTCTCTACTGTAGACAAAATTTTTTCTTTACCTTCCATAGTTTTTTGAAGCACTTCATTAACTTCATTTATTTTCACTGGAATGATATTTACTTTATTAATAACTTCCCTAAAAGCACTTACTGATTCTTCTATATTTTCTTTGCTTTCCTCTACTATATTAACTGCAGAATCAGTAGTTTCTGAAACATCCTTCGTTTCTTCCATAATCTTATTCACTAAACCTGTTATATTTTTAGCAGAAGTTAAAACTTCTTCTGCTAGTTTTTTTATTTCTTCTGCTACTACTGAAAAACCCTTTCCTGATTCTCCAGCTCTTGCTGCTTCTATAGATGCATTTAATGCTAAAAGATTTGTTTGCTTTGCTACACTATTTATAACATCCACTATGGAATTAATTTTTGATATAGATTCATTTAAATTTTCCACTTTATTTCTTACAATGTGAAAAGATTTTTGCATATCTTCTATAGTATCTGATAAACTGGTTATATTTTCTGCTCCTTTAGTTGAGTCATTTTTTATTTCTTCCCCATTTTCAGCTAGTTTAAGTAATTTGCCACTTACATTGTTTAAGTCTGATGAAAAATTTTCCAAAATTTCAAGTGCATCTGATAAATCTTCAGTTTGCTTTATTCCCTGTTCAGATACACTTGTAACAGCTGCTACAATTTCTTCACTGGCTGATGCAACTTCTTCACCACCGTTAGAAATGTTATTTGACAGATTATTCAAACTTAAGGAAATAGATTTAATTTTCTTTATAAGTGCTCTAAGACTTTTGGTAGTTTCATTACTTGTATAAGCTAGTCTTCCAATTTCATCTTTACCTCTAACTGTATATTCTGCTGTTAAATTTCCTTTCCCTATTTCGCCAACAGTAAATTCTATGCTTTCTATAGGTTCAGCTATTTTTTTTCCTATTATTGTTCCAGCAATAGTAACTAGAATTAAAATGATAATACTAGAAATAATAGCTTTTGCAATACCACTTGTTATTGTACTCTCCATATTATTCACAGAAATACCTACAGAAACACTCAAAACAACCTTTTCTCCTTGTTTTATAGGCACTGTTACATTATATGCAGGAGTGTTTTTCCATTCATTCATAAAGGCTTCAGTCTTTCCTCTAAAAACATTTTCTAATTCTTTTGAATCTATTTTTTGCCCAATTGAATCCTTTGATGTCCCTGCTACCAGTGTTCTATCAGGTGAAATTACACCTATATAAAACAAATTTCCCTCTGAATTTTCATAAGTTTCATCAATTATAGATTGTACTTTACTGATATTATCAATTCCTGTATTTTCTATACTTATTTTTATAATATTGGCTAGATTACTACCATCATATTTCATTTGATTTTCCAATCCAGTTACCATTTGATAAGTTGAAAAAGTAGTATTAATTATTAAAATAATTGCCGCCATGGCAACAAAGTTAAAAATCAATTTTTTTCTTATAGACTTAAACATAAGCTTTTTCCTCTTCATATCATAATTTAAATTTATTCCGTACACGAACGAAATAAATTTCTTTGAGAAAATTCTCTTAAAGCATTTTCTCAGTATTCCTCAAAACTTTATTAATATTTTCTTCAAAGATTTGTTTTTCATTATCATCAAAATCATTTAGCATTAAACCTAAAAATTTAGCATCTATACTCATAAGTTTCTGTACTATATATAAAGCTTCTGGTTTGAGACTTATATATACACTTCTTTTATCTTCTGAGCATCTACATTTTTTTATTAAACCTTGGTTTTCATATTTATTTATAATATCAAATAAGGAAGATTTAGATATTTTCCTTATATTTTATATTTCATTTAAAATTAAGGTACTTCCATCTTTAGGAAGTATATGAAATAACGGAATATGATTTTGCAATATTGGCAATCCTTCTTCTTTTATTTTTTTGCAATAAACTTGTTTGAAATAGAGCTAATTTCATTTATCTTGCTTAATATACACCTACTTTTCATTTTACCACCTAATTCGTTCGAGTACGAATTAATATTAACTCTTTAAATTATTTTTGTCAATAGCTTTTTTTTATTGTTACAAACATACACGGTAAATCATGCGTACTTAGATAAATAAAGCCGCCATTTATGGCGCAGAGAAATCTATAGATTTTGTTTTTTACACTCAACTGGAAGCTTTTGGGACCATGGAAGAAGGTCATCAAGAAAATCAAGATTGGTATCTTCCATATGCTTTGGGATTTCTGTAAGAAGAAATTCAAAATAATTATAAGGTTTTAAATTATTTGCTTTTGCTGTTTCTGCAATACTATAAATAATAGCACTGGCCTTAGCTCCATCAATTGTATCAATAATATGCCAGTTACGTCTTCCGATGCAGAAGCCACGAATACTTCCTTCGTCAGCATTATTGTCAGCCGGAACATTTCCATCCTCTGAAATACTTTCAGATATTTTTCTTGATTAAGGCAGTAGGTGAAACCTTTTCCGGTTTCTGATTTTGGAAGAACAGCATTCTGGTGTTGTTTTACCCATGCGAAGAAAGCCTCTACCAACGTTTTTACAGTCAATTGTCTTTGCTTTTGACGTTCCTCTGATGAGATCTCACTTAATAAGCCTTCTACTTTATAAATAGCGGCAATCTGTTTCAATGCGTCATTTGCAAGTGTTCCTTTGGCCTTTTCTTTTCCAAGAGCCTTTACAACATTTGCAAAACGGCGCCTTGCATGGCTCCAGCATACTGCAATTCTCAGGTCTTCACGTTCTTCCTCCAAACTATGATAAACCTGATATCCATCCGTAACAACTGTGCCAGAGTAATTTTTCAAGAATTCACGCGGATGACTGGAATTACGTATCTTCTGATATTCATACAGAACAATAGGCGCCGCATTATGCATTTTCCCCGTTCGGTAGATCCACATATAGCTTTTGGCGCCGGCTGGCCGGCCATCTTTGCTTACGCAAACTGGCATTTCATCAGCCTGTGGCACCCGACTATTGTATATCTCTTTATGAAGCCTATCGTAAAGAAGGGAAATATCTCTCTCCACACTGGATTGTCCAATTTGCTATAACTTGTCTGCTAAGAACTACATCATTTCTTAAAAATTCCTGTTCCAAGCGATATAAAGGAATAGCATTGACATATTTGCTGTTCATAATAGCAGCCTCCAGTGAAGGCGTAACAATACTATTAAATAGCAAATCGGCTGGTCGCTTACCGCGAATAATAGTTTGATTATCACTTCCTGCATAAACTGCCACATGGTGTTCCTCAACTTCAAATTTCGCAGGGCGAAAGGCAAGCCTTTTATAAACTTCATCAGGAAGACGTCTCCATTTATCTCCTAGACGTTCCTTAAGCTCTTTTTCAGATAATTCATGGTTGATGACTATAACAGGAAGTTCCTTTAAATCTTCATCGCGTTTGCCTTTCGCTTTCTTACGTTTATAGGGTTTTTGGCAGACTTCTTCCATATAAGGTCCTACAACAAACTTGTTAACAATAGTAACTTCAGCTTCGTTGAAGCACATTTCCAATTGACCATCGTAAACCATCTTTTTTGAAGAGCGACCAAACTTTTGATGTTTTGCAATGCTTAGTTGTTCTAAAATCAAGTTCAAATTTTGATTTACTTGCTCTAGCTGAACTTTCTGATCAGCACAAGTCAGTGAAAGATTTTCTGTAAGTTGTTGCATGGTCATAAAAAGAGAAATGATATCTTCTTTATCGTATTTAATTAATTCGCCTTCTGTATATTTTTTATCCATATTGTGAAGATACCATATCTAGAAGCCACAAACAATAGAAAAAGCGTAATTTCTAAAAATTGTGGACAACCTCTGCAAATGAAATTTTTACTATGGATATATCAACTATAAAACCCTTGCGGGTGCGATAGCTTTAATAGCTTTCTTTTGTTCAATAGAAAGACCTTCCATTAACCATTTATACTGCTGAAATGAAATAGCTTTTACTTCATATTCATTACGTGGCCATTGAAATCTTCCTGTTTTTCAAGGCGCTTGTATAAAAGAAGGAATCCATCACCTTCCCATAAAAGTCCTTTGATGCAATCTGTTTTTATTCCACAAAACAAAAATAGAATTCCAGTTTTGAATGGATCAAGGTTAAATTCCTGCTGTATCATGCTGGCAAAGCCGTCGATGCCTCTTATCAAATCACTATAACCACAAGCAATATAGATTTTTTCAAAATCAGATGCATTATTTAACATTTGATATCACCTTCAAAACCATAGAAAGTAAATTTTCTGAAACGGTATTAGAAATTTCTAATACGTTATTTCCGACGTGTATAACCATATCTGTTCTAAAGATAGGTGTAGAGCTGTCTATTAAAGAATCAATAGGAACTTGGAGCTCAACAAAGTTTGCCTGGTTTTGCGATTCAATTTCTTTTTGTGTCTCAAAATCTTTCCCTTTAATGCGACGTTCCCAATAATAGAATTGCTTTTCACTAACATTGTTTTCACGGCACCAAGGCCTAACACCAATACCTTTACTGCGGCATTTTTATATAATAGATGTCCATTTTATTAAATTCTTTTCATTTTCAGTCTTATCCATACAGTACCTCCAAAAAACTAGTTTTAGTTACTTTGAAAAACTTGTAGTTTTTTAAAGCTTGGATTAATTATCTCAAAAATTTAAATCTAATACGAGGTACTTATGGTCTACCGTTTACTTTATAAATTCTTATTTATTAATGTCTTATTGAATTTCATAAAAAATAACAGCTAACTTTAAAAGGTTAACTGTTATTTTATATATACATAATTCTCGTTTTGTATTTTTTTACGCACTTCTGAATAGTATGCAGTGTGCCCATTAAATGCATGACCTACCTCATATGCTATTATCCATTTAATTGCAAACATTGTTATGTATTCAGCAATATTGTTACTAATTTTATCATCTGAAAATGCAATATCTATATCCATTTGCTTATTATCGCTTTTGTCACTTTCATAAATAATTTTAGTATTAATTTCAGTACACAATTTAGTTTTAGATGATAATTCAATAATTTCTTTTCTAGTATTCAATTTATAAAATAAACCATACAACTTATATATTGTTCCTTCATTTACTCTAATAATATCTAACTCTTTAAATTCACGACTTCCTGCATTGACAGAATCATCTTATAAATAATTAAAATTTAGTTGCTTTATAGATTTTAAATTGAATTTATTATATTTAGGTTGAAATCTTCAATCAACAAATTGGTAAATTTACGATAATAGTCAAAACAAACATCTGGTTCCTCAAAATTATATCTAAATTCATTCATTGTATTGCCTTTTTCAAAACATTTTATATTTCCTCCCAAAAGTGTACTCCTCCCAAACATTAAACCTATGAAAAGCAATACTTCTTATAGATAATTTAAATAACCCACGAAAATCCAATATTTAGATTTTCGTGGATTTCATGGTGGAGGTGAGGCATACCTCATTATTAAACTACCCTAATTTAACATAACAATCTTTCTCAAAAAAACTTACTCCATACCTAATAATATTCTTATATCCTTCACTTTCAAGTTCTTTATCATAACGCTTATTTTTTATCTGATCCAGTGCATCTTGAGCTCTTTTTTCCAAACTATCAATATTCTTAGCAATTTTAAATTCGATAACTATTACCACACCTCTTTTAGATACAGATTTTATAAATAAATCACTTCTGCCAGCTCCGCCTTCTCTGTTAGATTTTATTATATAATCATGCATATTAGCTAAAACGCCAACTACAAATCCATGATAGAAATTTTCATAAGCATCATTAAAGCTTATGGTTTCCATTAGTAATCTTCCAAGTTCAGCTTCAAAAGTATTAGCATCTCCATTTATTATGGCAGTATATAAATTGCTAAGATCTTTTGCTTTTACCTTATCGTGAAACCACTTTAGTACTTTAGTTCTAAAGATGTATTTAACTTCTTCATTAGGTATTTCCAATGTGAGATATTTTTGATTGGTTTCACTTATTCTTTCATTTATCTTTTTAAAATATCCAGTAAAGAACATAAAATTCCACAAATTATCTAAGCTATCATATATTTCACCATAAGTAATATCTTCATGAACTGGTTTTTCTATAGTTTTTCCTTCAATTAAAATTTCTATTTCATTTTTAGTCGCTGTATCTGCTCTTTCTATAAGACTTTTAACTATACTATTAGAACTTGTATTGGCCCAATAGGATGTTGTAAATGTATTTTTATTCTTATATAAATCTTTTACAAACTTTACTACATTCCATGGATTATATACCTCTGCTTTTCCAAAAATATATCCATCATACCACTTCTTAACAAGTTCTTCTTTTTCACTTAGTCCATAATCCGTAAGCATTTTATTTACTTCATCTTGAGTAAATCCAAAATATTCATCATAATATTCATTTAATATTGATATAATATCTAAATTGTTTAATCCTGTAAAAATACTCTCTCTAGAAATACACAAACAACCAGTTATAACAGCAAACTCTAAAGAGGAATTTGTCTTTAAAGCTGACTCAAAAAGTAATCTTATAAAAGCTATCATTCTATCGTAAAACCCTTCAAAAAATGCATTTTCCAAAGGTACGTCATATTCGTCTATTAATATGATTACTTTTTTCTTATGATATTTTTCTAAACATTCACATAAGAAATATAAAGAATCAATATAATCACCTTCCTCTCCCTGTTCTTTTAAAATCTTCAAATACCTTTCTTTTCTATTTTCTAATGCTTCATCTTTTAATATATATTCATGTCTTTCAAATTCTTCTGCTATCCTTCTTCAAATTGAAATATATGCCAATTCAAAGTTAGGCTGTTTACCTGATTTTAATGATAAATTAATTACGGAATATTGACTCATATGTGCAATATAAGATTCTCCTGCCTTCATTATATTTAAATTTTCAAAGAGATAAGAATTATCCTTACTGCTGTTTTCAAAAAAGTATTGAAGCATACTCATATTTAAAGTTTTCCCAAACCTTCTTGGTCTTGTGAATAAGTTAACAGCCGCCTTATTATCTAATAAATCTTTTATAATCAATGTTTTATCTACAAAATAATATCCTCTAGTTATTAACATCTCAAAATTATCTATTCCTATTGGTAGTGGTTTAAATTTCATGCCAAATATCATTCCTTTCGTTTTTTACCAAGTAACACAATTACTTATTCAAAAATATCATTTATTGGGATGATAACTCAATTTGTATTTCTATATCTTTTCTTATTTCTTATATTATACCCTATAATAAATTTCCTTAAAACAAAATGTAATCATATATATAATATTAAACATAGATAGTTTGTTCTTATTTAATTAGAATATATACAAAATCAACTTTCAAACCATATATTTACTATACATTAAAATGAATAACTTCTATATAAGTAAAAAATACTTACAGTAATCTTGAAAATTCAATTTCACTGCAAGTATTTTCTATTTTAATTCAAACTTTTATTTTGCTCCATATTGTTTGTAATATTCATCTATTCTCACTTTAATTTCATCTGTTATCAGTATAATTCCATTGATTTCTTTATTATATAAGTATTCTATAACTTCAGCCATAGTAACTATAGCACAAGTTTTAAATCCAAATTTTTCTCTAATTTCAACTAAGGCTGATTGTTCTCCTTGACCTCTTTCCATCCTATCCACCGATATTATAAGACCTTTGACATTAACATCTGCTTGGCTTTTTAATATAGGCATAGTTTCGTAAATTGAAGTTCCTGCTGTTGTAACATCTTCAACTATTAATACCTTATCACCATCATTTAATTTGCTTCCTAAAAGAATCCCTGTATCTCCATGATCCTTTACTTCTTTTCTATTTGAACAATATTTAACATCTATATCAAATGAATTTGAAAGTGCTATTGCTGTTGTAACACCTAATGGAATCCCTTTATATGCAGGTCCAAATAATACATCATAATCATCTCCAAAGTTTTCATTTATAGCTTGTGCGTAAAATTCTCCAAGTCTCTTTAATTGGCTTCCTGTTTGATAATTACCTGTGTTTACAAAAAAAGGCGTTTTTCTTCCACTTTTAGTAACAAAGTCGCCAAATGTTAATACTCCGCATTCTATCATAAAATCAATAAATTCTTTTTTATAAGCTTTCATCAATAATTCCTCACTTTCAATTTTTTTATTTTTATAAAAGTTAACTAAATTCTTTTTAAGTTAATAAATATTAATTAATAATTGCAAAGAAAATCATTTCATATTTTTTCAAACTTCAATGGAAAAGTGGAAGCCCAAATTTTATATTTGGTTAATCGAATTTTCTCTTTGAAACTTGTTCCTAAACTATTAATTACCCATGTGATACCCATAAACATCATAAACTGTTAACTTTTAAACAATTAAATTATTCCTACTATTTCATTAATATCTTTTATACCTTGTTCTCTTAAAAATGCTTCCATTTCTTCAATGATTTCTTTTCCTGCCATAGGATTTACAAAGTTAATAGTTCCTATTTGAATTGCACTAGCTCCTGCCATCATAAATTCAATAGCATCTTTTCCACTTGCAATTCCACCAAGACCTATTACTGGAATCTCTACTGCTTTAGAGACTTCATAAACCATTCTAAGTGCTACAGGTTTTATTGCTGGACCTGAAAGACCTGCCGTTATATTGTTAAATACAGGCTTTCTCTTATATATGTCAATTGCCATTCCCTTTAATGTATTTATAAGAGAAATTGAATCTGCTCCTGCTTCTTGACATTTTACAGCCATTTCAACTATGTCTTCTGCATTCGGTGATAATTTAACCATTAATGGTTTTTTAGACATATCTTTAATTTTCTTCACCACATCATAAGCTACATCTGATTTAATTCCAAATGCCATACCTCCATGTTTTACATTAGGACAAGAAATGTTAAGTTCAATCATATCAATATCTGTATTATTAATCTTTTCTATAGCAGCTTCATAATCTTCTAAACATCCACCGCCAATGTTAGCTATAACATTAGTTCCAAGCTTTCTCATTTTAGGAAGCTCATCTTGTATAAATGCATCTATTCCAGGATTGTTCAAACCTACTGAATTCATCATTCCTGATGGAGTTTCATATACTCTAAGTCCATCATTTCCCTCTTTAGGATTAATAGTAAGTCCTTTTGAAGATATTCCTCCAAGAATTCCAACATCATAAAAATTATTGTATTCGGCGCCGAAACCAAAGGTTCCTGATGCAGCAATTACAGGATTTTTAAATTCTACTCCATTAATATTTACTTTCATCATTTTAGTACTCCTCCTCTGGTTTTCTATAATTCTACATAATATCCATCAAATATTGGACCATCTTTACAAGTTCTCTTATTTCCACCCTTTGTTTTACAGGTACATACTAAACAGGCACCTACTCCACATGCCATATGCTTTTCCATTGATACATATATATTAACTTCTTTTTCTTTACACATATCTATAACTTTTTTCATCATAACTTCAGGTCCGCAGCATAAAACCGTATCATAATCTTCTGGTTTTAAAATTTCAGTAACAAAACCTTTTTGACCATGTTTTCCTGTGTTTGTAGATATATGAACTTCATTTACATATTCTTTTAATTCATCAATTAAGTAAATGTCATCTCTAAAACCTACATATAAATCTATTATTTGCTTTTGATTCTTTTCTCTTAATTTCTTTGCAACTTCTAGCATAGGAGCTGTTCCTATTCCCCCTGAAACTAATGCAATTTTATTATAATCCTTTTCTAAATCGAATCCATTTCCAAGAGGTCCTGTTAGTGCTATTTCATCCTTTACTTTAAGCTTTGTAAATTCTTTAGTTCCATCACCTACTACTGCATACAAAAAGGTCAGCTTATTTCCTGACTTTTCACATATACTTATAGGTCTTGGGAGAAATGTTACTCCATTAAGCTTAAGCATGAAAAATTGTCCTGCTATTATTTCACTATTATCTTCTACTACTAATTTGTATATATCCTTTGAAATTTCTTCATTGGAAATCACCTTTGCATCTCTATAAGTTATAGCCATGTTCTGCCTCCTAAAATCTAAATCTATATTTCTCATACACACTTTTTAGGTGAGAATCCAAATTTTACATTTGGGTTCTCGAATTTTCTTTGTGGGCATTTTACATTTGGCCAGCAGAACTTCCTCTGCAAGCATTTTATAGTTAGTTTCTCAAACTTATTCAGCCAATGAATATAAGTCAAGCTTACTTTTTTAATTATTATTTACTCTCTTAACTCACATTTAAAACAAGTTATTATATTCTCAAAAAGAATATTTATGTTTTAGAACTTTAAAATTTTTGTTCTTATCAGAAATTTTTCTATCAATTAAGCTTTTTTACTGCTTCTCTAATTGCATCTCTCATTCTTACAGCTTCTTCTCTAGCGCACACAGCAAATTCTTCTGGTTTGTTTTCTTTCTTGTAAGCAAGCAATATTCCTCTTGAAGAATTAACTACTCCACCATTTCCATTATTTAAATATAAAGCAACATCTTCTGCTTTTCCACCTTGTGCTCCGTACCCTGGAATTAAGAAAAACATATTTTTATAGTTTGCTCTTATTTTCTTGCCTTCTTCAACATGAGTACATCCCATAACTCCACCTATTGCTGTGTATCCACATTCTCCCGTAAAGTTTTTACCCATTTCACTTATTTTATCAGCTACTACTTCATAAATCTTTTTATTTGCAGTATCTAAATATTCTATGTCTTCAGCTCCTGGATTTGATGTTCTAACTAAGCTGAACACTCCCTTATTGCCTTTTTCTAAATAAGGTAAATATGGTTGTATGCTATCCATTCCCATATATGGACTTAAAGTTATAAAATCTGCTTCGAAATCTCCTTTAAAATGAGCTTTTGCATACATTGCTGCTGTTGCTGATATATCTCCTCTTTTTATGTCTGCTATTATTATTTCATCTTTTTCTCTTAAATAATCTAAAGTCTTTTTATAAGCTGTTAAACCTTCTAGGCCTAATGCTTCATAATACGCAATTTGAACCTTAAAACAAGCAGATACATCATGAGTTGCATCTATGATTTGTTTATTAAATTCAAATATTGCTTCACCTGGAGTTCTGTCCTTCTTTATGTGATCAGGTACATAGTCTAGTGCTGTATCTAATCCAACACAAACAACGCCTCTATCTTCAACTCTTTTATATAATTTATCAATTATGTAGCTTATCATTTTAAATCCTCCTTTAATTCAGTTATGAGTTAAGAGTTTTGGAGAAAATATATTATAAAAAATACCCTAGGAAAAATGAAAATCCAAAAGTGATGCTCCAAATTTTACGTTTGGTAAATAGAACTTTATCTTTGAGTTTTCATATTAACTCTTAATTATTAACTTTTAACTGATATTTAACTTTTCCACCTTTAATCGTGGCAAGCACTTCTCCATAAAATTCCATACCCTCAAACGGTGTGTTTTTGCCTTTTGATGCAAATTCTTTTGGATTAATTTTTACTTTTTTATCAATATCTATTAAAACAAAATCTCCATCTATTCCAACGCTAATCTTTCCTTTATTCATATCTAAAAGTTTAGCTGGATTATAAGACATAAGTTCACTTAATTTATTTAAAGAAATATTATTTTCCTTAACTAACTTTGTATAACAAATTGAAAATGCTGTTTCAATCCCCACCATTCCTGGTGAGCCTTTTTGTTTTTCTTCTGCTGTATGTGGTGCATGATCTGTTCCTATAGTATCAACCATTCCTAATTTTATAGCTTCTATTATAGCTTCCACATCTTCTTTTTCTCTTATTGGAGGATTTACTCTATAATCATTTATATCTCTTGTAAGACCTATATGATGTGGTGTAATTTCTAGTGTAATATTAGCCCCCTCCATCTTTCCATCAATAATATATTTTATAGCTTCCTTCGTACTAACATGACACATATGAAGTCTTACTTTACTTAATTTAGCTAATTCAACATCTCTGAGTGTCATCATATTTTCAGCTATTCTCATATCTACCTTTGAAAATTCAGGGCTTTCTGCATGAGACATTATAATCCAATTATTTTTCTCTGCAATCTTCATAGCTTCACGCATTGTATTTGAATTAGATACTCCAACTCCATCATCTGAAATAGCCTTGATTTCATTGTCAGTTGCAAGATCTTCTAAATGGCTTAAGGTTATTCCATCAAAGTTCTTTGTAATAGATATGCATTGATGAATATCTATTAAATTAAATTCTTTTGATTTATTTCTTACATATTCTAAAGTTTCCTTTGATGAGCATATAGGATTAGTGTTTGCCATTAAACACACTCCTGTATAACCACCTTTAAGTGCTGCCAGAGAACCAGTTTCAATATCTTCCTTCCAAGTAAGACCTGGATCTCTAAAATGAGCATGAGTATCTATAAATGCAGGCATTAAAACCTTACCCTTGCAGTCAAATACTTCTATATTATCTTTATTTATTTCTTTACCTATTTCTTCTATAAATCCATTTTTAATATATATGTTACCTACAAAATCCTGAGTTACATCTATAATTCTTGCATTTTTAATTAACAGTTCCATATAACACCTCTACTTTCCTTCACAACAATACAATATATAATTAAAAATTTTGATAATGTTATGATTGAATATCTTTAATTAGTAACTATTAAAGCTCTGAAAGCTTTGTTATTTCATCACAATATTCACATCTATATCTTCCCGTTTCTTTTTCAACTAAAACAAATGAATGTGGAACATACTCTTCTTGACTTGTTATACAGCTTGGATTTTTGCATTTTATAATATTTTCCACCTTCTTAGGAAGTGTTGGTGTTACCTTATTAACTATTTTCTCATCCTTCACTTCGCATATGGTTATTGTTGGTGAAAGCAAACCTAATACAGTGTAATCAAGGTTATCACAATTCTCTATCTTTATTATGTCCTTTTTTCCTAGCTTCTTACTATCTGCATTAATTATAAGGGCAACACTATATTCTTTAGCATCTAATCCTAAGTAATTAAATATCTTAACGCCTACGCCTGCTTGAATATGATCTATTACTATTCCATTTTTTATACTTGTTATCTCTAACATTTACATCACCCCTAAAAGTTTAATCATTAATGCCATTCTGACATACATTCCATATTCAGCTTGTTTGAAATACGAAGCTCTGCTGTCTTCATCTACCTCATATGCTATTTCATTTACTCTTGGAAGTGGATGCATTACTATCATATCATCTTTCGCCATATCCATTTTAACTTTATCTAATATGTAGCTGTCTCTAAGTCTTAAATATTCTTCCTCATTGAAAAATCTTTCTTTTTGAACTCTAGTCATATATAAAATATCTAATGTTTCAATTACATCTTCTAATTTTTCAACTTCTTTATATTCAATATTATTTTTTTCTAAAATTTCTTCTCTTATATATTGTGGCACAGCAAGTTCCTTTGGCGATATTAGTACAAATTTATTTTCCTTATATCTTGACATTGCTTTTATAAGCGAATGTACTGTTCTACCAAATTTTAAATCTCCACAAATTCCAATTGTATGATTATTTAATCCATTCTTTAAGCTTGTTATTGTAAGTAAATCTGCTAAAGTTTGAGTTGGATGTTGATGTCCTCCATCACCCGCATTGATTATTGGAACATTTGAATAAATACTTGCAACTTTTGCAGCACCTTCTTTAGGATGTCTCATAGTTATAATATCTGAGTATATTGATACCATTTTAATTGTATCTGCTAAAGTTTCACCTTTTGAAATTGATGTTGAATTTGGTTCTGAGAAACCAAGAATTTTCCCCCCAAGTCTCATCATTGCTGCTTCAAAACTCAATCTAGTTCTTGTACTCGGCTCATAAAATAAAGTTGCTAAAATCTTCCCGTCACATATGTGGGAAAACTCTTCTGGATATGCCATTATTTGATGTGCTAAATTAAATATGTCATCTAACTCCTCTATTGTAAAATCCATAGGCTCTATTAGATGTCTAATGTCTTTTTTCATTTTATCATCACTCCTTGTTAACCTCTCTGTGTTAATTTAAAGGGAGAACTTCATATAATAATATATAATAAAAAAGCTTCCTTTAAATAAAGGAAGGCATAATAATCCTAAATATTATGGTATTATATAACTTCCTTATTGACTTCTCTGAATCAAATTAAAGGTTATTCTTTTTGTAAGAATAACATTTCTTTCATGTTGTGTCAATAAAAATAATGAAATATATATTATTAAAAATAACCCCTAGAAAACTAGGAGTTATTAAATAAACTTAAAAATTATTCATTATGCTATCCCACATCATCTTACCACACTTTGCAAGAGTTACTGTTCCATATACACTATTAGGAATTCCCATTGAAAGAACAGTAAATGAGAATGAACCTTTGGGAAGATGAATTAATGCTGTATCATTTTCAACATTAGCCTTATCCCCCGTTTTACTTGAGATTTCATATTTTAAATCATCTGGTATATAAAGAGCTAATTTATTCTTCATTTGCTGTCTTTGTAATATATCCATAAGCATTGTGCTATTTTTCTCATTTAAAAAACTTGAATTGTATAAATGCTTCCATACTTTTGATAAATCTAAAGCACTTGTTATATTTTCAATTCCACTACTTACCGCTCTTTCATCTGATGTCTTTCTATTTAATTTAGTATTTTTTAATCCTTGAGCTTCTAGATCTTCATTTATAGTATCTATTCCAACTATATCTATAAGCTTATTAGCAGCCGTATTATCACTTTGTATAAGCATTGCAACTAATAATTCAAATATAGTATATTCCCTATTATCAAATTCATGTAATATACCTGTTCCATAAACTTTATCTTCTTCTTCAATCTTTATCTTATCTAAAAATGAACCCTTTTCATTTTCAACATGCTTTATTACAGATACTGCTATAGGAAGCTTCATACATCCAGCACTTGTCATCTGTACATTTTCATTATATCCAAAACTAAAACCACTTTCTAAATCTTCAAAGAAAAATGCATATGTTCCTATTCTAGATTCTAAATACCTTTTAATTTCTTTCATAATACCCACCACTTTCTAAAATACTCTTAATGTCATTAGGTATCTTATAAGTACCAATTTCTTTATTATTGTACTCATATTAAGCTAGTTAATCAGCAAATGATATACCTATTTTCTTTGCTATAGTTACTAATTCTCCATTTGGATCTACTTTTTTATTGTTTCCAATTACATTTTCTAAACTATCATAAGTAATGTCATTACCTTTTAAGCATACCATACTGCCAAATTTACCTTCATTTATAAGTTCTACAGCAGCAACTCCATATCTTGTTGATAATATTCTGTCAAATGTACATGTAGTTCCACCTCTTTGAATGTGACCAAGTACTGTGCATCTAACTTCTCTTTCCTTAACTATTTTTTCTAAATCCGCTGCTATCTTATTACCAATTCCACCAAGTCTAATAGGATCTGGACTATCAGCTACTATTTTAGCTACCATAACTTCGCCATTTTTAGGTTTTGCACCTTCTGCAGCAACAATTATAGTAAATAATTTTCCATTCTTTTTTCTTTCTTCTATTTTTTCTGCAATTTTATTTATATCATATGGAATTTCTGGCAATAAAATAACACTAGCAGAACCTGCTATTCCTGATTCTAAAGCTATAAATCCTGCATTTCTTCCCATAACTTCAAGAATCATAATTCTATGATGAGATTCTGCAGTTGTGTGTAATCTATCTAAAGCTTCTGTTGCTACCTCAAGTGATGTATTAAACCCAAACGTTATATCCGTTGATCCCAAATCATTATCTATAGTTTTT
This sequence comes from Clostridium puniceum, assembly GCF_002006345.1. Taxonomy (GTDB): domain Bacteria; phylum Bacillota; class Clostridia; order Clostridiales; family Clostridiaceae; genus Clostridium; species Clostridium puniceum. The sequence goes on from NZ_LZZM01000201.1 coordinate 88,833, forward strand.
GGAACCCCTATTACATTAACTCCTTTTCTTGCAAAATCTCTAGCAGATGTTAATGTACCATCTCCTCCAATTACTATTAAAACGTCTACACCTTCTTTTTTAAGATTTTCAACTGCTATATCAGATACATCTTTTTTAATATTTACACCGTTTTCCTCTACTGCATAATCAAATAAATTATCCTTATTTGAACTATAAAGTATAGTTCCTCCTTTTGACAAAAGACCTGATACAGTTGATAAATTTAATGGAATAAAATCATTGTTATATAATCCTCTATATCCAAATTTATATCCAATAACTTCATAGCCATAATTTAATATTGCTGATTTTGTTACAGCTCTTATTACTGCATTTAACCCTGGACAGTCTCCTCCTCCAGTTAATAAAGCTATCTTTTTAATACCATTGGTCATTTCTAAATCCCCCTATACCATAATCTTCATTTGAAAATAGTAGGAAAGTAAATTATCATTATTTTCTGACTATTTACTTAATAATATCACAAACTTTAATTTATGAAAAGTATTAATTTACAATATATTCTTTTTCTTACGAAATAATTGAAATTCATTTATTTCAGATTTATCTCCTCTTTTTATTTTTTATTCTCAACTATATTTTAATTACATAACTTCTAATTAATCAGCTAAATTAAAGTCCTGTACTTTAAATAATGACCTATGTTTTATGTATGAAAATCTACAAATATTTCAATTACAAATCTATATAGAATCAATCACGCAAGTACAAATTTTATAAAAAAATCCTTTTGAAACATGTATATTCATAATTAAAATAAAAATAGAATGCTTCAAAACATTAATCAAAACTTTACAATTAATATTTTTAAACCATTCCATTTTTTATATTCTATATTTTTAATAAACCAAATGACATAAGTATAGCAAATACTATACCAGCACCTATTCTATATACTGCAAATACTCTCATAGGTCTCTTCTTTAAATATGAAACAAACTTTTCCATGACAACTATTGATACTACAAAAGCTACAATAAATCCTACTATTAATGCAATCCAAAGTGTTGCATTCATGCCGCTCAAGTCAAATTCTAACAAGTCCTTTGCTGATGCTGCTACCATAGCTGGAATAGCTAAGAAAAATGAAAATTCGGCAGCTACAGGTGTTGAAAGACCAGCAATCCATCCTCCCATAATAGTTGAAGCACTTCTTGACATTCCAGGCCATACTGAAAGTACTTGGAATGCACCTACTTTTAATGCTTGAATTGGGGTTATACTATCTAAATTTCTAACAGCATGCTTTTTATTCTTTCTAAACTTATTTTCTATCACTATGAGTAAAATACCACCAACTATAAATCCTATTACTACCATTTGAGGATTAAACAAGCTTTTTATTTGCTTATAAAATATCACTCCTACAATTCCCATTGGAATACATCCAATTAGAACATTTATACCAAAATTAAATCCAGTTTTTCCTTCCTTACCTTTTGTAAATATATAAGTAAAGAATTCTATTACACTATCCTTTATCTTTTTCCAATATAAATATACTACAGCAAGTATTGCTCCAAGTTGAATTACAACTTCAAACATCTTAACAAAGTCACCTTCAAACTTAATTATGCTTGATGCCAATATCATATGTCCTGTAGAAGAAACTGGAATAAATTCTGTAAGTCCTTCAATTATAGCTATTATAATAGCTTTTATTATAAATAAAATGTCTATTCCCATTAAAATTCACTCTCTTTCATTATTTATATAGTTACCTGTAAAATTATTCAATTATTTTTTAATCATGCTCTTTATTTTAAACTAATTTAATCTTTTTCATATTTAATTATCTTTCAATTTCATTACAATTTTGAAAGATTACATTATTTTCTAGTTTTATTTTATTAACCTATAAGCTACTTACTAAAACAACACATCCATAAGAAGTTTGTCCTTTTAATCTTGCTAAAATGATTTGTAACTTCTAATCAGTATAAATAATTTTCAATCTGTATCAATAATGAAGGAGCAACTTTTTAGTTCCTCCTCCATTATTTCTATTTTTCTATTATGCTAAGTACATCTTTTTCTTCATTTTTTAAATTAGGTACATAGCTTTTTAATAGTGTAAAATTACCTATTAGTTCATAATGACCAAGAGCTGCTGGAATGAAAATACTATCTCCCATAAGTATTTTTTCTTCACCGCCATTATATTTTATAATACCATTACCTTCAACACAGGTAAACAAGTAAAATCTCTCTTTATTACTCTTCTCTTTTGCATATGTATTAATTTTATATTTTTGTATTGTAAAATATTCTCCTAAACAAAGGTATGTTTTATCATATCCTTCTTTTTGCATCAATATTCCTTTTGAATTTTCTCCTTTAAGAGAAAAATCTATTACTTCTAATGCTTTTTCTACATGTATTTCTCTGCCTCTATTGTAATCATAAACTCTATATGTTGTATCACTATTTTGTTGAATTTCAGCTATTAAAACTCCTTCACATATAGCATGAACAAGTCCACTTTGAACATAGAAAAAATCACCTTTTTTAACTGGAATCTTATTTAAATATTGATCTAAATTTCCTTCACTAATTGCTTTTCTAAATGTTTCTTTATCACAATCTTTTGTCCCAACTATTAATGAAGCACCTTCTTCAGCATCAACTACATACCAAGCTTCTGTCTTTCCAGAATCTTTTTCAACTCTATTAGCGTATTCATCATTAGGATGAACTTGAACTGAAAGCTTATCTTGCGCAGTTATTAATTTAATTAAAAGCGGAAATTCTTTTGTATCTATTTCTGCTCCTAAAAGATCTGTGCCATAAAGTTTTATAATTTCATCAAAAGTTTTACCTTTTAATTCACCATTTTTAACTTTACCAGTTCCATTTTTATGACAAGCTATATCCCAGCTTTCACCTATTACTCCTTTTGGAACATTATCTCTAAACCTCTGTAAATCTTTTCCTCCCCATATTCTTTCATAATACAAATTTTCAAATTTAATTGGATACATAATTATCCCCCTTTAATAGTAAAATAAATTAATAGAATAGTTTAAGATCAGGTACCTTTAGTGTTGCTCCATTTCTCTTATTATACGCCTTAGACAATTCTTTAACTCTATTATAATTTTCAGTTATTATTTCTCTATCCTCTGTACTTGTTTCTTTAGTCATTCCATCATATGCAGCTTTTAAGTTTACCATACCTCTATCTATGTCTCCATCAACAGATATATAATAACATCCTGCATTGTTTAAAGTTAAAATATCATTTTTATCAATTGAATATGCCTTTCTTATTTCTTTTAATGCTTCATCATTTTTGTCTTTATTTAAATATACAGTTCCAAGAGCTCTATGATATTTAGGATCTTTATCATTAATAACTGTGCTTTTCTTTAATAATTCTATAGCATCATCCGGCTTTTGATTATTAAGGTTTATCAATGCCATATTATAATATATTTCAGGATCATTAGGTTTTATTCTAGCTGCTAAATCATAGTAATATAAAGCTCTTGAAGTATTTTTTATTGTATTACCATAATATTCAGCTATTTTAATCATAATATTATAATTAAATGGTTCTTTATATAAAGCAGTTCTAAAATATGGTTCAGCTTCTTCACTTTTATTCTGTTTAGTCAATATTTCAGGTATCAAAAATCCATAGTTATCTGGATAATCTTTATTCATAACTATACTTTTAACACAATCCTTAAAAGCTTCAGCGTATTTTTGATTATTATAAGCTTGCCATGCTGCAGCATGATATCCTATAAATGATTTAGGATCATCCTTTATCACCTCGTCTAGAACATCTTTTGCTTTTTCTATTTCTCCCATATTTTGATACATGTTGGCTTTAATAAGCATTAAGTTTACATTTCCAACATCTTCATCGTCTAACTTTTCAATCAATTCATCAGCTTTTTCTGCTGAATCCTTACTCATAGAATAAATTTTTGCCATCCACATTTTATATACAAGTTCATTAGGTTCTTTGCCTTCAAATTTAGAAATTCTATCTACAATATCTGTTTTGTTATAATCTGTAATTTGCGCTATAACATCAAATACCTTCACTTCATTTTTATCTTTATACCAAGCATCTTTTAACAAAGCAAATCCTTCATCAAAGTCATCAACTAACATATTCATTCTAGCTATAACAGCTAAATCACTTGCTGATTCATTATCTATCTGATAAATATCAACTATTTCTTTTGCTTTATCCTTCTTACCATTTACCAAATAAATAGTAGTCATTGTTCGTAGTAAGTTCTTATCTGTTGGATATTTTCTTAAGAATACTTCTCCATATTCTAAAGATTTTTTATATTCACCATTCATAAGTGTTGTAAATACTATCAAATTCATCAGCTCTTTATCTTTAGCTTCAAGGTTCTCATCTTTTTCCTTGTCCTTATCTTTTTTAGTATCTACAAGCTTATTCCTAGCTTCATAAACTTTTTCAATAAGCTCATTTGATTTTGCAAATTCACCCTTAACAGAATAAATTTCTGCAATTTTCATATTCCATATTGGCCAATCTTTTTCGCTTTCCTGCATTTTTGTATATTCTGCAACTGCTATATCATACTTTTTATTATAAAAAGCTGTTTCTGCTGAATTAGCCGCTATAGATGCTTCTACTTCCTTTTTCCCCATAAGAGATTTTAAAGTTGCAGTAATTCCTACTGATATGCTTAAACAAAGAATCATTGTTATAACTGGAATAAAATATTTATTCTTTTTTAAAGTGGTTATACTTTTTTTAACTTGTTCTCGCTCAAAAATTGCATGAATTAAATGATTTATATATTCTTTAACTGGTTTTTCCATGAATAAATCACACCTTACTTTTCTTATGAGTTTATACCTAAACTCTATTCTACCAAAGTTTGATACAAAAATCTACATTTTACATGATATTCCAGTATTAAAAATAACATTTAAACAAATATTTTCTCAAATAATTATATTCTTTCCCAAAACAATCTAGCCGCAAATTTCTCAGTATTTATATTAGAGCATTGCCGCTCCAATTAAACCTGCGTCATCTCCCATTTTTGCTATTCGTATATTTACTATTTCTGAATTTGAAACTTTTGTTTTAACACACTTAATGATTTTAGGTAATAGATAAGTATTATATATTAGTACGGCACCTCCAATAACTATAATTTCCGGATCTACTACTGTAATAACATTTGCAATACCTATAGATATATTTTCTATCCAATTATCTATTATACTAACTGCTTTTCTATCATTATTTTTATAATAATCAAATACTTCTTTTGTTGTTAATGTGCTTCCATAAATATTTGATGCTATTCTTGCTATATTTATTCCACTACATTGGCTCTCTAATCCACCTTTATTTAAGTCTGAATGACTATACTTATCTTCATTTATAATCATATTATGTATTTCTCCAGCTTGGTCATGAGCTCCATTGACAATTTTTCCATTCATAATTAAAGCTCCACCAACACCAGTAGAAACAGTTACATAAAATGATGATATATATCCTTTAGCACTTCCAAATAAATTTTCTGCAAGACCTGCTACATTTGCATCATTATTTACTTTAACAGGTTTATTTAGTTTTTTATTTAAATATTCTGCTACATTAAAATTTTCCCATCCCTTTAAATTAGGAGGATTAATTATTTTCCCTATTTTTAAATTCAATGGTCCTGGTGCTCCTACTCCTACTTTATCAATATCAAAATCTTTCCATACTGTTTTAATATGATTAACTAACTTATCTAAATTATAACATCCTCCTTTTGACACTTCATTTTCAGTTTTAAAATGTTCTATTACATCTCCATACTTTGAAATAATAGCCGCCCTTAAATTTGTTCCTCCAATATCAATTCCAATTAAATATCCCATTATTAATTTCCTCCTTGTATAATTTAAGCTTATATTTAATTATATTAAAAGGTTGAACATTATTACTATTCAACCTTTTAACTTCATTATTTTTATTAAAATTTTTATTATATATGTTCTAAAAAATTTTGTTCATTAAGATTTAATTTCTATATTAGAGTGATTAGATAAGACAACCAACTAAATTATGAACTTTCTTAATTAGAACTTATATATTTAAATTATTTTATTATTATAGTTTGTACCTTACAATGACTTAATGGCTTAGGATTTATGCTGTTATTCTTTATTGAAATCTCATTCTCAGCTAAATAACTTTCATCGAGCATTGCATAATAAGATTTTTCATATTCTTTATTAAATACAATATCTCCTACCGTCTTATGATTTTTCATTGGATTAAATATTCTAATTACTAAACCTGTTCCATCTTCTTGCTTTTTAATTGAACTTAAAGCAAAATTTTCATTCTCAAATTTAAGTAAACTATAACTATTTTCATATATTTTTTTCTCATCTCTAAATGCAAATATCATTCTTCCATTTAAGAAATCAGCATACTCATATACTTGAATTGGAGCCAAATATTTTTTTGCTAAATTAGCAATATTAGCTTTATCAAATTCATCATTATAAATATATACACCAAAGCTAAATTTTAATTTTCCTAGTAATTGCGCATTGGGAGTTTCTACTATTTTTTCTCCTGAAGCTCTGCCTGGTCTGTACAATAAATTTTCTCTTCCCATATGACTAAAACTTCTAAATAATGTTAGTGCTATAGTATCAAATTGTTCTCCAACTATTTGATATTCTCTAACTCCATCTGTTATTACTGCTAAACCTCTTTCTCCATTTTCTAATGTAACAAAGCTTTGCATTGGTTCTATAGTTATTGGTTTTTCTTGCCACAACTCTTCATTTGATTCCCAAAGCTTTATGTCTTCTTCTAATACAGTTTTTCTGCTTATCACACCAAATTGTTGGTCTGCAATTGATAATTTAGATGCAATTTCAGTATTAAATAATACTCTCACTCTATGAGATAATGCTTTATTATCAATCTCTATATTAAACTTTATTATATTTTGATCATTATCTAATGAAATTCTAATTTCTACAGGCATATCTACAGATATATTTCTATTAGCTCTCTCTTCTAAAGATGCCGGTACTCTCATAGAATAGTTTAGCACTAATTCTTCTTGTATTTCAGATTTTAAAACTTTAGCTTCTGATTTCGATAATAAAGAAGATACTATTAAGTCTTTTCTTGGAGGTGAATAGTTATATGAATCTCCGTCGTCTCCATTTTCTTCAAGTATAGCTTGCTTTGAATAAAGTTTATTAGATTCCTTATCTAAAATATCAATAGTTCCATTTTCATTAGCATAAATTTTATAATACTTATTTTCTATTAGATTTGCTTTCTCTTCTTTAAGTGAAAGCTTATTTTCCTTATTTAACTCAAATACTATCTGGCAATATCCTACAGGTGGTATGTCCTCAGCCTTAAGTGCTATTTTAGCTCTATATACCTTACTTGGAATATAAATTTTCTTGCTTGGATTTAATCTTATGGTTTGAGTTAAAACATAATCACTTATATCTTCTTTTGACTTTATTACGTATTTAAGTTCTTTTCCTTCTTTATTTTTAATTATAAAATCTTCTTCTGGAATAAAAGCTTGAAATTCAACTACTTCTGTTCTCTCCTTAGGAAAAGCATTAAATAATGTCAATGTAATTTCTTCATTATTATTTTTAATCTTAGTTGATATTAATCTCATGTGAAGATCTAATAAATTTGTTGATAAATCTCTAGCCTGCTTATATCTCATATAAACATCTTCATTAGTTGTATCACTATTACATGATCCAATACTGTCATGAGCAGCATTTTCAAACATTAACTTCCATATATCTTTCATAGTTGTATGAGGATAGTCGTTTCCTAGGGAATAACTCATAGCTAAAATTGGTTCAACTACATTTACTATATAGTTTTCTAAATAGTTATTCATAATCTTTAAATCTGATCTTGATGAGAAAATTGATTTATGAATTCTCATATGTTTTCCATTAACAAATTCTCCTTGAAGTTCTTTAAAATCGCTTCTTTCTGCTTTAATACTTTTAATATAATTTTCTATACTGCTAATAATATATTCATTCTCTTCATCTATAGCATTTGCTTTTTTTAATATCTCTGGAAGGTTAGTTCTTATTGGAGCCTGATCAAAACCATTTGGTAGATATACGTTATTAGTACTTGCTTTTTCCTTAAGTTTTCCTATCTGTTCCTTTAAATATTCTTTTAAATCTTCTTCATCTTCTGGAATATTACCACCGCAATAATATCCAAAAGGAATTTGCACTGCAAATGCTACTGTTCCATCTGAACCTTTCCAATTAAACTCTGTTGAATCAACCATATCATCTGAAACACCTCTCCAAAATAGAGAATCTTTTATTGCAAATCCACTATATATCTGTGGCATTTGAGCTGATTGGCCAAAAGAATCTGGAACATATCCAACTTTCATATAACTTCCAAATTCTTTACATCTTTCAATTCCATAATACAAGTTTCTAACTATTGATTCACCTGATATAACAAGTTGATCTGTTTGTGTGTACCAAGGTCCAATTACTAATTTACCCTTTTTAACCAATGACTTTATTCTTTCTTCATCATTTGGCATCCATTTTAAATAATCATCAAGCAATGACGCTTGAGCATCAATCATAAAATATTTAAATTCTTCATTACTTTCCAGAGTATCTAAAACATCTTTAAAATCTTTCATTAAATATATCTTTGATCTTGAAGTTGTAAAATACCACTCTCTATCCCAATGGCTATGTGGCACAACATGAACTTTATTTTTCATAATTATATCAGTTCCTTTCTTGAGGCTCAAAATGTCATGAAAGTGTTTCCTTCAGACTTTCCTCCTATAAAGTGAGGCATCTCAAATCTCTAGCGTAAAATTTGAGATAGCCTCCTATTTTTTATTCCATTTCTAAAATTATTTCCTCATTATCATCATCATTATTATTTGATATTTGTCCTTTATCATTAAAGTCAACTAGTGTTGTTGATAATATTGCAATTATAAATGAACCAACTAATATACCAACTAAATATGCCCACCCAGTACCTACTGAAATAAATCCATACAATCCACCAATTGGAGGCATTATAGCATGTGCGCCCAATAATGCTGTAAGACCAGCTCCTACTGCACAACCTAACATATTAACAGGAATTAATTTTAGTGGATTACATAATGTATATGGAATTGCTCCTTCTGTAATCCCTATGAAGCCCATAATCAAATTACCTTTTCCTGCTTCTCTAAAAGATTCTGAAAATCTTGATTTTCTCATGAATGTGGCAATACCATATGCTAATGGAGGTATAACTATTGCACAGTTAATTAAAATTGCTGGTAAATAAACCCCTTCTGTAAGCAATACATTTCCAGCCATCCATGCGGCTTTATTTACTGGTCCTCCTAAATCAAATCCAATCATTGCACCTAAAATAACAGCCAATATAACAACATTGGTTCCATTTGCCGTCATAGCCTTAATCCATTCAATAAGAGCTGTATTTATAGATGCTAAAGGCCCTGATAGTATTACTCCCATTAAAATAGCAATTGTTCCAACAGTAATAAGTGGTAGGATTATAAGCGGTACCATTGAAGCTGCCGCTCCAGTAATTTGCACTTTTTCTTTTATATACTTAGCAACATATCCTGCTACAAAACCAGCTATAACTGCACCTAAAAAACCTGCCTTTGTATTACTTGCAATTAGACCTCCAATAAATCCTGCTGCCATAGCTGGTTTTTCACCAATTGAATAAGCTATAAATCCACCTAGTATAGTATTAACCATACCAACTCCTACCCAGCCTGATTGTTCTATTAAATATAATATATTATAAATTCCAGTTGCATCCTTATATGGTCCAAAATCTGTTATACCAACAGCTAATCCTATAAGTTTTGGAACCGCGACTACTAATGATGCTCCTATAATTAGTGGTAACATATATGAAATACCAGTCATTAAATGGCCTTTTAATTCTTGAAGTAATGAATTACTTTTTTTCATACTAAAAACCTCCGATATACTTTATTTATAAATTGTTAAAATATTTGATTATAAACTTTTTATTATATGTTTTAAATGATATAATACTTATGAAAGATTTTTTATATATACTTATTTTTAATAAGTATATGGATAATCTCGTTCTTGCCGGAATGAGATTATTTTTATTTTGCAAGAGCTTCAATACATTTGGTTAAAACTGCTTCTGGCTGCTTAAGTGCAACGCCAATCTTTACTTTTATTACTTTTTTCCCTTCAAATCTCTCCATACCATCAATATGTTGATCTGAAGCAATTAGTACAAAATCTGCTTCTTTTGCTTCCTCTGGAGTTATTCCATTTACTCTTCCCATAATTCCTTGTTGTTCAACCTTAATTTCATGTCCCAGCTTTTTTCCAGCTTCAGTTAATGCCTTAGCCGCCATAGGTGTATGAGCTAATCCAGCTGGACACGATGTAACTGCTACAATTTTCATTTTTATTCCTCCTCCATTTTTTTTGATATATATTTTATTAAACTGTTCTTGTCCTCTGAAGATATTATTTCTTTTTTAAAGTCATCTTCCATTAAACAAGTAGCAAGTTTTGATAACATCATTAAATGCACATTATTTTCATTCTGTTCTGGTACCATTAGACTAAATATATACCTTACCTTGCTGCCATCTAAGGTTTCCCATTTTAATTCTTTTTTGGTCGTAATATAAAATATAGAAGGTTTAATAACATTTGAACTTTTAGCATGCGGAATTGCAAATCCATCCTGTATACCTGTTGAGTAATCTGTTTCCCTGGCTAAAAGATCTTTAAAGACTCCCTCCTCATTTTTAGCTATCCCATTTTCTACAGCTTTTTTTGCTAAAAACTTTAATACATCATTTTTTGTGTCTATTTCTACATTTAAAAATACATTTTTTTCATCTAACATTATAAACTCATCTCTTTTCTATTTGAAATTGATTACACTTTTAATATAAATCATTTCCATAAAAAACTACACATATAATATTTCCACTTTAAAGTGGAAGTTATTGCACTAAATTTTAGCTTTACCACAAGTGGTATTTGTATTATTATATTAAATAATATGGTCGAAATTTGAAACAATATCTATTTTATTTTCTTTAATACTCCTAACTTATAGTCTAATTTCAACCTTATTTTTATTTATATGACTAAATATGTAAACTATATACTATATATATTAAATTTCACACTAAGGAGGTAATTTATTTGTTTATTCAAAAGAGACTTCTTGTTTTATTTGAACTTTTAAATAAGGATGAATCAAAAATTTCCTGTAAGACTTTAAGTAAAATGACAAATGTAAGTGAGAGAACAATAAGAGGAGATATAACTGCATTAAATTCCATTCTTGAAAGTTATGGGGCTACAATAAAAATAAAGCGAAATGAAGGTTATTATATTAATATTTTAGATTTAAATAAATATCAACAGTATTTAGCAGAAAATACTCAAGAACTTATGGAGGATAACGACATACCAAACACCCCAATAGAGCGAAACAAATATATTTTGCGATATCTTTTATATAATAATAACTATACAAAACTTGAAGATTTAGCTGATAAATTATATATTAGCAAGACAACTATATTAAATGATATAAAAGGAATAAAATCTATTCTATCAAAATATAATCTTAATCTTATATCAAAGCCTTATTACGGAATTAAAATTCAAGGTAGTGAATTAGACATAAGAAAATGTATTTCAGAAAATATAATCAATAGAGATTTTGAGAATTATATTTTAGGAATAACTGATGAAGAGATCGAAATATTTAAAGACATTGACTTAAAAAAGCTTCAAGAAATAGTTTTAAGAGACGTCCATGAGTTCAATATAGAATTTTCTGATTTTAGTTTAAAAAATTTTATAATCCACCTTGCTATAGCAATTAGTAGAATCAATAGTGGAGATACATTGACACAAGAATTAGAAATGCTAGCTGAAGATTCAGCTATTAAAAATGCTATAACTCCTATTTATGATGAAATTGAAGAATACTTTAATTTTAATATTCCACTAAATGAAAAAAATTATATTTTTAATCACTTCAAATCAAAAAGTACACCTAAATTAATAAAAGCTAATACTGATGAAAAAATAATAGATTATACTAAAAATTTGCTGGATTATATATACACTCATTATAATTTTGATTTAAGAAATGATACTACTCTTGTCAGTGATTTAATGCTTCACTTTAAGTCAATTTTAAATTCAAAATACTATAACTTAAATAAAATGAATCCACTTATAAATACTATAAAAAGTAATTATCCACTTGCATTTGAAATAACGTTAACTTCAATAGAAAACATTTTCAAAAAAACTATCTATAATTTTACTGAAGATGAGATAGGATATGTATCTCTCCACATTGGTGCAGCAATAGAAAGATATTTCGATAAAAATATTAATTGCAAAAAAATCGTTATAGTTTGTGGTTCTGGTTATGGCACAAGTAGGTTGTTAGAAACAAGGCTTAATAAGGTGTTTAGAGATAAGTTAGATATAATTGAATGCTTATCGTATAATCAATATCTAGTAAAGAATTTAATTAATATTGACTTAATAATATCTACAATTCCTCTTGAAAACAAAAAATTTCCTGTTATATTAGTTGATTTTGCTTTACTTAATAAAGATATTGAAGGAATTTCTAAGGCATTAACTGATGAACCTATAATCTCTAATAAAGTGTTAAGTGAATATTTTGACTGCAATTTATTTTTAAAATCTCCTAATGTAAATACAAAAGAAGAATTGTTAAACTTAATGTGTGATACTTTAAATAATAATGAAATAATATTGCCTTCTTATAGAGAATCAGTTTTTTATAGAGAAACCCTTTCTTCCACTAATATAGATGATTTTTTAGCTATTCCTCACCCAATGGAATTAAGTGCGATTTCAACCAAAATATGCATTGCTATTTTAAAGGAACCTATTTTGTGGAGTAAAAATACTAACATAAGTTTAGTTTTTATGATTGCTATTAATAAAAATGATTATTTTGAAATGGATAAAATTTATGATATATTTCTAAAAATAATTAATAACGATGATTTAAAAAATTCTATATTAAATTGTAGTTCTTATGAAGACTTTTTAAATCTACTGCAATCTATAGTTTAGCAAATAAAAAGTGAACTATCTCAAAATAGAAATTAAAATCATTTAATTTTTAGTAGAATAGGTATCGTGTAACTACATTATAATTAGTTACACGATACCTATTTTATATACCTTTATACATTAAATCTAAAGTTAACTACATCTCCATCTTGCATTACGTAGTCTTTTCCTTCAAGTCTAAATTTACCCTTTTCCTTAGCTGCTGCCTCTGAACCACATTCAACTAAATCATCATACCCAACTACTTCTGCTCTAATAAATCCTCTCTCAATATCAGAGTGAATTTTACCTGCTGCTTGTGGTGCTTTAGTTCCCACTTTAATTGTCCAAGCTCTAACTTCTTGAACTCCAGCTGTTAAATAGCTCATAAGTCCAAGTAATTTATAGCTAGTTTGAATTAATTTATCTAAGCCTGATTCTTGTAAACCATATTCACTTAACATTTCCATTTTCTCATCATCTTCAAGACCTGATAATTCTTCTTCTATCTTAGCACTTACAACCATAACTTCTGAATTTTCAGCTTCTGCATATTCTTTAACTTTTTTAACATAATCATTGTCAAAATTGCCTTCCATAACATCATCTTCTGAAATATTACAAGCATATACCACTTGCTTTGAAGTAATTAAAAATAAGCTTTTTATAAAAGCATTTTCTTCTTCTGTAGCTTCTAAAGTTCTAACAGGTCTATTTGCTTCTAATTGAGCCTTGATTCTTTCCATAATTTCATATTCAAACTTTGCAGTCTTATCACCAGATCTTACAAGTTTTACTGATTTTTCTATTCTTCTTTCTAGAACTTCTAAATCAGAAAATATTAATTCTAAATTTATAGTTTCTATATCACGTATTGGATCAACAGAACCTTCAACATGAACAACATTTCCATCATCAAAACATCTAACAACATGAACTATTGCTTCAACTTCTCTAATGTGTGATAAGAATTTATTACCTAAACCTTCGCCTTTTGAAGCTCCTTTAACTAATCCTGCTATATCGTAAAACTCTATTGCTGTGTATACTTTTTTCTTTGTATTATACATTTTTTCTAAAACATCTAATCTTTTATCTGGTACACTTACAACACCAACATTTGGTTCAATTGTACAGAATGGATAATTAGCTGATTCCGCTCCAGCTTTTGTTATAGCATTAAATAATGTGCTCTTACCTACATTGGGTAAACCTACCATACCTAATTTCATCTATGTACATTCCTTTCTTACTTCTAACTTTTAATATACCTTTTAAAATTATACTCTAGAACCCTTTTTATTTCAACTTTATATTCTAATTGTATTTTAGATAATTCATAGTTAATAAATAATATTTTTTTAATTTTTAATTTACAAGCTCTAAACTCTATCTTCCAAAAATCCCTTTTGATTAATTTATATATACAATTTCCCATGAGTATTATTTAGTAAAATTCAAATACTATACGTAATTAAACCTTAGTCTGTTTACTTACAGAATACATTTAAATTATTTTAAAGATTGAAGGTGAAAAAATGAAAAAATCTATAAAATCTATTATTTCTCTTTCTTTAATTTTAAGCTTAAACATAGCTTTCCCTATAAAAAAGCCAAATGCCATAAATAATAATGAGGAAGCTGCAAATGAATGTTTTCAAGAAGATGGTGTTTTAGGTGATATTTTAGATATTGATAATATAAAAGATATTTTTTCTGCCCTTAGTAGTGGTGATGAACTTAATTGGTATTATGTAGGTAAAGGCAAAGATCAAATTGCTGAAGCTCCAAGAGAATCTAGCGATTTTCTCAAAGAAAATGCTGCTTGCTATTTGGGTGATACTTCAAAAAAAGTCTTATATCTTACTTTTGATGAGGGGTATGAAAATGGCCATACTGGAAAAATTCTAGACATACTAAAAGAAAATCAAGTACCTGCTGCATTTTTTGTTGTTAAACCTTATATTACTAAAGAACCAGAATTAATTAAACGAATGGTAAATGAAGGACATATCGTTGGCAATCATAGTGTTCACCATCCATCTATGGCTCAAATACATGACAAGGAAAAATTTGCAGCAGAATTAAAAGGGGTGGAAGATGCTTATAAAGAAATTATTGGTCAAGATATGCCTAAATTCTTTAGACCTCCAATGGGTAAATACTCAAAAGAATCTTTACAAATGACTAAAGATTTAGGGTACAAAACTATATTTTGGAGCTTTGCTTATAAAGATTGGTTGGTTAATAGCCAACCTGCTGAAAATTATGCGATGCAAAAAATTAATAAAGGTGCCCATCCTGGTTCTATAATGCTTTTACATGCAGTTTCAGAAACAAATACAAAAGTGCTTGGAACAGTTATTAAAACTCTTAAGGAAGAAGGTTATGAGTTTAAATCCTTAAATGATTTACCTAGCTAAATAATTTAAAACTTCATTGATATGGATTTTACTTTGCCTTTTAGTTTAGTTAAAAATATCTGGTACTTCAGTTCTATTAATATAAAATTGGTTTGTAGCTAGCATCCCTTAGCTATGAATAAAATAAATTCCCTCAAATTAGAAATTATTTTGAGGGAATTTATTTATATAGAAATACCAAAAAATTTATACATTTAAAATCTATAATATTTTGAAGAACTCATTAAATTCGCTGCTTACTTTTACAGAAGAATTTCTAGATATAATAATGTCTTTTATTTTAATTAAATCTTGAGCACCATAGACAGAAGGATTAATTAGATATCTTTCAGCATTTGAATTACTATTTCTTTTATTTTTATTGTCATTAGGATTAATACCAATTGATACAAAATCTTTCTTCTTAGTTTTAGGCTCATTTCCCTTGCCCATAGAAATTGATTTTATATCACTATATTTTATTGCTTTTATTAAATCCTTATTTTTATAAAATTCCATCTTATTTTCTTTAAGAAATATATCTCTACTGTATTCAACCCAAACTGAAAGTGCAGTTATTATTCCTGTGAATACAAATATCCATAAAAGAGGACTCTTTAAACCATCTTGAGTAATACCAAAAACTACTCCCATCACTATTTCAATTATTGAAGCACCTAACATTGCACCATTTCTTTTTTTTATAACAATAGGAAATGTTGTATTCTCCATTGTCTATTCCCCCTCTAGATTATTTAACTCTACATATTCTGATTAATTAATAATTATCTATATACATAATATACATATCATTCTAAGAAATATTATATATCATATATACAATATTTTTCAATACTTGTATATATGATTATGAAAATCCCTATTAGAATATAACATAAGAACATAATCAAATTATAAAAAATTAGATGTATGAAAATTTTATACAAACACAAACTATATATGTGATTTAGTTAAAGGTGGTGTCTATATGTCTACAAAAGATGGAATACATAAACCTGGATCATGTAATCCAGAACAAAAAGGGTTAAGAAGACAGAAACTTCATTCTAACCAAAATGATGTTGGTAATCCTAAAAATCAACCTGAATATGAAAATTTCAATGGAGAACCAATCAAGTAAAAATTAAGAGATACTTAGTAAATTTTATTCAAATACTAAGTATCTCTTTTAATTAGAAAAGTCAACTCTATTATTTGGTATACATAATAATCTTAATAGCCCTTGTAAATTAAGTTCTATTTATTTTAATTACATTCAATAAATACCAAGTCAACATGTTAGTATATCCTTTTTCATATACCTTAGTCTAATGTTGTTAACCATAAAATATTATGAATTAGGATAAATTACAATATTTACTGCTTCAATAATAGAATTTTTTTCTTTAATTGATTTTACTATAATATCTTTTAATTCTTTGTCGATTCTGTAAAAAAATTCTTCATCTCTAAGTCCATTTAAATTTACTTTGACGTTTATTATAGAGCTTTCTATAGCTGAATGAAGTAAAATTGCAGAAATAGCCAAATCTGATAGTAGCATCTTGTTTCCATACTTAGCCATAACATTTAAGTTTTTATAAAACCCTAAGCTTTCTCTTGCTAATATTAAAGGTGCTTCCATAGATTTTATAGTGTTTTCTTTTATAGCTAAAGCTCTTTTTTGCTTATCTTCTTCTGTGTTTTTAGGTAACTTATAACAATCCATTAATTTCAAGAAATTTTCTCTATCTTCCTCCATAAGCTCTAGACTTCTTGAAGTAAATTCTTTAGATTCTTTTTGAAATTTATTTATAAGTTTCTTTTCGTTATCTATCAAACTTAAATAACTCTTTTTGCCTACAGTTAAAGAATAAACCATAGAGTTTAATGCTCCAGATAGTGCTCCAATAAGGCCTGCTACACTTCCACCACCTGGTGCTGATAAATCTGATCCTAATTCATCTAAAAACTGGTTAATGCTTTCATCGCAAAATTTCATATATTATTCTCCTATCTATCAATAATATGATTATAAATTGAAAATGTATAATTTATAATTAAGATTTAAAGCTATTTACTTTCTTTTATTTTATATTTTTAAGTTATAACTCTTACTTGCTTCACTACTAACTTTCTATTAAATCACATAAAGCCTTAATTATTATTCATTAATTTTTATTACAAAGATTAATGAATATTTTTATTATCTAAAATTGATATTAAATATCCCAAGTATATCCAAAATACCAAAGAAATGAAACTTGCCATATACACAAGAGTACTTTCAAATAAATTTACTGCCAGAATTCCAACTATAACTGAAGTTAATGTTGTCATTTGAAGTTTTTCTTTTCTTTGTAATTTATCTAAATGGTGAACTATAAACATTAATATTATTCCTAGAAACATTAAAAATAATAGTAATGAAATAATACCATTTACTGTTGCTATCTGTACATATATATTATGAGTTCCTCCATATTGTATACCTGGTACATACCAGCCTATACGTGCATTTTTAATTGCTTCTACAAGCTCACTGTTTCCTACTCCTGTGAACAAATGGCTTTTTATTACTACAATTGCAGAATCCCAAATATTGTTTCTTTCTGTTGTAAATCTTTCTAGATTAATTTTGCCAGATTCTAAAATTACTGCGCTAACTAATATTGGTAATATTAGAAGGGTAGCTCTAATGTATTTATTCTTATTATATATAAAAATAAAAGTATATACTACAGCAATAACAACTAAATAAGCACTTCTTCCTTGAGATCCTATCATTGTGATTGTTTGTAATATTATATTCCCAAGCCAAAACATCTTAAGTTTATGATTCTTTTCTATATAATTAAGATAGATACACATAACAATTGCTATCGCAACTGCTATTCCAAGTGCATTTTTATTATCAAACACACCTCTTGTATCTCCATATATGATTTCATTTATTACTATAGTTTTTCCTAAAAATCTCATTGTTAAAGAAATAATAGATGCTATAAACATAAAAATTGCATAACAATAGGTTATTATATTCATTTCCTTAACTAAGGTCTTTTTATCTCTAAAAACCTCAACAGAAAATATTACAAGAAATAAAATTAAATTAACCAGCCAAATTTTTATATTCTCACTATTTCTATAAGCAGCAATATTTAAAATTAATGTTATTATCATGAAAAGTCCAAGTGGAATATCAAATTTATAAATCTTTCTTCTCTTATAATCTTCAACTATCATAAGTAAAATTAAAATTATTGCCCATGCTAATACTATATTTTTCAATATTGATATACCAGGAATATATTGCAACATAGTAACAAATGTAAAACTTACAAACAAGTATAGTAATTTAAAATAAAACTTATTATCCACATATTTATATATATTTTTAATTATTTCCTTCATATGCTTTTTTATACACCCCTTTTAGCTTTTCAACTAATACTTTTTCAGAATAGCTAAAAATTGTTTTCTCTCTTATCTTATATTTATCATATATTTTGTAATTATCTTTTATCTTTATTAATGCTTTTGCTAAATCCTCTATATTTTTCTTTTTAGCTATTATTCCATTATCTTCATTTATTATATCCTCTGCCCCACCATTGTCAGCACCTATAATAGGCTTCCCTGATGCAAGAGCTTCAATATAAACAACACCAAAGGTTTCATGTTCAGATGCTAAAGCAAAGACATCACAAGCTTTCATTTCATCTGAAACTTCTTTTCTTGATAATGCTCCTAAAAGTTTTATCTGCTCATCCATTCCTAAATCTTCAATAAGTTTCTTTAACACTGGCTTAAGAGAACCATCTGCACCTATCCTTAGCGTTACCTTTTTCGCTTTAAAAGCTTTTGTAAAAGCTTTAATTAAACAATCCATACCTTTTCCATCTTCTAAAAAACCACATGAAAAAAATTTAAAATTTCTATTTACTTCTGAATTTTCCAGATTAATATTTTCATTAAGATCAAATAATTTTAAATCAACCATATTATTAATAACTTCAATTGGTCTATTAACATATTCCTGAAGTTCGTTTTTTAATCCATTTCCAACTGAAATTAAAAAATCTGCCTTTTCATAAGCTTCAAATATGTATTTTTTATAACTCTCTTTAGTATATTTGGCATATTTAAGAGATGAGTGCTCTGTTATTACAAGCGGAATATTATACTTTTGACTTATAAAAGTAGCTGCAATACCTCCCCAAAAGGCTGAATGTGCATGAATGATATCAACTTTACCTTCCCTTTTAACTATTTCTTGATAAAGTTTATCCATTCTCTTATTAAAACTTTTGAACATTAAAGGATTTTTAGGAAAATAATTATAATCTTTATATCTATAAGTCCTAAGATCATCTTCTATATTAAAATTTATTCCTCTTTTCTCATGAATCTTGCCCAACATAGTAATTGGCCAAATCTCATTATATGCTACTGTAATTTTTTCATCACAATTCGCAAGTGCCTTAAACTGCTCCTTAAAAAAGCTTCCATGTACTTTATTCCTTGACGAAGAATACCATGATGGAATGACCATTATATGCATTTAATCACTCCCTCCTAATATAGAATTCAATCTCTCAACTATCGAATTCCACTCATAATTTAAATCTGGAGCGCAATCTATTTTTTCATTCCTATGCATTTCAATTAATTTATAAATTTTAGCCTTTATTTCTTGAACATTATTTTCAACTACAATACATTTTGTATTATTTTTTACCACTCTTTTAATTGGATCATTTCTATCTCCATAAATTACAAATATTCTGCCTTTTGCTCCAAAATAATCATAAATTTTAGCAGGTATTTGAGTAGAATTTTTATTTCCAAATAGAAGCAATGCATTTCCATTAAGCATATATTTAAGAGCTTCATTAAATGGTATTCTAGGTGATACTTTTGCTACTTGTAAATTTTCTAGTCTCTTCTTACCTTCTATATCATCTATATTACCAAAAAACAACACATTTAATAAACTGTATGCTTCTCCGTCTTCTTCTTTTATTTCTTCAATTGCTTTTATAAAAGGTTTTATATCTCTAAGCTTAGAAAATATTTCTCCAGTATAAATCATATTAAGCTTATCTTTTTTTATAAGTGCTGGTGGTTCTTCATTAAATAATGTATCATATAAATTCCTATCAAAACCTCTATTTAATATAAAAGTCTTTTTACTACCATCACTTAAGGCTTTATAGTCTTTTAAATATTCATTTTTATTAGCTTCTGTAACAAATATAAATTTATCTGCTAAATTAACAATATTTTTCTCCATATTCTGTTCAAGTAATTTCTTAACAATAAAAGACTTCTCTCTTGTAGAATCCTTAAGCCAAGGGTCACTCCAATAAGTAATCCACGGTATATCTCTATATTGCTTCTTTATATAATAAGCACATAAATGAGAAGATGGAGGCTCATGCATTGAAAATATAACATCAAATTTTTCTTTTACCATTAATGCGATACCATAATCCCCTGCTTTTCTTGCCCATCCATAGTACATATCTGGTATAACTAAAGCATTTTTTAATCGTCTTAAAAGCCTCTTTCCTTTACCACTCTTATTTTGTAATGACAAACCAGACTTTTCCTTTGTTTTCCCAATATTTCTAGGCATTAATTTTTTAAAAACAATACCACCATCAACAACATGAACTTTTATTTTATTGTCCATCATAGAACGTAATGTTTCATCATAATATATTGAATCCTTTGGAAAATTAACGGTTAAAAGATGTACCTCATTATTATTAATTTCACTTAATTTGTTTAAATATTGCAACGTTTCTATAGCAGCAGAATTATTTATTAATGGGGAATAGCAGGCAATAAATAATATTTTCATATGTCCTCCTATCTTTTAATTTTCTTTAAAATTAAACTTTTTATTTCCACTATTTCTTCTATTTTAAGTATATAGCATAAAATTAAATATATAATAATTCCAACAATAGTTCCTAATAATAGAAGTATTAGTGAGTTTATTTTTTCTTTTAAATAACTTACCATAATAATTATGACTAAACCCATAATTAAAGAGTTCATGGTTATTAATCCTATTTTCTTAAGTATATCTCTTATTTTAAAAGCTTTTTCTATTTTTATAACACTGATAAATAACAAAACAGATGTTACTATCATTGCTATAACTGAGGCTAAAGCTATCCCCATTATTCCTATATATCTAGATAAAATTATACTGAATGCTACATTAATAACGACCCCAATAAGTCCATTTATTGTAGTAACTTTTGTTTTTCCCATAGAAAACAAAGTTGAGTTTAAAATATCTCTTATACCTGTAAAAAATATTCCAAATCCATAACCAAATAACGCAAAACTTGTAATTTGAACAGCATTTTCATCAAATGCTCCTCTCTCATATATTATTCTTATTATATCTTTATTAAATATTATAACTCCAATAGTAATGGGAATTAATAACAAAGCCAAATATAAAATTGATTTTTTTAATATATTTAAAAAACCAATTTTGTCTTCGTTACTTCTCATATTTGCCATAAGAGGATAGACTATGCTGGTAACTGAAGTTGTAATAATTGTATTAACAAAAACTATCAACTTTTGAGCATAATCCAGTGCTGAAACTGATCCATCTGGAAATTTTAAAGCAATATACTTATCTACAACCATATTTAGAGAATTTGCTCCTGCTCCAATAATTACTGGAATTATTAAAATTATAATAGCTTTTAATCTTTCATCCTTTAATTTTATAGCAAATTTATATCTATACCCATGTGTAATAAGCGATGGAACTTGCACCGCTACCCTAAAGAAATTTCCAATAACATTTGCAATTGTTAATCCTATAATATCATAATTTTTAAATAACAATAAATATATTATCATAGGTAAATTGAAAAACAACCCTAATATGGATGGAATCACAAAATCTTCATTCACTTGTAACAATGTTGTAAAACATGCATTAATTGATAAAAATAATATATTCAAAAGTGTGATTCTTAATAGTCCAATTGCAGTTAATGCTGTTTTTTCTGATGGGTTAAATAAATATACTATTTCTTTTGAAAAAACACTTGTTAGAACAAAAAGAAACAAAGATACAATAAAAAGTATGTTTATTACGTTATTCGCAAAATCATACATTTCATTTTGTCCCTTTTTAGCTTTAATTTTACTAAGTGTTGGCAAAAAAGCAGTTGATATCGCAAGTCCAATTAAAGTAAATATTGTTTCTGGCACTGATACAGCAATATTATAAGCATCAGTATACATTCCAGCTCCAAAACTTTTTCCAATAAGCATATCTCGGATTAACCCTAATGCTCTGCTTATTATAGATACTATCATTATTATGAATGTAGATTTAATTAAATTACTTCCCTTTTTCATTCGATATCAATTCTCCCTGCTTCATGATCGCTCTATTATCAACTAATTTTTATTTCTATTCTTCCATACTAATAATAAAAACTTAGGTATTACCATTAATCTTCTTATTCTAAATGGTTCTTGTATAACTCGATATAGCCATTCTAACCCTAAAACTAACATCCATTTTGGTGCCCTTTTAAGCTTTCCCGCAAATATGTCAAAAACACCACCTACTCCCATAAATATGTGAGTAGGCAAATTCTCCATGACTTTTTCTATAAATATTTCTTGTCTTGGTGAACCCATAGCCACAAAAATAGCCCAAGGTTCACTTTTTTTCACATCTTCTATTATATCATTACAATTATTTAAATCAAAAAAACCATTATGAAATCCTGAAATCTTTAGGTTTGAAAATTCATTTTTAATATTTTCTATACATTTTTCAAGAATTTCCTGTTTTGCTCCTAACAAATAAATTGATTTTCCTTCTGAATCAGCCTTAATTAAAACTTCTCTAACAACATCTATTCCCGCTATTTTCTCTTTAACCGGTGCTCTTAAAAGTTTTGATGCAATGACAGTTCCAACCCCATCTGGTATTATAACTGAAGTTTTAGCATTAAAGTTTTCTTTTAGCACAGGGTTACTTAAGCCGTTAAATAACACTTCGGGATTCCCAGATATTATATTTACTTTATCAAAACCTTCTATGTAATTCATTAAAATGCTCTTATCTTTATTAAAAACCTTAAAATCCAATATTTTCGTAAACATATGATCTCCTAACCCAATTGAAACTAAACAATCAATGATAAAATTCTAAAAATATGTTTTCCAACTTCCACCTTAACTGCTTCTGAATTGTCAATTGTATATTGTAACTTCTCAATTAATCTATCTATTTCATAGTTCTATTTAGCATTTGATCTATTTCTATAACTATTTCATCATCTGGAGCTAATTTCTTTGCAATATCTAAATTTAGTTTTGCTTGCTCCTTATCACCTAAATTAATATAGCACATTACAATATTGGTGCATATATCAACTTCTTTAGATGCTTCAAAAGCTTTTCTAAAATATTTCAAAGCTTCTTCATAATCTCCGATTGATGCATAATTTAACCCTAATTCATTAACAACTTCAAGGCTTCCAGACTCAATTGACAAGCTTTCATTTAAATAATGTATAGCGGTTTCATGATTTTGAAGCTTTCTATATCCGACACCTAAATAGTAATAGATTAGAGGATTTTTCTCAAATTCCTCACTTAACGGAAGAAGTAATTCAATTGCTTTTTTAGGCTCTTCGTTTAAACAGTCAACTGCTTTTTCAAAGTGGCTTACATTATTAATATCAGCTATTATTTGTTCAATTTCAGGTGTTTTTTTACCACCCTTGTTTATATATTCATTAATTTCAACTTCTGCACCTTTATAATCTCCTTTATCTTTAAGTATTAAAGCATTATAAAGATATGGCTCTGGAACTTTTTCAAATTTTTCTTTACATTCTTCTATTTCTTCCAATAATAATTCATCAAAACTTGAATCTTTTTCTCTTATAGTTTCTCCTATGGTCAATAGCTTAATTAAAATTTCTTCTTCTCTTGTATATATATAAAGACCTTTTAATAAGATATAAGCATCTTCTAATCTATCTTTCTTTATTTTCTCTGCAATAAGACTTTTTACACATTCTTCTGAATCAGGAATGGAAGCTAAAATTATTCCATAATCATCATTGTATTTAATATTTTTATCAGCTCCAAAGGCAATAAACATTCCTTCAATAAAATAATATATAGGCAGATTATTTAATGTTATTGGATTATTTGCATTTGCTGCAACATATTCAGAACTTATTGGCATGTATAAATCATCATTTTTAAATTGAAAATTATCAGGAATGTTAATACTTTTTTTAAAACCATCTTTATTAATTTCTAAAAATAATAATTTACTTAATTTATCTTTATACATTGTCTTGTAATTACTCATTTTACACCTCACTGAATTTAGTTAACAGTTAATGTCCTTTATGGATATCCTATAGACAAATAACAGTTAACAATTGTTTGTTAAATTTTATTTTAAATATTAATTTTTAAAATCTGATAGAACTTTGTTACTTAAATTGTTCAGGTTAACTGGTAACTGAGTAAAAAATGCTACCACCTAAGAGATGATAGCAATTTCTATGAAAATTTAATTTAACTTTCCATTAATTATTTCCATTACATTTTCTTTAAATTTGGCAATATCTATTTCTGTATTTTCTAAGCTATTACTCTTTACTGCTAAATAAACCTTCATTTTAGGTTCTGTTCCTGATGGTCTTACTACAAAATATGAACCATCTTCTAAGATGTACTTTAATACATTTGACTTAGGTAAGTCAATAGTAGCTTTAGTATTATTTACAGTATTTTCTTCAACACTTAATTTATAATCTAATCTTGTAACAATCTTAACCTTGTTAACTTCATTTATCGGATCATTTCTTAGTGCTTCTATACAACTAGCTATCTTCTCTTGGCCTTCTTTACCTTTTAATTCTAGTGATACAAGATTTTCTTTGAAATATCCATATTTCTCATATAACTCTATTAATGCATCATATAGACTCTTTCCTTGTTCTTTATAGTAAAGACACATTTCACAAACTAACATAGAAGCTATTACAGCATCCTTATCACGTACAAAGTTTCCTGCAAGATATCCGTAACTTTCTTCAAAACCAAAAAGATATGTTTTGTTTCCTGCATCTTCGAATTCTCTTATCTTTTCACCAATATATTTAAATCCAGTTAATACATCCATAAGCTCAATATCAAAATCTTCTGCTATACTTCTAGCTCCTTCTGTTGTTACTATAGTTTTAATAACGACTCCATTTGATGGTAATTTATTAACTTCTTTTAATGAGCTTAATACATAATGAGTTAAAAGTAACCCTGTTTGATTACCTGATAAAACTTTATATTCTCCAGTACTATCCTTAACCACAAGACCTATTCTATCACAATCTGGATCAGTTCCAAAAATTATATCTGGATTTTCAGTTTGAGCCATCTTTACAGCCAATTCAAATACATCTGGATTTTCTGGGTTAGGGTAAGATGCTGTTGGGAAATTTCCATCTGGAGCTTCTTGTTCTTTAACAACCTTAACATTGCTATATCCTAGTTGTTCTAATACGCTTCTTACTGGAACGTTTCCTGAACCATGAATTGGCGTATAGATAACATTTAAGTTTTTAGCTTTTTCTTTAACTAATTCAGTTCTTATAGTCAAACCCTTAACTTTTTCGTAATAAAGCTTATCTACATCTTCTCCAATATAAGTTAACAAACCTTTTTCTAAAGCAATTTCTTCATCAATATTTTTAATCTTAGAAAAATCATCTACTGCTTTAACGCAATCAATTATTATATTTGCTTTTTCATCAGTTACTTGTCCACCAAATTCATCATACACTTTATAACCATTGTATATCTTTGGATTATGAGATGCTGTAACTACTATACCACCACTGCATTTTAATTCTCTTACAGCGTAAGATAATACTGGTGTTGGTCTTAAACTTTCATATAAGTATACTTTAACATCATTTGCGCATAAAGTTAAAGCAGCAGCCTTTGCAAATTCTTTTGACATATTTCTTGAATCATATGCAATTGCAACTGAAGGATCTTTAAAGCTATTATTTAAATAATTTGCAAATCCTTGTGTAGCTTGAGCAACAGTATATACATTCATTCTATTACTTCCTGCACCTATTACCCCTCTTAATCCACCAGTTCCAAAATCTAAGTCTTGATAAAATCTATCTTCAATTTCCTTTTCGTCAGATATGCTTCTCAACTCGCTTTTTGTTGCCTCATCAATAATGTCAGAATTAATCCATGTGTTGTATTTTTCTTTATAATTCATTTTAAGTTCCCCTCCCCATTTTTTCTCTATTACATTATACAGTATTTGCTTATATTTAAAAATAGTTTTATACCTTTTGCTAAACAACTTTTAAATATTTTACGAAAAGAACATTGTCATTTTATCATATTCACCAAAATACTATTCCCCATTTACCTTTTTGGTAAAAATTCCTAAATTATTTAAACTTTCTATTCTTTATATTTTTAAAATTATACATATAATGGAATTTTATTTATATACAAAAAAATCCTTCTTAATAATATTTTAATAAAATTATTATGAGAAGGATTTTTATATTATTCTATTATTTTAACTCCTTTCAATTTTGACCTTACTTCCCCCCATTCCAGATTCTGCCGGTGTAATCATAAGTTTTACTGGAACTCTATTTTTAATTGATTCTACATGACTTATAATTCCAACCTTTAATCTTTCATTGTGAATTCTCTCTAAAGAACTCATGACGACTTCAAGAAGGTCATCATCTAAAGTTCCAAAACCTTCATCTAAGAAGAATAATTCTAATGGTGCTGTTCCTTTTAACTGAATTTGAGCTGATAAGGCCAATGCTAGTGCTAGGGACGCTAAGAAGGTTTCTCCCCCTGATAAAGTTGTAGCATCTCTTTTAGCTCCACCATTTTTATAATCTCTAATAATAAATCTTCCATTTTCATCAACTTCTAAGCCATAATTTCCATTAGTAATTTCTTTTAATCTTTTAGAGGCTTCAATTGAAACATATTTAAGCTTATTAGCTGCTACAAATTCTACAAACTTCTTTCCTTTAAATAATTTTTCTAAATCACCAAGTAAAGATAATTTACGTTCTATTTTTTTCTTCTTTTCTAAAAGCTCCTTTTGCGCTTCTAACTTTTCTTTTATGTTTTTTAATTCCTCATCTACTTTAATTTTATTTTCATTAACCTCATTAACTTCTTTTTCTTTTGCATTCTTTGATGATTTTATTTGTTCATAATTTTCCTCTGTTATCTCTTTACCGTTTATTTTCTTAAGTAAACTTTCAATTGTTCCAGTAACCCTTGCTATATTGTTATTATAATCCTCTACTTTTTCCTTGTACTTCTTAATTTCATCTTTTTCAATTAAATTTTTCTTAACCTCTTCCAAAGAATTAAAACCTTCACTATCAAGAGCTAATTCTAACCATGCCTCTTCATCTTCTTTTCTCTTCTTTAAGTCTTTATCTTTACTAATTACAGCTATTAACTTATCATTATAATCTGTAAATTCCTTTTCTACTCTATTTTTATTATTTTCTACAAGTTCAAATTGTATATTTATATTGTGTATATCTTTTTGAATTTTATTAAGTAGTGAATCTAAATCCTCAACATCATTAACTTTATTTTTTATTGATCGAAGCTTTTCTTCTTTATTTTTTTCATATCCAGCTAAATCTGCACTATCCTTAGCTAAATTTTCTTTTATAGAAGTTAACTCCTCATTTAAAGCTGCTTTTTTCTTTTCTAAGCTTTCTACTAATTCTCTATTACTTTTTATTACCTTAGTTAATTTTTCTCTTTCTTTTTCAATAGTTTTAATTTGTTCATTTTTTTTATTAAAATCACTCACATCTGTTTCTGATCTTAATAACTTTAAGGTATTTTCCAATTTATCTAATTCTTCTGCATTTTCTTTAATATTATTTTCTAAGTCTTTAATTTGTCTTTGATTCGTTGAAAATACAGCTCGTAACTCCTTTATTTCACCGTCTTTAGTATTTATTTCAGTTTTTAAGTTATTAATACCTTTTTCTAACATTTCCTTATCTTGAATATATTTTTCTAAAGCATTTTTTAAATTTGTAAATTCAGTTTTCAAATTATCTAAAGGCTTCTCTTTAAATTCAGTTCCTAATTTAATTATTTCTTCTTCACTTATCTTTATCTTTTCATTAAAATTAGAAATTTTAGTTTCATTTTGAATTACTTTATTATTAATATCTTTAATTGAATTTTCTTTGCTTTTTATTTCATTTTCTATAGCTGTTAAATCTAATATCTCTACCTGCTTTATATTTTCTTTATTATGATGAGTCGATCCACATACAGGACATATTTCGCCCTCTATAAGTTCTTCTCTAAGTGCGTGCGCTAAATTTTCTCTCATAATTTCTTTTTGTTTATTTTTAATTTTTTCTAATTCTTCCTCTTGCTTTTTTACTTTTTCTTTCTTATTTATTATTTCAACACTTAAAGATTTTATTTCAACTTTGGATTCTTTTATTTCATTCTTTGATTTAGCATATATCTTCCACTTTTGATCGTTTTCAACTATTAATTGATTTAAATTTACTAAATCATTTTGCTCTCCAGGTGAATTTTTAAGTAAATATTCATATTTCTTTTCATTTTCTTCTAAATCCTTGTTTATCTTTTCTACTATATTTTTTAAAGTTTTACCTTTAGCTACAGTTTCATTATTTTCTTTTTCAATAGAATCCTTCTTTTCTTTATCCTTACTAATAGTTACCTTTATATTACCTAACTTTTCTTCTGTTATTATTCCTTGTTGAATTTTCTCTTTAAATCTTTCATCAACTTTCAAATCATCATATGTTTTTTCATTTTCCTTAATTTCTTTAGTTTTATTTTTTATTTCTGAATCTATATTAATAAGTTCACTTTGAAAGTTTTTACTCTTACTTTCAAATTCTTTCACTTCTACCATTAAGTTATTTATTTTGTTTTGTATAATCTCAATTAACTTTTTTTCCTCAATTGCATCCTTAACCTTTTGTTCATCTATCATTAATGTAGGAAGTTTATTTTCCTTATTGTCCTTTGCCTTCTTCCATAATTCTTCTATTCTTTCTCTTTCTTCTTTAACCTTATCTATTGCTAATTTCAAATTATCTAACTCAATTTCATTTTCATGAAATTCTTTTATAGTACTTTCAAAAGCCTTTATATAAGGTATAACCTTTTCCCCAGCTTCCCCTAGCTTTATTTTTTCTATATATTCATTTATCTCATCTTGCTTTCCCTTAAGATTCTTTTCTTTATCGTTATATTCTATTAATTCTAACTGTAGATTCCATAATTCTTCATTCTCCTTGTAAATCTTTTCTATTATTTCTAATTCACTTTTTAAATTTGCTAAATTATTTTCTAATTCTGTTAGCATTTCTTTTTTTTCTATTAATTTATCTTCACTTATATCATTGTAACCACTTAATTGTCCAATTAAAACATTATTGTCAGTTCTTTCTTTACTAATCTTTAAATTCAACTTTCTAGATAAATTATCTCCATATTTCTCTAAATTAAATAATCTTTCAAGCATATCTCTTCTATCTTTACCTTCAAGCTTTAGAAATTCACTAAATTTCCCTTGTGGCAGTACAACAGTTCTCGTAAAATCTTCCAAATTAAGACCTATTATTTCTTCAACCTTTTTGTTTATTGTCTTAACTCCGTCAGCTAACACTTCTTCTTCTTGATTAGTTATATCAACTATTTTGCACTTTCCAGAATTTATGCTTCCATCATTTTTTCTTCTAAATTCTCTATCTACAATATATCTTTTTATTTCAGCTCCTGATATTTGAAATTCAAAATTTACATTTAATCTATCACAATTTGTATTTATATAATTAGAACTCTTCCTTGATACATTCCCATATAAGGCTAAGGTTATTCCATCTAATATAGTTGATTTCCCACTACCTGTAGGTCCAAATATTCCAAAAAATCCTCTATCAGTTAATTTTTCAAAATCTATAACCTGCTCTTCTATAAAACTATTTAAACCTTTAATCTTTAGCTTAATTGGTTTCATCTATTTCACCTTCTTCACTAATAATTGATAAAAGTAACTCTACAACCTCTTCACTAGGGGGTACTTCTCTTTCTTTCATATAAAAATCTTTAAAAATTTCTTCAAAGGACTTTTCCTTTAAATCTAAAGCAATTTCTTCTTCTCCCCCCTTAATTTTAGGAATTATTTCTAAAATATCCTTCTTTAAATCCTTCATTTGTTTTATTTCATCTTCTCTTATATATCTATCTGTATTAATCTCTAAATAAACCCAGCAGTCTCTTTCTTTGTTATCTTCACATTTAGTAATAGCCTCTTCAATACTTTCACATTTCCAAATTTCAATAGGCTTATATACTTTTAAATCAATTTCTCCTATATTACATTCTTCGCCTGCTTTAACATCAACTATAAAACATTTCTTTTTAAAATTAATTTCTTTTTTATTATAATGAATAGGCGAACCACAATACCTAGCCTTCTTATTTGTACCTGGTACAATTTGTGGCTTATGCACATGCCCTAAGGCTATATACTGTGCTTCTCTTGGAAAACAACTGCCATCTACAATGTAGCTTCCACCTAATTGGATACTTCTTTCAGATCCACTTTCTTCACTTCCCATAGCAAATAAATGGGAAGTAGCTAAATTAATAGTATCCTCCCTATAATGGCGTTTTAAATCATCAAATAAAGAAAATATCCTATCACTATAAGATTTAGCTTTATCTTCTTCATCATCCATACCATTATAAATAACTTCATTTAATCTTTTTTCACTTGGATAAGGTACAGTTAAAATAACTGCTTTTTCATTTTTCATTTCAATTTCAATAAACCCTTCTCCTGAAGCTAATATCTTATTCTTTCCATATTCACCACAAGGAACTACAGACTTTGGAGTTCCAACCATAATAATTCCATGTTCACAAGCCAATGGTCCTGCTGCAACCAATCTATCTGGATTATCATGATTTCCTGAAATAACTAAAGTAAGTCTCTCTCCATTTCCTGATAATCTTTTCAATGTATCATAAAACATTTTTTCAGCCCTCGCTGGAGGATTGGGATTGTCATAAACATCCCCTGCAATCATAATTAAATCTATATTATTATCGTGAACAATCTTTACAAAATCATTTAAAAATTGTTCCTGTTCATCCATTCTGCTTTGTCCTTCTAAATTCTTTCCTAAATGCCAATCTGCTGTATGTAATATCCTCAAAGTCTAACGCCTCCTTAATTAAATCCTTTTTTCATTGTATCTAATAATATTATAGACTAATTAAAGATATCTTTTCCAACACAATTTTTAATATTGCTTTAAATTCTCATTAAACAATCAAAAAGACCATAACCTAATAATACTTTCCTCTTCACCTAAAGGTATTTCATCATCATAAAAAACAAACTTATATATTTTTATTATTTTTTGCAACTAGCTATTTTTACTTGAGATGATTTCTTTTTATATGATTTTTTTCACTTAAAATTTCTCATCTTTTAGTTTCGGTTCTAAAAAACAATCCCCAAAAGAAGCAATTTTTTAAATTACTTTTTTAGGGATTATTTTAACTTATACATATATCTCAACGATCTCTTTCTCTTTTATATTGATTCACTCTTCCTTAAATTCTTTATTCTTATTAAAATGCCCTTTATACACTTAGAACTCGTTTTCCAATATAACAATAAGGAGCTAGGCTTAATACCTAACTCCTCGACTTTAACACACTAATATTTCAGTTATTGTTCTTATATAATAGGGAAATAAATATCTATCTGAGAATTTTCATTATCTATCCCTAAAAAACGCTCTGTATAACATTCAAAATCATCATATTCCGCTATTTCAAAATTTGATTTTGGAAACCAAGTTCCCCAGATATATCGATAAGTCTGTGATAAGTTAGCCACTATTCCCATCTGTGTGAACCTTGCATATCTACCGCTATAAAGTATTTTTAACTGCATACCTGAAGGAATTCGAAAACCATCTGGAACTTCAATACCAATAAATACACTACAACAACTTTTATCATTAAAAGTATCCGTTGAACAACTACCTCCTACTTCAAAAATTTCATATCTGCAAAAACTTAAACAAACATCATCTAAGTTCACAAGTTCTTTGTTAAATTGCTCCCACATTGCAACACTTTTGTTATCCATAACTGTTGTTTCAAAGCGCATACCAATGATATATCGCTGGGAAGTTGAAACAATCTCCCGCACAAGCGTAATATTATCCAAATATCTGAAATCTTCTTCTATTAAAATCATCCACTGACAATTTTTCCTTTACTGCAAATGTTTTTTCAATCACTTCATTACGAATTACTGAGTTTTCAATCAACATTTTTTCATAAGCTTTTATTTCAGGGAGAATTACATGATTTGTTATGCTAAGAGATATGATTTCACTGTTTTTGTCTAAAATACAATATGCCTTATGTCCATCTATACACTGTAACATCGCAATCTTATTTGTATTATCTGCAAGCATCAAATTGATATTATAGCCAACAGGAGCATTCATCGTCCAAGCTATAGCCTCATCAACATTTTTACAGTTTTCTAAAATGCTTCGAATAACAATCCAAAACTGAAAGCCTGTCACTGCTGATTTTCATCCCCCTTCAAAGTTTCCAACTGGTAAACCATTACTCGCCTTGCAAACAGCTAGTCCATATTCATTCATTCCATCACATCTGCCAAACAAGTTCAGTATAGAACCAATGTATTTATTCTTACCATCTATTTCAGTATAAGCAAAACACATTTCCTCCATCTCATCATTGAAATCATAATTACGAGCCATAAGAGTATGTCCGTTTTCTGTTTTGAGTGGCAATACTGCCATTAGACTACACCCTCTATCCAAATATGTCATTGCATAAAAAATAGCCTGACTATACTCTATACCTAAAACATCTGAAAAACCTTTGATTTCATCATTAACACCACTGCAATACTGGTCTAACAAACTCATAATCTCATCTAATTTGTTCTGTAGATAGTTTTTTGGCGGAAGTAGTACCTTTTGTAATAAAACTGGATTTGATAATAGCCAATTTCCAATTTGTGTACCGACCTCATAATTACTTCCTCGAAAATTCTTCAAAATAGTTTTTGCTTGTTTCATAATATTCACCTTTCCTTTCATATAAATTGTAAAGAAAAATAAAAGTAAATACTTGATATTTTCTGCGAATTTTATAAATACCACTTAATAAAATTTAATTTCTTTCGCTTTTTGACGTTTATTCATATCCTTATATTATACTCAAATTTATAAATATTTAAAATATAGCTAGTTTCACTTATTTTTTATATAATAAAATTCCTCGTAAGATTTATACAAAATAAAAACTTATTGCATAATTGTGATATAGTAATAATATATTAGATTTTAAGTAAATTTTTATTATAAAAGTGAGATAACATATGTACTGGGTAGATTCGATAAAAAATTATATTCCTTGCAATAATCAAGAAAAAAATGATAAGAAAATAATATTAAACTCTATAGATACATTTAATGATATTTTAACACGCCATAATGAAGTTATACATATAACAAGTTCTGCATTTATAGTTAATAAAAATAGGAACAAAACTTTAATGATACATCATAATATATATAATTCCTGGTGTTGGACAGGCGGGCATGCAGATGGAGAAATAGATTTATTATTAGTTGCACTTAATGAAGCTAAAGAAGAAACTGGAGTCAAAAATATTTTTCCTATTAATGATAATATCTATTCTTTGGATATTTTTCCAGTATTGGGACGCGTAAAGAATGGGCACTATATTTCTTCACATTTACATATATCAGTTGCTTATTTAATGGAGGCTGATGATAATGAAACTCTTATCGTTAAAGCTGATGAAAATAGTGGGGTTAAGTGGATTCCTATTGATGAAATAGATGTTTATTCTAATGAGGAGCATATGAAAAAAGTATATGGTAAGATATTGGATAAATTAAAATAAATCACATATAATTGATTCTCTATTATTTTTATACATCAAAAAGTTAAATACCCTTATCATATTTTTGACATAATAGTTTTCATTTGAATGTTTTCTTTCTTGCTTGTTCTTTTTAATCCTTTACTACAATAAATTTACTCTCAAAACATGGCAGCTAACCGATGCCTTGCCGTATCTTTTGCCAAATATATAATCATAAAGTAATTGGCCTGACAACATCTCCTTTCAGGGAATAACCTTTGTTTTTGTAATTTTTGAGAAAACAACACTAGAAAAAATAAGTGCTGCGCCTATATAGCCTTTCAAGTTCAATACTTCATGTAAAAAAATATAAGATAAAACCGCTGAGAATACTGGCTCAATGGAAAAGATAAGTCCTATTTTTTCAGACGACACATAGCGTTGTACGATAGGCTGAATAACAAAAACATATGCACTGCAAATTAGTCCAAGACAAATGATTGCACCCCATTGTATCGGTGTTTCCGGTAGAGATGTGGCCTCAACTAATAGCATAAACAACACCCCTAACAGAGAAGTTACTCCTAATTGAATAATACTAATTATAAGCGTATCTCCGTTCTTTGCAATCCTATCCAATACAACTATATAAATTGCATAAAAAAGGGCTGTAAGAAGGCAGTACACAGAATCTCTATCCAATGCAAAGGTATCTTTTACCGTCAAAAGATATAAACCAATTACAGCCAGAAGAATACTCAACATAATAGATTTGTTAGGAAGCCTTCGTTTTAATATACTCTCTAGAATTGGAACTATTATCACGGTAGTACTGGCTAAAAATCCTGCCGTAGAAGCAGTCGTATGGTTAACACCATAAACCAACCCAGAAAAAAGCATAAAAAGCAGTACTCCCATCAAGACGCCTTTTGCAAAAATTAATACAGTAAGCACACGAAATCGACGTAAAAATATTAGCGCCATAAATATAAAAGCTATTCCAAATCGCAGGGCAATCAAATTAAATAGGCTGGCACTATCCAATCCTATTTTCATTAGGAGGTAGGAAGACCCCCATGCGAGTGATACACTTCCCATAAGAAGTTCAGCCTTTTTACTATTTATTTTCATTTGCAAACCATCCTTTGCACAAATCTATCCATCCTGCAGATGCGGAATGACTTTCAAGCTCTTCTAAAGATAATTTCACTGTGCTGTTTAAGCTACCTCCCGCTGTATATATGGTATCAAAACGTTTGAGAGATATATAAGGAATTGTACTTCATATACTTTTTAAATTTCTCCAAATCAAAACTTTGCCTTTAACAATATATTCTGTTGCCAAATTGCCTTTTCCTATTTAATTAACTGTAAATTCTATATTTTCAATTGTTTTCGCTATTCTTTCTCCCAGTATTATTCCAACAATAGTAACAAGCATTAAAATAACAATGCCAGCAGTTATAGCTTTTATTATTCTATTATGTATAGTGTTCTCCATATTATTTATAGAAATTCTTACTGAAACACTAGATATTACTTCATCTGCTTGTTTTATAGGTACTGTTACATTATAGGCAGTTGTTCTATTCCATTCAACCATATAAGCTTTAGTATTACCTTTAAAAACTTCATCTAATTCTTTAGAATCATACTTTTGTCCAATGAACTTTTTTTGATTTCCTGCTATAAAAGTTTTATTAAGAGCATTCACACTTATATAATATAAATTTCCATCTGAATTTTCATATGTTTTATCAACAATAGATTGTTTTACTAACATTGTCAATATTTTCTACGCTTGTTCTTATAATTGCAGCTATATTACCTCCGTCATATTTCATTTGATTTTGTACACCTAGTATAATTTGATAAGTAGAAAAAATAGTATTAATTATTAGAATAGTAGCCGCTATCACTACAAAATTAAACCTTTTCTTATAGATTTATAACATAACCCTTCTCCTTGCATCATATTAGGGCGTGTCTGAAAACAGAAATTTGTACAAAATTTAATTTTTAGATAAAATAAAAGAAAAAACTTAGAGGTGACTATTATGGCACAAAAACGTTATGAAATATCTGATGAACAATGGAATCAAATAAAGGATTTATTTTCAGTAGCAAAAACCGGACGTCCTCCAATGGATAATAGGCTGATGTTCAACGCAATCTTGT
>NZ_LZZM01000202.1 GCF_002006345.1 Clostridium puniceum
AATACTTAACTATAAGACTCCTGAAGAGTTATTTGAAGCACACTTAGA
This sequence comes from Clostridium puniceum, assembly GCF_002006345.1. GTDB lineage: Bacteria > Bacillota > Clostridia > Clostridiales > Clostridiaceae > Clostridium > Clostridium puniceum. The sequence continues at coordinate 49 of NZ_LZZM01000202.1, forward strand.
TAAAATTTATGCAGTTTAAGAAAATACAAGTGTTTAAGTCATAAATAGAAATTAGTTCAATTTGTTATTGCAATTTGCCATATGAATATTTTAAAAATTGATTATATAAATTTGCATTATTTTTTTTTAATTCCATATAAATTCACCTCATACTAAACGTATTTACAGTTTTATCTCTAATAAAATTATACTTTAAAATAATTATATTTTAAACTAAACAAATAACTTTTAATATATTTTATTTATAATAAGCATTGTAGGATGCCTTTACTAATCACCAAACATACCATAAAATATTCCCGACTTTTTCCCGACTAAGTTCTAAATAAATATAATTTGTTATAATTATCCACATAGCTACAACTTAGTATTTAAGCTATTCTACAGAGATTTATAATTAAATATAATGCTATGTAATTGATAATTTTTAGAATCATCTATATAATATCTCTATTGAAATTTTTATAAAATATATATAATTTATTCTTCATTTTACTTGTTTTACGTATAATATAAGATATCAGTTTTTATAATCTATTGTTAACGGTTTTATATTTGTCTTAGCATATTCCTAACAATTCATGCCAAGTATTTGTTACCATTATTCTGTCTACGCTTAATCCTATTGAATACTGAAAACCAATTACTGATTCTCTTGTATTCTAGCAAATTGTAATATAGATCTGATAGTTTTTTTGAAGCCATTTAGACCATTAACACAGAATATAATATATTGATAAAACAAAAAAGACGTTTATATTTTCTATAAATGCCTTTTAGTATAAAGTGATATTTAAAATCCACGTATATAATTTATATTTTAATAATCACTATATTCAATTTTATTTCTAATCTAAATTATATTGTGATTTTCCAATTAACTTTCCTCCACTAAATGTAAAACTAGCATTGGATTCATTTTTATTTATATATTCATAGATACTAGATTCTATATTATTAAGCTTAGCTTGTGATAACATTACACCTTCACCTAATATTTTTGTCAATTCCTCATATGAAATTCCATTTTCTACTTGATTATATTTATCCATTGTAATTTGAGAATCTATTGATTCTAACCCTAACTGCGATTTTTCAACTACTACATTATTCTGTACAGTAACAGTCATATAACCACTCCCAGACTTTTTCCATTCATATATGTTTGTTTGTATTCCATCTATTTCATTTGATGCGCTTTCTTTACCATTTCCAAGTAAGTTAACAACATCATCATATGATTCTTCCATTTTTATATCTAAAAAATTTTTATATGTTATTGTTGTATCTTGACTTTTAGATTCGCCTTCACTTGTAGCTGATGATACTTCTATATTATTTTCAGTTGACGCACTAGCAACATTAGTATTTATTTTTTTATCTTTGCCTCCATAAAATCCCATTGTAACAACAAAAAATATAAGTAAAAAGAATATTCCCATTGCTCCAAAAATATATTTTATCTGTATAGAATTGTGATTAATCTCCCCACAATTCAAACAAGATTTTGCATTTGATTCAATTTCACCACCACAAATTTTGCACTTGATCATCTTTGACATTTTCTATATCCCCTCTTTCATTATTCCATATCCTTATTTTGAATAAATTTAAAGCCACTTCCCTATTACTTTAAATTTCTATAACATATGTTAGTATATAATTTTAATTACTAATATAAACTGTAACATTGTAATTGATTCTATTCAATAATTGTACTGTAAAATGTATTTTTTTATCCTTAAACGGTTAATATGCTATACTTTTTGCATTTTATCACAAAAAATTAATATTTTATGATAATAATTACATAATATTGTTTTCCTAAAATTCATTTATTATGAATAAACAATATTATAAAATGAATAAGAAATCTGTTAGAGATATAGCTCATATCTTTACTTTAAATAATACATGGATTTATAAAGTCAGACTATTTATTAGAGAGACTTACTGCAAATAAACGTTCTCTCTACTTTACTTGTTCTTTTAAATTTTTTTGATGGGATTTTGCTTTCTAAAATTTATTTGCAAAGATGAATAACGTAAACTTTTTCTGAGAATAATAAAAATTAAAGTAAGGTGGTGATACTAATGGGTACTTCTCAATACAATAAGAACAAGAACGATAAGAGTAATGATGAGAAAAATAAAAATATAGATAACAAAAATAAAGGCAATAATAAACTAAAATAAATCATAATATTTTAATATTATAATTTGCATAAGCTAAGGAAATATGCTCATATTAATAAGCAAAGTGACAACAAATCTATTATTAAATTAGATTTACTGTCACTTTAATAATAAAAATGCTTATGGCTTGATATTAATAATTAAGAAGTGTTAATTAGAATATATTGTATGTTTTTTGTAATTCATATATATTTCCTGTTAACTTTCATGACTTATTTCAACGCATTTATATTCCTTTGTGTTTTGCCCCAATCGCACATTGAATTAAGTACAGACATTAGTGATATGCCTCTTTCAGATAAAAAATACTCTACTTTAGGAGGAACTTGATGATATTCTTTGCGTATAACAATTCCATCACTTTCTAACTCTTTAAGTTGAGCCGCTAACATTTTATAAGTTATGTTAGGTATATTACGCTTAAGTTCATTAAATCTTAATAACTTGCAATGTGCTAATTGATATAATATTCTCATTTTCCACTTTCCTCCGATTATACTAAGCGTATATTCAAATGGGGTTTGTTCAGTCTCAGATTGCATATTCATATAATTTGCACTCTCCTATTGGTAAGTATACTACTAAAAAGTGTATGCTTCTTTTTTTACTTCAAAAGTTATTATAATAAATCCTGTTAAGAAAATCTACATAGATTTGTAACAAAAAGTAAATTCAAACCAAAAACATCTAATCCAATTCTGATTAGATGTTTTCAATATACATAAGGAGAGGTTTATATAAATTTTTTATAACTAGCAAAAGAACGATATTCAGTCAGAAAAATTAATCTAGCTCCTTTTTCAATCTGCATTATAAATTATTGATTAAATCTATTTAACTCGTTGTGCTAGTTAATTTAACATTTATTTAAGAACAGTTTATCTAAATACTTTTACACGTTCTTCTAATGGTAGAATTTGCTTTTCACCTGGCTTAGCTGTTGGTTTCCCAAATGGCATTTGTCCAATGAGTTTCCAATTATAAGGTATGCTCCATTCTTTCTTTATATCATTTTCAATAAGTTCATTGTAATGTTGTAGAGATGCTCCAAATCCTTCAATTTCTAATGCAGTCCAAATGACAAATTGATGCATTCCACTTGCTTGCTGAGACCAGATTGGGAAATTATCTTTGTATAGAGCAAATTGCTCTTGAAGAGATTCTATTACAATGTTATCTTCAAAGAATAACACTGTGCCATATCCACTTTTAAATGAATTTATTTTATCTTCAGTAGAACTAAATTGATCTGCTGGTACAATCTTTCTCAAAGCTTCCTTTGCTATATCCCACAACTTATCATGATGATTTCCTAGTAATAGCACTACCCTTGTACTTTGTGAGTTAAATGCTGATGGAGTATGTCTAATAGCGTGCTCTATAACCTCCTTAATCCTATCATCTGAAATCACTGACTCTTTGCTAATTCCATAAAATGTACGTCTGTCTGCTACCGCAGTAAAAAAATCCTTTGACATAATTCATTCCTCCTATTTAACATTTATATTTTTAACTTAAAACATCATTAAATTTTTTATAAATTCTTCTCAACTTACTAAACTTCATTTGAGAATTTTATTCTAGTTAATTACTTTTAGTAAGTAACTTTAGATAAATTATTACACATTCAATATAATTAGTCAAGAGCAATTTCATATTAAATTTTTAAACATGCTTTTAAACTATCATTTTCGTGTAGATAAAAATATAAAGAACCTCCTAAAGCATTAGGGATTCTTTATAAGTTTTGTATTATTTTAATTAGGCCCATTCTTCTGCCCATTTTTGAATTTCATCCATCACACTTTGCAACGCGCGCCCTTTTTCTGTTAATTCATACTCTATGCGTACTGGAGTTTCTGGATAAACTTTTCTTAAAAGAATTCCTTCCTTCTCCAATTCCTTAAATCTTTCTGTAAGCATACGAGCACTCATATTAGGAATAGATTCTTCTATATCTGAAAATCGATTTTGTCCATTTAATAAAGTTCTTATAATCAACCCAGTCCATCTTTTTCCTAACAATTCAAAAGCATTTTCAAACCTTGGGCACATATGATATTTTTCCATATCTAATCACCACCTATTATTATTCTATCACAGTTACTTTATAAAAGTAAGTGGCTTATCATAATACCTCAATGCATCTGCCGTTATATCATATTTTTGACTTACCTCTGTAATTGCCATAGAAAAGTACCTCCTTTACCGAATAAAATTTGTGAATGCAGTTTTCTGCTTACATATTTAAATTAACAAAAAAATAGCTGATGACGCAAAAACTAGTTTTGTGTCATCAGCTATCTCTATGAATAATTGGGATGTCATTAAAAATTACTTTTATCTTATTGTTAATTATATATTTCTTGCAACTTCATACGCATTCCATATAGCATACATAATATTTTGTACTTGGCTTGCATCTCCTACTAAATGAACTTTTGGCTTTTCAAATCTTATATCATTATATAAACTCTTTTCTGAAACATAACCTATACAAACTATAGCTGAATCAGCTTCTATAACTTCTTCTTTATCTCCTGATTTTAATATAAATCCCTTATCAGTTGCTGAAGCTACAGATGTGTTTAATCTAAGATCAATATTCTTAAAGTTAACTAAATCCTTAAGCATATCCTCATTAGCATGACATAATGGTCCACCAACTTTTAAGATACCATCTTGTAATTCTACAATGGTAACTTTTTTACCTTGATCAGCTAGCCATAATGCTGTTTCACATCCTACAAGTCCTGCTCCTATGATAATTGTAGATTCTCCTGCCTCTTCTTTTCCGAGTAATACATCTTCAGCAGTAAATACTTTTTTAGAATTATCAATATTAAGAATTCTTGGAGTAGATCCTGTAGCTAATATAACTTCATCAGCTTTTAATTCTTTAAGTATTTCTTTTGTAACTGTTGTATTATAATGAACTTCTATATTTAAATCTTCTAATTCATTAGCATACCATTTAGCAAGCGCTCTATCATCATCTTTGAAATCAGGTACTCCACCTGGTATTATATTTCCACCAAGTCTATCTGTTTTTTCGAATAATGTAACTTTATGACCTCTAAGGGCACATACTCTTGCGGATTCAAGACCTGCTACTCCCCCACCTACTATAACAACTGATTTTTTTACTTCAGCAGGTTTTATACCATATTCATTTTCTCTACCACAAACTGGATTAACAGCACAAGATATTGCTGCATATGTTGCTAATCTCCCCATACACCCTTCTTGGCAAGAAAGACATGGTCTTACTTTATCATATTCATCAGCTAATATTTTATTAGGTATTTCTGAATCTGCAAGTAGTGGTCTTCCAAGAGCTATCATATCTGTTTTTCCTTGAGAAATGGAATCACTAGCTAGTTCTGGATTTTCCATTCTTCCAGCTGTTATAACTGGAACTTTAAGAACTTTCTTTAAAATTTCATTATAAGGTAAATATAATCCTTTTTCTTGATACATTGGTGGATGACTCCAATACCATGAATCATATGAACCAACATCTCCATTAAAAGCATCATAACCAGCTTCTTCGAGAATTTTTGCTGCTTCTATACCTTCTTCTATATCTCTTCCCTTTTCTTCAAATTCTTCTCCTGGAAGTCCACCTTGCTTCCAATCTTTTATAAAGCTTTTAATACTATAACGTAAAGAAACTGGAAAATCTTGTCCACATGTTTCTTTTATAGCTTGTACTATTTCTATAGCAAATCTCAATCTATTTCTTAAACTTCCGCCATATTCATCTGTTCTATTATTAAAGAAAGAAATTGCAAATTGGTCTAAAAGATATCCTTCATGAACTGCATGTATTTCTACTCCATCAAAACCTGCTTTTTTTGCAATTGCAGCTGATTCAGCAAATTTTCTAACATATGTTTTAATCTCTTCAATAGTTAACTCTCTACAAGTAACGCCTTCAATCCATCTATGTGGAATTGGTGATGGAGCTACAGCTGTTTTCCCTACTATTGAAGGTATACTAACTCTTCCAAATCCAGCTGATAATTGAAGAAATATTTTAGCACCATGTGCATGTATTCTTTCAGTCATCAACTTACCAGTTTTAACAAAATTTAACAGATTTAATGTAGGACATGGCATTGATGGTAGTGCACATTTCTCAATATCGTTTTCAACCATGGTAACACCAGTCATAATAAGTCCAGTACCACCTTTGGCTCTTTCAACGTAATATTCTACTCCACGTTCATTATAAGTTCCATCTGCATCACACAATCCACCTGGACCCATAGGTGCCATTACAAATCTGTTTTTTATTTCTAGTTTACCAATTTTTATTGGTTCAAAAAGATTTTGATATTTTGCTTTCATTACAAATACCTCCACACACATTATTTATTATATTTTGCTAGCGTTTATTTTATAGAATTAATTCAGTGAATTGATTCATCTAATAACCATATTATACTTTCCTTGTTACATATTTGTCAATCCATCTAGTATTAAAATATATAAGCATATATGAACTTATATTGCAAATTTCTATTCCTTTATTTTATTTGACAAAAAAGCGTAATGAAATATAATTAACTTTAGAATATTCTTACTTAGAGGAGAAATATATGGCAAAAGAAATATTAAATAGACGTCAGCTACAAGCTCAAAAAACTAGAAATAAACTTTATAAAATTTCAGTTGAATTGCTTGAAAAACAAGGATATGAAAAATTAAAAATTGAAGATATATGCAAAAAGGCTGGTGTATCTGTAGGTTCTTTTTATAACTATTTTAACTCTAAAAACGACATACTTACAGAAATATATAAACGAGCTGATGATTATTTTCAAAATGAAGTCAAAAATAATATTAAAAGTATTAATAGCTTAGATAAAATAATTGAATTCTTTGATTATTATGGAATATATAATAATTTAGTTGGTATTGAAATAATGAAACAACTATATAATTCTAACAATAAAATCTTCCCTCAAAAGGGAAGATTTATGCAAGTGTTATTGCAAGAAATTATACTTGAAGGACAAAATAAAAATGAAATAATATCTAGTATGACTCCTGAGGCCATATGTGATTATATTTTTATTGCGGCTAGAGGTGTTGTCTATGACTGGTGTCTCCATGATGACACTTATGATATAAAAGAATCTATGCATAATTATCTTTCATTACTTGTTAACATCTTTAAAGTAAATTAATAAATATTACGTATAAGTTCTAGCAAATAACTTACATATATTTACTGGAACTTATTTTAATATACAAAATTAATTATAACTTATATAATTTAATTTTTAGATGAGTAATTTCTGAATTACTTGCATATATAACACATTTCAAATTCTAATAATTAAATAAATTTAATTATACTCTCATGTTCATATATAGTGTTGTTATGTAATATGGCAGGATATAGTGTATCCTGCCATATCTAAAGAGATTAATAATATTTTTGGCTGACTTCCTTTGTAAAACCATAATCAATGATAACAGGTCTTCTTTTAATTATCCCCCAATTACTTTTCCTCTCAAAATCAGCCAATAATAAATTATAGTTTCTCTTAATGTTTTGTATTTCTTTTACGTGAAACAACTCTCTTTTATCACTAACTCTAAAATACCTAAATACCTCTGAAATATTATATATCTTATCTGCCTTTTCCATTATTAAGAAATAAAAACCATTTGAAACTTGTACAACTTTTGCAAATAAATCTGACTTATCATAACATGAAATATTATATTCACACTCATTTTGTGCAATTCCAGCCATATTTTTTGCTACTTTAATTACGTATCCATTTCCTAAATCAAATACATCTCTACTAGAGCCAGAACCAATATATCCATAGTAGCCTCGTCTTATATTAAACATAATTTGATTAAAGCTGTCCATTTTAACACCTGCTTCATGTTAATCTCTCTATATTCATTAGTAAGCATTTCTCATATCATATTATTCACTCTAAAGTCAATCGGTTCATCTTACCATTATAAATACTTTAAATTTAGATTAAAATATTTTTTAAATCAGACTTATCTAAAATCCATTTCTGGTACTTTCTTAAATATTTTTAATAAACGTAAATAATGATTTGCTTCACGTAAAGTATGATCACCTAGTAATGGTAATATTATAGATTTGATTTTACATTCCACTAATCCCTGTGTGCCTTGTTCTTTAAATTTACTTATTTCTACAGTTGCTTTATAACTATCATCTGTAACTTCAGAAATTGGAATTGATTGGTTCATAGCTTCTCTTGCCTCTATTGTTAACCTATCGAATTCATTTCCAAAGTTATTTGCTGCATTTATTAATTCATTTTCAGTTGGATCAAGAAGTCCACGAATAAATTTTGAATGTTCTGCCATAATTCTATTCCAGAAAAGTTCCTGCACATAAGCTTCTCTCTCTATATCAATATCTTCGTGATTTTGCAATCTGCTAACTAAAGTAAAATAAAGCTTTGCTTCTCTCATAATATGATCTATAAGTAAGGGATAATTAACTGTAAATACCTTACATGATAAAACCTCTGATAGTAATTTAGACTTAAATCTTATTAAACCTCTAGTTAATTCCATTGCTCTATTATTAATTACAAACACTCTTCGTTCAAGAATCTCTTTATTTTCTCTGTTTAGAGAATCTCCTGTTAACTTAATTTCTGTGCTAGTAATATTAGTTGCAATTTTAACTCCTGTATAATATGCTGATGATTTTTCAGCATCAAGTGTGAAAGGTGTTATTACTTCTCCAGATTCCAATACGTCATTACTTACAACACCATCAGAAATAGATATGACATCAGCTAAAAGTCTGTCAAATTCAATTCTAAATGCATCTGCCTCATCTATATAATTTGAATCCTTTGGAGTAAATCCTACTTCTAAAAAGAAAGAATGTTCCTTCATGATTCTTGTGAAGAAAAGGTGTAGTTCCAAAGATTGTCTTATAAATTTACTACTATATAACACAAAAAACTCCTAAACTAATTATTTACTTTTATCATTATATTAATTTTATACATCAGAGGTTACAATCACATCCCTTAGTAATAAAATTTTCATCCACACTATTATAATATTAAAATTCCAAATCCAATTTGCCTAACTCTTACAAAAGTGAAATTGCCACTAAGAAGTTTTGTATTAATTTTTGCATTAGGACATATTCAAAGAAATAACAAGTCAGAATTCTAGTCTATTTTCTTTCACATGCCTAAGATTTAAGATAAGTAGACGATTTATCTTAAAATTAATATCTACTTAAAAATTCAATAAAATGTATAAATTTTATCTGTATTACAAAAATTATCATATGTTAATACTTTGTAAATGTATATTAACTACTAAATATTGTGTACTCTGGAGGAATCTAATGGATAAAGAAGCACTTTCACAATATTCACTTGTTTTAATTTTAGTTCCATTATTATGCGGAACTATAGCAAGATATATTACTCTTATTGTTGACTATAGACAATATCCTAGTTATCCTAATGGATACTTAATCCATTTAGTAACTGGATTTATCTCTTCTGGAATAGGAGCTATTGCAATTCCTGCATTACTTGAAAAAAACTTTGAAGCAGTTACTTTTCTTGTTCTTGCCACTGAGCAATTTCGTGAAGTAAGAAGAATAGAAAAAGAAAGTCTTCAGGCTCTTGATGGTGTTGAACATGTTTTTAGAGGAGAAGCTTACATTGATGGTATTGCTAAAACCTTTGAAGCAAGAAATTATTTTTCATTATTAGTAGCTTTTATAACTAGTTTAACTATGCATATTGTACCTAAGAGCATTATGCTAATAAATATATTATGTGGAATTTTAGTTGGTGCTATTTCACTATATATTCTTAAAAACTTTTCAAAGGGCAAAGCTGTTGGAGATATTGCCGATATAAATCTAGCTAAAATAACTTTGAAAAATTCTGAACTATATGTAGATGATATATTGGTAACAAATCATCTTGGAACAGATTTTTCTAGAGAATTAGTTAAAAATAGTGGTATAGCAGCGGTAATATGTCCTAAGGAAAAACATTTCAATAGAATACTTAATCATAATGGTCAAAGGCAAGCAATTATATTTGAAGCATGTAGAATACTTGGACTAAAAAGATATCACTATACTAAATGCGATTATAACACAGGTAGAATAGCAGTAGTGATGGTTCCAATTATTTATGATGAAGCAGTATTTATTGAAACCATAAAGAAAATTCCTCTTCTTGAAAGTATAAAAAAGAACTATAGAATAATGAAATCTAACTCTGCTAAATAGAAAGGATTGATTATCATAAGTACAGGTTATGAAATAGTGGCATATATATCTTTAAGTAAAGACAGAGCACAAAACGGTAATCCTTTAATTTTAGTTGCCAATAATTTAAAGGAACAAAAACAATTAACTAATGATATCTCTAAAGCACTCAAAGCAGAAGTTGTTCAGCTTACTTGTGGAGACTATATGATTATTAGCAAAAGTTAACTCTATATAATAATCAAGGAAGTCTAAAAATCAATAGACTTCCTTTTCTTGATATACTTACTCCAATTCTATTTATATTGCTCAAATATAAATATATCCTTCAAGTTAAATATTTATTTCTTTATTGGAAAGTATAATTCTGCTGTATCATCTGTAATAAGCTTAAATTCATATCCATGAGATTTATAATAACTTATTATTTTAGGAAGTGCACTGCAGGTGTTTTTGTTCATATCAGTACAATGCATAAGTAATATAATCTTATTCATTTTATCGCTACCTTTTATTGCTTTAGTATATAAATTATATGGTTGAATCTTTGGATTTAATCCATCACAATTATCTAGGTTCCAGTCATACACTTTAAAATTATTGTCATGTAACTTTTTTAAATAACTTTTACTTAAATGCTTATAACTCCCCCCAGGAAACCTAATTATATTTGGTGCAATTCCAATAACTTCTTCTATTTCACTACGACAAGACATCATTTCTTGTATAAACTTATCTTCATCACAATAAATCTTTCTAAAATTATGAGTGTAGGTGTGAAGTCCTATGCTGTGACCTCCATCATAAATTCTTTTTACCACATCTTCTTTATCTTTTATTTGGTTACCTATTAAAAAAAAAGTTGCCTTCACTTCGTTTTCTTTTAATATGTCTAGAACTTTATTGGTTACTTTATAACTAGGTCCATCGTCAAAGGTTAAATAAATTATTTTTTTATCCTTCTCAGTAGTCTTTTTATTTTCTACACCTATTTCATTATTTATTGCATAAGCACTACTCATATCTTCTTGAAAAATAGAAATAATAAGAAATAAACTCACAAAAATGAACAAAATATACTTTAATTTATTTTTCATTTTTTCCTCCTATGTAATCTACTTTAATCTTATTATAAAAAATTCTTTATTTTTTATTATTTGCTTTTTTTGAACTTTTATTTATGTTAATTTTATACACCTATTTAATGCAATAAACCCAGTAGTAAGCAATGACAGCCTTCTACTAGGTTTAACATTAATTTATTACTCTAAAAACAATTAAAAATCAAAATATCTATTTCTTAAATCCTTTATAACTTCTATATTTGTACTATAAGTTGCGCCTTCATCGCGGGTATCATTGGAATTTTCATCATATTCTCCTGAAAAAGATAATAAATTAAAACTTGTCTCAATATAATAGCTTTCATCGCAAATTAAAAGTTTATTATGTGAATTAACCTTTTTTATTTTAAAATTATCATTGTAACATTTAAATTTTTCTTTTAATTTTTCTGCAATTCTATCACTATTTCTATTCTTATTGTTATTTTCTTTTTTGAAATTAGAAAATGAATTATTTTCCTCTATTCCATAAATTATTTTAACAATTCCACCTCTTATAAGTAATTTTTCCATCTTATTTATTAATTCATCATTAACTACATAATTATTCATCCATGGACTTGCAATATTTAATTCATATTTAGCATCTGAAAAAGCTTTAATAAAGTTATCTCTTATTTCTTTATTTTGCAGATGATATTCTTCGTATACATTTACAATTTCACTCAAAGTTCCTAATATCTTTTTATCAAAAGGTTCTATATTCTTTATTACATATTTTTTCTCTTCATAACTTATATATAAATCACATATTTTTTCAATATTGAGTCTATTTAATTTATATGTTTTTTCTATTAATATTTCATCTCTATCTAACTTGTTTATAACTTCCTCTATTTTAATAATGCTTTCCTTATTGAAGAACATTAAAGCATTTGTAGCTTTACTTTCAAGTTTTATATTTATATACTTAAAAAATCTTTGAGATAAGCTATTCTTTTTGCAATTAATAACTGAATTTAAATCATTGGATTTTATTAAGCAATAATCCATGTCTTTTAATTCATCATCATATTTTAATAAGTCATCTTCATACTTTTCAAATTCTTCTTTCTTCGCTTTAAGTTCTTCATATTGTTTTTTTACTGATTCTAACGTTAAATTTTCTTTTTCCTTTGAATTAAAAACTCTTAATCTATAATTAATTGAATTTTTAATTTTAGTCACTTTTTCACTTAATGAATCTCTTAAGAATTTTCTATTTATTTTCTTGCTTTCAGAGTATAGTAAATCATCTTTCATTTAAAACCCCCTCACTCTTCTTTACTATCCCAGTTTTTTTCTTTATTTATCCTAATTTTACAGACCATACTTATACTCGTCAATCTATATTTTTTTAGAAACTAAATATATTTAAGGTTAATATTAAAAAGAATATGGTAAAATATATTGGGTATTTATAAATAAGGAGTGAGCACATGACATTAAAAAAACAACCCTATAATATATCTAAAATAGTATTAATATCTATATTTTTAAACTTAATACAAGTAGTGTTTATTACATTATTTATCTATTACAAAAATAAAAATCCTTATATGATTGAAGGCAATTTTATTATTTATGTTATAGCTATAAGCATAGGTGTTAACAGCATTATTACAGGAATAATATTCTATAATCTACTATTTAAAAAAGGCAGTAATAATTTAATAGATACAGTAATTTATCTTGAAGATTTTAATAAAACTTTAAGAACACAGAGACATGACTACTTAAACCATATTCAAGTTATTTATTCATTAATGGAACTTGAAGAATTCAATGAAGCAAGAAAATATATAGAGCCTGTCTACAAAGATATAGTTAGGGTTAGTAAAGCTTTAAAGACTTCAAAACCAGCGGTAAATGCATTGCTTCAAGCAAAATTACAAATGGCAGAAAAAAATGAAATAGAAATGGAGCTTGAAATAAAAAGTGATTTGAGAACTCTTAATATGGAACCATGGGAATTTTGCAGAGTTATTGGCAACATAATAGATAATGCAATATTTGCTTTAAAACTAAAAGTTGATAACAGATATATGCTTGTCGAATTTGCAGAAGATTTACAAAATATAAGAATTAATATATCAAACAATGGAGATATTATACCTAGGGCAATTATAGATATTATATTTAAAGAAGGTTTTACAACTAAAGGCAGCCATGGAGATGGTATGGGACTTACTATAGTTAAAGAAATTGTTGAAAAATTTAATGGCTCAATAAAAGTTACCTCAAATGAACAAAGGACATTTTTTGAAATAATTCTGCCAAAGAAATAATTCTATCCAAAAGACTTATAAATGACATTTCAAGCCTAAAAGTGTATAGTTAAAAAGTTTTATATTACTAATCTTTATTATTAATATTATTATATTAATAAGGAAACTCGACTCACATTCGTTCGCTGAGTAAGTTTGAGTTTCCAAATATAAAATTTGGACTTTCACTCATAGTAAGAAAGGAGGTATAAAAAACATGAACGTATTTTTACCAGATATAACAGTTGTAACAGTTTTACTTCTAATTATAGGCTTTGGATTGATATTATTAGAAATGCATATCCCGGGCTTTGGAGTCCCTGGAATTATTGGAACTATATGTTTAATACTGGCGGTGGTACTAACAGCTCAAAATTTTGCCCAAGCATTAGTTATGGCATTAGCAATACTCGCTGTACTAGGAACTATGCTGGGAGTAGTTTTGACGCATTTCACAAAAGGAAAATTTTTCAAACCATTAATACTATCTGATGAACAAAAGAAAGAACACGGATATATTAGTTCTTCTGATTTAGATTATCTACTTGGTAAAAAAGGTGTTACAGTTACAGACTTAAGGCCAGCAGGTTCTGTAGATATAGATGGAGTTAAATTCGACGTAATTTCTGAGGGTGAATATATTTCCAGTGGAACTAAGGTTGAAATAGTTAAAGTTAGCGGAGTAAAATTATTAGTAAAAAAAACTAAAATCTAAATTAATATATAAAGGAGAGATTAATAATGAATGCTGATTTATTTATGATTAAAATTATAATAGTTGTAGCAGTAGTATCTTTAATTGCTGTATTTTTTACATTTGTACCACTAGGATTATGGGTATCATCTTTAGCGGCTAATGTTAAAGTAAGTATTTTTAATTTAGTTGGTATGAGACTTAGAAGAGTTGTACCTTCTAAAATAGTAATTCCACTTATAAAATCAACAAAGGCTGGTATGGGATTAAATGTAAACCAGTTGGAAGCCCACTATTTAGCTGGTGGTAACGTAGATAATGTAGTAAATGCATTGATTGCAGCCCACAGAGCTGATATAGATTTACAATTTGAAAAGGCTGCTGCTATTGATTTAGCCGGTAGAGATGTTTTGGAAGCAGTTAAAATGAGTGTTAACCCAAGAGTAATTGAAACACCAAATGTTTCAGCAGTTGCAAAGGATGGTATAGAACTTCTAGTTAAAGCTAGAGTTACAGTTAGAGCTAATCTTGAAAGATTAGTTGGTGGAGCTGGAGAAGCAACTATTTTAGCCAGAGTTGGTGAAGGTATCGTAACTACAGTTGGTTCTTCTACTAGTCATAAGATAGTGTTAGAAAATCCAGATGCTATTTCAAAAACTGTATTAAATAAAGGCTTAGATGCAGGTACCGCCTTTGAAATTCTATCTATAGATATAGCAGACGTAGATGTAGGAAGAAATATAGGTGCTCAACTTCAAACTTTGCAAGCTGAAGCTGATAAAAATATCGCTCAAGCTAAGGCTGAAGAAAGAAGAGCAATGGCGGTAGCTAAAGAACAAGAAATGAGAGCTTCTGTTGTAGAAGCGGAGGCAGAAGTACCAAGAGCAATGGCTTATGCACTTAGAGAAGGAAAGCTTGGAATAATGGACTATTATGATATGCAAAATGTTATTGCAGATACAAGTATGAGAAGTTCAATATCTAACGCTGGAAATAAAAATCAAGCTACTACTTTAAGTAAGGAAAATAAAGATAAAAAATAATCTCTTAGGAGCGTGAAAAGTATGAAATACAATGATACTATAGAGATATTAAAGACTATCGCAAAGACTATTAACGATCCAACAATTATACTAGATAAATTGGGAAAAACTGAATTTTTCCAATTTCCAAACAATAATAATTCAAATAATAATATAAATCTTAATATTTATGCAGAGCCTGAAAATAATAATATAGAATATAATAAAAGTGCTTCTGTAAAAAACAATAAATCCTATGAAGATAGTATTCTTTATAATAATAATGATTATTATAAGATGAATAATCAACAAGATACTCCTCCAACTTCACAAGGAGTACTAGATTCTATTACACAAGAACTAACCTCAGTTAGACTTCAACAAGCTATTATACTTTCAGAAATAGTTGCAAAGCCAAGAAGTAAAACTAGAAAAAGAAGAAGATTTTAAATTTAGGAGAAGGTTACTATGAATATAAAAGTGCTTATAGTTGATGATGAAGAAGGAATGCGAACCATAATAAAAAAAATATTAGATAAATCTGGTGGTTTTGAAGTTGTGGGTGATACAGATAATGCAGAAGAAGCTATAGGTATATTTAAGGAACACCGCCCTGAGATGGTATTCCTTGATGTTCAAATGCCCGGTGTCAGCGGTATAGATTGTGCTAAAAAGTTAACAGATATAGATCCAAAGACTATAATTATCTTTGCAACAGCACATGCAGAATATATGTCTGATGCATTTCAATTATATGCTTTTGATTATTTGATTAAACCCTTTAAAATAGAAAGAGTTATGCAGACTTTAGATAGAATAAAAACGTTAAATAAACCTAGCTATGGAGATGGTATAGATAAAATAATAAAGCACGAAAAAGGCTTGGATAAACTTATGATAAAAAATAAAGATGGTATAAGCTTTGTTGATACAAAGGAAATCGTGCTCGTACAGAGAGAAGAAAGCTCCACTGTTATCTATACAAAGACAGATAGTTTCACCACATCTATTTCTTTATCCGATATAGAGGAAAAACTAGATAATACCCAATTTTTTAGGAGCCACAAATCATATATTATAAATTTATCATTAATTATAAAAATCTATCCATATGGAAGATGGACTTATGTGATTAAACTCAAAAATACTGAAAAAGATGCTTTACTTACCCATGAAAAGTATGAAGAAATAAAGAAGATTTTTAGTTTTTAAATAAAAAAATTAACTGGTAATAAACATTATTTATTACCAGTCATTTACTATCTTATAATCTATTCATTTTGTAATAAAATTAATATATCTACTTTTGTAGACCCAAAAGATTTGTCTAACTCTATGAAATTTAATCCAGCAATATCTCTACCCTAAGAAATTTAGATATTTCATTAATATAATCGTACATTTCTTTATCTTTCACTTTGGTACCTTCTATTAATTGTGTGTTAAGTATGTTATGTAGTTTAATTTCTGTTTTTCAACAAGTAACCAATATAATAAACTAAAAGCTATCTTTAATAATGAACAGCTTTTAGTTTATCATCTCATTTCAAAAATAATTATAATGTTTTTATCTTTAAATCTTTATTTTATTCATTATTTGCTGGAAATATAATTTTACCCTTTTTTCTGGCAATTGTTTGAACTTCACTAACTATTACGCTATGTTCTAAAATATAATACCTATTGGCCACTTTTTACAAGATCTATAATATTCATTGTTTCTATTGAATCCTTCCAACTCATAATTTCACTTTCAAGCCTTCCCTCATTAATACACCTAGAAACTTCCCTAATTTGATATTCAAATCCATTTATATCAAAAGGCATTTCTATCTTTTCTTCTTTATCATTAATTAAAATATATGCATTGTCTGCATTTGAAAATTTAGGTACACGAATTCTACCTTTAGTTCCAATAATATTAGCATCTCTTACAGTATCGAGATTTATTGCTCCATAAAGCTGTGATTGTTTTCCATTTTCATATTCTAAATTTATTGAAACACATTCATCTACTCCTGTTTTGCCTATATAAAGAGTGCTTTTTATATTTTTAGGGTGATTTCCAAAAATAAATGAACTATATGATATAGTATAAATTCCTACATCCAATAATGCTCCTCCGCCTAAATCCTTATTAAATAATCTTCCCATTGGATTAAATTCTGCGTTAAATCCAAAATCAGCTTGAAGCAAGCGAACATCACCCAGTTTCCCTTCATTAATAATTTGCTTGATTTTTTGATTTATTGGTAAGAACCGGGTTTTCATTGCCTCCATAAAAAACATTTTATTTTCTTTAGCTGCATCAATAACCTCTTTAATTTCATTGCTATTTATAGTAACAGGCTTTTCACATAATACACCTTTGCCGTTTTTTAAACATAACATAGAAATTTCTTTATGAAATATATGCGGTACTGCAATGTATACAACATCTACATCTTCATCTCTAACAAGCTCTTCATAACTTCCATAACATTTCTCTGAAGGTACATCATATATCTTTCCAAAAGCTTCTGATTTTTCTTTGCCTCTTGAAGCAACTGCCTTAAGTTCAACTGAATCCATAGCCTTAGCAGTATGAGCAAATTTATTTGCTATATTTCCCAAACCTATTATTCCCCATTTTATTTTTCTCATTTGAAATTCTCCTCCATATATATTATTTACAAGGTATTATAAGCCTTGTCTTAAACTTCTAAATATTAACATCACACAAGATGTGTTTAATCTTATTATAATAAATCTAATATTTTCCTACAAACTAAAAAATTTCACCACATTAAGTGAAATATTTTAACTAACATTAATAACTTATAATAAGCTTAATATTATTATTCATAAAGATAATGGAATTATGTATTTTCTCACTACCCCTAAAATATTTATAAAAAGTAAATCGACTTATTCCTGTTAAATTGCAAATATCTGTAATTTTAATGTTGTGAAATTTATATCTTGTAAGCTATTATATATTAAGCTTTACACAATGTAAAACTTAATATAACATAATAATCTTTTACTAATCTTAATAAAAATAATTGGACTACATAAACTCATTGACTATACTACTCTAAAAGCTACAATCCATATTATATTAAATAATAATTATCACCTTATTTTTCTTTATAAATTTACTAATTTCCAAAACAAAATATTTTAATTAATGTAATCTCAACTTACGATATAGTATTTATAGCAAAATATTTAATAACTTGAAAGGAGTAATTGTATTACAAACTCTTCAATATCTTCATTTTTCCGAAATCGATTTGTCCAAGTAATTATGTTTTCTTCAATTTTCTTACAAATAGTACTATGGTTTCGTAACTTTGCAATATTGTTATTTGTAATGGATAAAACAAATAATAATCCAGTTGCAGTTTCTTTAATTTCAGTTGCTGAATTTGCACCTATATTCATATTCTCGTTTATAGAAGGAACTTTTGCAGATAGATGGCGTCCTAAACGTACCCTGGTTTGGTGTGATTTATTAAGTGCAATTTCAGTTTTTGCAGTTCTACTTACAATCATATAGGGAAGCTGGCAAGAAAAAGCTCTCACTATACTAGGCTCTGTTTTTGCAGTGGCAGGCCTTGCTGTTGGAATTATACAACCTCTTGGAATTTTCATAATTGTTGAAAGATTAGGAATTGCCAAAAAAAACTTCAAATACTACTTATAGTAAATGGAGCAGCCATGTTTGTTGGTGGTGGTCTAATTATGACCATATCTAAAAAGGTAATGCCTCAAAAGCTTCTTGCAATATGACTTTTGATAAATACTATTTCCATGATTGGACTAGGATTATCTTCAAGCTGGGTTCTCGTCCTTTTCTTTCAATTCTTTAATGGATTTTTTATGCCTTGCATTCAAATTGGTATTAATACACTAATTCTACAGCTGACAAAGGCAGAATTTGTAGGAAGAGTAAACGGAGTATTAAATCCTATGTTTATGGGTTTTATGGTCATTACTATGTCCCTTACAGGTTGGCTTAAAAGTCAGTTTTCATTGACTGTTCTTTACATTGCAGCAGGATTGTTTTTTCTTATAGGAGCTCTGCTAACTTCATTAATATTTAAGGCTTCATTTAATAATGAAATAGATTCTCTGCAGTAATATAATATTAGCTTTTTATTGTAGCACCTCAAAATGTTATATATGTTTAACATTTTAGGTGCTTCATTTTATTATAATCAAAAATACTTCTCTTTAACTGAATAAATTTATAATTATACTATGTCTTTTGATTGATTCAATTTAATTAAAATCACCATCATATATTGCCTTTGCCAATGGGAATGGCTCAAGTGCTCTTTCTAAAATGCCTTGGACGTATCCTATTAATACTCCATAATTAACAATTGGTATATCATGTTTAACTGCATTATCAATCCTTGAAAGCATACCTGCTCTATTTAGCATACATCCCCCGCAGTGAATAATAAGCTTATATTTTTTTACATCATCAGTAAAGGTAGCCCCAGAAGAATGTTCAAAGTTTATTTGTTTTCCAGTCATTTGACGCACCCATCTTGGGATTTTCACTGTTCCAATATCGTCACATTGTCTATGATGAGTACATCCTTCCGAAATTAACACATTGTCGCCATCTTCAAGGCTTTCTATTACTTTAGCACCTTTTACTAGCTCAGTAAGATTACCCTTATATCTTGCCTGCAATATTGAAAAAGAGGTAAGCATTATATCTTTAGGTGTATCTGCAGATGATTTTAAAAATACTTGTGAATCCGTTATAACAAGTTTAGGTTTTTTCTTTAAATTTTCAAGAGTTTCTCTTAATTCATGTTCTTTTGTTACAACAGCTATAGCATCACTTTCTATTATATCTCTTATTGTTTGCTGTTGTGGAAGAATAAGTCTTCCTTTAGGAGCTGCTTTATCAATAGGTGTAACAAGAACAACTATATCTCCCGGACTTATAAGGTCTCCTACTAACTTGAATTTATCCTCATCATCTGGTATTAAAGTTATAATTTTTTGCTTAAGTTCTTCTATTCCACTTTTATTTAATGCAGAAACAGAAACAACAGGAACACCAATTTCCTTTTCTATATTATTAAGTTCTTCAATGTTTATACTCCTTTGGTCTGCTTTATTGAAAATACAAACTAATGGTATTTTCTTTTCTTTTAATTGATTTATTATAGCCGTATCCTTTTCAGTAACTCCAATAGTACTGTCTATCACCACTAATGCAACATTTGTCTTAGATAAAACTTCAAGAGTTTTCTTTTTTCTTGACTCACCTAATTCACTTTCATCATCAAGTCCTGCTGTATCAATAATCATACAAGGTCCTATAGGAAGAATCTCAATAGCTTTATAAACAGGGTCAGTAGTTGTCCCTTTTACATCAGAAACAATAGAAATTTCTTGATTTGTAAGTGCATTTATAATACTGGATTTTCCTGCGTTTGTCATTCCAAACAAAACAATATGTACTCTTTCTCCAGACGGTGTAGTATTTAAACTCATATTATTACTCCTTTTGAATTATTTTTATTTTAATATTTTCTTAAGTAGTTTCTTCTATTATAATATAAAATATTAACATTATAAAATATTTAAGAGGTGTTTATTTTGAATTATAGATTAGAACAAGATGTATTAGGTGAAAAAAATATAGATAATTATACATATAGTGGAATAAATACAGTTAGAGCATTAGAAAACTTTGATTTAAAAGGAAAAACTGTAAATTTAAATTTGGTAAAAGAAATTGCACTTATAAAAAAAGCAGCAACAATGACAAATAAAAACTTGAAATTACTTACTATAGAAAAAGCGGATGCTATAATTAAAGCAAGCGAGGAAATCATAGAAGGAAAATTTGATGATGAATTTAAAATCAGTGCATTCCAAGGTGGAGCCGGTACTTCTACTAATATGAATGTAAATGAAGTTATTGCTAACAGAGCAATTGAACTGTTAGGTGGTTCTAAAGGCGACTACAATTTAGTGCATCCCATTAACCATGTTAATATGTCACAATCAACTAATGATGTTTATCCTTCTGCCCTTAGAATTGCTGCAATCAGGTTAATCAGAAAGTTAAGCGATTCTTTGTCCAGTTTACAGGAAGCCCTCCAAATGAAAGAAAATGAGTTCTCAGATATAATAAAACTAGGGAGAACTCAACTAATGGATGCACTTCCAATGACAGCTGGTCAAAGTTTTGGAGCATATTCAAAAGCAATAGAAAGAGATAGATGGAGAATATACAAGGTAGAAGAAAGATTAAGACAGATTAACCTTGGAGGCACTGCAATAGGCACTGGATTAAATGCTACAAATAAATACGTATTTATGTTGACGGATATTATTCAAGACCTTACTGGTCTTGGCATAGCAAGATCTGACTATCCTATGGATATTACACAAAACTGCGATATATTTGTAGAAACCTCTGGATTATTAAAATCCTGTAGCGTAAATCTTCTTAAAATCTCAAATGACTTGAGACTTCTTAATTCTGGTCCTCGCGGAGGAATAGGAGAAGTTCTTCTTCCTAATATGCAGGCTGGTTCAACAATTATGCCAGGAAAGATAAATCCTGTTATTCCTGAAATGGTTGCGCAGGTTAGCTTAAGGGTAATTGCTAATGATAGTGCTATAACTATGGCAAGCTCCATGGGACAATTAGAACTAAATGCATTTACCCCGCTTATAGCAGAATCCTTACTGGAATCTCTTGAACTTCTTGATAGAAGTGTAATGATTTTTAAAGATAAATGCATAGATGGGTTAGAAATTAATAAGGATAGATGTTTGAAAAACTTAGAAAACTCCTTAGTTTCTGCGACTGCTTTAGTTCCCCATTTAGGTTATGATAAGGCTAGTTTAATATCGAAAAAAGCTTTATCTACTGGAAAAACCATAAGAGAAATTCTATTAGAAGAACAACTGCTACCTGAAGAGAGTATAGACAAGATATTGTCTCCATCTGAATTAATAAGAACTCATATACCTGGAAAATGAAGATGATTATGGCTCCACAACAATAATCTAATAAATATTGTTGTGGGGCCATAGTATAATAATAAACTATTCCTTCCAACGTAAATTAACATTTTATTTCGTCTAATGCAAATACTTAAAAAAGATGTCCTATTAACGACATCTTTCTAACCATATGAAACTATACATAACATTTAATCTATAAAATAAATCTTATCCAAAGCAATAATCTATTTTAATAAATTATTCTTTATTAATGTATCACAATTCTTTAATTAATACTTTACATTAATACTTTACATTAATATTATTTTTTGAAATAACATAAATAACTCTCCCTAATATATCTTCAAAAATATAATATATCAAAGAAAGTTATTTAACTAAATCTATTTTTATATTTAATTATGAGGTAACTATATAATATATTTGTAATGTATCTTATGTTATAATATTGCACTTCTTTCATATAGTGCTATAATCTAATATCTACATCCTTATGATATCAATATCATACATTTTAGCAATTTTATTATGAAAGACTTAAAATTTCCTTTGCATCAGCTGGAGTTGCAACTTCATTTCCTGCAACTCTAATGATATCTGCAGCACGTTTAACTAGTTGAGCATTTGATTCAGCTAGTACACCATTACTCCAATATACATTATCCTCCATACCTACTCTTAAATGTCCCCCCATTGCTACTGCTGCTAACATAATAGGTACATGTTGCTTACCTATACCAAGTGCTCCCCATGTAGAACATTCTGGAATTAATCCCTTTAAGTATACTAAATTTTCTACAGTAGCAGCACTACCGCCTGCTGCGCCTAAAACAAATTGATAATGAACTGGTGCCTTTAATACACCTTTCTTTAAATAGTACATAGAGTTATAGATCATACCTGCATCAAAAATTTCAATTTCTGGTTTTACATTATACTCTTGCATAGTCATTCCTAATTCTTCCAAGAATTTCGGATGATTTATAAATAAGCTATTATGCATCCAATTCATGCTTCCACAATCATAAGACGCAAGATTTGGCTTACAGGTTTTTAAATGAGCTTGTCTTGTTTCATCCGTTGCATTTAAATCACCAGAAGTTGTACAATTAATTAATATATCGCATTTTTCTCTAATTAATGCTACTGTTTCTTCAAATTTCTTTGTATCCATAGTACCTTTTCCTTCATCATCTCTCATATGAAGGTGGCAGATAGCTGCTCCTGCTTTATAACACTCAAATACATCCTCCGCAATTTCCTTTGGTGTCATAGGAATGTTAGGGTTGTTTTCCTTAGTTGGCCATGCACCTGTTGGTGCAACTGTAATAATTGTCTTTTTCATTTTTATGTCCTTCTTTCTTAATTACATATTTCTTTAACAAATTAGCTTAGAATGATGTTAACTTCATTAAATAATAGCTATTTATCACGTTACATCGAAATTATGTTCATCAATTTCAAATGTTAATATTTATTTAATATAAAATTCAGATGATTTTAATTGATGAATTAATCTTTGATTGAATTCTTTTTTAGTTTTTTCAATTTCTTCTGGACTATATTCATAAAAGCCAGCGCCTGATTTAATACCTAGCTTACCCTGTTCAACTTTTTCACGTAAAATATCATTTGAGCATGTTGAATTATCCATTTCTTTTAATAAATTATCACCAACTATACACCAAATATCTAATCCACCTAAGTCTGCTACTTCTAACTGACCTGTTGTTGCATAACGAAATGCTGGTCCAAATTTTAATGCTTTATCTATTTCCGCTGGTTCTGCAATTCCTTGTTGTATAAGAGAAAAAACTTCTCTAGCAACTCCTTGTTGTATACGATTTGCAACTAATCCAGGTACAGACTTTAAAACTTTACAAGTTTGTTTCTTTATTGATTTATATAATTCTTCTACTTCCTTAAAAATATCCTCTGGCATATTTCCAAAATAAGATAATTCTACAAGAGGCATAAGAAGACCAGGATTATACCAATGATTAACTATCATTCTTATTTTACGCTCTTCACTAACATCTATCATCATATCTTCTAGATTTAAACTAGATGTATTACTTGCCAAAATCGCATGTTTAGGTGTAAATTTATCTAAACTAGCAAACAAACTTCTTTTTAATTCAATTTTTTCTGGTATTGCCTCAATTACATAATCACTATCACTTGTAGCTGCTTCTAAATCATTAAAAAGTGTTATACTATCTAAAGCTTTTTCAATTTCAGCTTCACTAAATAAATTTCCCTCAACAAGTTCTAATAATTCTGTTTTCATTATGCCTTTTACTTTCTTTAATTGCTCCTCATAAGTATCAAATAGATTTACAGAATAACCATAAAGAGCAAAGGCTGATGCAATACTATGCCCCATTGTACCTGCTCCAATTACTGATATTTTTTTAATCATATTCTTTGTGCACCTCCAAAATTTATCTTTTAAATTAATCTACTATCACTGCTTGTTATAGCAGTTTATTAAACTAGTTTGTATTGCTATTAAATTATTACTAAATTATATAATCAACTTATATTCTGATAATTATATAATTGGGATCTAATTATATAACCTTAGTATTTTTTACTACCATTAATATATCAAGCAATACTTATGCCAATTTTTATAAAATAATTATAATTTCTAATTTAAAGCTAAATCTATTAGGTATAAACCAGTTATTTGAGCTAGATAATTTTTATATATATCAGCTTTAATGAGAATGGTGTATTACAAAGTTTATTATTTCAATACACTTTTGTATCATTTCTTTGCAGTAGAAATCCATTTTCTGATTATAGACCTTCTTTATTTAATACATTCGCGTATCATTTCAATACTTTTTCGCATTATTTTATTGTCTTAAATATTTATATATGTCACAAAATTATTCTCACACAAAATTTATATAAATTTGCTTTATTTCATGTAGAATTCTAATTACAACTTATATAATAACGTTATTATATATACATTTAGGACAAAATCTAAATTGTATATAATCATTTCACCCCTAATTTTATTTGCAAATATTTAACTATCTTTCTATTTTCATAGGTTTGCCTATAAATAGTTTTTTATAAAAAATTTTATTAGTTACATAACCTAACAAATAAAGGTAATAAACACTTTTAATTTATGTTTATTACCTTTAATACAAAACTTATTTAATTTTTAGTTTCCTGTTGTTTGATTTTTGTCTACTAATTCTTTAATAATTTGTAGATGAATAGCATCTAACTTATAAAAATGCTAGAGCTATAATTTGTATTTTACTTATCGCAAATTACTTCTTACATTGATCGAATTGATTAATTTACTACCTCTCTACTTAATCTTCAATCTCTTCCTATAAAACAAAATGCCTCCCACGACAATTCCAGCACCAATAACTAGTGCAACAATAGATGAAAAGACACCAACACTATCTGCAATCATATTCCATGATGCTTCAGCATGTCCTCCTAGTAAAACTAAAACGGTGTTCCATATCAGACTTCCTGCAACCGTATACACCACAAATTGTAAAATATTCATTTTCGTCATACCAGCCGGAATGGAAATTAGACTCCGTACTATTGGAATACATCTGCAAAATAAAACCGTATATTTCCCCTTACGGTTAAACCACTGTACGGATTTTTCAATATCTTCTTCTTTAAATCGAAGAAGTTTTCCAATGCGTCCACGAACAATCAATTTTAAGCGTTCCTCTGGCAATAGGCGTCCAGCTAGATACAATATTAGTGCACCAAGACTTGAACCTACTGTTGCATATATAATAACCCCTATTGGGGTCATGGAGGTATAAGTGGTCATAAAACCTCCAAGGGTAAGAATGATTTCAGACGGAATAGGAGGAAAAATATTTTCCAACGCTATAAGTGCTACAATACCCAGGTATCCGAATTCGTTCATAATTTCAACTATCGCTGCTTGCATAATCATATCCTTTCTTGTTATGTCTATTAAATCAAGTGAAACTTGATTCAGGTGGAGTTTGATCTCCATCTGAATCTTAGTTGAACTCATCTAGAGTCGTACCACTGTTATCTCATACTTAAAGAAGTGTAAGTGTTACAGTGGCTAGACATCAGATAAAATTTGACATACTTCATCTTTTTAGTTACTACGATCCCATAAAACAATTTCCTACAATATAGTTCTTTTTCTCAAAACCGTTTTTTGAATTATTCTTTACTTTTAGAAAAAAAGTATTACATAACTTATTATAGCGTAAAAAAGATTTCTATTCTATTAACATTATGTTAAAACATGATTTTATTAATTAATACAAAACTCACAAATATAATCTATTATTATTAAATAAATTACTACAATTAATATTATTTTTATAGTAATTAAAATAAAAAATTAAAAGTTTAATTCGTATTTTTAATTTTTTATAAATTTAATTTTACTTAAATCATAATAACTAAGTAAAAACTTAAAATTGATACAAATAATATTAATTTCTATATCTATATTTTCTTGATTAAAAATATAAAATAAGACCTATATAAAACAACTTTTAGATAGATCTTACTGATACATATATATTTAAAATTTCATCTATGAATCAAACTTATAAAGTAATCAATTCTATAATCATTATTTATATTGTTGTTTTCATCAACAATTTCATCTGTTCCTAAACCATTTTCTACAATCATACTAATGCTTTACTAAGAATAATAAATTTGCGTTTTCTATTGTTTTTCATTTTGATTTTTAGATGTTATTTATTAGCCTTTACATGTTTTACCAAAACTTCAGAATTTAAAGAAATTTCTTCTACAGTTACAGATAATTCTTCTAAGCTTGCAGCTTGATTAGTTGATATTTGCCCTGATTCATTTATTGTTTTGGTTATCATCTTCATACTATCCCCCATTTGGATAAGTGCTTCTGAAATCTTTTTAGAACATTCAGTACTATTCGATGCTAATTTTCTCATTTCACCAGCTACTACTGAAAATCCTTTTCCATATTCTCCAGCCCTTGAAGATTCTATTGCAGCATTAAGTCCCAAAAGATTAGACTGCCTAGAAATATTTTCAATTAACTTTATAGCTTCACTACCTTCATTAATTAATTTTTCTGCATTCTTTGTATTTTCAACCATAAAATTCAATTTTTCTGATAAATGAACTGCACTACTCGCAATTTCTGACACTGTTAAATTAGTTTCATTAAGTGAATTCTTTAATTCTTCTGTAGCTTCCACAATTTCTTCATATTCCTCCATATTTACACTTACACCAAACCATCCAACAATTTCATTATTTTCATTAATAACTGGAACTGTTATAGCTTTAAAGGATGTTCCATAGCTCTTCTTATCATATATACTAGAAAAACTCATCTTCTTTATATATATGTTTTCATTAATTCCATTTTTATTCATAACATCATTATCAATAACTTGACCAGTATACATAGGTGCTTTTGATCTCTTCCCATCTAAAGCATATATACATTGCTTTTTATCACAGATATTTATTGCTGCGTTTCCTTCAAACAATTGACTAATAATTGGTGAAGCATAAATCATTATTTCAAAAACTTTTTCCATTTTAAATTTCATTCCCTTCTGAATGCTCAAACTCAAAATTAAATAAGTTCTATCAAATCAACTTTAATTTGCTTTAACTCTCTTATTTTATAAACATCTTAAATCTTCAAATAAAGATTTATATAAAACAAACTGAGCTTATTTATTTTAAAAGCTCAGTTTGAAGTAATTTTATTAAACAATCTTTTATTTGTAATCTTACTCACCATAACCACCATATTTTTCAAGTAATTCTTTCTTATTAGGTATTTGACCTGGTCCAACTGCTTTTGTTGAAATCTCAACTTGATGTTCTAATTTACCATCATAGAATAAACGAGAACGTTTTTGTTGTGCTTCACTAAAGTTAACTTTAATTTGTCCATCTACTAAAGTTAATTCTCCACTTATTCCACAAACTGGACATTCTACTTCATTTTTATTATGAACTACAGTAAGCATATCACAATGGCAAACTGGACAGACCCCTTCATCAGCACCTCTCCATTTATTCATTTGCTCTGAATCGCTATTTAAAGCATCAGCAATATTTTTACCCATTACTACCATACGATCCATTACTTTGAAGTTTCCTACAACATGTTCATGTGCCATAGCACCAAAGTATTCGTATTTATCTACTACATTTATTCGCATTGACATTGTAAATTCATATATTGTTGACATAGCAAAGGATAACCAATTTTGTGCCATTGCTCCACCAACAGTAATTAATGCTGCTACTCTTGGCTTAAATGATCTTTCATCTGGTAATTTCTCTGGCGCATTACCCATTTTAATTCCATTTTTCTTCGCTTCAGTTCTAAATGCAATATCATGAGATGGTCCTAATCTATCACATACAGTTTTAAATTTACCTGTTGGTGATAATACATATGTAGGTGATCCTACTATAACAGCATCACATTCCAATAGCGCTTCATCTATTATATACATTTCATCTTTTAAAACACAGTTTCCATTTCCACCATGTAACAAACTCATTACACATGCAATACATCCTGTACAATCTGCAATATTTAAATCATCTGCACGAATAAATTTAACTTCACTACCTGCTTTTTCACATTCCATTAATGCAGTCTTAATCATAACTTCAGTATTACTCATTTTTCTTCCAAATGAAATACCTAATACCTTCTTTTTCTACAAATACAGTAGCTTCAATACCATACTCCCATTTATAAGTATGGTATTGAATATTCAATGCCTTCATCTTTCATTTCGTATACTTTACTATGGATGTGTTTAAGATATGGCATATGTTCATCTAAAATATGAATTCCATTTCTGCACCAATTTCTTTTAAAAATTTAAATATATCCTCTAAATTCATTTTTCCTCTTGCATATTAATCTTGTAAGCTATAAAAACTTACTGAACGTTTAATATTTGACATATACTATCTTCCTTATATATAAATTTACTTTTATCTGATGTCTAGCCACTGTAACACACTACTTCTTTAAGTAATAGATAACAGTGGCACGTCCCTAGGTAAATTCAACTAGCCTTTATTGGCAGATAAAACTCCCCCTAAAGTTAAGTTTCACTTATTCAAAATCAATTGATCTACCTGTTGCTGCTGATTCTCTAACAGCTTCCATTACAGCAAGTACTCTTCTTACTTCTGGGATCTTAACAAGTAATTCTTCTTTTCCTTCAAGTGACTTCAAGTAATTTTCAAATAACATGATATGAGAAAAATCTACTTTAGGTAATTCTTCTGTAGTTAATACACCTTCTGGTGGTGGTCCAAATGAACGTGTTGGACCCGAAGCTGTCATTGTTGTTTTTCCCGGAACATTTTTCAGAAGTCTCGTTGTTCTTGCAATTTTTCCTTCTGGTTCAAAGCCATCTGAGTACATGCTTCCTGTATCTCCACCTATAAACCAATGTCTTTCAAACCACTTTGGCTTGTCCGCTAAGAAATAAGTTCCAAGTTCAACTTCTCCTGTTATTCCATTTTCAAATCTAAATAAAATCTTAAAGTAATCGTCTACTTCTTCATTTATTACATTTCTTAAATCAGCAAATATAGTTTTTATCGGACTATCAACCATATAAAGCATTTAGTCTATTAAATGAACTCCCCAGTCATATAACATTCCGCCGCCATATTTTTTGAACACATGCCAATCATGCATGTTCCCGTTAATTCCATATAACATTGATTGAACTGTAAATACATTTCCTAGTGTTTTTTGGTCATATACTTCCTTTGCAGTTCTAAAATCCTCATCAAATCTACGTTGTTCGTGTACTGTAAATAACACTTCTGAATCTTTTACAACTGATATCATTTCATCATATTCAGCTACACTCATAGCAGCTGGTTTTTCACAAATTATGTTTTTACCAGCTTTTGCAGCTTTAATCACAACTTCTTTATGAACATGATTACTTACTGAAATTACTACAGTATTTATATCTTCTATTTTTAACAATTCATCAACACTAGTAGTTTTTATAACACCTTCAGTAATTGCATCTGACATTTTTTATTCTTCAATGTCACAAATTGCTGCTACATTGATAGCTTTCATAGAATCAAACATTTTTTCATGAATATGGCCATAAAACCAAAACCTATTATTCCAAAATTAACTTTCATTTTTAATTCCATCCTTTCTTTAGGTAAAAATAACTTTAAATACTTCTATTTAAATCTGCCTTATTTAAATTACAAAATTTCTTAAGTATCTTGCTGATAATATTGCTGATTTTTTACATTCTTCAAGAGAACCTTCAAAAGCTTTATCTTCAACTTCTATGCAAGTGTTCCCTTTGTATCCTATATCCGTTAATGCTGAAACATATTTCCCCCAATCTATATCCCCAAGTCCTGGTAATTTAGGTGACATATATTGAAGTGGAGTAGCCATTATTCCTACATCATCTAGTTTATCTTTAAATATTTTTATATCTTTATAATGAATATGGAATATTTTTCCTTAAATTCATATATTGGCTTAATATAATCTATATGCTGCCATACAAAATGAGATGGATCATAGTTAAGTCCAAAATTATCACTATTAAGTATTTCAAATACTTTTCTCCAAATAGCTGGTGTTGTCATTAAGTTTTGTCCACCTGGCCATTCATCATTAGTAAATAACATTGGACAATTTTCAATTGCTATCTTTACACCTTTTTCTTCAGCATATTTTACAATTGGAGGCCATACTTCTTTTACTATTTCCAAATTTTCTTCAACAGTCTTATTAGGAACTCTTCCTAAAAACGTTGTTATCATATTCACACCAAGTTTACCGCTTCCATCTATTAATTTGTAAAGATGCTCAACATATACTTTTCTCTTTTCTAAATCTGGATCTAAGGTATTGGGATAATATCCAAGAGCTGATATTTCAACACCTTTTTGTTTACAATAATTTTTGATATATTCTACTTTATCTTCACTTAAATCTGCTACATCAATATGTGATACACCTGCATATCTTCTTTCTGCCTTTCCTTTTGGCCAGCAGCAGGCTTCTAAGCATTCCAAGTTATTTTCAGCCGCAAAATCTACTAATTCTTCAAAACTTAAATCTCCTAAAATAGCACTGTTTAATCCTAATTTCATGACATACATCTCCTTTTAAATTTTTTATATAAATCTATATATCTCTTAGAAACTTTTAAAATTTATATCATTTTCACATACTTATTGTACCTTTTTTAATCGTGTAAACGCATTCTTTTAATTATTCAGTTCTATTAGTAATGTTATTTAAATGAAGATAACTTTTTTATGAAATAAAAAAAAGTTAAAAAATTGAATTGAATTATTAACTTTTAATATATATTGAAAAATTATTCTTTCATAAAATTCATGCCTGTATACTTAATTCATTACAACTTTCTAATTGCAAAATATATAAAACTTTTATATATTAAGAACTTATTATCTTTATTGGAAAGAGATATAAAAAAATTTGAAGAAGACAGAAATAATGAACAAAAAGCTAATAATAGTAAAATAATACAGTAAACAACTTTCTATAGAGTATATTTCAAATAATAAATGAATTTACTCCTGAGTATGTAAGGGATTTTTTCGAAAATAATATATCTAAAGTTAATAATTAAAAAGTTTTGTATGATAAAATTATCACTAGTATTACTTTTTGGTCATAATCTGAAGTTAAGTTAACAGACCAAAATGATAAAAACTTTTTTGTAAAATATGTAATGTAATATTTAACCAATATGATATAATACTAACTGAAAACTAAATTGTAATTTGGCAGATTATTTATATTAGTGGAGGTAATGGAATGAATGTTGAAGTTAAAAAATTGACACCTGCGCACGTAGAAGAATATATAAACTTTTTCGAGACGACGCCACATGATGACAATATCCCTGAGCATACCTGTTATTGTGAGTGTTGGTGTAGTGCCGACCACCGTTTCGGAACAGGTATTCCATCGCGTGAAGAAAGAAAAGCAATGGCTATTGAATATGTTAAGAGCGGAAAAATACAAGGATATTTAGCATATTTTGATGATTGTATCGTTGGTTGGTGTAACGCAAATACAAAGACAGAATGTTTGAACTGTATAGGCTGGTATCGTTTTATGCCCCAAGTAAATGAATTGGAGATTGACGCAAATGATAAAGTAAAATCTATATATTGTTTTCTTGTTGCACCTGATATGAAAAGAAAAGGAATAGCAAGACAATTATTGCAATATGCTTGTCAAGACGCGACGAATGATGGTTATGATTATGTTGAAGTATATCCCGAAAAAGAAACTACAGATGAACGTAAACATTTTATGGGGTTTGTTGATATGTATAAAAACTTGGGCTTTACTATTCATGTAGAAACAAAGCAAAAATTTGTAATGAGAAAACAGCTAAATGGCACCATAGTATGAGCATTATATGAAGCAGACAAATTCTAATTTATCTGCTTAAAAAACCGGTATAATAATTATCTGGTTAATTCATATTATTTCATAGATTATATATTCAAGACTATTCAGTAACATAGCCTAAATTTAAAATCGAGGCTGTAAATATTTTTGTGTATTCTGATTTTCTTCTTAGAAATAATGGATAACTTAAGTGCTTATACTAATCCTTCATTTTGTCTAATGGTGTATATTTATAGTGTGTGAATTATTTATCCACTATGTATATTATATCCAACTAGTGGTAATAATATACATAGTGCAAAATATTGTTAAGGAACTTTAATTTTAGGATATATTCTAAGTTAAGCATCTTTAATAAGCTATCATCATTAGGGAATATCAATTTGGTCTTTGTTAATTTTCTAAATTGGCTATTTAAACTTTCTATAACATTTGTAGTATATTATCCTTCTTATGTTATCTGGAAATGCAAAGAATGTACTCAAGTTATCCCAATTATCTTCCCAACTCCTAACTGCGTTAGGATACTTATTAGACCATTTATCTTTCAATGATAGCAAATTTTCCATTGCAACTTCTTCATTGACAGCTTTACAAATTCCTTTCAAAGCCTAAAGAAGTCCAACTTTTTGTCCGCACCCCCGAGCCTTAAAACTCACTGAGCATTTCTAACTCTTTATGTATCATTAGACTTCTACATATCAGAAATATTAACAAACTATTAATTATTATATATATCTAACGCTAATCTTACTCCACCATAAATCCCTGCATCATTACCTAACTTAGCAAGTTCAAATTTTGTACCTTCACATGCATGAAAGGCTTTTTCAATAAAGTTCTTTCTTATTACATTTACAAGAATCATTCCTGCCTTTGACACTCCTCCTCCAATCACAAAAACTTCTGGATCACATATACAGGAAACATTAGCAAGTGCTCCACCTAATTTCTCACCTAAATCTTCAACTAATATATTAGCTAGTTCATCTCCCTCTTTTGCTGAATCAAATATTAACTTTGCTGTTATTTCACTAGAATCTCTTAGTAAAGAAGGTCTTTCTTTACTCTTTAAAAGTTTTTGTGCTTCCTTTACAATTCCTGTAGCTGAAGCATATTGCTCCAAACAGCGTGTTTTTCCACATCCACAAGTTTCTGTTTCATTTTTAACCACTTTAATATGACCTATTTCTCCACCTGCACCATTTGTTCCTGAAATCACATTTCCATCGATTATAATTCCGCCGCCAACACCTGTCCCAAGAGTAACCATTACTACATTTTTATAACCTTTTCCTCCTCCTTGCCACATTTCACCAAGGGCTGCGACATTAGCATCATTTCCTACTTTTACTGGAAGATCAATCATTTCACTTAAAGTCTCCTCTACATTAAATATGCCCCAACCAAGATTAACACACTTCAAAACAGTTCCATCACTGCTGACTGGCCCTGGTACTCCAAGACCTACACCTACAGCATCATTTCTATGAATTCCTTTTTCTTTCATCTTGTCCTTTATTTCTTTTGCAATATCCTCTAAAATATATTGGCCGTTCTCCTTTTTTCTCGTATCTACTTCCCACTTTTCTAATAGCGTTCCATCTATCTTGAATAATCCCATTTTTATTGTAGTTCCACCTATGTCTATTCCAAATCCGTAATTTCTCATTTATTTTTCTCCTCTTTATTATTCTTAATATTTTACTTAAAATTTAATATTTTAATTGCATTATGTATATAAATAATTTATGATTAATTTTCTTCTATAAAAGCTCTACTTCAATTAAATATACATATGTTTGATTGAAGCCTATATAAAAAGAACTGAGGAATATACCATTCCCCAGCTCACATTAGTTTATATAAAAAATTAGATAAAAATATTATGAGATGGCTTCTTATTATAGTTCTACTGGCTTACCAGTTTCAGCTGATTTATAAATTGCTTCTAATATTTGAGTTACCATAAAAGCTTGTTCTGGTTTAGCTAGTGGTTCTGTATCATTTAAAATAGCATCAATCCATTGAATAGCTTCTGCATCACGTTGTTCCAGTGCCCCTGCTCCTTCAAAACCAAATACTCCGCCTGCATCTGAAGGCTGTGATTGAACTAATTTACCATGAGCAGCCTTATTAAATACAACATACCCTTGATCAGCAAAGGCTAAACCAAACATTTCAGCCCAGCATCTGTTCCACATAAAGTTACTTGTGCTTCTTTTGGATTAATCATGTTTAATGTCCATGCAGCTTCTAAGTAAATAGTTGCACCATTTTCCATTTTAATAAATCCAAAAGCTGAATCTTCTGTTTCAAAAGTTTCTGCATTCCAAGGTCCAAACATATTTCCTTCTGGCTTGTCTTTTAGCATTTGGAACACTGATCCAAATACAGTTTTTGGTTTGTAGTTATCCATAAACTATAATGTTAAGTCTAAAGCATGAGTTCCAATATCTATTAATGGACCTCCACCTTGCTTTGATTTATCTGGGAATACTCCCCATGTAGGAACTCCTCTACGTCTTATAGCATGAGCTTTTGCCATGTATATATCTCCTAATTCACTATTTTTACAAGCTTCTTTTGTTTCAAGTGAATCAGAACGGAAACGATTTTGATATCCTATAGTTAATTTCTTTCCAGTTCTCTTAGCTGCATCTAACATTAATTGTGCTTCAGCACTGTTTATAGCCATTGGCTTTTCACACATAACATGTTTTTCTGCTTCTAAAGCAGCTACTGTGATTTCTGAGTGAGATACATTTGGAGTTAATACGTGAATAACATCAATCCTTTCATCTTTAATTAACTCTTTATAATCAGTATAAACTTTAGCATCAGCAACGCCATATTGTTTTGCAGCTTCTGCTGCTCTTTCTTCAATACTGTCGCAGAAAGCAACTAATTCAACCTTATTTGTTAACTTTGATAATGCCGGAAAATGCTTTCCATGTGCAATTCCTCCACATCCAATAAAACCAATTTTTAATTTTTTCATTTTTATCTACCTCTCTTCTTATTTATAATAATCATAGTATTTAGTTAAATTAACTTATTTTTGATTTAATTATCTTAATTAAAATAATTAATCTTCTTAATATAGCTTTAATGTCCCTTAAGACATCTTTATTGTACCTTTTTCACCTTTGTAAACGCATTCTTTTAATTGTTCAGTTTTATTAATAATCTTGTTGAAATAACTCTTTTTTTGAATTAAGAAAAAATATTAATAAATTGATTTAAAATATTAATCTTCTTAATATCTGAATTTAATATTCAATTAAATTACAAAAATCTTTAAGTAATTCAAAAAACAAAATAGCTATCATATAAAACTTAATTTTATTTATGTTTTTATAACTGAAAAAGGTAGCAAATCACCTAATTCACAACCTCTTCTTTTTATATTCTATTTATTAATAGCTTAATTTCATATAAATGCTATTTTTTTATAATTATATATCTAGAAATTAAATTTTCCAAACTTTACAGTTTATTTTTCATCACATACTTTAAAGCCTTTGTTACCCTCTTAATACTTTATTCACTCATTATATATCCAATCTATTAATTGATATCTAAATTAAACTATATTTTTAATTTAGAATTTTACTCGTTCCCCAATACTTCTGATATTAAGATTTATTTCAAACTAATAACAATTTCATCATATACTATTAGAGATTGCATATTCCAGTAACTGGATTACAACTCATTGGTTCATAATTAGCTGAAATGAAAGCTCCATTTCCTACATTCATAATTTTGATTAACCCCTGATTACTTAAACTTTCTATAATCTTATTTGTATCATTTTTAGATATATCAAAGCTAAATTCAATTTCAACAGGTGCTACTTTTTCATGTTTTTTTATAAATGATAATACAGTCTCTTCATTACTTTCAATTTTATTTTCTATAATTTTATTATTCGTAATTTGTTTGATTACAGCATTAATATTTTCATAAGACTGATATCCTCTTAAAATTACTTTTTTTTCTTCACCAAACTTAACTAAAAATGTTGGGAACCCTTGAACTTTATATTCTCTACAAATCTTTTGATCTTCTAAGAATGCTTTTTCTGCTGACCCGTCTGAAAAATTCTCAATAAATTTAGCTACCTCAAGCCCTGATTCCTGTGCTAATTCAATTAATACTTCTATTTTATTTGCCTTTTTAGCTTCTGCTGCTACTGCTTCACGCATTTTTCTAAGAAATTTATTTGCAAATTCTTCATTTTGAAATTGTGCTGCTTTATAAGCTATATTTAATGGATAAGTAGAATTGTCTTCCTCTGAAAATAGTTCAAAATCATTTGCTTCAACTGGCATTCCATGTCTTTTTGAAGCTTCTAACCAATGACTTATAATTTGAAAATTAACTGTAGATAAATCTCCTCCAATTCCATTAAAATTATCATTAAAATTCCTGATATCTTCAACTAAGCCACCCATTACAAAATTAACTTTAATCTTTCCTTCATAGCGTGTTTCAAGCTTTTTTAATAAAGGTTCACTTCCCCAACACCAGCTACATACTGGATCTGTAAATTCAATTATTTCTATAAAATTATCTTTATTCATGGTTTATTCCTCTCCTTCATATTATTTACTTTTCAAATTATAAATTTAATTTTTTAATTATATTTCCTATAAATATTCATAACTAACTTATCACTAATTAGAGATAAATTGCAAAAAATAAAATACTTCAGTTAGTATTTTATTTTTCTTAAAATAGATGTTAAAACTTGTTTTTCCTCTTCTGATAAATTTATAAGACTTTCTTCTAAATCTTTAAGATGAATAGGAAAAATTTCTTCTACCTTTTCCCTCCCTTTTTCAGTAATTGATATTAAGCTCGATCTTTTATCATTAGGATTTCCATATCTCACTACTAAACATTCTTTTTCAAGATTTTTTATAACAACAGTTATATTTCCTGAAGTCGAAAGGATATTTTCAATTATTTCATTTATAGTTAAATCACCTTTATGATATAAGATTTCAAGAACAGAAAACTGTGAAGTTGTTAATCCTTTTTGGCCAAATATTGCCCCTGATCTTCTATGGAGTCCTTGGGTTGTTCTGCTTAATCTAATAAGAACTTTTAAATTTGAATTATTTATACTTCC
The DNA here is from genome assembly GCF_002006345.1 of Clostridium puniceum. Classification (GTDB taxonomy): domain Bacteria; phylum Bacillota; class Clostridia; order Clostridiales; family Clostridiaceae; genus Clostridium; species Clostridium puniceum. The sequence continues at coordinate 38,207 of NZ_LZZM01000202.1, forward strand.
ATAAGTTATTTTTTTATACTTCATGGATTAAATATATCACTAATTAGTGATATGGTCAATAATATTATATTGTATTATTAAATAATTATTTTTTGATAAAGTTTCTTAGTATTAAGAGTACCATACAATAAATCTATTTTTTACATTCGCCTATTTGGGCTTTTTACAGGTATAATTAAGCTCATATCTTAAAGTACAAGGTAAAATAAGATATAGGCTTTATAGTTTACAAATACGCTTTTTACTAATTTATTTTAGAATAATATAACTTTATTTCTCCATACTTTCCAGTTGGTCAATTGAATCATGCCATAAAATAAATGGAGGATCTAGTCTAGTGAAACAATCCCTATCTAAGGTTGTTGCAACTTCAACGCAAATTTTATTTTCGCCTTTCTTTAAATATTTACTTATATAATAAATATAAGGCGGACAGATCTTCATATCTGCATATTCATTATTAATCCAAAGCTCCATTGCTTCATATCCATATTGAAAACTTAAGTATGCTTTATCCTTAACTTTATCTATCTTTATGGTTTTCTTACTCTAATACATAAATTAATTCATCATCTTGAGGAAAATGTGTTTCTTCTTTCTTTTTATTTATTATCTATAATAGTGCAAAAATGCTTGAATAATTTTACAACTGAATAAAAATAAAAAAACATTTATGATAAATCCTTGTTATAATTGAGTTATCACACAACAATGATAGCAAGGAGCTATACATAAATGTTTCAAAACACAATTATATCAAATGAATTATCAATATACAAATTTTTCAAGCAATTAAATTTTGATTTTTACTTAACTAAACCTCAATTAA
>NZ_LZZM01000203.1 GCF_002006345.1 Clostridium puniceum
AATCATCTATATTATAATAATATCATTAATGTATAAATAAGTATAAATATATTTTCACATAAATTATAAATAGTGTACTTTATAAAGTTAGTTAACAATAAGCACACTTAAATTTATAGTTTATTTTACTACTTACACTAATACTTTATAATATTTTTATCAAAACATTATAATTAAACCACTAAAAATTAATATAACGGATTAATTTTAGTGGTTTTCATTATTAATTATAAAATTATATTTTATATTTATCTAAATCCCTTTTAAATGTTTCAGTGATTCCTTTAAAATCATGTATATTCTCTATAAGTTTCTTAATTTCATTAGTATAATTTATTACACTAGCACTTACTTCCTCTGAAGATGCTGAATTTTCTTCTGCAATAGCAGCTAATGATTCTACACTATCATATACTTTTGATATAGAATCAGCTTCTGTGTTTAACTTTTCTATAGTCTCTATCATAGAATTAGCAACACTTTGCACTGATTGATTAGCTTCATAACTTATATTTCTAACAACTCCTAAACTATCAGTTTCCTTCGCTAATACATCATATTGAACATCTATATGTCCTACCAAAGATTTTATTTCTGCGACAAACTGCTCTAGGTTAGAGTTTATTTCTAGAACTGCATCTTTAGATTGTTCTGCTAATTTTCTTATAGATTCAGCTACAACAGAAAAACCTCTTCCTTGCTCACCAGCTCTAGCAGCTTCAATAGATGCATTTAAAGCTAGCAAGTTGGTTTGTTCAGATATTCCTGAAACTATAGAAACAATATTAGTTATATCTTTAGCTCTGCCTTCAAGATTTGTTCCTTTAATCTTAACCTCATTAAATTTCTCTAGAGAAGTTAAAATATTTTTACTAGCATTATCCACATTTTCATAACTATTATTTATCTTTTTCACTGCATCTTCAAGTTCTAGTTTATTTGCATTTTCATTTTCAACTATACTTCTTAAAGCTGTAATATTTCCATTAAGTGATTGTGCTACAACATCTGTATTTTGCGCTTGCATAACTGCTCCACCAGCAACTTGTTCAACAACCCCACTTATTTCATTAGATGTATTATTCATAGATTCAGATATTATATTTATAGTATTTACAAAGGTATTCATTTCATCTGTAACACCTTTGAATCCAACAAAATCTGCTTGTATGACTTTTTTATGACTTTTAAGAAGATCATAAATATCCTCAAAGAAATCATTTGTTATAACCTTACCGTCAAGATTATATTGATTATTTATAATTCTTCTAAGCTCTTCTTTTATTTGATTCATTGGAGACATCATCATAGAAACTCCCACAAACGCTCCAATACCAGATATAGAACTTCCAATTAACGCTTTTATTATATTATCAAATCCTAATATAGGTAATAATGCTACTGTTGATATTATAAATGTAAATAAACCTACTTTGGCTCCAAAACTTTTAATAAATCCAAGTGAAAGTACTGAATTAAATAAATATTTCTTACTATAATATATATCTTTATCAAAAGTAAGCTTTAATTTCAATTCTGTATCATTTTTTGATATTTGCTCTATATTTACTTTTTCATTAAAATGATTACATGTTCCTTCTAACATTCCCATAAAATAATCAAACATACCTCTAGAAGAATTATAACTGAATATTGCTTCCCTACTTGATATAGGTTCAATCATTACTAAAGGTGGCTTTGCTCCAGCAAATTTTTTTGTCATTACCACATGAACATCAAACATTGATTTTAAAAACGAATATACATTTTCATGTTTAAAAAATGCTGGGTAATCCTGACTAAAAGATATTATATTATCTTGTCCTATCTTTTTCCATAGAGTCCCAACCTCCATATTTTGATTTTTTGCTATATATGCTATTAATTTTTTTACTTCTCTATCATCTACATTTTCAATTGGTGAAAATATTTTACCACTTCCCCATCCAACATAATCCAACGCATCATTAACAGTGGAATCTCCAAACAATTTTCTATTAGTTTTCATCCAAGTTGATACAACTGTCCCTTTCATTCTCCTCTTCTCCTCCTTAACCTTTTGCTAACACCCTTATCTAATTTAAATATCCATTATATAATTATACAACAATTTAATTAAATTGGTAAATACATATTAATTGTATATGTTTTAATAAATAAACTACATATACCTATTTACTGTATATGACTCTAATGTAGCAAATTAATTAGAACTTATATACTTGCTTAAAAATTTGACATAAGTAATTTAATATGATACATGTAAAATAATCAATCGAATTATTTTTAACATAGAAAATTTCGATTAAAGTTAATTTAGTCAAAGAAAGTGGTGATTCAAAATTGATATTTTCTACCCTTATTATATCTAAAAGCGAGCCAATTTACATTCAAATAGAAAGACATATACTAACTGGAATTAAAAGTGGTGAATTAAAAAAAGATAGTAAGCTTCCTTCTACAAGAGAAGTAAGTAAGATTTTAAATATAAGTAGAAATTCTGTTATTTCAGCATATGAAAAACTAGAAAGTATGGGAATAATAATTACTAAAAAAGGGATTGGTACTTTCATTTCAATCGAAGGTGAAAATGAAAGCTACGAATATAATGTAGATTTCTTAAAAAGAGTTAATTGTTATGGAAATATTCTAAATGAACTTGATATTGTAAAAAAAGAATTACCTTATAAAAAAGGAATGATATCTTTCAAATCCATATCTCCTGAAAGCCATCTTTTTAATCTTGATGATTTCAAAAGGTCTCTTTTAGATGCTTGGACTTTTGAGGAAGCAAATTTACTCAATTATGGCTATGCTAAGGGATATAAACCCCTAATTGATTACTTCTTTGACTATATGAAAGAAAAGCGTGTAGTTACTACTAATAAAGATATTTTAATCACAAATGGCTTTACTGAAGCTTTTGATATAATTATTAGCTCTTTAACAAATAAAAATGATGTTATTTTATGTGAAGAGCCAACCCATAATACTGCCTTAAAGATTATGAAAGCTTATGGTTTAAAAGTGGTTCAAGTAAAACTAGATAAAGAAGGACTAGATTTAGATTCTCTTGAAAAAGCTTTAAGTAAATATAATCCTAAATTCGGATATTTAATCCCTTCTTATAATAATCCAACAGGAATTGTGACAAAGACCGAACGAAGGAAAGAAATATATAAACTTTTCAGAAAATATTTTGTACCTATAATAGAAGATGGATTTAATGAAGAATTATTATACTCTAGCTCTCCAATTGATCCAATAGCTTCGTTATGTGGTAACGGTAATGGCGTAATTTATATAGGAAGTCTTTCAAAAATATTATTTCCCGGTCTTAGAATTGGTTGGATACTAGGAGACACAAAACTTATAGATATTTTAGAAAGTGTAAAACGTGGGCGAAATATTCATTCATCTTTTTTAGATCAAAGTACATTTTATTATTATTTAAAAAGTGGTGCATTTAGTAGATATGTAAAAAATGTAAGAAAATATTATCGAGATAAATACAATCTAGTTATGGATATGATAAAAAAATATATTCCATATGAATGTATAACTGGAGAAGGCGGCTTACACATTTTTATAAAACTCAAAAATAATATAAATACAAGAGAACTTTTAGAGCTCTGCTATAAAAATAATGTTTTATTTATGCCAGGTGATATTTTTTATGAAAATACTAGTAACTTAAACATTGAAACTATAAACTCGAAAGAAAATTTAGTAAGTTGTTGTGATGATGAAATAATTAATATTCCTGAATTTGCTCAATATAATAAAAATAGTCTAAAAGGTAAAAATACCTTTAGAATAGGCTTTGGTAGAGTAAGTGATGAAGATATAAAAAAAGGTATTAAAATAATTGGTGACAATATAAAATACTTATCAGACCAGTAGAGAGTTGTTATAGCTCAACTCTCTACCCTTCCTCCTAAAAACAAGCCAATATAATCATTTCATATAATAACACACAATTGATATTTATCATATTTTAAACTGTCTTTCCATTTAATTAATTTTTGAGAAAGCCACGCTTGATTTTGTGTAGATTTTGCAATATCATTAACAACTATTGTAATTTAATATTTATCGAATTCTGTATCACTTAACGCAATTTTAAGTTTACTTGATGTTGCGGCTACTTCTTTAAATGATATATTATTTTCATTAGTATAATATTGTCTATTTTTATAATTTTCACTTTCATTGTTTAATTTCATGTTTTTATTATTTTTAAGTTTAAAATTAGAAACCATACCTTTAAGTAGTTCTGCTTGAGTTGAAAGTTCCTTACTAGTTGCTGCACTTTCTTCAGCTGTAGCAGAATTTGTTTGAACAACTTGTGATACTTGCTCAATTCCTAAGTTTATTTGTGAAATACCAGTCGCCTGTTCATCTGAAGATGCTGCTATCTCGGCAACAAGTTTTGCTGCTTTTGATACTCCATCCACTATTTCATCTAAAGCTTTTGCTGTATTATTAGCAATTTCAGTTCCTTTTTCAGCTTTTTTTATAGAACCTTCAATAAGATCTGTAGTTTCTTTAGCTGCATTTGCACTTCGGGCCGCCAAGTTTCTCACTTCTTCTGCAACTACTGCAAAACCTTTACCATGTTGACCTGCTCTTGCTGCTTCTACGGCTGCATTAAGAGCAAGTATATTAGTTTGGAAAGCTATTTCATCTATTACTTTGATAATTTTCGAAATATTGTCAGAAGACTCATTTATCTCACTCATAGACTTAAGCATTTGATTCATATGATTATTGCCTCCCTCTGCATTTTCCTTTACATTAAGAGCTAAATTTTTAGCTTCATTTGCATTAGTCGCATTTTCCCTAGTTTGTGCTGCCACTTCAGTTATAGAAGATGTTAACTCTTCTATAGCACTAGCTTGCTCTGTAGCACCTTGGGATAATCCTTGGCTACCATATGAAACTTGATTTGCTCCTGTATAAACTTGATCAGAAGCAGCATTTATGTCACTAAGTACTGAATTTAATGAAGTTATTATCGTATTTAATGAAGTTGAAATGCTTTTGAAATTTCCATTGAATTCTTTCACATTTTCAAGTACAAGATTACCTTGTGAAATTTCTCCTATTATTTCAGAAATTTCTCCCACAACATCTTTTAAATATTCTTCGGTATTATTTACAGCATTTGCCAGAACTCCAAATTCTCCCTTATACTCACCGTTTATCGGTACTTCTAAATTTCCTCTAGATATTTGACTCATAACACTAGTAACTTCTTGAATTGGTATTACCATCGCCTCAATTAATTCATTTATTCCTCCCACTATTTTTTTAAAGTCTCCATTATGTTTTGTTATATCTGCTCTTGTATCCAGCCTCCCTTCTGCAGCTGCCTTTGATAATATATTGGCATCTATTACTAAAGCTTTTATATTGTCTATACAATTATTTAAGTTGTTCTTTATTTCATTGAAATCACCCTTATAAGTATCAGTTATTTTCTCTGGTATATCTCCTTTACTTATTCTATCTATATATTCTGCTGTTATATTAATTGGTGCTACTAAAGCATCTATTAACCCATTAATTCCAACTACTATTTCTCTCCATTCCCCTGAATACAAATCTCCATTGCCTCTTACATCTAATTTACCTTCTGTAGTTTCTTTAATAAGTTTATTAATTCCTTTATTAAGTTCTCTAATTGTTTCTACAGTTTTCTTCAAAGCTGGAGATATTTCATCTTTTTCATCTTTTAAACTTATATTTACACTAACATCGCCTTCTGAAATTTTGTTCATAACTTCAATCACAGAAATTTGTAAATCATTTGCAAATGCATCCATAGCGTTAGCCATTTGACCTACCTCATCTTTTGTCTTCATATTTAATCTTTCGCCAAGATGTCCTTTTCCCATTTCTTGAATCATACTTACTACTCGTTGTATAGGTCTACTAATCATCCCCGAAATTATTAATACTAGAACTATTGAAAGAATTATACCTATAAATATTATTGCTAACATAGAAATTATTGCACTATCTGCTGTTTGGGAATTAGCTTCTGATTTATCACTAGCTTGACTTTCTTTTAATAAAACAAGCTCTGAAATCGTATCATCAATAGTTTTTGCAATTTTACTTCCCTCACCTTCCATAAGACTAATAGCTTCGTCATTTCTGTTTTGATCCATTAAATCTGTTACTTTATCTCTAACTGGTGTATATTCATCTATACTTATTTTTAACTTGCTATATTGATCTGTTACATTTTGAGCTTTAATTGTGCTTTTGAATTCTTCCATAGCCTTCTCTATTTCTTTATCATTTTGAGTTATAATATTTTTGCTTTCCTTTTTTTTATTTATATCGTTATCAATTATCATATTCCTAAGTGCTACTCTATTTTTTTGTATATTAACTTGCACAATATTCAATAAAACAATTGGTTCTGTATTAACTTCATATAACTCAGTGCCTAACACATTAATTCGATGAATGTTTATAATACCAATGGAACCTATAACACCCGTCAGAATAACAATTAAAGAAAAAGATAGAATAATTTTACTTCTTATTTTCAAATTTTCAAAAAAATTCATATAAATCCCTCCCAATTATAAAATTATATATATAAATTCTAATTAATTTGCTATATTAAAAACCATATAAAGTAAACAAGTATCTGGAGTTTACTTATTAGAACATATAGAATATATTTAATTCTCAGAAATATTACTTCATATCATTTTATTAACCCCTTTTATTCGGAAAATATTACTACAAGTATATATTCTTTAATATGTACCGCATAAAAAACTAGATTGCTACTAAAACACCTTTAACATTAACTGTTTAATAGTATTTATAATTAAATACATTCGTCAAAATACTACTTTATTATTGTTTATTTTTTGATTCTTCTATTTCCTATTCTTCAAGGAGCTTATAGCAATCTATGAGAAGCCTTACTTCGTTTTGAACTTTACCAATACCTTTTATATACTTATTAGCATTATCTTTATTTGAGATGGTCTTAGGTTGTGGTGAAATATTCTTTTCTTCAATATTCACAACATCCAAAACTCTATCTATTATTAAGCCAATGCTTATATTGCTTATTTCAACTACTATAATGCATGTCTTATCATCATATTCCTTTGCCTCTTTTTTAAACTTAAGTCTAATATCCATTACAGGTATTATCTTACCTCTAAGATTTATTACTCCTTTAACATAATTAGGTAGTTCCGGTACTTTCGTTATTGGTTCAATGCCTATAATTTCTATTACATATTTTATATCAATGCCATATGACTGCTTACCGATTGAAAATATAAGATATTTGTCCTTTTGGGTATCTTCTTCATCTCCATTTATTTCTTTCAATAAATTCTCCATCAACAATCCCCCTTTAATTTTTATATTCTCAAATATTTCAACCTAACACTTAGATATTTAACCCATTGAATAACCTTCTCTCTTATAAAATTATCATTTCTTTATTATCAGGATCTTTAATTGTGAGTGATTGTCTTTAGATGTAACCGGAAGTGTAAAAGATGAACTTCCAACTTTTATTGCCATTCCATCAACAATTGTAAGAGTTAGAGGAATTTTTATTGATGTTGTATTTCAGTTCCTGGTATGCTATCAACGGTTACAATTCTTCTGATTTTTTCAATTTCCTTTATGACTACACCCATTCCAACTTCATGACCAGAAAATTCTGTAACATTTTCATTTGTTGAAAATCCTGCTAGAAATATCAAGTGAAAGATCTAATATTCTCCACGCTGCATCCATCTTCAAAAAATAATATTACACTGAATAAATTTATACTTTAATTACTTCTAATATTGCTTGAATAATATTTTTGATCTTTCATTCTTTCTTCGACTATATTTTTCTCTTCATTATTAACTGAATTTTCTGATATTTTTCCAGATATTTTTAGAACTTTTAAAAGTTCATTTACTTTCCCAATAAATATCGCAAAATCTCTCCATCTTTATCGTTGTTTATTTTTCCATTTCCGCCTCTATAAAGTCACTTCCTTCAAGAACTAAATCTGTGAGACTGAATAATTGGTTTTTTTAGGTTCTGATTCTCTTATAAAATAAAATAGCTCCTCAATATTGTGAGAAATACTAGATATATTATCAAACATCATAATTCCAAAAGATCTTTTAACGGCATGCATTATTCTAAATATTTCATTTATTACATCTGTTTCGAGCCTTTTAATTTTTTCACTATCAATAATAAGTTGCTGAACCTGTTCTATCATTTCAAAGGTTTCAAAAATAAACATTTGTAGCATAGTTTGTTATTACTCATATTTCCTCCATTTTTTCAATAGCAAGTATTAAAACTTGCTTAATGCTTTTAAAAGATTTTCTTCTTTAAATGGTTTTATTATAAATCCTTTTGCTCCTAAAGTAATTGCTTCTCTAATTCGTGATTCTTGTCCCATAGCACTTAACATCATTACATTTGCTTTAGGATCAGATTTAATTATTTCACTTAATGCCTGAATTCCATCCATCTCTGGCATAGTTATATCCATTGTCACAATATCTGGTTTTAAAATTTTAAACTTTTGAATAGCATCCTTTCCATTCACTGCTTCACCTATAACTTCGAAACCATTTCTTTCAAGAATTGTTTTTAGTGATAGTCTCATAAAAGCTGCATCATCAACTACAAGCACTTTCTTCATAATCTCAAACCTCCTCTAATATGACTCTAACAATATAATAAATCAACTAAGTCATTTCTATTTTCATGAATGCAAATTATTCAAATTAAACCTTTATATTACAATTATTTTTATCTTTTTATTATCGGAACTTTTTTGTAAATATTTATCACTTTCCATCCAATATTTACGCTTAAGGTCTATCTAATTACAATTGTACCATTTTATAGTAATTTGTCAATCAGTGCATTATTAGGTTTTAAAATATGTTATTTTTATTATAAATGCATAATTAGAACAAATTTATAACACGAAAATCCATTAAATTTAGCATTAATCAATTTAGTGAATTTTATTTATGGTAATTATCAAATTAGCCGATATGGTTACTTTAATAAAACTTTATTACATTAGCTCTTCTAATAAATATACACTGTCTGGCGTAATTTCATTATTAGGTGTATATAATATCCAATCAGTTAAATCCTCTAAATCTAATTCCATCACACTTTTAACTTCTAAGTCTTTAATATAATATGGTTCTTGTGTAAGTATCCCTCTTATTTTTAATTCATTAATTTCAAGGACTTCAAACCAAATATGTTCCTTATTATCCTTTTCTTCATTTTGATATTCATCATCAACTAACAATCCTATCTTCATTAATCCATGAATCTCAGTTTCTTTCTTATTAATTGCATCTTTAAAATATTTAACTCTCTCTTTTGCAAGTCTACTCATACGTGTTGTTTCTTCTGTAGTTATCATCATTAAAGCATTCTCTGAAATTTCATCATCTACAGCTGATACATGAGTGTATTTTTTATTATTATAATCTGCTTCTGATAAATATAGATATATAACACCAGTATTATGTTTATGGCTTTGTATCCTATCTTTAACTCCGCCAAGAATATTCTTATTTTTATATAATCGTATTGCAATAAGCCAATTAATCCAAGTTACAACTAAAGAATCTCCGTTATTCATGCGACCAATCCAGCAATATTCTTCTTCGTCCACAAATCCGCCATCTGAAATTGCCCTCTTTGCAATTGTTTGTAATATATAATAATGATTCTTATAAGTATCTTTAGTAGATTGTAAAATTTCAACCTCAATTGAGCCACAACGATTAAGCCCATGAGTATGCATCCATACGTTTCCTTCTTCATCACTTATTGCTTGTATGGAGTAAACATAATCAGATGATGGAGATACCCTTGATTCTGCAGCTATTTTAGTCCAAACACCTGATAAAATTCTTTCTGTACAAAAATCTACAATACCAATTATATCAGGAACGATAGTATATAGTATTTTTAGCTGCAAATGATATGAATCTATTGGTGACTCTCCAAATAACAATCCAATGGTCAGTCCCATTTCTGCTTCCATCATGGCATTGTAATTTTCTTCTGTAAGTTGATGATTTATTGTGTAAACTTCAGATATGTCAATTTCGTCTGTAACTACTTCTATTTTATAATCTTCCCCCATATATCTAACTTTTATCATTAGATTTTCTTTAATTTCAGCACCTTTATAATCAAATAAAGTTGCTCTTTTTAAACGATCAATAATATTCTTAGAATTCTTAATTTCATTTACATCTTTTGGAATTGCCATTATATAAGAAATATGTTTATCAATTGTCCCTTTCTTTAATTCTCTTTTTTTCTTAAATCCAAACATTTTATATACTCCTTATCCGAATTAATATTTTTATGAAATAATTATGTATTTTTATTTTTCCAAATATTAAAAGAGAGTGTTCTAAAATTTTTTCATGATCTAATAATGAGTAATTCAACGTAGAGTTAATCTTTATATTAATTGAAACTGTTTTAACCCATTATAAATACCATCATTTTCAATATTATCCGTCTTATATTTAACTGTTTTAAGAATTTCAGAACTACTATTTCCCATAGCTATGCCATATTTAACATATCTAAGCATTTCTATGTCATTTGCACTATCTCCAAAAGCATATGTATCATTTATGTTAATTCCTAAATATTTTATGATTTCTTCTATTCCCTTTGCTTTTGAAAATCCTTTTGGAACCAATTCAACTATTTTTGAATTATGATGAATGGAGTAAAAATCTTTTTCTAAAGATTTATATGCTTCTTCAAAATTACTGTGTTTGTTTAATAGGCAAGTAATCTTATTAACATGATGTTCTTCACCTATAATCGGTTTTATTTTTTCTCCAAATATATTTTTTAACCTATTAATAGAAAATTGCCCACTATCTAAAGAATTATCATCATCCATATATAAATAATTTCCGCCTTCTAAAATACAAAATATCTTATGTTTTCTAAAAACATCTACCGCTTTCTCTACTGTTTCTCTTTTTAAATCTATATTATAAACAACATTCCCTTCATGCTCTACATAAGTTCCACAAGCTGCAAGTACGCCATCAAACCCTAAATTAACTAATTCTTCTGAAATCATTGCTCTTGTTCTCCCAGTTGATATAAATGCAAGATGTCCATTATTTTTTAATTCTTTAATCCCTTGTACTGCACTTTCTGGAACTCCTAATTCATGACTATATAAAGTTCCATCAATATCAAAAAAAACTGCTTTTTTTCTCATCTTTTATCCTCCTATCTTCCTAATAAAAGTCTTCTATATTTATAATACAACAATTTATATTATAATGGAAATATTGTATAATTTAGCGTAATCCAAATTAACGTATAAAAAACATTGACTTTGTCAAGAGTTTTATTATAAATGCAAAAGATTATCTAATTATTAAAAAAACAACTTTTAATCATTAAACTAAAAGTTGCTTTTTTATAATAAATTATTTAATTAAACATTTACCTGTATAGCATCTGCAATGGTTTCAGCTACTTTTTGCTGACTAATTGGATCTGTGCATCTTTTTGCTTCTTCTTCGTTAGTTATAAATCCATTTTCTACAACTATTGATGGCATATTTGTACTTTTAATGAATAATGATATATCTTTACCATCTTTAATTCCTCGATTGTTCAAATTAAGATTTTTAGCAACACTATCATTTATAACTGCAGCCATCTTCTTACTTATTTCAAGCTTATTAGGAACTGCTCCACCTTTAAAATCTTCACCTTGTTCTGCTGAACTATAATATGTTTCTATTCCATTAACTTGTGGCATATTTACTGTAGAATTATGATGTATACTTATAAATAAATCTGCCTTTGCAGCATTTGCAATTATGATTCTATCTTTAAGACTTTGTATAACATCTAGCATCGGCTTTTCTCCATCATATCTAGTCATTACTACATTATATCCTCTTTTTTCAAGTTCTGTTTTTAATTTAGAAGCAACTTGTATATTTAAGTCTACTTCCTTGTAAGTCACACCTTTAATCGTAGCTTCCGCACCTAAATCACCACCATAATTATGTCCTGGATCAACTACTATGGTCTTTTTGGTTTTATCTAAATTTGCTATGGCAGTCAATACTTGATTACTTAATATTGGTTGTGTTGAAATAGTAACTGCTTGTACACTTATTCCTGGAGTTAATCCTAATACCATCGCGAGACTAAGTGCAAAAGTAGTGACTTTCTTTTTAATATTAAACATTTTTTCCATCTCCCTCCATATTAGATATTACCAAATATACTTGTATATTTAAAGCAATATTTTATAATTTAAGTATTATTTAATAAATGTTAATAACAGAAAACTGCCTAGAACCTCTTTTTTATTAGCATAAAATTATTTGAATTCTTACTGATTTTCTAACAATTAATTATTTCGAGTACTATACTTATAATAATTCATTATAGACTTTTCTTCAAAGCCACAAGCTTTATATAAATTAAGCGCAGTACTATTTTTACATTCCACATCCAGTTCTATAGTATAAATATTTTTTTTATTTATTAAATACAATGCCTCTTTTAAAGCTGCTTTTCCATAACCTCTTCCTCTAAAATCAGGCAATATCCCAAAACCACATATAAAAGCTGAATCTTCACCATATTCAATATTGATTTTTCCTATAATGTTTCCATTTAACTCAACCACATGTGCGCTTTCATTTAAAAGTATCTCTATCTCAGAAGCATCAGAAGCTTCTTCTGGATCATTAAAATATATTGAATTCTGTTTTGCTATTTCCTTTACATCAGAATTTTCAGCTTTTCTTAATCTGATAGAATCTATGCGTTCTGAAATAACCTTACTAACTCTTTTCATTCTATACTCAGAAAAATCATACTTTCCACCTATATTATTTATAAATTCACCCCCTGAATTAGACTTACCATCTGCCAATAATAATATTTCATTAATATTTCTTTTATTAAACTCATCTACTAAAATTTCAAAAAGCTTTTTAAATATTCCTTTTCTTCTCCAGTTTGGATGAGTCATTCCATTTACTTCACATATATTTCCTCCAAAGCTTGAAATTCCAAGATATGATACTAAAGTTTCATCTATATAATAAAAAAATTCATTTATATTGTTTAATCCTATTTCAGAATTTTTAAATATATTTAATTTATAATCTAATTCTAACTTTAAATTCACCTTGTCATTATTTGTGCAAATTTGCTGAAGGAAATTTATCTCCTTGTAGTCTTTTTTAGTTATATATTCTTTTAAACAAATAGATTGATTAAATGCTTTTTGTAACATGTTAACGCCTCCCCTTCATTTCTTTCTGAAGCTTTGATAGACTTTTCCATTTATTTTTTTCCTTTAATCGCAGATTCACATTTTCTTTTTGCTCTGCAAATTTAGCTTCTTTTTTCAGCTTTATATAATTATCCCATCTTTCCCTTAGAAGTTCTCCACTTTCTAAAGCTGCTTTTATTGCACAGCCTGGCTCACTTCCATGTGCACAATCTTTAAATTTGCACTTTTTAGCTAATTCTTCAATTTCATCAAATACTTTATCTAAACCTTCTGATACATCCCACAATCCTAATTCACGCATACCAGGTGTATCGATTATCATTCCATGATTTTTAAGCTTAATCAATTGTCTATGAGTAGTTGTATGACGCCCCTTACTATCATCTTCACGAATAGTATTCACTTTCATTATTTCTTCACCGGAAAGTACATTTACAAGTGAAGATTTACCTATACCAGAAGAACCTAAAAATACAATAGTTTTATATGATTCTACATAAGTCCACACTTCCTCTAAGCCTTCACCAGTTACTGAACTTACTGCAATTACAGGTACAAGAGGAGCTATTTTTTCTATTTTTTCTTTTTGCAAAATATAATCACTGCACAAGTCCCTTTTAGTCATTATAATTATTGGCATGGCTCCACTTTGCCATGCTGCAGTTAAATATCGTTCTGTTCTCTTTAAGTTAAAGTCATTATTTAGTGAAAGCATTATAAAAACATAATCAAAATTAGCTGCTACAATCTGCTCTACATTATTAAACGAATCAAGCCTTGAAAATTTACTTTTTCTTTTAAGTACATGATATACAATATCTTCACCTAAAGGGTTATGCTTAACAAGCACAAAATCACCCACAGTAGGATATACATTATCAATCTTATTATTATAAAATAATGAACCTTTTAACTTTCCATCACGTTCGCCATATTCTGTTGCAATTTTATATTGTTCTTTTTGAACTTCAATAACTCTTCCTGGGATTAAATCTCCAAAAGATACATTAAGCATATTAACTTGTTTTTCAAAAAAATCATCATATCCGTATTTTTTTATAATATTGTAATCCATTAGATTCCTCCAAATTAATTAAATATAATTCTGATTCTTGTTTTAAATTTTTCATATTGCATCTCTCCTTTAAATAATTCAGTGAACTTCACCTGCTATTTTTCAAAGCGTATTTTCACTATCTAAATTAATGTTTAAATTCTTCTAAAAATGGGCATAAAAATCCCGCAGATATTAACCTAAAAATCGGCTGCTATCTGCGGGTTCTAAAATTGTTCAAATGAGGTTTATGTATCATTTGAATTAATTAAAAATTCCCTTATAGTCAGTATATTATGAAAGGTTACTTATAATTGCAAAAATGCATTAAAAACAAAGGGTATATAAACCCAACTTAAATCACATTTTCGCCCATATTTAGTTTTAAGATGCAATCACCATTACACTTCTTAATTCCATATTTCATTTCTCCTTTCATAGAACATATTGAAATATTTGCAATAGTTCTTTTATATATAAATTGTACTACTTACATAAAATTGTGTCAATTGTAAGTTTTAATATATATAGTATTACTTCTATATTAATTTAATATATTATATGCGTTATAATCAGAAACTTACATAAAATAAGTCACACAAATTTCAACTTCCAGTATGTTAGATATTATACAAATTCACTCCTAGCTTCTGAAATTGCCTACTTTAAACTTTCATGTTTAAAATTATATATATGTAATGCAGTCATGAGGCATATTCCAATAAAAACTGCAATAAAAACTAATGACCACACCTTATGTATACCATAATAGTCTATGTATTTCCCTAGAACGGAAGTTCCTAAAGCAGTTGATAAAGCATAAGTTAAATTACTCACCGCACTAATTCTTGCTCTAAAATTTTTAGGACTATTATTTGCTAAATATACTCCATTGTTTGGCACTGTTATGACTTCTCCAATCGACCACGATAAAGTTGAAATTATAAATAAGAAAAATGAACTTCCTATTATACCTATCATTCCAAAGCCTATCATATAGAAAACACCACCAATTATTATATTAATTAAAGTTTTAAATCTTTTTGTTATTGAAATTATTATAACGGTTAAGAATATCACAGTTATTGCATTTATACTCATTAAATATCCATAATTATTTGCCCCATTTGCTTTAAATACCTCATTCATCATCATTGGAAGCGAAAATGTAGTTTGACTATAAGCAAAACTAAAAAACATATTGATTATTAAAAAGAAGGCAAGACTTGGTCTTTTTAAAAGAACTTCAATTAAGTTTCCTGATGCTTCTTTTTCCTTTATGTTTTTCTCAGGTATACTTCCACCTTGTGGTCTTGTTTCTTCTACAAAAATATAAAATATTATTATTGCAATAAATGAAGATAAACCATCTAATATAAATAGAAGTGAAAGGTAATTATTAAATAAAAATCCTGCTATTATTGGCCCTAAGGCAACTCCTATGTTAATACCTAGGTAAGTTAAGGATGATCCAATCTGCCTTTTCTCTGGTGATAATACATCTGACGTGATTGCATATATGGTTGGCCTTACAAAACCATTGAAAAATGCTGAAACAATTAATAAACTAATAATAGCTATGGGATTTTTTATAAATCCACAAATTAGAACGGCCAATGCTGCTATTCCTTGTCCAATTAAATAAGTTTTTCTTCTACTCAGCAGATCTGCAGACCTTCCACCTAATAAAGATGCAGGAATTGTAACTAAGGATGCTGTCATTACAATTACCCCTGTCATTGAATAAGAAAAATTTAATTTTTGTGTTAATAATAAAGATAAAAAAGGAAATACAAAGTCACCTAACCTATTAATTATCTGCACACAAAATAGTGCATATATACATTTAGGCAATCCTTTGTAAGTATTAAAAATACTCATTTTTTAGCCCCCTAAAGATGTCTACTAAAAAAATAAAGCCCATGTTATTAATGAGCTTACTTTTCATTATGTAATTATACAATAATATTCCAACTAAAAAAAGGACTCAATTGTATTTAATGGGTAAATACTAATTTTAGATAATATATTTATTATTTATCATGTTTATTCATAATAGTTAGGTGCAACTTTTATTGTTCGAAAAAATTCATAATCATGTGCAAAAAATACCTTTGCAGCATATTTTTTTTCTAATAATCTTACTTTATTAACTGACTTAAAAAAGGAAAGACCGTCATAAAGCAAACCCGATGATTTAACAGGTGGTCCATAAATTTCTGAAGTATACACACAATCTTGGGGAAAAATTAATGTACCTTCATTTTCTAAATGGATTACGAGTCCAAGTAAGCCTGGCGTATGACCTGGTAAGTTTATAATTTCAATACCTTCTTCAAATTCAAAATCTTCTTCAATTAAATGATACTGCTTTACTGAAACATCTAAATCTGCCTTTATATATCCTCCATGAGTCAAAGGATCTGCATTCAACCTTACTTGGGTTTGAGCTTGCATAAAATCTGCTTTTGATACATACACATCTGCATGCTTAAACATATCTAAATTTCCTGCATGATCTAAATGCATATGAGAAATAATTACTTTTTTTATTTCTTCTGGCTTTGTCCCACATAAAGCTAATTGATTTTCAAGTCTTTGCTCCTCTTTTTGATGCAATGGATATATTTCTTGTAGATTTTTAGGCCAATAACCATTCATAGCTTCTGGATTACTCCCTAAATCATATAAAATTTTACCACTGGGATGATCAATCAAAACAGCCATTACAGGTAGCTTAATCCACTCATTTTTAACATAAGGACTGCTATAAGTCCCAACAGTAGCTCCACCTACAATATTATTTTTATCAGTTCCTAAATATCCTGTATCAAGTACATATATCTTCATTATTGTGCTCCTCCCATAACTATTCATTTTCTCATAATTGAGTTCTTTGGAATTATATCATTTTAAATTAGGTTATGTATATGTACTTTAGAAACGTATATTTTGTGCATTGAGTATAAAATTTTATGAAGCTTACATTTAAAATAGTGCTATTATTCAATATAATATTAAAATATGCTAAAAAAATTATAGGTAGGATTATCCACCTATAATTCTTAATTAAGAAAAAGGCATCTTTTATAAATATATTACTTAATATTTTTAAATAATTCCTTAAATTTCTTCTTAATAACCAAGAAATCTTCTAAATCATTTAAAAATTGAAATAACAATGCTCTATTTTCAAACTCAGTTCTGTTCTTTGGTAAATCCATATTTTGATAATCTGTTCTAAGAAAATCCAATTTATTAATTAGATCAACACAATCATTATCTTCATGGATATTCAGTGCAACCTCATTTGTGAACTCTGATAATATTCTAGTTTGCTCATATTTCATATAAAATCTTGAAAAATGCCTTTGCATTCTTTTTATTGCATCTAACTGTATAGTTCTCATATCTATATAACCTATGTAATAATCATTACTCTTAAATAAATAATTATTATTTATTACTTGCACCATAATTTTAGTATCTTTAATTAATTTTTCAACACTTAAATGTACTTGTTGTTCATAAATCGGCACTGCTTGAGTTACTAAACTTACTGCCATATCAGATATTATTGCTCTAAAATAATCCTCTATTCTTGCTTTGTTCTTTTCAAATTCATTTTCTAATGATGCTGTGTATAAATTAAATATCATTGCAACTCCAATACCTATGGCATTTAACTTTGCTTCATTTATAATCCAAGATGTATTAATATTAGTACTCATCAAAAGATGCGTTGATAATACCGCACCAACAACCATTCCTTCACTTATTTTCAAAGCCTTAGTTATCGGTATGAATATAAGTAGGAATAATCCAAATACAATAGAATTGTTTCCAAGCAACACATAAAGTACATAAGATAAAAGTATAGCTATCGTAGAAGAAATCATTCTCTTACCACCAACAAGCAAGGCTTCTTTTTTCGTATCCTGAATACTCAGTATTGCAATTATACCTGAAGTTACTCCAAATTGTAATCCTATATAATTTGAAATAATAATTGCTATTGTAGCTGAAAAAGCCATTTTAACAGTTTTTGATTGTAAATACTTTATCATATTTTAATTTTTCTCCTGTATCAACTTATATAATTTTTTATTTTACCTTATATCATTTTATTTGTTTCATTATAACCTAATTTTTGATGCTACTTCTGGTACATAAATTAAAGCTTGCATCCATCCAAATAAAAACGTCCACTTTTCACCATATAATTCTTTAATATAAACAAAAACTCTATCAGTCTTTTAAATTGTATTTTCATTGTATAATTTATGAATATTTTCGTCAATATAAACTATATTTAACGATAGGCAATATAGTTTTTAGCAAAAATTAAAAGTCCACCTTTCGGTAGACTTTTAATCAGATTTATTTAATAATATTATTCATTTCTTCAACAACATTTCTAAGTTCGCTAATATTAGTTTCAATTTCTTCACTAGTGGAAGCACTTTGCGTTACTGCATCTGTTACTATTTCATATTTTGATATTGTATCTTTTGTTATACTATCCACTTCTTCATTAAAGCTAACCACGTTTTTAGTTTCTATAAGTAATGTAGTAGATGCTTCATTTATCTCCAGAATATTATTACTAAACAATTTCAAATCGGAAGTCATACTATTTAATCCTTTTACTGTTTCATTTATAATATTATTTCCCACTTGAGCTTTTTCATTATTTTGGGACATTTGTTTTTCAACTATATTAATTTTACTTTTTAACTCACCTACTATTGCACTAACTTGAGTAAGGGAATTCTTTGTTCCCTCAGCTAACTTTCTTATTTCATCTGCTACTACAGCAAATCCTTTACCATATTCCCCTGCTCTTGCCGCTTCAATTGATGCATTTAACGCAAGAAGATTAGTTTGTTCTGATATATCTCCAATAATAGTTAATATTTCATCTACTTCCTTTGATTTTTGTTCCAGTTCTTCTGTAGACTTAAAAGTATCTTCTATACTATTCTTTATATCCATAATAATCGAAAGAGTCTCATTTAGAGATTTTTCATTTCCATCTGTAGCTTTCATAAATTCCTTTATTTTCTCTTCACTATCTTTTGTCTTATCAGCTACTATCTCATTAGCACTTAATAAAGTACTTAGTATCTCTTTGTTCTTTTTAGATTTATTAATAATTTCATTTGAATCATTTGATATATCGTGGCTCGTTGCTGAAACTTCAAGAAGAGAGCTTGTTTGCTCTTCAATAGCAACACTTAAATTTTGACTTGAAGTCAAAACAGTATCCGAAATTTGAGCTATATGTTTAAATAGATACACTAACTTTTCATTTTCCTTTTTGATTTCAAGCTCCTTTTCATCAATAGATTCTAGTAGTTTAGATGCAAAATATACGACCATAAAAATTATTATCAGAGTTAACAAAATAGTAATTATTCTCATAGCTGTTTCTGCTATAAAAAATTGATTATCATTAAAAATTTGAGGATTACTTACAAATACTATAATTTGACATAAAATACTTAGAATTATTGATATTGCAATCATTTTTAGATCAAAAAATACCGCTCCAAGAATAACAAAGTAAAAAATCATAATCCATATGGAATTTAAATGCATTGTAAAGTTTAAAAATAAATACTGAAAATAAGTTAATATTAAAATTATAATTTTAGTTATTTTAAATGCTTTTACATTAAAACTATTTTCAGTTATTGTATGTTTATAACATTGCCTAAGTACTATAGTATAAATCAAAATAGCTATTCCTTGAATAATTAAAGAATTTATGCTTATGCTATCATTTAATCCTAGTAATTTTAATCCACTAAAGAAAAATAAAGCCATAATACACAAACTCACATAAAATATTAATACAAATTTAAGAGTTTTTCTATTAAAGGTTATTATAGAGCTTTCTTTTGTATTCATATATACCTCCTATGCTTATCTAAAATTTTTGATATACTATATTTATTATTTTGACTTATTAACATTTATTTAATTAACTGCAACATCAGCTATTACAGATGGGCTGATTCTTTCAATTGCAATTTGCTTTAGAGAATTTCGTTTGATTTTTCCAGTAGATGTTAATGGGAATATCTCTGTGAATTCTATATATTTAGGAAATTTATATTTAGACAACTTCCCAGATAGAAATTCAAATATGTCTTCTTTAGTTAACAAACAAGATTTTTTAACTTTAATAAAGGCAACTATTTCTTCTCCAAGATTTTCATCAGGAATTCCTACAATTATTGCAGTTTCAATCTGTGGGTGTTTAATAAGATGATTTTCAATATCTGTTGGAGAAATATTTTCTCCCCCTCGAATTATTACATCTTTTAATCGTCCTTTTACAGATAAATATCCCTCTTCATCTATAAATCCAATATCACCTGTATGCACCCAATCATTCTTCACAGTAGCAGTTGTTGCAATTGGATTATTATAATATCCTACCATGCTATATGAACTTTTTACGCATAACTCGCCTTCAGTATTTGGAGGAAGTTCTTTTCCAGTTTTCAGATCACATATTTTTATAAGTACATGTTCAACTGGTTTCCCAACAGTATTTATTTTAGGATCATTTTTATCATAAATTGGAGTTTGAGTTACGCCTAAAGTTTCTGTTTGTCCAAAAGTATTACTTAATTCAGAAATATGAAGATGTTCCATTATTTCTTTCATAAGTGTTTGAGATGAAACTGCTCCAGCAATCATTCCTACTCTTAAACTTGATAAATCATATGAACTACATTTATTTATTAAATATTGATACATTGTTGGAACTCCATGAAAACCAGTACATCTTTCCCTCTCAATTGTTTCAAGTGCAACAGTGGTTCTGAATTTTTCCATCAAAACTATTGTACTTCCAAATAAAAGTCCAAGAATTGCAGTATATTTTCCTCCTAATATATGATTTAATGGCAAAGTAACTAAAATCCTATCATTTGTACTATACTTATAGTTTTTTCCAAAGGAAATAGGACCATTTAAAACAGCACTGTGGGTAAACATAATTCCTTTAGGTTTTCCTGTTGTTCCTGATGTATATAAAATTGTTGCTATATCATTTGGTGAAACATCATTTACCACTCTCATAAAGTCATCATCTGATACACTTTTCATTCGAGATATAATATATCCTAAATTAAATAGAGTTTTCATTTTTAAAGTTATCTTTAAGTAATCAAATTTTTCTAAATCAACCTTTTCAATCATATCCTTATCACTTACAATTAAAATTGCTGAATCAGACTGCTTTAACATATAATCCAACTCTTCTTCAGTTGAAGAAGCATTTAGGCAAACAGATACGGCACCAATTTTTAATGTAGCTAAAAACACTATTATCCATTCAGGCGAATTGCAGGATAATAATGCTATGTGATCACCTTTCTTTACTCCAATAGATATTAAACTTTTAGCAATCATATCCACTTCATAGTTAAGCTTTTTGTAAGTAAATCGTCTGTTATCTTCCACATATACTAAAGCTTCATTATCTTTAAATTTTTCAAATATTTTACTAGTATATGATCCAATAGTTTCATTAAGTAAAGTCATTCAATACACCTCTCATTCATAATTAAAATTTAGGATATCTTTTAATCTAATATAGTTACTAAAAATTTTTTTCTTTAGGTATACTAAATAGAATTTTTTAGCTTCATTTTAAACTTGTGGTCAAAGTTACAAAACATAAAATAATATTTTAAACACACATACCCGGAATATAAAACCTTTATGCCTATCTTTGTATTATTTTATGATTTATATATAGGTTTTTCTATAATAAATTTATTTATATAATTAAAGCTAATATTTTAGTAATACAGCTACATGAAAATAACCAGCACCAACAGTCCAAAGCATGACATAATCACCACGCCGAACTTGTCCATTTTTTATGGCTGTATATAATGCAATAAATGTGCTTGTTGTGCCTGTATATCCATAAATATCACCTATATATATACTATTTTTTTCAGGTATGTTTAACTTTTCTCTAATATAACTTATATTTTTGTACGTATATTGTGATAAGCAAAACATAGAAATATCATTTATGTTTAAGTTGTTTTCACTCAATAGATTATTCATGTTAGTTATAGCACTATCCAACCAAGGACATTCTTCTACATTCCAAGATGCTAGAAAATCTTCTCTCTTTCCTTCAAAAATATTGGTAAAACCACATTTAGGAAATACTATATCTGAAATGCCATTAGAATGAACAGTAACCCTACTATCAATTAGTCTACAATCTTCATCAGTTCTTTCAAGTACTATAGCACATGAAGCATCACCGAATTGTCCATAACAAGAAGTATCATTAGGGGATATTTGAAAATTTAAATAATCACTTCCTACAAGCAAGACTTTATTTATCTTACTATTTGCTGACATATAACGATAAATTAAATCTAAAGCATATGTCATCCCTGCACAGTTTATGTTAATATCTTGACAAAAACAATCCATTTTTCCTTTAATAGTATTATGAATTATTATCGAACATGGTGGAGAAACATATTGAGGAAGTACACTAGAAAAGATAATCATATCAATATCCTTTCCTTCAAGTTTTGATTTTTCTAATACTCTCTTGCACGCTTCCTTTGCCATAGTAAGACTATTTTCACTTTTTTCATCAATTAAATACCTTTTCTTTCTTCCTGCAACATCTTCTAAAAAATGAGTAATATCCTTTCCTTGTTTTTTGAAATGGTCAATATAGAAAGAATTATCTACAATTTTTGAGCCATGATATACTTCTATATCTCTTATCTTTATATTAGTCATATTTCCCTTTAATATATCATTCATTTTGCCATTTAGTTAGCTCTACATGAAATATTTAATCAATTTTTAATAGCTAACCTTAACCTCCCTTTCTATATTTATAATTTAAATTATTTCATATTGATAGTAATTTATTTATAAATTAATTCATATTATGATTGAACCACCAAAAGGTATAATCCTTTTTGAATACACAATATAATGTACAAACAGTTCTTATTTACACCTATATATTATGTAGTTGAGAGCATATTTTACCTTTTTATAGGACAATTATACTATTAATTTATAAAATTTTTATGCTATTTACATAAAAAAGTGCCTATTAATATATTAATAGACACAAAAATATAAGTATTCAAAGTTATTCTCATACATACAAATTGGCAACCTGGCAATCATAGAAAAATAACTTTCTTTAGACCCATAGCTTTGCGACCTTACCTTTAGATAAGTGTGCTATTATCAATATTATGTTACAAGTAAATAATACACCTATTTTTTACATATTTCAATATTAATATTATTTTTTACCAAAGATCTTTAAATCTCATTTAAAAAATCTCTTTTCTTTGATTTATTAATTTATGTTTTTATTTCTACTTTAAGTATCATTTCCTATACCTTTTCCTAAGTATACATGCATCACAATTATCTTGTAAAATTTTAGTATTATTTAATTTTAATAATATAACTATATTTTTTGAAATGAATTCTGTAAAACATTCTTTGCTATCTCTTTTAATTAATATTTCTGCAAATTAGTAAATTTTATCTGTCTTATCTAATTTCATTTTACCAATAGAATTGAAAATTTTAGAATTAATTTTCTTTCGTTCAGCTATCTTTAAGGTTTCCTATATATAATAAATTCAAAGCTAATTAATGAAAAGCTGATTTGGAGGCGATACCTATGGCAATAAAGTCTTTTAAGCGTTACGAAAAAAAATATTTATTAACTAAAGAACAATACAATAATTTAATTCCAAGACTTCTTGAATATATGAATCCTGATGAACATTGCAAGTCTGGTAAAAATTATAGTATCTATAATATATATTATGATACAGAAAACAATGATGTAATAAGACATTCTATTTCAAATCCATATTATAAAGAAAAGCTTAGACTAAGGAGTTACACTATTCCAACTAGTACAAATAGCAAAGTTTTTTTAGAATTGAAAAAAAAGATTAATGGAATAGTCAATAAAAGAAGAGTTGTTCTTACATTAGAAGAAGCATACAATTTTCTTGAAAAAGGTGAGAAGCCTAATTCTAGTGACTATATAAATAATCAAGTTATTAATGAAATTGAATATTATCTAAGCAAAAAATCTGTAATCCCAAAAGTTTTTATTAGTTATACAAGGAAAGCATTCTTTGGAATGGAAGACAAAGATTTTAGGTTAACCTTTGATTCTAAAATTCTTACAAGACGAGATAATTTATTCTTAGAAACAGGTTGCTTCGGAGAAAATATTTTACAAGAAAACCAATACTTAATGGAAGTTAAAATTTTAGGTGCTATGCCTATATGGTTTACGAATATTCTTTCTGAATTAGAAATCTACAATACTCACTTTTCAAAGTATGGCAATGAATATATGAAGTATTTATTATACAAACAAAGTAATATTGATATAAAGGAGATTGAAAAAATATGTTAGATTCAACTATTTTACAAACAATAATTTCATCAACGACAGGAGAATCTTTTACTCTTGCCAACACATTAACTATAATACTTTCAGCAATTATATTAGGACTAGTAATTAGCATTGCTTATATAAAAACAAATAAAAAAAATGGATATAGCTCAAATTTCCCTATTACCTTGATAATGCTGCCTGTAATAATTGCAATTATTATTTTGCTTGTTGGGAATAATATTGCAACAGCGTTTAGTTTAGCTGGTGCATTTTCAATAATCCGTTTTAGAAGTGCTCCTGGAGATCCAAAGGATATAGCTTATGTATTTTTCACTTTAGCTGTTGGCCTTACATGTGGAATGGGATATATAATCTATGCCGTAATATTTACAATAATTTTATGTTGTTTAATGATAATATTAGATATAACAAAATTCGGAAAAGCTAAAAGTAAAACAATGCAGCTTAAGATTACAGTTCCAGAAGACTTAAATTATGAAGATGCTTTCCATGAAATATTAACAACCTATACAAATTCATATCATATTGAAAACATAAGAACTAGAGATTTCGGAGCATTATTTGAATTAACTTATAAAATTAATTTAAAAGAAGATGCAAATCAAAAGAAATTTATTGATGCTTTAAGGTGTAGAAATGGTAATTTGAATATTAATCTTACTCTTTCTGGCTTTGAAGAAAAAGTATATGGTTAAGACTCTTTTTGATAACTCCGTGGAAATAATATTTTAGTATATTATTTCTACAGAGTACTCTTTTATAATCTAAACAAAAATGATTTTACCAATAAAATAATACAATTTATTTTTTCAATACTTGTATAAATTAAAATATATATTAATTCTATTCATTTAAATCTACATAAGCTCCATTTTTAGAATATACAGTCCACTCACAAATATTAGTTACATGATCCGCTATTCTTTCTAAGTATTTAATAACAAATAAAAGTCTGATTCCCTTTTCTGTTAAACTCTCATCTAGCTTTATTTCTTCAATAAATGTAGCAAACAAAGATTTATAAAATGAATCTATTTCATCATCCTTTTCACAAATCTTATACGCCATTTCATCATCACTATTAATATATGATTCTATGGCTGCTGTTATCATATCCCTTACTTTTTTCTCCATCTCCCATAAAGTTTCTGAACTTTTTTTAAATGAATTTATACTTCCACCTATCTTTTTTGTTATTTTACATATATCAACTGCATGATCTGCCATTCTTTCCAAATCAGTTACTATCTTTGAAGCAGTCATTATTTTTCTTAAATCTGTTGCTAAAGGTTGTTCAGCTGCAATAAATTTAATACATTTCTCTTCTATCTCTTTTTGCAAATCATCTACCTTATCGTCATTTCTAATGATCTTATTTGCTAATTCTATATCATAATTTTTTAAACTAAGCATACTCTCATAAATTTGTTTTTCTACTAAATTAGCCATATTTATTAATTCTCTATTTATATTTTTTACTTTAGTATCTTGTGATCCCCTTGTCATTATACCATTGCCCCTTTCTGGTTAAAACACTTTAGTTTAACAATATTTTGGTTCTTATTTTAATTTTTTATATAATTTATATTAATATTTTTGGGAGTAAAACATAATATTTTTATCCTAACAATTCAATTATATTTTCTTATATTACAGCAATGTAATCGTTAAGTCAATAAAGCTATAACTAGAAATTAAAAATGATTTTATAATGTAAATTATAACTAATTTGCTACATTAAACTGGTGTACAGAAAATAAATATATATTTTTTATTTATCGGAATTTATATAGTTATTACTGACTAATGAAAAACAAAGAAATTACTTCAATTACAAAAAATTATAATACTTCTAAAATGTAAATTAAGGGAAGTCATTTTCAGACTCCCCTTGGAGATTATTATATTATCAACGCAATTTAATGTTCTAATGATAAAAAATCGTAATTTACTCTCTATTTTTACACCTTAGCTTTTATTCATTTAAATCCACATAGACTCCAGTCTTCGAAAAAATAGTCCATTCACATATATTAGTTACATGATCTCCTATTCTTTCTAAATACTTTATTACAAATAATAGTTGAGTTCCTTTGTGAATTAAATTTTCATCTACCTTTATTGCATTAATTAAATTACTAAATAAAGATTTATAAAAAGCATCTATTTCATCATCTTTTTTACAAATTCCATATGCCATTTCTTCGTCCTCATTAATATATGCATTTATAGCAGCTTTAATCATAGACCTTACTTTTGTATCCATTTCCCATAAATTCTCTGAGTTATCTCCAAAGGATTTTACATTTCCACCTAATCTCTTAGTTATTTTACATATATCAACTGCATGATCAGCCATTCTCTCTAAATCAGTTACTATCTTTGAAGCCGTAAATACTCTTCGTAAATCTGTTGCTAATGGTTGTTCTGTTGCAATAAATTTAATACATTCTTCTTCTATTGCTTTTTGCATATTATCAACTTTATCATCATCTTTAATAACTTGATTGGCTTTTTCTACATCATAGTTTTTTAAGCTAACAATACTTTCGTATATTTGTTTTTCCACTAAGCTTGACATATTTAACAATTCACGATTGATAATTTTTACTCTTGCATCTTGAGATCCTCTTGTCATAATACCAAATACCCCTTTCTAACCAAATCTACCTGTAATATAATCTTCTGTTCTTTTATCTCTTGGATTATAAAATATATCTTCAGTTTTTCCATACTCGATAACTTCCCCACTTAAGAAAAAGGCTGTTTTATCTGCTATTCTTCCTGCTTGTTGCATATTATGCGTTACTATTATTACTGTATATTTCTTTTTCAATTCATCCATTAATTCTTCCATTTTCCCAGTTGATATAGGATCTAACGCTGATGTTGGTTCATCCATTAAGATTACTTCTGGCGAAACCGCGAGTGTTCTAGCAATACATAATCTTTGTTGCTGTCCACCTGACATTCCAAGCGCACTCGACTTTAACCTATCTTTAGCTTCCTCCCAAAGAGCTGCTCCTTTTAAACTCTTCTCAACAATTTCATCTAATACCTTCTTATTTTTTATTCCATGTATTCTAGGGCCATATGCAATATTATCATAAATAGACATTGGAAACGGATTTGGTCTTTGAAACACCATACCTATTCTTTTTCTCAAATATATCTCATCGCAATCTTTATATATATCCTTATCTTCAAATAAAACTTGACCTGTTATTTTTACACTTTCAATTAAATCATTCATTCTATTTAAAGTTCTTAAATAAGTTGATTTTCCACAACCTGAAGGACCAATTAGTGCGGTAACTTCATTTTTATTTATAGACATATTTATATTTTTAAGAGCTTGATTATCACCGTAATATAAACATAATTCTTTAGTTTCTATAATATTCATTTCCATCTCCTACTTCCCACTATACGCTTTCATTAATCTATTTCCAAGTAATCTAGCACCAACATTAAATATAAGAACTGCAATTATAAGTACTGCTGCTGTTCCATTTGCTATTTGAGTTGCATCAGGTACTATCCCTTCTGAATTCAATTTCCATATGTGAACAGCTAACGTTTCTGCTGGTCTGAAAAGTGAAAATGCCGAACTATTTCCAGATAAACTTATTAAATCGAAATTTAAGTTCTTTGAACTTAATCCTGCAGTATATAAAAATGCCGCTGCTTCTCCAAAGATTCTTCCAGCTGCTAATATTATTCCTGTTAATATTTCACCCATAGCCGTTGGTACTGTGAGCTTTGCTAAAGTCTGCCATCTAGTTGCACCAATACCTAGTGAAGCTTCTTTTACTCTTTTACTTGCTGCTATTATAGCATTTTCAGAAATTCTGGTCATAGATGGTATATTTAATATGCTTACTGATAAAGCTCCTGCAAGTATTGAATATCCCCATCCAGCCATATTAACAAAAACTAATAAGCCAAACATACCTATTACAATAGATGGTAACGACGACATTGTTTCAAGAGACATTCTTATAAATCTAAGAATTGGTCCTTCCTTTGCATATTCAGCTAAATAAATACCTGCTCCAACTCCAATTGGAATTGTTATTATTAAAGAAACCAGTAACATATAAAAGGAATTAAATAGTTGTGGACCTATTCCTCCTCCAACACCTGTTAGCTTTGGTTTTCCAAATAAAAATGAAGGTTTTAACATACTCCCGCCTTTATATAAAATATATAAAATAAATGCAGCAAGTAAAAATACTACAAACATACTTATTATATAAAATATAATTGTTGCAATTTTATCAACTTTTTTCGCATCCATTATACTGCACTCCTTTTTTCAATCATTCTCACTATTACTATAAATATAAAAGAAATTACAAGTAAAATTAATGCTAACGTCCATAATGCATCATTCCATGCTGTTCCACCAACAGTATTAGCCATATCCATAGTTATAATACTTGTTAATGTTGCCATTGAAGAAAACATTCCATCTGGTATTTTAACAGTATTACCAATAACCATTTGAACTGCTAAAGCTTCTCCAAAAGCTCTTGCTATGCCAAGTACAACCCCCGTAAGTATACCAGTTTTTGCTCCTGGAACTATTACTCTAGATATTGTTTGCCATCTTGTAGCTCCAAGTCCATAAGAAGCTTCAATATGATCTTTAGGTATTATTTTTATAGCATCTATAGATAATGTTGCTATAGTTGGTAATATCATTAATGAAAGAACTAATATTCCGGCAATTAAAGAGAATCCCATTCCACCAAAGCCATTTTTAATAAATGGTACTAATACAGAAATACCAACCCATCCATAAACAACGGAAGGTATTCCAACCAATACTTCTAATGATGGTTTAATTATCTTTTTCCCAAATTTACTAGATATAACATTCACAAATATTGCCAAGGCAACAGCAATAGGTGCACTTAAAATTACTGCACCTATTGATACCAAAGTTGAACCTAAGATGAATGCAAGAGCTCCAAAGGAAGGCTCCCCTCCTTTATTAGGCTTCCAATTATTTGTAAACAAAAATTCTGAAAGACTATATCCATCTACTGTAAAAATTCTTATTCCCTTTGAAGCTATGAATACTATAATTGCTATTGTTATAACTATTATTAACATTCCACATAGTGCTGCAAAGCTTTGACCTAAATATTCATTTTTAAGCCTTTCTTTAAAACTTCTTTTTTCCATCTTTACTCATTCCTTAATTTGAATTATTTTACCTTCATTTCAGTTCCTGAAATAAATCCTAAACTTTCTACGCTTTCTTTATTATCACTACTTGTTACAAATTCAATAAAGCTTTTAGCAAGTCCAGTTGGTTCACCCTTAGTATACATATGTCCCCATGACCAAAATTTATAGGAACCATCTGTTATATTAGCTTTATCTGAAGCTACACCGTCAATTTTAACTAATTTTAAAGCATCTTGAGCTTCTTTAGTTTGCATATATGCAAGCCCTAAGTAACTAATTGCACCATCATTTGATTTCATTGCGCTTAATACTGCACCATTTGAATCTTGAGTTGCTCCTAAAGAATCATTTTCTAAAGATTTATCTCCACCAAGTATTGTCTTTTCAAAAGTTGCTCTTGTTCCTGAACCTGCTGTTCTATGAATTAATAATATTTCTTTGTTTGGACCCCCAACGTCTTTCCAGTTGGTAACTTTTCCAGAGAATATGCTTTTAATTTGATCAGATGTTAAATTATCTATTCCAAGTGATTTACTTACTACAACTCCAAATCCTTGAGCCACTACTTTATGATCAACTAATGTTTCTGCCTTTGCTTTATCTAATTTTTCATCTGCAAATACATCTGAATTTCCAATATCCACTGTTCCATCTAATACTTGAGTAAGACCTGTCCCTGATCCACCTGCTTGAGCTCCAACCTCTGCCTTAGGATTTTTTTCTTTAAACTTTTCACTTGTCTTCTCCATTAGTGGTAATAATGCCGAAGAACCACTAACTGTTATAGATCCAGTTACTTCATTTGAGCTTTCTTTATTATCAGATTTACTATCATTTGTAGCTGCATTTCCACAACCTACCATTCCAATTCCTAACATTCCTATAACTAAAGTGCTTACCATTAATTTCAATGTTCTTTTTTTCATTATTATTCCCTCCAAATAAATCTTATATATTATTTAACATTTTCTTATTACACATTCTATAATATACCCATTTAGTTAATCTATTATTAGAGAGTTGTTAAGTTATATTAGATATATGTTAAAAAAATTTAACATTACTTTTAGGATAGTTTCCATCTCTTTCTATTAAAATTACTTATTGGACTGAAATACATTAAATACACGGTATTCTAACTTTAAAGGTTGTTCCTTCTCCAGGTTCACTTTTAACAGTAATTTCTCCATTAAATATTTTAACAATATGCTTTACAATAGCTAATCCAAGACCAGTTCCACCTTTTTTCCTTGATTTATCTACCCTATAAAATCGTTCAAATATTCTTGATATATCTTCCTTTGGTATTCCTATTCCATTATCTTTTACTATTAAACAGTAATACCCACCTTCACTATAACTGGATACTTCGACAGTTCCTGAAGTGTCTTTTGAATATTTTATTGCATTTTCAATTAAATTTAATCCTAATTGATAAAATTTATCTTTATCTCCTAAAATATGCTCCTTATTATCATTTTTGAATTCTAATTTTATATTCTTATTAATTGCAGTTTTCCTAACAATATTAAGTACTTCTTCAATTACTAAAGAAGGTTCAAATTCATCAATATCTAAAATCAAATTACTTTCTATCTTTGATAATATTAAAATATCATTTATAAGCCTTGATAATCTTTCTGCTTCCTTATTAATAATATCTAAGAATTTTTCTCTTGTTTCATCATCTTTAACAAATTTTAGCGTTTCTGCAAATCCCTTTATAGAAGTTAAAGGTGTTTTTAATTCATGAGATACATTAGCAACAAACTGACTTCTCATAAGTTCAACTCTATTTATGTCTGTAATATCTTGAAATGTTATAACTTTACCTATATTATCTATGTCATCAAACATTTCTGATTTTTTTATTTTAAAATCCCTTTCTATTGGATGAAGTATTTTTATTTCCTTATCATTTTCTTCATCTTGCTCTAGAAATTTAGTTACATCATAATCATTTACATAATCCAATAAGCATTCACCTACTATATTTTTCTTTATTCCAAGTAATGATTCTGCACATGGATTAATAGAAATCACATTATTATGATTATCTACAGCTATAACGCCACTTTCCATACTTTTTAGTATAGATTCTATTTTTGATTGTTTTTCAATAACTTCATGAATTTTTAATTGCAATTGTTCGGCCATATTATTAAAGCTATTTCCTAATGTTCCAAGTTCATCATTACTATTAACATCGGCTCTTATTTTATAATCTCCATGAGTCATTTTTAAAGTTACACTTTCTAACTCTTTTACTGGTTCAACAATTTTCTTAACAAGTCTTAGGGATAGGAATATAGAGAATGGTATAACTGAACCTAATATTAAAAAACAATATTTAATATATTGTTTTTGTAATATAGTTATTGTATAGATATGAACAGAACTTCTAATCACAGATTTATTATCTAACTTAGTTGCATAATACAAAAAATTAGCTTTAACTGTACTACTATATCTTTTTGAATATCCTTCACCATTTTCTAGTGCATCTTTAACTTCTATTCTGTCCCTATGATTTTCAAGACTTTTCTCTTCATTATCATACAATACAACACCGTTATTATCTATAAGTGTAAATCTAACATTTATATCATTTATCTTTACATTATTTAATTTTCTCAACTCACTATAATCATTTTCACTAATATCTTTTGTATCATTAAGTTCAGAAATTAAGTAATTGACATTTTTAAGTTGCTCTTTTGTATTCTTAATTTGTTCCAAATTCATCAATAACATAAAAGACGAGGTTACAATTATTATTGCAAATAAAACTGTTATAATAACTGACGTTAATATTTTATTTTTCATTACTATTCTGCAGGGTTAAATCTATAACCCACCCCCCTTATAGTCTCAATAAATCTTGGATTCTTATCATCTTCTTCTATTTTCTTTCTAAGATATCTTATGTGAACATCTACAGTTCTTGTTTCTCCGATATATTCATACCCCCATATCTTGTCCAATAGAGTTTCTCTTTTAAGAATTTTGCCTTTATTCTTTATTAATATCTGTAAAAGTTCAAATTCCTTCAATGTTAAATCTACTTTTTCTCCATTAACAGAAACCTCATGACGTTCAAAGTCAACTTTAAGGTTCTGAGAGTCATAAATCTCTTCTTCCGCATCATTAAATGAATTTGTTCTTCTTAACACTGCCTTTACCCTTGCAAGTAATTCCCTAACTGAAAATGGTTTTGTTATATAATCATCAGCCCCAAGTTCTAATCCTAATATCTTATCTAGTTCTTCACCTTTTGCCGTTAACATAACTATTGATGTGTTTTTCATTTCATTATTTCGTTTTATTTCTTTACAAACATCAAAACCATCAATACCTGGTAGCATTAAATCAAGTAATAATAAACTTGGCTTTTCTGCTTTTGCTATCCTTACAGCATCTATCCCATCATTAGCAGTAAGAACCTCATATCCTGCATTAAGTAAATTAAATTTCAGCAATTCGATTATATGTTCTTCATCGTCCACTATTAATATTTTTTCTTTTGCCATTGTATTTTCCCCCTTAACGTAAAATAATAAATGCAAACATTCTTCCATAAGATCCTTGTGATTTTCTATATGAATGTAATTTAATCTCCTTATTGCAATAAGTACATAAATTTAAACTATTAATATTATTATCTTTTACTCCTGCTTTTTTCAAATCATCTAATATACAAGATTCTAAATTAAGATTATTTCCATTAAATAATTCCTCTTCTTCAATTGTCTTCTTTTTATCTATAAATTTTAA
Source organism: Clostridium puniceum (assembly GCF_002006345.1). Classification (GTDB taxonomy): domain Bacteria; phylum Bacillota; class Clostridia; order Clostridiales; family Clostridiaceae; genus Clostridium; species Clostridium puniceum. The sequence continues at coordinate 33,847 of NZ_LZZM01000203.1, forward strand.
TTTCAACTCCTCTGAAACTTCGTAACAACACTCTCTAATATGAGCTCCTATATATGCTTTAAGATTTTTTTCATTTGTTCCAAATTCCTTTTTCATTCTTTCAATAGTTTTTAATGTAATAGATTCAAAAGTTCCTCTCCAACCGCTATGAATTGCTGCTGCCGCATGCTTTTCTTCATCTACCAATATAATTGGTATACAATCAGCTGTAAAAACTCCAATAATAGCATCTTTTTCATTTGTTATTATTGCATCTCCTTCTTCATCTTTAATTGATTCACCTACAGATTTATATAACAATATTTTATCACTATGAATTTGTTTAATATATACAATATTATCCACAGCAAATACTTCTTTTAATGAATCAAGTTCTTTTATCCCTTCTTTTGTATTCCTATTAAAACTCCTGCTCTTTTCTGCATTTGTAAATACAATTTCAAACCTTTCATCTTTTATGATTATGAAATCCTCTTTTTTATTTAATAATTTTAAATCTAATTTATTCAATTTATCCTCCATAACTATATATATTGCAATTAAGTTTATACATTATAGTTGTTCCATATGCTAATATGGTTTTATTATAAGATCATTATTGCAATCTATATAAATAATTCTAATTTTTTGTTATTATTTTCAAATCAGCAACATTTAAATTAAGTTATATCATAACTATCTTATAACTTAATATTAACATTCTAATTCATTTTTATCATCTTTATTAACTAAAGTTTAACTTATATATAACATTTAAGCTAAACCATTAACTTAAAGAAAAATCCATGTAATTTTTATTCAACTTTTTAATTTTCTTCTATAAGCCATTGTATCTATTATAGAAATTACTTTTAATAATATCTAGTGTACTTATTTATCAGAAAAGTATTTCCTTTATCACATAATAACTTATATTATAAAAAAATCTACTTCGCAGACTATGTTGTTCTGCGTTAACATTTCATTCATATTTAAATTACCTTTACTAACCTTGTATCTACAATGCTTTCAAAAGTTATCCACATATTTGACTTGATTATAATTTCCTAAAAAATAAGAAAAAGGATGTTGAAATTTTATTTTTCACCATCCTTAACTACCTGATTATGTTGTAAGATTTTTTATTTCTTCTAAAAAAGTATTTATATCCTTAAACTGTCTATAAACTGATGCGAATCTTACATATGATATTTCATCTAAATCTTTTAATCTAACCATAACCATCTCACCTATATCCTTTGATGGAATTTCAGTAAGCATACTATTAGATATTGTTTTTTCTATATCATATGCTATGTCTTCAATTTGTTTTCTAGATATTGGTCTTTTTTGGCATGCAATAATTAATCCATCAATTATTTTTTCTTTATTAAAATTTTCCCTGGTTAGGTCTTTCTTTATTACTAAAACAGGAAAATCCTCTATTTTTTCATATGTAGTATATCGTTTAGCACATTTTAAACATTCTCTTCTCCTTCTAATCGTCGTGTTGTCATCTGTTGATCTAGAATCAACAACCTTACTTTCTTCAAATCCGCAAAATGGACACTTCATACTTTCATTCACCTCTTTGCCTTTGTATATAACGTCTTTATAACCATTATACATATATTTTCAAAATATGGCTACATATTGTTTGCATTTACTTCATCTTTAATGTTTACTAATATAACATCTGTTCCTATTTTTATTATATCTTTCCATAAAATCTCTTTTTCATCTTCTTTTGCAAACCATGTTTTCATCTCTCCAGGTAATATTAAAGAAACTATCTTATTTTCATTACAGTCTATTTTAAAGTCCTTTATGAATCCTATTTTAGTTCCTGTTAATATATCTATTACTTCCATATTTCTTAACGCATTAAGTGAATGTAGTTCCAATTCCATAATTCTCCCCCACCACTATAATATTATTCCATTTTTCCTTTTATACATGTTTTCTCATATGCTTTAAAGCCGTCTTTTCTAACCTGGAAACTTGAGCTTGGGAAATTCCAATTTCATCTGCAACTTCCATTTGAGTCCTTCCATTAAAAAATCTTAAATTTAATATTAACTTTTCTCTATCTGTAAGCTTTTTCATCGCCTCCTTTATGGAAATGTTTTCGAGCCAATGTTCATCTGTATTTTTAGAATCACTTATTTGATCCATTACGTATATTGCATCGCCTCCATCATGATAAATTGGTTCAAATAGCGATACTGGGTCTTGTATTGCATCTAATGCAAATACAACTTCTTCTCTTGGTAGCTCAAGTTCTTTTGCAATTTGTGAAATAGTCGGTTCTTTATTATTATCTTTTATAAACTTTTCTCTCATAATCAGAGCTTTATAAGCAATATCTCTTAAAGATCTGCTTACTCTAATAGAATTATTATCTCTTAGATATCTTCTAATTTCTCCAATTATCATTGGCACTGCATATGTTGAAAATTTAACATTTTGAGATAAATCAAAATTATCTATAGACTTCATTAATCCTATACATCCAACTTGAAATAAATCATCAATATTTTCTCCTCTATTATTAAACCTCTGAATAACACTAAGTACTAACCTCAAATTTCCCTTTATGAAGGTTTCTCTTGCATTTTTATCTCCATCCTTCATTTGTAGAAAAAGTTGTTTTTTTTCTTTCTCTTTAAGTATAGGAAGCTTTGAAGTATTAACGCCACATATTTCTACTTTGTTAATTATCACAAGTATCAACCCTTTCGAAAGTAATAATCCATTGCATTAATAATTATCTCCGTTAGGCAATACTTTTATACTTGAAGACAAGCTAAATCATTCTACTTATTTCTTTTTTTAATCTTTTAATTATTTTCTTTTCCAATCTAGATATATAAGATTGAGATATACCAAGCATATCAGCTACTTCTTTTTGTGTTTTCTCTCTTGTTCCATTTAATCCAAATCTTAAACGTACTATTTCCTTCTCTCTATCATTTAAACTTTTTAATGCCATAACTAAAAGTTGTTTATCAACTTCATCCTCTATTAAATTATAAACTGTATCATTTTCAGTCCCTAATATATCTGATAATAAAAGTTCATTTCCATCCCAATCAATATTTAATGGTTCATAAAATGAAATTTCTGCTTTTATTTTACTGTTTCGTCTCAAATACATAAGTATTTCATTTTCTATGCATCTAGATGCATAAGTTGCAAGTTTTATTTTTTTTTCAGGATTAAAAGTATTTACAGCTTTTATTAATCCAATAGTCCCAACTGATATTAAATCTTCCACATATACTCCTGTATTTTCAAATTTTCTAGCTATATAAACAACTAATCTCAAGTTTCTTTCAATCAATGTCCCCCTGATTTTTTCATTTCCATCATTTAACTTATTTACTAATTCTTCTTCTTCATCCTTTGACAATGGTGGCGGTAGTGCATCACTCCCTCCAACATAATATAAATTTTTCTTAAACATTTTAAATCTGCATATCAATTTATTAAAGAACAAAATTAGTTTTTCCATATATATCCCCCTTACACACTATTCCTCTTGATAATAAGGCATTAAATTCATTTTCCTTGCTCAATGTTTCTTTGCATGGACATATTATTGCATCAATCTTTTCAGACAAGCACTTTTTATTTGTTATCTTTATATTGTTAACTCTTATTCCATTAAGACTCCCACCATAACCAATAGAATTATATGGTATTCTATATGTGTTTTGTTCGTGAAAATTTAAGTTTTTTATTAAATTTTCTTCAACTAAGATACATGGCAAATTAGTAATTGGTTCTACAAGCTCATTACCCGTATCTAAAAAACCATTAAAATTATACTGTTTTTTTTCAATCTCAAATTCAATTTTAAAATTAAAATTTCTTATAAATAATTTCTCATTAACATAATCTGTAATTCTGTTATAAATTATATATATAATCATTATTCCTAGCATAATATATTTAACTGAATATTTTTCAATTTTAAAGCTATTTCCTAATAAATATAAATTTTGCTTTATTGAAAATAGGAAACATATTCCACTTAAAGTGAAGGTTGTCATTAAAAATATAAAAAGCACTTTAATCAAAGTAATAATATTAGTTTTTCTATATACTAATCTAATCATTATGAAAGCTATAATCAATTGAAAAGGCAAATAAGCTAATATATTTAATTTAGGAATTACCAAAACTAAGGTGTAAAACCCTCCAATAAAACTTGATATTATTAACTTTCTAGTTTTACATTTATACTTTATACATTTCATGGTTAAAGTTAATAAAAAAAAATTAACTATACAATTTTCTAAAACTAAAATATCAGCATAGATTTTCATCTTAACGCCTCCAATCTGTATGAATTTTATTATATACTTATTAATTTTAAAAATTTGTCACAATCGCATTTGATGCTTCCATTTTTTTTATTAAACTTTTTACATTTACTTACACTATATTTTTATGTTTACTTTTTTATATTTAAAACTAACTTAATCTATAAAAATAAATTCTTTTATCTTATATTAATTTGCTAAAAATAGTAAGAACAAAATTATTTTCACTATTATAATTTTCAGAATGAAATTGCTGGTAATAAATATATAATCTTTTACTTTACAAATCTTTAACGTAAAAAATTAATCAGACCATATATATAAGTTCTAATTAAGAAAGTTCATAATTTAGTTGATTGTCTTATCCAATCACTCTAATATATAAATTAAATCTTAATGAACAAAA
>NZ_LZZM01000204.1 GCF_002006345.1 Clostridium puniceum
AATTAATACTTATAAACAATAATATATATTACTTATTATACTTTATATTTACAATAAAATTGATATATATTAAAACTTAATAACTATTAATAAATATAAGTCTTATTGTATTAGTAAGGTCACTTAAAAATTGTCCTATTTTTTAATGGATATAAATGCAAACTAAATAAACAACAAAAAATTGATACTATTTGGATTTATATATAGTCCTATAGGTAAATGTTTTCTTGATATCATTTACACATAAGATAAACGTTATCATAAATTTTAGGAGGTATCATATTTATGGAAAATCAAGGATTTCAAAAGACACCTTTTGCAAGACTTCTAATAGGAGCAGTTCTTGGATTAGGGACATCAATAGCGCCTTTAGTACTATTAGGCTTTGGACTTGCAACCTTTAATATTATTAGAATTGTTGGAGTTGAAAATGCAACAGCGGTATATGGAATGGTAGGAGGAATAACAGGAATATTTTTAGTTATTTCATCTCCTTTAGGAGGAGCTATTGCAGATAAGACTAAATTTAAAATGGGTAGAAGAAGATTTTGGATGGTTGCTGGAAGTATAGGAGGAGCATTATCAATGCTTACATTTACTTATGCAACTTCAATACCAGTTCTTATTATAGGATATTGTTTAGCTAACTTCTTTTATGGAATGGTGACTTTGTCATGTTATGCAGTAGTTCCAGAACAAGTTGATCCTGAAAAATTTGGCAGAGTGTCTGGATTATTTGGTGCAGCAGCTTCAGTTTGTGTTATGATAGGTCAGGCGTTACTTGGAGTATATGCTGATGTACCTGTTCAACAAAAGCTTTTAGCAATTATACTTATACAAGTTATAGGTGGAATACTAGCAGCACTTCTTATCAAAGATACTCAATTTACAGGAAACGTAGAAAAGAAGAAAGGTTTCAGTGAAGGCTTTAAAAATTTCTATCCAAGCGTAAAGAAATATCCAGAATATACTTGGGCACTTCTTACAAAACTTTTTATCAATATTACAAATGCGGGATTAAATATGTTAACTCTTTTTTACATAATGAGATTCCATCTTGGTGAAGGTGATATTATGAGAGTTATGGCATATCAATCACCAGCAATAATGTTAATGGTTATATCAGGATTGTTTGGAGGCTTTATATCAGATAAAATTAAAAAGCAAAAACCATTTGTAATGTTAGCAGCATTAATAACAGGAATCTGTATGATTGCATTTGCATTCTCTGGCAGTGTTAATTTTGTAATAATAGGAAACTTCTTCTTTAACTTTGGTTTTGGGATGTATACAGCAGTTGATAATGCATTGGTAAATAGAATATTACCATCTAAAGAGAATACGGGGAAGGATATAGCTATAATGAATGTAACTGTGCAATTATCCTCAGCAGTTGTTCAATTCTTAGCACCAATTCTTATAGCACTGGGAACAAAATTATTAGGTGACGATGGATATACCTTCTTTTTTATAGTCCTTGCAGGTTTCTCAATATTGTCAGCTTTAGCAGTAATCCCAATACCGGAAGTGAGACAATCAAAGAATGAAAAATTAGCTGAAAAAACTGAAATAGAAACTGTATAAAATCATACAATAGTAGGATTTTAGATTAGTAGGGATAAATCTACGTAGTTAAGGTAGATTTATCCCTATATATTTTGCATCTTATTTTATTCTGTAATCAGCATAAAAAAATGATTGTATTTACAAAGGTTAACATTTTAACTGTAATTGATTTACTAGCTGTGATCTAAAGAGGTTTAAAATGTCAAATATGAATACTAAAAATTATTTCTATTATTCATATTGATGTTTAATTTATTTATTGAATTACTTGTACAAGGATTAGTTAATCAAAATATCATTTTAATGCAAAAATTAAGATAACATTATAATGTATACTTACAATCGATTTCAATAGTTATTTAATAAAATTAATAAAATATTAACAAAATGTTAATAAAATGAAACGTTAACAGGTATTTTATACCTTTAAAATTTTTGAAAAGTAAATTATGATATTAATGTAAATAAAATTGAAAAAAAGATTAAAGGGAGATGTAATTTCATGAAAGAAATTGTAAAAAGAATATTTAATTCAAAGAATTTAAAAAGAGCAATGGTAGGATTATCATATACCAAACCAGGATTAACTAAAGATCAGTGCATAACATTAAGTAGAATTTTTAGTGATCAAGAAGAGTTTGATAAATCAAAAGTATCAGTAAAAGATATTCCAATAAAAAAGGCTTCATGGGCTTAAAAAAAGCTTATGAAGCTTTTTTTATTGGGATGAAGTGTAGCAAAAGTTTAATTGATAAGATTATTTAATGGAAACTCTCCGAATTAGAAAATTATTTACTATATGCACTATAGATATTATTGATTAGGATAATGACATAATTAAACTGATTAATAATCAAAGGATATAAGTATAAATTATTATTAAAATAATATATAGAAACACTAATATACAAGTGATTTTTATTATTCAGATTTGAACATAATAATAAAAGTGTGAATTATTACTGTAGAGACACCATATAGATGAGTGTAGAATTTTTTCTGAAATTACATGTGAAAATATGAATGTAAAAACTGAAAAAAACAAAATAAAAAAGAAAAAAACTTTTTAAATTACTGAAAATATATTGCAAAGCTTATGAAAACGATATATACTTAATCTATAAAATACAGAAAAAACAGCTGTTAGAAAAAGCTATTATCTCTGATCAAGATATAGCACTGTATGTTTATACGATAAAAATATAATTTTGAAGGGAGTTTTTATAGTAGAATTAATAAAATATATTATAAGTTGTACCGAAAATCAATATTTGAATTTTTTAATTTGAATTGAGTAAAGATACTTATAAATATTGACTCAGTGTGATAGTTATGAAAACGTATATATAGTATATAAATTTCAACTATGGGAATTGTTTAGACTTAAGATGAGTGTAGAGTGATGCACATAAAATATAAATGGAAACAAGGAGGATTTTTATGTCTGATTTGGTAATAAATAGTAAAAAAAGTAAAAGCAAAGCAAATAGTAATGAAAAACCACTATCATTTGGTAGTATATTTGCATATGGTAGTGGAAATTTTGCTTCTCAATTATCTTGGACGATGGTAAGTACTTATTTAATTCTGTTTTATACAAATGTAGCTGGAATTGCTGCAGGTGCAGTTGCATTGATTATGTTAATTGTAAAAGTATGGGATGCTATATTCGATCCTATTTTGGGAGGGATAATGGAGCGTACACATACAAGATGGGGACGTTTTAGACCGTATATTTTATTTGGAGCACCATTTCTTGTATTATTTACAGTTTTAACATTTTCATCTCCTAATTTCAGCCCTAATGGGAAAATAATATATGCGTTTATTACTTATTTGTTGTTAAGTATATGTTATTCTGTTGTTAATGTTCCATATGTTTCGTTACCAGGAGTTATGTCAAGAAACGGTAATGAAATTAATCGTTTATATGCAGGACAATTGATTGGTATGACAACAGGTATGATTGCACTTAATATGTTTACATTACCACTTGTTAATTACTTTGGTAATGGTGTTGAAGCAGCAGGGTATCAAAAAACAGCAACAATATTTGCATTAGTTGCTTTGCCTATATTCTTCTTTGTATTTAAAACATCAAGGGAAGTAGTCACTGTAAAAAAAGAAAATGCAGTTCCTGCAAAAGAGGCTATGAAACTTATAGTAAAAAATAAACCATTAATGGCTACAACAGTATATACTATTGTATCAATGATTGGAATGTTTGGACGTCTTGGAGTTGCAGTATTCTATTACATGTTTGTAGTTGGAAGATTTGAACTTATTACACTTTTTATGATGATGCAAATGATAGTTGGAACAATTGTAATGCCTTTTACTCCAGCAATTATCAGAAAGATTGGTAAGAAAAATACTGCTATTTTAGCTATGGCACTTCAAACCATAGCTATGGTAATGATATTCTTTGGTGATCCTACAAATATACCATTCCTAATTATTTCTCACATTGTATATGGATTAGGATATATAGCAGGACCATGTGGTAGTGGTATGACAGTAGATTCAATTGATTATGGTGAATGGAAATATGGCGGACGTGCAGATGGTACAGCCTTTGCCGTACAAGTTTTAGGACAAAAAATTGCTTCAGCAGTTGGGGCTTCATTAGGTATATTCATCATTGGTCTTTTCGGATTTGTAGCTGGACAGCCAGTTACACCAGAAATAGCTAAAGGTATTAATATTTCTGTTAATTTAGTACCAGCAGCTTGCTTCTTATTATCAATTATTCCATTATTGTTCTATAACTTACCAGAGTCAAAAGTAGAAGAGATACGTGAAGAATTAGCGATTCGTCATGGAGAACATGATTAATAAATAATATTTAAATTAAAATAGTTAATTAGATAGCTCTAACTTGTATGCTATATTCATTAATTACTTAAATGTTTTTAATTGAATTAGACATATAATGTTAGAGCTATTGTATTTTAAATATTAAGATTTTATATAAATAAGAATTTACTGTATAATTTAAATAATCAGATTATACGTGAGGTAGTGTAAATGGAAAAAATAGTTTTACATACAAGACAACGAAAATTACTAAGTATACTTAATGAGCAAAAAGGTTTAATTACAGGTATAGAATTAGGAAATAAAATTGAAGTATCTGACAGAACAATTAGAAGTGATATTTCAGAATTAAATAAGATTTTAAATAAAATTAATGTGAGTATCGAAGCAATAAGAGGAAAAGGATATATTCTTAAAGTTAAAGATAGTAGAGTTTTACATAAGCTTATTTATACAGAGAATAGTTTATTAACACAGGAAGATAGAGTAAGGTATTTAGTTATAAGACTTATTCAAGCTGAAGAGGATATAAAAATTGATGAATTGGAGGATGAGATATTTGTAAGTAGAAGTACATTGGAAAAGGACATACGAATTGTAGAAGAAAAATATTCTAAAAAAAGACCGTATTTAAAATTGTTTCGTAAAGAAAATACTATTTTTTTTGAAGATAATGAAAAGATTAAGCGAGCAGTTTTGAATGAACTTTTTTCTAGAGAATGGGATTATAATTCAGAAGAAGGAATGAATTTTAGAGATAGCATTTTTGATTCAAAAGTCTTTGATATTATTTCGGAAAATGTAAAAGAAATTGTTAAAAATTATGGAATAAAGTTAAATGATGAGGACTTAGTGTATTTTGTATTTGCAATAGCTATTGCATATTTAAGAATTAAAGATGGTCATAATATTACTGAAGAAGTTGAGGAAAGAAATGATGAGCAGAGCATTACAAAAGTTGTAAATGAATTATCAGATCATTTAGAAGTAAAACTAAATATATCTTTTAACCGATTTGAACGTAATTATTTCATATTTTTTTTACTACAAAAAAGAATTTTTAATAGGGAGTATATTACTAGAAAAAATATTTTAGAATATGTGAATGTGGAGTATATTAAGATTGTTGAGCTTTTAATTAAGGATATAAAAAAAGAATATTTGTTGGATTTTACCAAAGACGATGAACTCTATATAGGATTGACTCTTCATATATATAAACTGAAAAGTAAATTTAAGTATGAATATGAGGTGAAAAGCCCTGTAATAGAAATATTGAAGAATAAATATCCATTATCATTTGAAATGTCATTAATTTTCAGAAAGCATTTTAATAATAGATTTCATATGGAGATAGAAGAAAATGAATTAAGCTATATAGGAGCATATTTAGGCGCAGCTGCAAGAAGATTTGTTAGCAATAAGTTATCAGGTGAAATTTCAATAGCCATATTAAGTCATTTGAATTATAGTGCTTTTCAATTATTGAAATCAAAATTGGAAGCAATTTATGGAAAAACAATAAAAGTAATCGGCCCTTTTTCGGTTTATGAAAAAGAAAAAATTATTAAAAGTAATGCTAGATTAATTTTATCTACAGTTAAGCTAAAGGATTTGTATATAAATAGCAAAGATTTGATTGTTGTATCACCATTTTTAGAAGATAGAGATATAATTTTAATAAATGATTATATAGACAAAATAAAAAGGGATTTTGTCCATCCTAAATTACCTAAGAAAATAATAGAATATTTTGATGAGGATTTATTTTTCTATGGATTGAATATGAATTCTAAAGAGGAAGTGATAACATTTTTATCAAAAGAATTATTGAGAAATGGGCAAGTGGGAACAGAATTTGCTAATTCAGTGTTTGAAAGAGAAAAAATATCTTCAACAACATTTGAAAATGGAATAGCTATTCCACGTCCAATAAGTAATTGTTTCTGTTATAAAACAATTATTTCTGTAGTTATTTTAAAGAAACCAATTTTATGGGATGGACAAAAAGTTAAATGTATTTTTTTATTATCCATTAGAGAAAAAGATAAAAAATATCTTATACGATTTTTTGATCTAGTTGTGGAGCATCTCAGTAATAAATTTAATATTGAAAAAATAATGGAAGCAAATACATTTGATAAATTTGCTAGCATTATTAGGTGAAAAGTATCTTAATTAAAAGATACTTTTTTTGCTTAAAATCAAATATTTCCTTTGTGCAACGGAAAGTAACAATTTGTATTAAATATAGGATTTCATTAATATTAACATATAAAATGTACAAGATACTTTATTAAGGAATAAGTTTTTTGTTTTATATATCAATGAAGAATTTTTATTTCATTATAAAGATGTTTGTATACTAACTTCAAATTTAGAAAGGAAGCGCAAATGGATAAAAGAAAAATAACAATTGCAGTATTATGTATGTCAACGCTAGCCCTTTGTTACATACTAATAGCCCCGCTGTTAGCAGAGATGAATAAATCATTTCCGAGTGCAACAGCTACACAAATACAGTTGATTTATACAATCCCATCAATGATTGCAATTCCAGCTATGCTGATTTCAGGTAAAATGGTTTACTATTTTAGCAAAAAGAATATGATATTGATAAGTATGATTATTATAGTAATGAGTAGTTTGTTACCAGTATTATTTAATGGTAGTTTAACCATTTTGTATCTTACAAGTGGATTAATGGGAAGTGGGCTCGGAGTGGTTACTACTCTTAGTTCAAACATAGTTTCAGATTACTTTGAAGATTTAGAACGTGCGAGTATTATGGGGTATCAATCAGCAGCAATTAGTATTGGTGGCGCAATATTATCTGCTATTAGTGGTAAAGTAGCAACAATAAATTGGTCATATTCTTATTTGATACTTTTATTGTTCATACCTTGTATATTTATTGTGTTAAAGTTTTTACCTAAAGATAGTCCTATTGAGAAAGTTGGAAAAGCTGATAGTACTATAAATATAAGGCTCTTATATTTTGCCTTTTTAAGCTTTTTATGTCAGATTTTTGTAACTGGATATAATTCCAATATAGCATTTTTTATTCAAAATAAGAATATTGGAAGTGTTGAAGCAGCAGGCACTGTAAATTCATTATTTATGCTTATTGGTATTCCAGCGGGTTTTATTGTAGGAAAATTAACAAAGATATTTAAAAGAAATATATTTTTTGTAGCAGTTGCGTTTATATCATGTGGATTTTTTATTACTGCTTTTTCAACTGACATTAAATTGGTGTACCTAGGAGCATTTTTTATAGGGTTTGGTTTTTCTGTTAGAGCTCCATCAGCAATGACTTTTGCAGTAAATATGGTAACTTCAGAGAGTGCAGCTATGGCAATTGCTATTGTGGGAGCATTATCTAACGTGGGGAATTTTATAGCGCCATTTATTATTAATATGATTGGTAATATTGTTGGAAATGATGTGAGTAAAATATTTACTGTATGTGGAATTTGCACAATAGTAATATCTGGACTATATTTGTTTACAAATCCAGTGAAAAAATATATTTAAGTTAATAAAAATAGAGAAAAATTTTTTAAAATCAGAGGAGGCATAGTTATGTTTATAAGCGAAAATGATAGACCAATATTGACGGAACAAGAAAAAAAGATTTCATATTCAAAATATTTTTATAGAGAAGAAACACCAATAAATGAAGAAGTTAAAAAAATTATAGATAATAAGATTATGATGAATCCAGAAGATGCAATTTTAGGGGATAGAATAAATGATATGATAGACCCTGAAAAAATAAAAGTTGAAAATGGATATTGTATTTTACCAAATGGGTGTGGGTATGTTGCGGCTTATCATAAGATGCAAGGAGTTACTTTAGACATGTATAAATGGTGGAATAGTTGGTGGACATCAGGAGAAGATAGTAATTTAAAATATAAAATATGGTGTCCAAAGCATCATTTTGATTCAGGGTTTAAATGGAATCTTGAAACCTGTGGAACAGGCTTCCCGTTAGAAGATGTATATATTCAAGATATATTCAGGGATAATCCAGAACGAACTGGTATAGATGTTGAAAAAATGAAGAAATCTAATTTAGTCATGATAGATGGTGCTAATGCAACTTCTAGAGTTCTAAATGGTGATTATACTGTAAGACCAATACCAACAGTAGTTGCGCATTTCATATATGAAACAGAAGAAGGTATAGAAATGAGAACAAGGTTTTGGAAGGGATATCAAGTGTTAGGAAATAGATTTATACCAGTTTTAAAGAGTGATGATGTTGTACCAGAAGAAAGTCTTTTAGGACTTTTGGAACATAATGCATTGGAAATGCAAGGTGGATTAAAGGTAATACTTCCTCAATTATATAAAGAAGAATATCTAGAAAAGAAATAATGTAATTAATGATAATAAGCGTAATACAAATTAATAGTATTTATAAAAACAGGAGGAAGAATTATGGAAAATAAAAAGCAATGCTTTAGAAAGGGAGAACAATATCCACACCTGTTTTCCCCTTTAAGAATTGGAAATATAAGACTTAAAAATCGTATTATAGCAGCACCTACAAGTCCTAGTATGATTACAACAGAGGGACATTTTACAAAAGAAATGATTGCTTATTTAGAAGAAAAAGCATTAGGCGGCGCAAGTGTTGTTACATATGGAGAAGCAATTGTTCATTCAGCAACTGGAAAATCTCATAACAAACAGTTACAACTAGACTCTTTTGGTGTAAAACAAGGGCTTGCGGAATGTACAAGGGCAATCCATAATGCTGGTGCATATGCAAATATCCAATTATCACATGGTGGTAAATATGGGGGACTTGCTAGTGTTGGCGGTGATCAGGATTGTTGTAATGTTGCTTATGGTCCTAGTCATGAAATTACACCAGAAGGTGAAGTTTTTGAAATGCCAAAGGAATTAATTTTAGAAATTGTTGAATCTTACGGAAAAGCAGCAAAGTTATGTAAAGATTGTGGATTTGATATGGTTCAAGTTCATGCAGCACATGGATGGCTATTCTCACAATTTTTATCACCTGTTATGAATCAAAGAACAGATGAATTTGGTGGTTCATTAGAAAATCGTGCTAGATTTATGATTATGGCACTAGATGCTGTACGCAAAGCAGTAGGGCCACATTTCCCAATTGAACTTCGTCTTTCTGGAGATGATATGACTGAAGTTGGACTTGATCTCAATGCTTGTATTGAAGTAGCAAAAATGGTTGAGGATAAAATTAATTTATTTAATATTTCATGTGGAAATCATGAAGATCCTGCAATGTTTTGCAGAACGCATCCATCATCTTTCTTCCCAAGAGGTGTTAATGTATATCTTGCAGCTGAGATAAAAAAACATGTAAAAACACCAGTTGCATGTGTTGGAAGTTTGAATAATCCAGTTCATATGGAAGAAATTATTGCTACAGGACAATCAGATTTTGTTGAAATTGGAAGAGCCTTATTAGCGGATCCATATTTACCTCAAAAAGCATTTGAAGGAAAAGCTGATGATATAACTCCTTGTTTACGTTGTTATGAATGTTTTGGTGAGACTAGTAAGAGTGAAACGGTGAAATGTTCAGTTAACCCAACCATGGGACAACAATTCCCTGAAAAATCAAAAAATAAGGTAGCATCATATAAGAAAAAAGTATTAATAGCAGGTGGGGGGCCAGCTGGAATGGAAGCGGCAATTACTGCAGCAGAAAAAGGTCATGATGTAACTTTAGTTGAGAAGTTTGATAAATTAGGTGGAAATCTTTATCCGGCTGGTGCTGCATATTTCAAAAAGGATATTATAGATTTTTGTAATGTCTTGATTAAGAGAGTAGAAAATGCAGGGATAAGTGTTATTCTTAATACAGAAGTTACAAAAGAATATGTGAAAGAATTTAAACCTGATACATTGATGGTTGCAATAGGTTCAAAGGAACTTGTACCACCGATCAAAGGAATAGATTCTCCAAAAGTTATCATGGCTATTGATGCAGAACTAAATCATGATAAATTAGGGGAAAAGGTAGTGATTTTGGGAGGCGGTCTAGTTGGAAGTGAAGCGGCAATTTCCTTCAAACATGATGGAAAAGAATGTTCAATTATTGAAATGAAAAATGATGTTTCAGAAGATGTGAATTCATTCTATAGAGGCGGTTTAATGGTACAAGTTGAAAACTCAGCTACTATCTATAGAAATACAATGGTGAAAGAGATAGTACCTTCGGGTGTATTATGCACAAGAAATGGTGAAGAATTTATTATTGAAGCAGATAGTATAGTGTGTGCACTTGGCTTTAGAGCGCCATATGATAAAGTAGATGAATTATGCGACTTAGTAGATGAATATTATATTATTGGTGACTGTAAAAATGTTGGACAGATTTATGATGCTATAAATAATGCATATTATTCAGCAATGATGATATAAAAGCAATAAGAGAATAACCAATGTATGTGATAGCACTTACTTAAACAACGTAGGTGCTATCTTTGATTTTTTAATAATAAAATTATTATACTTTTAAAGAGGGGAATGTGAAAATGAAAAATAAAAAAGGGGATTTTTTCTGGGGCGTAGTATTATTCATATGGATATTGATTTTAGCAGTACCTTCTACACGTATAACCTTTATAGAAGTTACGGATGCATATCCATATGTAGGGGGATTTTTAAAATTTTTTATATTAGCAAGTATGGGAGACTGGCTTGGAGTTAGAATTTTAAAGGGCAAATGGATCATACCAAAGGGTTTTATTTATAAGGCTGTGGTATGGGGAATAATAGGAATGATGATAACTCTTGTATTTACAGTTTTTACGGCAGGTACGGGAGCTGCACAGGCTGTAGGAAAGCTTCCTTTTGCAGGATCAAAATTGGCTCAAGCATTTTTGGGAAGCACTATTATGAATTTAACATTTGGACCTATGATGTATGTTTATCATAAATTTGGGGATTTATTCGTTGAATTAAGTTATGAGAAAAAAATAAGTGAATTAACAGTAAAGGATTTTGTTGATAGAATAGACTGGTATACTTTAGTGAGTTTTTCATGGATAAAAACTTGTACATTCGTATGGATACCTTGTCATACAATAGTATTTTTACTACCTCCAGAGTATAGGGTTCTTGCATCTGCGTTTTTATCTATTTTACTTGGAATTATAATTGCAGTTTCAAAAAAAGGTAACAGTGGAATTGATGTATCTAAATAAAACAATTATCATAAATATGAATTAAAGTTTTTAATTCCACTTAATGATTTCAAGAGATTTCTAAATGTACATTACCAATTTGAATATATGTAATAAAAAGTAAGATATACAGATGATTTATTATTTCAGTGTATATCTTACTTTTATTTCATGAATTTTAAACTTCTTTAATTGTAGAAGATCTAATTACAAGTTGATGATCAATATAGATTTTTCTTCCTCTAGATAGTTCGCCATTAATTAGAGATACAAGCATTCTTATAGTTTCTGAACCGATTTCCTTAAAAGATTGATCTACGGTTGTGATTGGAGGATCAAAAAAATCTGTAATTTCAGAATTATCAACACCAGCAACAGAAATTTCATCTGGAATTGAGATGCCAGCCCTTTTTAATCTGTAAATACATCCTACAGCTAGATTATCACTGATGCAGAAAATAGCATCAGGTCTGTTTTCTAAAGCAAGAATTTTCTTTGTGGCATCACTACCACCATCCATTGTGAAGTCAACATTGAATTTTAAAGAATCATCACAAGGTAGATCATTATCTCTCAAAGCATCTATATAACCTCGTTCTCGTTCTTTTTCAAAATGTGAAATTCTACCTTCAGAGGCACCAGAAATAATAGCTATTCTTTTTTTGCCAGTTTGAATAAGATGTGAAACTACATCGTAAGCAATTGTGCGGTCATCAGCCGAAACAATATATTTATCAGTTGTATCTAAAAGTGGTTTTCCTATTTGAACTACAGGATAATGACTAATTATTTGTTTAAAGTCATTATTGCTTTCAGTTATATCTAACAATACAATTCCTGCAATAATATTATTTTTAAGTATACTGATAACTTCCTTTGCACCTTCTGTACTACTTGGATTGCTACAATAGTGATATATAACATGATATCCAAGATCACCGGCAGTATCTTGAAAGCTGTTAAATAAGTCCTCGATAAGAGTACCGGTTATAACTAAAATAACTTTTGAATTATTACGCTTTAATTCTTTATTTTTAGTGCTGACTTTATAGCCAACCTTTTCGATAGCAGCAAGAACACGTTCACGTTTTTCTTCTGTAACCATAAAACTATTATTTAATACACGCGAAACTGTTGCAACGGAAACATCTGCCTCTTTTGCAACGTCTATAACTGTTGCCATATTATACCTCCTTACATTGGTAAAATTATAATGCTTTAAATAACATAGTGTTAAATTACTTTCTATTATATATCAAAGATTAAAATAGTTACATGATTAATAGGTAAATTGTAATATGTTAATTTTGTAAAACATTTGTAATAAATTATAGTATATCTGAAAATTAAAATCAATAGACTATTATAATTAGTTCTGAATATAGAGTTGTTTGTATATAAAAAGTCAAATAAAATAATGTAAAAATAGATTTTACAGAAAATATATACGAATATTTCAGTATTTTCTGTAAAAAGTTTGACTTTTTATGAAAAAATGCTATAATTTAATTATGAAATATCATGAAAAATAATTAGTATTTGATGAAAACGATAAGATGAATTTAAACTACATTTAGTGTAAATGAATGGAGGTATTTGACTTGAAAGACATTAAGATAACCATTGATGGAAAAGAAATTATAACTAAAGAAGGAAAAAATGTATTGGATTGTGCGTTAGAATCAGGAATATACATACCACACCTATGCCATCATCCTGATTTGCCAGAACTTGGAGCATGCAGACTTTGTGTTGTTGAACATAATGGAGAAATAGTTACAAGCTGTACACTAAAAGCTGAAGATGGAATGGCTATTAAAACGCAAAATGAACAAATTAATAAGAAACGTCAGCTTGCTATGGAATTAATTCTTGCAGCACACCCAGAAGAGTGTTCTACTTGTACTAAATATGGAAAGTGTGAATTACAAGTTTTAATTCAATATTTAGGCGTTGGACCTGAGCGTTTAAGAATGAGGGTGAAACCGTTTCCTAAAAACACCTCTAATCAATTATTTGATCATGATATGACTAGATGTGTATTATGCGGAAGATGTGCTAGGGTATGCCAGAAGGTTCGTAAAGTTAATGCTATAGATTATCAAAAGAAAAATAGTGAAGTTTATATTGGAACACCACATGAAAAATTACTTATAGATGCAGATTGTAAATTTTGTGGAGCTTGCGTAGAGATTTGCCCTACAGGTGCTTTGATGGATAAAAAAGAACTAGTTGATCTTAATAAAAATAAAGACACATCATTAGTACCATGTAGAAATACTTGTCCAGCTGGAACTAATATTCCTACTTATATAAGACTTGTAAATGAAGGCAAATATTCAGAAGCAACAGCCGTTATTAGAGAAAAGCTTCCTATACCTAAAATATTAGGACATATTTGCAGCCATCCATGTGAATCAGAGTGTCGCAGAGGAAATGTGAATGAAGCCGTATCTATTAGGGAATTAAAACTTTTTGCTGTAGAACATGATGAAAAAGAAATTTGGAAGAAAAATAGAAAGCTGCTTCCTGCTACTGGCAAAAAGGTTGGTGTTATTGGTGCAGGTCCAGCAGGATTAAGTGCAGCATATTATCTAAAAAAACAAGGACATGATGTAACAGTTTACGAAGCACTTCCTTATGCTGGTGGTATGACAAGAGTAGGAATACCAGAGTATCGTATGCCAAGAAATATAATAGAAGAAGAAGTTAATCTTATTAAAGAAATAGGAGTAGAAATTGTTACTAATACAAAAGTTGAAAAATTTGAATCATTATTAAATGATGGATATGATGCAGTGTTAACAGCGATTGGAGCGCATAAGGGTGTACGATTGCCGATTGAAGGAAATGATTTAGAAGGTGTATTACTTAATTCAGATTTTCTAAGAGCTGTAAGTTTAAATGAAGAAGTAAAGATAGGTGAAAAGGTAATAGTCCTTGGTGGTGGAAATGTTGCCTTTGACTGTGCACGTACTGCAGTAAGGCTTGGAGCAAAAAAAGTTCATTTAGCATGTTTAGAAAATGAACAAAATATACCTGCGTCTGAAGATGAAGTAAAAGCAGGAATTGAAGAAGGTATTACTATTCACTATTCAAAATCATTTGCAAAGATTTTAGGTGAAGAAGATAAGATTGCAGGTATAGAATTTGTTAATGTAGAATCAATGTCATTTGATGAGAATAGAAGACTTACAATAAATTTAGTTGAAGGATCAAATCATATTCTTGAAGTGGATCAAATTATATTTGCAACAGGGCAAAGACCAGATATTGATGAAAGCAGCGGTTTTGAATTAGGTAGAGGAAATACTATTGTAGTAAATGACATGCAAGAAACTAATAAAAAAGGTATTTTTGCTGCTGGAGATGCAATTTATGGTACTAATTCTGTAGTAAAAGCTGTTGCGTCAGGTAGAGATGCTGCTAAAGCTATAGATAAATTCTTGGGCGGAGACGGAAATATAGATGAACATCTTATTGATGTAGACGAGCCTAACAAATGTATAGGTAAAAAAGCAGGATTTGGATATGAAGAAAGAATTATTCCGAGTGAAGTTGATGTAAATTCAAGAAAAACTAATTTTAGCAGAGCAGAAAATGGATTTACATGTGAACAAGCAGATAAAGAAAGCAGCAGATGCTTGCAATGTGATTTGCGTTTAGGAATATCAAAACCTAAGACTTGGAATGATTTTGCTGGAATTACTATAGAAAGGGGCAATGAATAACTATGACAAATGAATTTAAACCAATTCTTATGCGTAATTTTGATACAAATAATTTAGAAGCAGAAGGCTTATTTAAAGCAATGAAATTATCATCACAAGAAATAATAGATAGAATTGATAAAATTCAGTTAAAAGAATGTGGTGTGTATTCAGAAAGCGTTGCTGATAAGTGGAAAAAAGTAATTTCTGGATTTGAAGATGAAGAAAAAAAGTTGATTACTGGTTTTAATAATATAGATAATTCATATGTTTCAATATGCCTTCTTGAAAATGATCCAGCTAATGTTTTAGGGGGCATGGCAATAGCGGGAAGAGCTGTGGATATTTCTAAGGGAGTTCTGTATATTCCAGAAGAAAAGTTGGATTTAAAAGAAGTTTTAGAAAATAAAATAAAAGAAATAGAGTTATATGGTTTTGAAGTTGAATTTGCAATTGGAAAAATTGATGTAAGGCAAGTAGAAGATTATGATTTAGTACATCATATTGATACTATGGCATCTATTGCAGCATACTTTGATATAGAAGAAGAATATATTCCTTCAAAAATTGTTTCAGTAACTGGAGCAGTTAAAAAGCCAGGCATTGGAGAAATACTTGAAAATACAAATGTAAGAGCAATAATTGAACAAATTTCAGAAGGTTTTGAAGACGAAATTCAAGCAATTGTCCTTGGTGGACAAAATGGAAAATGTATACTTGAATCCGAAGCAGATAAAACTATTTTTGAAGGCAATGGTACTAATGAACTTATTGTTTTACATAAAAAAGAGTGCATTGTAGATTTTGCAAAACAAGGAATAACAAAAATGTATGAAGGAACTTGTGGAAAGTGTACCTTCTGCAGAGAAGGATTATATCAATTAAAACAAATGATTTCAGATGCTACAGAAGGAAAAAGTAAAGCGGAAGATTTTGAATTAATAGAAGAGCTTGCAAATGAAGTATCGGAAGAAACTTTATGCAGCTATGGTCAAAAATCAACTGAATTTGTAAAAACTTCAATACAATTATTTAAAGCTAACTATGAATCACATATTAAAAGAAAAAAATGTCCTGTGGATTTATGTGGAAATTCTCAAAACATTGCTATTAAAGGTGATGTGTGTGATGGATGTGAGGAATGTATGGATGTATGTGACTTTGATGCTATTGAAGGAAAAAGTGGATATATTCATATGATTGATGAGTTTGACTGTACTAAATGTGGTAAGTGTATAGATATTTGTCCAGTTTCTGCAATAGTAAAAATTTCAGGTAATAAAGCAATAGGGCCAGATAAACTTACGCGTGTTGGAAGATGGAAAAAGAGAAGATAGTATTTAAAGATTTTGAGTATCATAATTATATTAATTTGTTATCAAATAAAATAATTTATAGATAAATATTTATATTGAAATTATGACTGGATATAGTCATATAAAAAGAAAGGAAGAAAAAAATGAAAGTATTAGGATTATCATTTGGAAGAAAGATGGAACGTAGCGAAATTATGGTTAAGGAGGCATTATATAAGGCTAAAGAAGCTGGTGCTGAAGTAGAATTTATAAGCACTGTTAACATGAATATCCAACACTGTAAAGGTTGTGGAGCTTGTAGTAAATTAAGAGATAATGGTAAAGAAATTAAATGTATTATAAAAGATGATTATGAAATATTAGAACAAGCAGTTTTAGATGCAGATGGGATAATTATTGCTGCACCAGTATATGCAGTTGGACCAGTAGGGCAATTAAAGAATTTTATTGATAGATTTGGACCAGCTCATGACAGACCAGCGCTTGTAGCAGAACAAAATAAGCGTATTGCTGCAGGTGCAGAATTATTAGATGAACGTTCATTTAAAGATAGATATCTTGGTTTAATATCTGTTGGTGGTGCAAGTACACAAAATTGGGTGTCTTTAGGATTACCAACGATGAATTTATTCAGCTTTTCGGCAAAGATGAAAGTTGTAGGACAAATTGATGCTTATGACATGGGAAGAACAGTAAATCCTGTTTTTGATGAAGATTTAATGAATAGAGTTGGAGAATTAGGAAGAAGAGTAACTGAATCAGTTGGAAAACCATATGAAGAGGTAGAATGGTTTGGGGAAGAAGGAACATGTCCAGTTTGTCATTGTAATTTACTTACTGTGAATAAAACAACAACAGTTGAATGTCCACTTTGTGGAATAACAGGTCATTTATCTATAGATGGAGATGAGCTTAAAGTTGAATTCAGTAAGGAACAACAAAATCGTGCGAGAGGAACTGATAATGGATTACAAGAACATTTCGATGAAATTCAAGGAATGAAAGCTGTTGCAATACCAAAAATAATGGCTACAAAAGATACTTTACCTCAAATGTTAGAAAAATATAAGAATTTTGATGAGTTAATTAAATAAGTTATATTTTAATTTATTGTTACAGTGGATACCAATTATATTGTTTGTATAAGTTACAGATGATGAGAAATATAATTGGTATCTCTGATTATAAAATGAAAATTTAATAATTATGCAGCTATTATATAGAAAAATGAAGGGAGTTAAGGAAATGTTTGCAAAGCATATGTATAATCCAGAAGGATTTAAAAATACTATCGTGAATGATGAAATAATAGGATTTCAATTTGATATGAGAATTCAATATTATCGTGGAGTTACACTTTCTATTATAAGAAATATCGAAGTTGAGGTTGATGGAGAAATATATTCAAGAGAAGATATTCGTTTTACTGTAAATGGTGAAACATTTACTTTAGAAGAAATGCGTACAGTTATTGATAACCGTTGGTTATTTGGACAATTTGCTACAGTTACTGTATTGAAACAAGGTGGCTTAAAATCAGGTGAACACCATATTAAATGTACTCAAACTATTGCACCATCATATATGCCAATGATTTTAGTACATCCAGGTGAATATGATTTTGAGATTAGATAGGAGGAAATAACAATGGATTATAAAATTGGAAGAAGTGTATCGTTATATAGTTACCAATCAGAATATTATGTTGGTAAACTAGATTTAGAAGGATGTATTAGAGAAGCATCAAAAGCTGGAGCTACAGGAATTGAACTTTTAGCTGAACAAATGGTGGATTCTTTTCCTATAATTACACCAGAATTTAAAGAGCAATGGTTTGGCTGGATGGAGAAGTATGGTACAGAGCCTACTTGCTATGATGCCTTTTTAGAAAATCATATTTATGATAATAGAACTCTTACTCTTCGTGAACAAGTTAAAATGATGGAAAGAGATATTAAAATAGCAAAGGAACTTGGATTCAAAACTTTACGTACTCTTGTGGCTACTCCCATGGATGTTATTGAAGGAAGTCTTGAATGTGCAGCTAAAAATGACATTAAAGTATGTATTGAAGTTCATTCACCATTCTCCTTGAACTCTGGATGGGCAGATGGATATATGGAAATGATTCTTCGTACTGGAACAAAGCACTTTGGATTTATGCCTGACTTTGGTATATTCTGCAATAAGATTCCAAGACAGCTTCGTGAACAAGCTATCCGTAGAGGTGCTAACTTAGACTGTGTTAAACTTGTAGATGAAGCTTTTGCAAATAGAGTAGAAAAAGGATTTACAAAGATCAAATATGACACAAATCTAGGACGTGCACATGGTGAATACATGAAAGCTAATGGTATGCCAGAATTAATGGAAGCAATTAATAAAGCAAATGGAAGTAAAGTAGATTTAGCTTATGCTGGAGCTTCATTTAACTACACATGGTGTGATCCTCAAGATGTTATTGATAATATAAAATATATTTATCATACACATGCAAAATGTTATGAAATAGATGAAAATTATGAAGAAACATCAATGCCAATTAAAGAAATAGTAGCGGCGTATAAAAAAACAGGTTACCATGGTTTCTTATCTACTGAATATGAAGGACATGGAATGATTAATGATGCTTTTGAAGTTGACAGTGTTGAACAAGTTAGACGTCATCAAGAAGCATTAAGACGTGCTATAGAAGAATAGTAATAACAACAAATTAATATATGTTTAAAAATAAATGTGCATGATAAGTATTAATATATTATGCACATTTATTTACATATAAAAAATAAAATCTATCATAAGGAAAGGAGAAAAAATAATGTTTGATAATTATTTAATTAGAAAAGATAGTCTTGAAAATGTATTAAAAGATGAAAAAGTTGTAGGTTTTAAATTTTCAGTTCGTATTGCAGATTATCGAGGTTGTTTCTTATCTTTACACAATGGATATTATATTGAATGTGATGGCATAGAGTATCCTAGAGATTTGCAGAAGTTTGAAATTAATGGGAAAGAGCCTAGGGATTTTGAAGAAATTAAAAAGTGTGTTTGGGAACATTGGGATTATGACGATGAAGGGTATGTTTATGTTGAGAAAGAAGGTGGGTTAGCACCAGGAATGCATAACATTAAACTTCAGCAATCTGTATTAGCAGCCTATGGTTATATGCCATGGGATGAAGAATGGTTAAAGAATCCACCAGTTCCAGGGCATGGAGCAGGTTCTGGAAAGACTGCTAGTATATGTTCATTTAACTTAGAATTACAGGAAGGGGGAAAATAGTATGTCAATTAATAGAGGTGTTTCACTATACAGTTATCAACAAACTCAATTTTTTAAACAAATGAATTGGAAAGATATGATTAAGGAAGTTCATGATAATTTAAAAACAGATGGAATTGAGATTATTGATGAGGCTATTATCAAAAATTATCCATTTCCATCTGAACAGTTTATATTTGAATGGAATAATGAAATGGCAAGATATAATATGAATGCAGTTACAATGGATATATATCTTGATGTGCATCAATTTAGAGATCATATTATGACTCATAGAGAGGCAGCAGAAAGATTCAAAAATGACATCAAAATAGCTGCAAAATTAGGCTTTAAAAATGTACGTCCACTTTGCCTTGTTCCAATAGATGTTATTGAAATGGCACTTGAGACTGCGGAAAAATATAATGTGAAGATTGGTAAAGAAATTCATGCCCCTCTTCCTATTAAGCCGGGAACAAGAGTCCAACCTAAAACAGGAATGGCAGCAGCTCTTGATTTTAGAATGTCAGAGCAAATTATTGAACTGGCAGATCGTACAGGAAGTAAGCATATTGGACTAGTACCTGATTTTGGAATTTTTCAATATTCACCATCTCAAGTATCAATTGATTATGCAAAGAGACAAGTAAAAAATCCAGAAGCAATTGATTTTATTTTAGAAAATAGTAAAAATTATAGTCTAGATGATATAGGTACAGTATTAAGTGAAAAGTATCCTAACCATAATATTGATCAAGGAACTATTGAAAGAATGAGTCTTCATGAATCATCAGCAAGTCCGGAAGATATAATAGATATTATTCCATACATTGTAAGTATACATGGAAAGTTCTATAACATGACAGAAATACCAGGCAAGCCAGGATGTTATGAAGATTTAGCAATTGATTATGAAACTCCTATTAAGTATTTAAAAGAAAATGGATTCTCAGGATATATAAATTCTGAATATGAAGGACAAAGAGATCAACAGGATAGAGGAGTTGAGTTCTTACCTAATGAAGTTGAACAAGTAAGACGACATCATGAAATGCTTTCAAGATTAATTGGTGAGTAAATATTGCATCTATATTATATCAATAAATATATTGGGGAGAGTAATTGTAGGAAGGATAAGAAATAATTGTGAATGATACAATAAAATCAGTAATGAAAAGATGTTCTATTCGCAAATTTAAAAAAGACAAAATAGGTGAAGCTGAAATAAACATTTTAATGAAAGCAGCTCTTGCAGCACCTAGCGCTGCTAACACACAACCTTGGCATTTTAGTTTTGTAGAAGATACAAAATTAATAACAGATTTAGAAGATTATCTTGTTGAACTTGCTATGAATTCAGGTGATGAAATGGCAATTGAAAGATTAAAGTTACGTAATAACAAAGTTATTTTTGATACACCACTATTAGTAGTTGTTTCATCTCCAGTAAAAGGGCACTTTGATATGCTTGACTGTGGGATTGCAATTGAAAATATTGTGATTGTTGCTGAGGGTATTGGTCTTTCCAGCATTATACTTGGTGGAATGAGAGTTGCTTTTATGGGCGAGAAGAAAGCTGTTTATGAAGATTTATTCTGTATTCCAAAAGGGAATCAATTTGTAGCAGCTATTGCTATTGGATATGCAGATATGACTGGAAATCCACATGAATTGAATGAAACAAAGATAACTAGAATTAAATAAAAAATAATTTATGAAAGCAGTAAATTATTGCTAATAAAATTGATATTAATTATGCATGATAGTTTCAAGCTTTTTTTAAAGTTATTTTGAAAAGCTTGAAACTATCATGATATTTTTAATTATTTGCAAGTAATTAAATGTAAAAAAAGGGTGCGATACCACCTTTTGCTGTATTACACAATAAAAGAGTTATTGGGAACTATCTCTATGACTCAGTTTACAGACAAGCCTGTTTCTCTTATTTTTGGTAGAAAGTTGGGCATATTTAGAATATCAAGTTTTTCGATAAATCAGATTTTACCACTTTGCATTACTAAGATTACTTATTCTAATAAAGTAATCTTCCAGCATTTCTTATCCCATTGCTAATCGTTACTCTCTCTGATAGCATAGATACGAGTTATTATACATAAAGTGTTCTTTAGCACTTTTGTTAAAAATTTGCATTCTATAAATTCTGTTTTATCATATAAAAGGATCTTTATCGTCCATATCAGGCAATACTATGTAGAGCGGATTGTATTACACATTTTTCCCCATTATCTCCGCCTGTTCCAGGTAATCCGTATTGGCAATGGAACCTTTTTCCATTACTCCTAATGCAACAACAAGTCCTCTGTTTTTCCATTGAAAACTTTTATACAATTGATTGTAAGTTTCTATAGCACCCCCATATACTTCCAGGTTATCAAAACCTCCACATATTAGTAATGCTGTTTCTGATATTTTCATTCTTACCGGACTTTGAGGCATTAGTAATGAATATGTTTTTTCAAGCGTAGCTTGAATACTGGCAGGAAATCCATATAAGTATAGTGGCATACAAAGTACTAGCATATCAGCATTTTCTAAAAGAGGAAGAAATTTTTCGTTAAATGCATCGTTAAAAGAACAAGGAACATTTTTGCTCCAACAAGTGTCACAAGCACGGCAACCTGATATTTTCGTAAACGCAGCTTCATACTTATTGACGGTATGTCCCATTGACTTTGCGCCATTAATAAATGCGTCAGCCATCATATCACTATTCCCATGCTTTCTAGGACTGCCTGTTAAGACTAATATATTTTTTTTCATTATTTGCATCTCTCCTTGTATTGGTTTTATATTATCTAACGCCTTTACAGTACATTTTGATCATGTTCAGCTTTGCGGAAGTATTTGAGGTAATCAGCCAGATTATCGTTCAAGCATTTCATACGTTCTAGTCCCATTTTTTCTATCGCATAAGTATCTAAGCTAGTCAAAGCAGCTTCAATTTCTTTTGCATATTGCATACCATTATCAGTAAGTAATATCAGTTTATTTCGCTTATCTGATGGCTGATGAGTTAATATTACATATCCTTTATTTTGTAAATCTTTTAGAATTGTGTTTATCGTTTGCTTGGGCATCCCCCATTTCTGTGCTATTATTTTTTGGGTACAATGTAGTGGATGATTAAGTAATGTACAAAGAACTAAAACATAGTTATAGGTTATCCCTCGTTGTTTAGCCCATTTTTCATATAGTTGTGTAGCATCGCACCATAATTCATAGTAACGATTTAGCTGTTCTTGTAAAATAGATTTTTCCATGCATATCTCCTTAAATAAAAAAGTCCGACTTAGTACTAATGGGATAGTCCTAACCTGGACCTTTGTCAAGAATTAAATAAAATTACTTTATATAAAGTGTTATTTAATTTTTTGCTGTTTTAGCTTAACTTGACAGCATTGCTAGTACGACAGTCCTTTTGAGATCAATTTTTAATAAGTTTTGCAATTTGTGCTAAATTTATCAGATTATCATGTACATCGATTACATTTTTTGATATATCAGTAATTGATGTTACTTGATTGTTGGTGTTGTTCTCAATTGAATTGATTCGTATGTCAATTTCTTCAATGGCCTTTTTCATGGCTGATAAGGATTTTTTAGCCTCTTCAGCAGAATTTTTGCTTGAACTAGCTAGTTTGCCAATTTCAGTAGCAACAACTCCAAATCCCTTTCCGACTTCGCCAGCTCTTGCAGCTTCAATTTTCGCATTTAAGGCTAGTAGACCAGACTGATTGGCAATATTCTGAATTGATTTTATTATAATATCTATGTCATTGATACGCTCCATCAGCATATTAGCATCCTCAACATTAGAATGGGCTTCTTCTGATAATTTAGAAATTTCTTTAATAATATTATTAAAGCTTTTATTAAAGTCTTCGAATGTCTGTGAGATATTAAGAGATAGGTTCTGCACAGTTGCTTGTTGTTCGAGATCACGTACAACAAGTATGAAACCGGCGATGGAGTTATTATAATCATAATAGGGGGTAATTGTTGAACATGTATGTACTTTAAATGTGTCATCAGGGTCTCTAAACGCTGTAAAAGTCTTTTTACCTTTTGATATAGATTCAAAGAAAGGGTTATTAGTATCAAAGGAGTCTCCCGTCTTGCAATTGACGTTCATTGCCCCTTCACCTTGTTGGATCGAAATAAACTGATTTAGGTCTGTTACAGCGATGTTTGTATTTATATTGAAAAGTTCATTAATATAGGGCATTAATTTAGTTAAAGATTCAATTTGTTCTTTTTTCATAGACAATCATATTACACCAAACACAAAATATATAGTGCTTAATGTTTCTCCTTTCATATTTGAAATAGCATGAAATTATGTGGCTGAAAAACTTTTTACTATAGTCATAATATAAACTTAAATATTAACAATCTTAAACTATTCATAGATATAGTCTATTGGTAATTATAATGCAATTAAATATCTCATATTAATTTTCCTAAAATTAATAAGGATCCCATACACAAAGGAGTCACTTATGTATGGGATTTGGTTTATACTAATATATTTTCTTATACATATCTTTTTATTTTTTACATACTAATTTGTAAACATATCTTCTATTTTTTCAATTATATTTTAAAGAGATTATAATGTATTTAAATAGTCAGAAGCATTTTCACCAGCCATACGACCACTGTTTAATGCATATCCCATAGTGTTACCAGGTAATAAGAACATATAACTGTCACCATAAATTGTACAAGTATCTGTTCCGGCTGCATAAAGACCTTCAATAACTTCAAAGTCTTGTGTAACAACTTCTGTTTTATGATTAATCTTAATTCCACCTAATGAACCATATGCACCAGGGAAGAATTTAGTAGCATAGAATTTTCCTTTTCTTATTGGTCTCATATATTCAGCTTTTTTACCAAAAGCTTCATCTCTGCCTTCACAAGCATCATTGTAATCATCAATTGTATCTAATAGGTTATCGCAGTTAATTCCAGTTTTCTCTGCTAATTCTTCAATAGTATCGGCAGCAAATAAGTATGGATTTCCTTGAGAAATTGCTGTTTCCATATGTTCATCAAAACCATGAATATTTTCTTGATTTAGAACCATACTTACTACATCAACACCTCTTTTAAGGTATTGTCTTTTAATTGATTCATCGATAATCATAAAAGCACAACGATCTTTTTGAAGATTTATAGCATTTCCAGCATAAGTACTATTTTCAAAATGTTCTTCATTAAAGAAACGTTCACCCTGTAAATTAACTAATAGATTTGGTTGGTTAAAAGCAGCATGAATTGAACCAGTGACATTTTCACCTGGAAGAGTAACAACCATTTCTATATTTATATCACTTTTTCCTGCTCCTGCATTCCAAGCCATTTTAATTCCATCTCCAACTAAGCCAGGGATACGGAAACCAAAATAATCTTTTCCACATTCGTATCCAGTATATTCTTTTATCATTTCAGCATTATCACCGAAACCACCTGTTGCAATAACAGCAGCTTTACAGTTTGCTTTGATTTCGTCTCCATCTTTAGTTTGGCCAATAACTCCAGTTATCTTTCCATCAGTTTTTATTAATTCTTTAGCTGGTGTTTCAAAATAAAATTGTACACCTAATTCTACAGCTTTTTCAGTCATACGTTTTATCATAGTAGCAGCAGCTCTTGGACCAGGCATACCAGATTCTGGTTTTACAATATGCCAAGTTGGCTCTGAACCAGGGAAATATTTAGAAGCTTTATAGAATTCAACTCCCATATCTTGTAACCAATCGATAGTATCAGCAGATTTGTCAAAGTACTTTCTAACCAAATTTGCATCTACTCTCCAATGTGTATAATTCATAAACATATCAAAGGCTTTATTTTTATCTACAGTTGCTAATTCTTTACGTTGAACGCTAGTTCCAAGGCCTAATGGTCCCATCCCCATATTGGCTGCACCACCTGTGTTCATTGACTTTTCAAATACTACAACTGACATATCATTTTCAGCAGCTGAAATTGCTGCAGCAAGCCCCGCTGGACCAGCAGCAACAACAACAACATCGCACGTGATTTCTTTCATAATAAAATCCTCCTTAGATTTAAGATCATAATTTTTTTGAATTTATAGTGTTAGTGTCAAGTTAGTGTGTATTATATGTTTAGTATTTACTTATTTATAATAAATTTTGTGAGAATAAGTTCTAAATTACAAATTGTTTTAAATATCTTTGACTAAGTAATAAAGAGTTTCTAATTTCTTCATCAGAGCCTTCAAAGGCTTTATCTTCAATTTCAATGCATGTATTACCTTTATATCCTATATCAGTTAAAGCTGAAACATATTTACCCCAGTTTACATCACCAAGACCTGGTAGCTTTGGAGACATAAATTGTAGTGGAGTAGCCATAATTCCAACATCATCTAATTTATCTTTGTAAACTTTAATATCTTTATAATGTACATGGAATATTTTTTCTTTGAATTCATATAGTGGTTTAATGTAATCTATTTGCTGCCATACAAAATGTGATGGATCATAGTTTAGTCCGAAATAATCGCTTTTTATTGCAGTAAACATTTGTCTCCAAATAGCAGGAGTTGTTGCAAGATTTTGTCCGCCTGGCCATTGGTCATTTGTAAATATCATTGGACAATTTTCTATAGCAACTTTAACTTTGTTTTCTTCAGCTAATTTTATTATTGGAGTCCAAACTTCTTTAAATATTTCAAGATTTTCTTCTACAGTTTTATTTTGATCTCTACCTATAAAAGTAGTTACTACACCTATATTTAATTTGTTAGATGCAACGATTAATTTTTTTATATGGCTTACATGAGCTTCTCTTTTTTCAAGGTCAGGATCTAAAGTATTTGGATAGTAAGCAAGAGAAGATAAATTCACATTTTTCTTAGAACAATAATCTTTAATATAAGCAATTTTATTGTCATCAAGTTCATCTACGTTTATGTGTGTAACACCAGCATATCTACGTTCTGCTTTACCTTTTGGCCAGCAAGCTACTTCTACACATTCAAAACCGCTTTCACTTGCAAAATCAATCATTTCTTCAAATGTATAAGTATCTAAAATAGCACTTACAAAACCTAATTTCATATTATAATTCCTCCGATTTAGAAAAAATTTTGATAGGATAAGCCAAAAGAGACTAACTCTTATGGCTTAGGTTAATTACTTACTTATTAAAGGTATATTTCTTTACCAGTTTCAGCTGATTTATAGATTGCATCTAAAATTTGTGTTACCACGAAGGCTTGTTCGGGTTTAACTAATGGATCTGTATTATTTATGATTGCATCCATCCATTGTGACTGTTCACGTACACCTTCTGCTGATGCACCACCTTCGAAGAAGTCAACAATACCAGCAGGAGAAATAGTTTTTTCCATTAGTTGATTATGTTCTACATTGTTGTAGATAAGTTCATCTTTTGGATAGCTTCCACCATGATGAATTTCAGCTCCACCTTTTGTTCCACAAAGTGTTGTAGATGCTTCCATAGATTTTAGTACATTTAATGCCCAAGATGATTCTAAGTAAACAACAGCTCCATTTTCCATTTTAATCATACCAAATGCTGAATCTTCTACTTCAAATGTTTCAGGATCCCATGGACCAAATACATTTCCATCAGGACCATCAGCTTGACGTCCTAATTTATAAAATACTTGTCCAGTTACAGAAACTGGTTTATAATTATCCATCATCCAAAGTGTTATATCTAATGCATGAGTACCAATATCTATTAATGGACCACCACCTTGTAGTGCTTTGTTAGGGAATACACCCCAAGTAGGAACAGCTCTTCTTCTAATAGCATGTGCTTTTGCAAAATAAACTTCTCCAAGTTCTCCATTTTTGCATGAAGCATTTAATGTTGTTGTATCGTCACGGAATCTGTTTTGATAACCAATTGTGAATTTCATTCCTGATTTTTTCCAAGCATCAATCATTTTTTGTGCATCTTCAGTGTTATGAGCCATTGGTTTTTCACACATTACATGTTTTCCAGCTTCAAAAGCTGCAACTGTAATTGGACAGTGGGCAACGTTAGGAGTACATACGTGTACTACATCAAATTCTATACTTGTATCAGCTAACATTTCTTTATAATCGGCATATACTTTAGCATCTGGTGTTCCATAATCTTCAGCTGCTTTTTTTGCACGTTCAGGTATAATATCACAGAAGGCAACTATTTCTGCCTTTTCTGAATTAGCTTTTATGGATGGCATATGTTTTTGATTTGCAATTCCTCCACAACCTACAATAGCAATTTGAACTTTTCCGTTTTTCATAATTAAATTTCTCCTTTATATTTAAAATTATTTTTAGTTATTTATTCAAAATCAACAGATTTTTTAGAGGCTGCTGATTCTCTTACAGCTTCCATTACAGCTAAAACTCTTCTTACCTCAGGTATCTTGATAATTAATTCTTCTTTCCCTTCTAATGCTTTTAGATAATTTTCAAAAAACATTATGTGAGCGACATTTACTTTAGGTAAATCTTCAGTAAGTAAAACTCCCTCTTGAGGTGGACCAAACGAACGTGTTGGACCAGAAGCTGTCATAGTAGTTTTTCCAGGAACATTTTTAAGAAGTCTAGTTGTTCTTGCGATTTTTCCTTCTGGATCAAAACCATCACTGTACATGGTTCCTTTATCTCCACCAATAAACCAATGCCTTTCAAACCATTTTGGTTTATCAGCTAAGAAGTAAGTTCCAAGCTCTATTTCACCTGTCACTCCATTTTCAAACTTAAGTAAAATCTTGAAGTAATCATCTACTTCTTCATTAATAACATTTCTTAAATCAGCATAGATAGTCTTTATTTTACTATCAACCATATAAAGCATTTGATCTATTAAATGAACACCCCAGTCATATAACATTCCACCACCGTATTTTTTAAATACATGCCAATCATGCATATTTCCATTTATTCCATATAACTTTGATTGGATAGTATATACATTACCTAAGGTCTCTTGATCATATACTTCTTTTGCAGTCCTAAAGTCTACATCGTATCTACGTTGTTGATGTACTGTAAATAATACTCCAGCATCTTTTACAACAGCTATCATTTCATCGTATTCCTTTACATTCATAGCAGCAGGTTTTTCACAAATTATATTTTTTCCTGCTTTCGCAGCCTTGATTACAACCTCTTTATGAATATGATTACTTACTGAGATTATTACGGTATTAATATCATCAATTTTTAACAACTCA
This sequence comes from Clostridium puniceum, assembly GCF_002006345.1. Lineage (GTDB taxonomy): Bacteria > Bacillota > Clostridia > Clostridiales > Clostridiaceae > Clostridium > Clostridium puniceum. The sequence continues at coordinate 29,118 of NZ_LZZM01000204.1, forward strand.
TCAAAGCTAGTAGTTTTAATAACATTTTCAGTAATAGCATCATTCATTTTTACTTCGTCAATATCACATACTGCAACTATGTTTGCCCCATCTAATGATGCTAGTGTTTTTTCATGTATATGTCCCATAAATCCAAAGCCTATTATTCCAAAATTAACTTTCATTTATTTATTCCTCCTTGATATGAGTTTAGAAATAGCATATCGTATCTCATGAAAATATTATAACACTTTTTTCATGAAAAATACAAGAAAAAATCAAAAATAAAGCAAATATTTTCAGAAAATATATATATGCGTCATAAAATCATAAAAATAGTTGTAAGTTATGATTTTAATTTAACTTAAAAGTGACTAATACAATATGAATGAAAATTATATATTCAGAAAAAGTTTAAAAGTTTTTTTTGATTTATTAAGAAAAAAGCATATTAGATAATCAATGTATTTTAATGTAGGAATTTTATAAAAAATACGATATATATGATATTTAAAGAAAAAATCATGAAAAAAAGTATATATTTTCAGAAAATATATTGAAGAAATTTAATAATATGATATTATTATTACATATAACTTCAGCTGATTTACAAATAAATGAAAACAATATCATTAAAGAGTAGATTTTAGAGTAAGAGTACATCTAAATATCGATTAGAAAGGGGAATTTATTTATGAAACAAAAAAGTAATAAAAGTATAAAAATATCAATATTTTCTATAGCCTTTGTACTTGGGTTAAATATAACTGGAGTAGCACCTGTATTAGGAATGTTGGATATAGCATTTAAAGAAGAAGGTTCAAATGCAGTTCAAACACTTCAAACCGTACCTTATTTTTTGTTAATGGTAGCATCAATATTGGTTGGGTGGTTAGTAACTAAGATTTCAAAAAGAAAAATAGTATTACTTGGTTTAATAATCATTGCTTTTGTAGGAGCTAGTCCATTTTTAGTGGATAGTTTTTCATTTATGATGATTTCAAGGATTCTTATAGGCTTTGGATTTGGAATAGTATCACCACTTAATGCAGCAATAATTAGTGACTTCTTTGAGGGGAAAGATCGTGCAGCTCTTATGGGGCTCCATGTTACAGGAATGGGAATAGGTTCAATATTTATAAATATTGTTGGGGGGATATTGGGGAACTTTGGATATCAAAAATTCTTTTTAGTTCATTTAATTGCTCTTGCAGCATTTATAATTGTAATATATCAATTGCCAGATACAGGAGCACAGGTTCTAAGTACTACACAAAAATTAAAGTTAAATAAAATGGTATTTGAATTATATTTAATTAGCTTTTTTCATACTCTATTTATAACAGCCTTTATGACTAATATAGCTACTCATATTTTACAGAACTTAAATGGAAGTTCTGCGCTTACAGGAATAGTGGCTGCAGTACAGGGTGGATTTGCACTTTTAGTTGGTTTTAACTTTTCAAGGATATCATCAGCCTTAAAGCGTAACACATTACCTTTTGCTATTTTTGCAGCTGGATTAGGATATTTATCAGTTGTTGTTTTGCCCAATAATATATTTGGGATACTTTTTGGAAGTGCATGTTTAGGGATTTCTTTGAGTTGTTTTATGGCTCAAGCTTCATATATTATCTCTGTATCAGTACCTCAAATCGCCATAGCTCTTGCAAATGGTGTTTTTGCAGTAATTGGAGGAATTGGAGGTTTATTATCTCCAATTATAATAAATAGTCTTACCAACTATATATTCAAAAATATGTCAACTAGCGGAGTGTTTATTATATGCGCTATTGGAATGTTTTTATTATCAATTTGTAGTTACATTTTAGTGTTTTTTAAAAGTGAAAAAGAACAGATTATAAATCAATAAAAGTTATTGTAAAAATAAAAAAAATGGAGGTTTTAGGAATGATTAATGAATTATCGAAGGAAGAAATGAAGAAAAGTTACTCTAAATATTTTTTTATGGAGTTAAGCAATACAGATGAAAAGGTTATCAAACTATTAGATGCCGGAGCAATGAATATTCAAAATGTAATATTGCTGGAAGATAGAGAGAAAATATTACTATGTAATAATAGTGATGAAAATATAGGGTATTGTGTTTTAGAGGATGGGTCAGCTTATGTGTCTACAGTAACAAAAATGGAAGGTATTACTGTAGAAATGTTTGATTGGTGGTTTGCATGGCATGGATTAGAACCATTAAGATACAAAATATGGGATAGGGAAGATCATTTTGATGTGAAGACAACAAAAAGAGAACAACTCTTGGATATAAATTTATCAGACAAAGAAAAAATATGGGGAGTAACTCATACTGTAGTTGAGGATACAGGATGTGGAGTTGAAACAATTAAAATTAATTTTTTATCTCCAAATGAATTTTTTAAGAATGGAATAGAAGATTCTAAAGTTGAATCAGTTGTATGGGGAAATGGAAGTTCAGCGGTTATGTGCCACACAATACATAAGATACCAAATGGTATTGAACTAAGTTCTCACTTTTGGCTTGGTTATAATTTGATTAATAATGAGGTTGTAAGAATAATACCTGATTTTGTAAAAATACCTCTTGAAGCTCCAAAAGGACTTGCTTATCACAGTGTAAAAGAATATGGTAATTTAGCTAAAATATTACCGAGTATTTATAAGGAGGAAAGTGGCAAGTAACTTGAAATCAAAAGTAATTGATATGTATAGAACATTAGAATAAAAATATATTTATGGAGGAAAAGAAATGAGGCAGTATGGATTTGGAATAGACATTGGTGGAACTACTATAAAAATGGGGTTGTTTAAAGTTGATGGAACTCTATTGGAAAAGTGGGAAGTAGAGACTAGAAAAGAGGATAGTGGAAAGTATATTTTAGAAGATATAGCAAAAGAAATAAAAGATAAACTTAAAGAAAAATATATACATACAAATGATGTGGTTGGGGTTGGAATTGGAGTCCCTGGTCCAGTGAGTAGTGATGGAAATGTATTGAAGTGTGTAAATTTAGGTTGGAGAATATTTAATGTTGAAGAAACTTTAAATGAAATGATTGATCTTCCAGTAAAAGCAGGAAATGATGCAAATGTTGCAGCCCTTGGAGAGATGTGGCAAGGAGGAGGCAAAGGATATAAGAATGTAGTAATGGTAACACTAGGAACAGGAGTTGGTGGAGGAATAATTATTGAAGGAAATATTATTTCAGGAACTAATGGAGCAGGTGGGGAAATTGGACACATAAAAGTTGTGAAAAATGAAACTCAAACTTGTGGCTGTGGTAAAACAGGCTGCTTAGAACAATATGCATCAGCTACAGGAATCGTAAAAGAATCTAAAAAACTTTTGAGTAGTGATAGTACTTCTTCGGTTTTAAGAGAAGTTAAGGATATTACAGCAAAAACAATATTTGATGCAGCAAAAGATGGAGATAAATTAGCTAATATATTGGTTGAGGATTTAGGAGATAAATTAGGAAGTGCTCTTGCTACTATTTCCTGCATATGTGATCCTGAAGTTTTTGTTATTGGTGGTGGTGTCTCAAAAGCAGGAATGATTCTTGTGAATGCAATTAGAAAGTATTATATTGAAAAAGCATTTCATGCATGTGAAAATACAAAATTTGAACTTGCAAAGCTAGGAAACGATGCGGGAATTTATGGAGGGGTAAAATTAGTTCTAAATATATGATTAAAGTTGATAAATATTGCACTAAGTTAATAGAAATATAGAATTAATTTTATTGTACATAAAAACAATTTAATTGTAAGCGGAATTATATTTAATTCTATACTCACAATTTTTATTGTTAAACAGATAATATTAAGTTAGGAGTTGTATACTAATGAAATGGATAAGTAATTTAAAAATTATTCACAAACTATTAGCAGCCTTTATTTTGGTAGCAGTTTTTATAGGTGTTGTAGGAAGTATTGGAATGTACAGTATGAAAAATATAAATAAAAATCTTGAAAATATTTATCATAATGATTTAATAAAAATTAATTATATTAATAAACTTAAATCAAGTACCATTTCAGGTGAAAGAGATATGCTGCTTATTACTAATGCTGGATATAGACCAGGATTAGAAACCTTTGTAAAGAGTGTTGAAAATACAAAAATTAGTGAAGATGAGATTATTTCGAATTATAAAGCCATATTAGCTACTGATTCAGAAAAAGTGGAATTTACTAAGTTTGAAAAATTAATTAAGAGTTCTCGAGAAACTGCTGATAAAATAATTAAATTAGTGAAAGCTGGAAATTATACTGATACAGGCAAATTTATGTCTGAGTATGGTGAAGGGATTTTAACTAATAAAATTGAATTTTTAGATAAAGAACTGGAATCGATTTCTGAAAATGCTAATAATGATTATAACAATAGTCAGTTAGTTTATAGAAGTGCTTCTATTGAAAGTATAGCAATGACAGTTTTGGGATTGTTAATAGCTATAGTTTTAGGAGTGCTAATTTCTACTACAATTTCAGCACAAATAAAGAAAATAGTAATAGTTGCTAAAGCTCTTGGGGAAAATGATTTATCAAAAACAGTTGATATAGATAATAAGAGTGAAACTGGAATTTTAGCGGAAGCTTTAAATCAATCTATAATAAATTTAAGAGTATTAGTTAAAGAAATATCGGAAGGAGCTAATGATATAAATTCTGTAAGCCAAGAATTAGCAACTACAACTGAAGAAATATCGTCAAAAATGGAAGTTGTAAATGAAGCTGTGAAGCAGGTAGCATTAGGTGCTGAACAACTAAGCGCTACAACTGAAGAAATAAATGCCACAACTGAAAATATTTCTGTGAATATAATAGAGGTTGCAGATAAGGCAATTAAGGGAAATGAAAGTGCAAAGAATATAGAAATAAAAGCTGGTGAATTTAGAAAAACTGCTGAAAACAGTTCGGACACATCAGAAAAGCTATATTTAGAAAAGTATAAAAGCATAATAAAAGCAATTGAAGAAGGCAAAATTGTATCTCAAGTTAAAATAATGGCAGATGAAATAGATAGTATTGCAAGTAATACAAATCTTCTTGCTCTTAATGCAGCTATTGAAGCAGCAAGAGCAGGAGAACAAGGTAAAGGGTTTGCTGTTGTAGCTGATGAAGTAAGAAAATTAGCTGAACAATCTTCTGTTACAGTACAAAAAATACAAGAAGTAACTACTAAGGTTCAACATGCATTTGAAAATATTTCAACCAGTGCCAATGATATATTAGAATATATAGATGAAAAAGTTAAAAGTGATTATGAATTGTTTGTAGATACAGCTAAGCAATATGGCAATGATGCCTTGGTATTTAGCAATATGTCTTCAGGTGTTGCAGATGCTATGACTATTGTGAACTGTACTGTATCAGAAATACAAAAGGCAGTTGAGAATGTGTCGGCTACAGCAGAAGAATCAGCTGCTAGTTCAGAGGAAATATTAGCAAGTGTGAGTGAATCTAACAGGTCAATTCAATTAATATCAGAAACATCGCAAAAGCAAGCTACATTAGCTATCAAATTAAATAGATTAGTAAATAAATTTAAATTTTAAATTATAAAGTTAGATTATTTTAGGCTATCGTATTATGAATTGTATCATGAAATAAAGGTATGGTTCATAATATGGTAGCCATTAATTTTTCGAATAATAATAACGTCAGGTTTATCTAATTACAATATTAAATTTTATGATTTGTTTGGAGAACACTAGCAATAGTATCACAATACTCAACCATTTGTTCAATAGGAACTATCATTCCCTCCTCAGGCTATTCCCCAGCTGAATAAACCAGCGCAGGGGAATAAAATTCTGCAATAATATTGATTAGAACAATAAATTTAGATATTGTATTTACAAATATGGATTCTTCGGGTAAAATAGGTTACACGGTGTAATCTATTGAAAAATTAGGAGGATTTAGATGTCGAACTCAAAAAATAATAATATGTTTCCTTTATTTATATTGATGCTTAACTTATTTATTGCTCTTTTAGGGCAAGGTATGGTTATTCCAATATTGCCAGATTATTTAAAACAATTTAATGCTGCTGGAACTGCAGCAGGATATTTAGTAGCTGCTTTTGGAGCAGCACAATTTATTTTTTCACCTATAGGAGGAAGGTTTTCCGATAAATATGGTAGAAGAATAATGATATTATTAGGTTTATTTTTCACTGTTATTGCAGATTTTATATTTGCGATTTCTCATACGCTTATGTTGTTATATATTGCTAGACTTATTGGCGGGGTTGGGATTGGAATTATGGTGCCATCTGTTCTTGCGTATGTAGCAGATATAACTACAAAAGAAACTAGGGCCAAAGGAATGGGGTATTTAAGTGCAGCTATGAATTTGGGAATGGTATTAGGACCAGGTATTGGAGGAATGATTGCTCAATTAGGTATAAGGATACCTTATTTTTTTGCAGCAGGTCTAGGTCTTGTTGCATCAATATTAACATTCATATTGCCAGAAACACTTCCCTTAGAGAAAAGAAGAGTAGCTGACACATCAAAAAAACAGCAATCCATCGTTGGAGAATTAATTCAATCTTTTCATAAGCCATATTTCAAACACCTTATACTCATACTTGTTATGACTTTGGGATTGGTAGGCTTTGAAACAGTTTATTCTTTATTTGTTGAAAATAAATATGGATTTACTTCAAAGGATATTTCAATTTTAATAACTTTAGGGGCAGCAATAGGAATCGTTATACAAATATGGTTTGTTGAAAAGGCTGTAAGATTATTTGGTGAGTATAATTTAATAAAAATATCGTTATTAATGACAGCAGTTGCTCTATTATTAATGTTAATTAAGATTAATTTTATTTATCTTATAGTAGTTTCTTCATTATTTTTTACCTTTAATTCATTGTTAAGACCAACAGTAAATACCTTGCTTTCAAATGAGGCTGGAAGTGATGAACAAGGATTTATTTCAGGACTTAATACTACTTATATGAGTATGGGTAATATAGTTGGACCTGTTATGGCTGGGTATTTATTTGATAAACAAATTAATTTGCCATATATTATAAGTGCGATAATTCTTTGTTGCACAATCTTTATAGCTGGAGAAAGAAAAAAAGTTTCTAAATAATGAGGTATAAGTAATGAGTGATACTTGGCATAAAAACAAAAAAAATAAAAATCGTGAAGATATAATTATAGCAGGGAGAAAGTTATTTTTACAAAATAATTTTATCAATGTGAATATAAAAGATATATGTAATTTAGCAGGTGTAAGTAGAGTTACTTTTTATAAACATTTTAAATCAATTGATGAATTAATATTTGAAGTTCAAATTGATATCTTAAATAATATAACTGATTTTATAATTTCAAGGGATGATGTTAAAGCAAGTGGAATTGAAAGACTTAAAATGGTACTTAATGCATGGATAGCTTATGCTAAAGAGTATAAAGAGCAAATGAAGTTTAGTGTTTTATTTGATCTTTATTATGATACTAATGAAGAAGTGAATTCTATGTATGAAAAATTTATCAGTGAAGAAAGTGATAAAGATTTTCTACATACTATAGTTTGTAAAGGAATTGAGGATAAAACTTTAAGGCAGGATTTAGAGCCTATAAAAACAGAATACTATATTTATCAGACAATAACTGGTGTTGTACAGAGGATGAGTTACACTAGATTACCGATAAAATATGTGGTGATATCCTTTGATGAAATTGCTAATTCTGTTGTAGATATGATTATAAGCTATGTTATTAATTCAAATCATAATGAATAGGATTATTTGTATATAAGTAAAAGTAAAGTGAAGTAAATTAGAAAGATTAGAAGTAATTAAATATTTGCATTACTGAAATTAACATTTTCAGTAATGTTTTTCTTTAGACCAGTTATACAAAAAAATAAAAAATTTTAAAATTATTTTTTTTAAAAAAGGTATGCTTAATAAACCATTATTATTTTACGAATAATGGACAAGATTAAGGTGAAAATTATACACTAAATTACTATTTGTAAATGTCTTTCTAAATATAGCTTTTTATGAGTTTCAGGTAG
>NZ_LZZM01000205.1 GCF_002006345.1 Clostridium puniceum
AGATTATATTGACGATCAAAATTTATTAGATGATAAAGATGAATTCATATGGAAAAAATATTTTAATGAATTTGAAATTAATTTTCGAAAAAAATATGATGAATGGAGAAAAAACATTTTTAAATACTATACTGATGAAGAAGAAGGACATGAATATACTAATGAAGAGGAAGATCACATTAACAAATATTCCAATGCGTGTTTTTATAATTTATGTGAAACAATATATGGATTAAGAAATTCTTGTGCTCTTATGATTGAAAGAGCATATATTGAAGCACCTTCAAGTAAGGAACAAGTTTCTGGAAATATATATATATATTATGCTAAAGACAATCAATATAGAAGTATAGCAAAAATTATAGAAAATCGTATAAGTGAAGATTATAAAGAGTTATTTATAATTTTAGCTAAATGCAATGAAGATATGGATTATTATTCAAGGTTTAAAGAAAATGTTAATAAAGTAACTTTAAATAAAAGAATATTTTGCATATTATATAATTGGGAGTCGTATAAAAATCAATCATTTAGCAAAAAAAATGAGGAGATACTAGCAGTCAATGATAACCAGAATCTTATTGATGCCATAAAATTTAATGTTTCTAGAAAGATAGGAATTTCAAAGGAAAAAATTATTGTGACAGAATATTTTAACGATATTGATCTAAATACATTGGAAGTTCTAGAAAAAAATAATGATTTTTTACATTTATTAACCAATATAAAAGAGGCAAGTGAAGAAATTGGAATATCTATAAAAATCAAACCTTCAAGTAAAGAAAAAATAATAAATATATCATTAAATCAAGAAAGAATGAGTGTTCAAGCCCTAGTTGGTATGCTTTATGAGAGGTATAATGGTTATTTGGTTGACTTATGGAATAGAATAATTGAAGGAGAAAAAACAAATAATAAACATCAAAAATACTACTATAGTGAAATCCGCACCATAATTGGAAACAGAAAAGATGATTATAAGGAATACAAGCATATATCTTATGAAAATTCTAATGAAGAAAAGAAAAAGATAATTGATTTTAGCTTAAGGAATGGTGATTATAATGATAGTAAGACCATATTAAAAATGCTGGTTAATTATGGTTATCATATTGTTGGATTTAATTCTAATGAAAGTAAAATTATAGTATCAGTTAATGGAGAAATATCTCAGGAAGATAAAGATAAACTGATAAAATCAATAAAGGGAAGACTTGAAGAAAGTGCTATAAACTATTTTGAAAGTGCTTTTTTAATTAATATATCAAAAAATAAATTTAACCATAATAATTTGTACAAAGCTCTGGAATCTGAAAAAAATATAACTATTGATGATTTTTATAATGCTTTTAAAGAAGTATTTAAAAAGATGAGCGAAAATATATTAAGATATGAAGTTTCACTTCAATAAATATAAAATTATTCCCCTATTAAAAAATCCTATGTAATAATTGCCATAATTATTACATAGGATTTTTTATTTAAATTCTTTTTTTAAACTAAGACTCAGGTTCTTATCAAGACTTTCAAATATAGGTTGATCATAATATTGATGCAAAGAAACCACAAGTTTCACTTAAAATAACTTGAATGATATTTGGCTTAAATACATACTTTTAGAAGGATATAGAATAAAAAACAGCTTTGAATACGTAATATACCTCCATATAAATAGAGATGTATTTTTTGTTATTAAAAGATTTACTAGATGAATTTGTATTGGAATTAGAAATGATCCGATATCTGATGTCAAATTATTAAAACAAAATAATCCTATTATTAATGTATTTGCAGAAGAAGAGGTTAATCGTATGCTAAATATTTTTAAGGGAAACCGATTCTTACCAATCAAAGATAAAGCAATTTTATGTAGAAGCTATAGAAAGGGAAGTAAAGATAGCAGGTAAAAAAGCTAATATAAATGAAAACGTGAGATGTTCTCCAAACACCTGCCGTCATTATTTTTCTATTCAAAGGCTAAAGAATAATTTGGATTTTTATTCTTTGTCTAGAATTTTAGGTCACAAAAACACAAATATTGCAAGGGTATATTTAGAGAATTTAAAATATGTAGAAATACTAGAAAAGAGTTTAAAGACTAGTTCGTTATCTAATAAATATGTAAAAGTAATAAAAGCTGATTTAGATAATAAGAGTGTAACATTAAGTCAAACAGATAAAGTTGATAAAAATAGTCTTGTATAAATCATTGAATTATGTTAATATTAAATTACAGATTAAACTAACATTATTTAGAATTAGACTCCCAAGAAGATAATTACAAAACTATTTTTTTAAAGCAATAAAAATAAAGTAATAGAGAGTAAAAACTTTATTACTTTATTTTTATAAAGTTAAAATTAGGATTATTTATATTGAATAATATATTTTTATAAGTGAGGTGAAATAAATATGGGAAATATAATGAAAATTAACTTATATGCTGAACATAAAGGCAAAAAGAAAAATAAAATGAATTTAAAAACTGTTGAAGAAGCTATTTTTAAATACAATAATTGGATAAAGAAAACCAATAGAGAGGATAAAATAGAAAACTATGAGGAATTTTTGCAAGCTCAGTAGTTACTTTTAAAGGGATAGTAGACAGAAGAAATTTTGTTTTACTATCCCTATTTTTTTGTTTTTATTAACAGTGTGAAAATAATGGTATATTATGAGCGTGATATAACATATTAATTAATTATTTTACCTACTCTCCGATTATGTTATATATCACAATTTAATAATTAATAGAGATGTAAATTAAAATTCTATAAAGCCTTTCAGAGCCTCATTAAACTAAGACTCAGGTTTAATTTTAAGAACCTTATCAAGACTTTCAAATATAGATTGATCATAATCTTGATGCAAAGAAACCTCAAGTACGTCATATAATTTTTCTAATTGTTTTATTATTTGATCTAAAACAAAATCATTTTTTACTAATAAAAACATTTTACTTGTAGAACCATCGCCTATTTGAGCACATAAAATTCCTTCTAGGTTAAAGGCACGTCTTGCAAAAAGACCAGTTATATGGCTCATGACACCAGAGTGGTTTCTTACAACAAGTTCAATAAGATAAAAATTAGTATTAATCATTTAATCCTTCACCGCCTATCATTTCTATGTTTGATTCACCTGGAGGAACCATTGGAAGAACATTTTCTGCTTCTTTGATTGGAACATTAATTAAATAAGGACCATCTATAGATAATATTTCTTCTAATTTCTTCAAAGGCTCATCTTCAGTTCCTAAATCGCAAGCTGGAATACCAAAGCCTTCAGCTATAACTTTAAAGTTTGGATTTGATATAAAATGTGATGCTATATAATGTTCGTTATAAAATAATTCTTGTTGCTGACGTACTAGCCCTAAATGATGATTATTTAATATGAAGATTTTTATGTTTAGATTAAAATCAGCAAGTGTTGCAAGCTCTTGAATATTCATTAATATAGATCCATCTCCACTAAAGTCAATTATAGTTTTATCCTTATTTGCTAATGCGGCACCTATAGCAACAGGAATGCCAAAACCCATTGTTCCAAGACCGCTTGAGGTCAATAATGACTTTGTTTTTTTAAAAGGATACCTTTGTGCTACCCACATTTGATGCTGCCCAACATCAGTAGTAATAATAGTATCATCTGGCAACCTATTTCCTATAAAAGGAATAATATTAGCTGGATGTAATGCATTCTCATAGGATGGAAGAGGATATTTTTCTTTAAAACATTTAACTCTTTCAATCCAAGACTTTCTAGGTTGTGCTTCAATATGTGGAATAATAGCTTCTATAAAATTATAAATGTTTGCAACCATTGAAAGACTACTTGCTTTAATCTTATTTATTTCAGAAGGATCAATATCAATATGAATAATAGAAGCGTTAGGACAAAACTTTTCTATATTCCCAGTAGCTCTATCATCAAATCTTACACCTAAGGCTAATATTAAATCAGCTTCATTAAGGAGATAATTAGTAAAAGGGGCACCATGCATTCCTAACATTCCAAGACTTAATTCATCATCACAAGGAAAAGCTCCTAATCCCATAAGACTTAAGGCTACAGGAATATTACTTTTCTTAGCAAAATCATATAAACTACTACAGGCATTAGAATTAATTACTCCGCCGCCAGCATAAATTACAGGTTTCTTAGAATTGTTGATTAATTCAGCTATACAGTAAAGGGTAGAGGTCTTCAAATCTTTTTTTGAATTAACAATTTTATCTTTTGAAATCTTAGAAGGGAATTGTTCTAATTCAATAACCTGATTTTGAATATTTTTGGGAATATCAATTAATACAGGTCCAGGTCTGCCTTCTAATGCTATTTTAAAGACTTCAGGAATTACAGTAAAAAGTTCATCTATACTTCTAATTAAAAAATTATGTTTAGTAATAGGTATGGTTAAACCATAAGCATCTACCTCCTGGAAAGCATCTGTTCCTATTGATGATAATGATACTTGCCCTGTTATAGCAACTAAGGGTATAGAATCAAGCTTTGCATCAGCAATAGCGGTTAATAAATTAGTAACTCCAGGTCCAGAAGTTGCAAAACATACACCAACTGTATTTGTGCTTCTAGAAATTCCTTGTGCAATAAAACCAGCTCCTTGTTCATGACGAGCTAATATATGTTTAATTTTGCTTTTGTATAGGGCGTCATAAAGTGGAAGATTAAAACCGCCTGGAATACCTGATATATATTCTACACCTTCATTTTCTAATAATTTAATAACAATTTCAGAACCTTTATATTTCAAAAAAATCACTCCTAACGTAAAATTTTATGTTTTCTAATAAGTTTCACTTTATGAAGCACAAGAAATATTAATTAATTTTTATAATTTTCTATAATAAAAAACTCCTCATCCTATAATAATAGGACGAAGAGGATATCATCGCGGTACCACCTAAATTTGTATAAATTATATACACACTCATCATAATACAGGTTAAAAACCGATATTACTGTCCTTTTAACGGTAGACCATCCGTTTAATTCTACACTCTACAAAAGATTTCGATTAAAAACTCAAAGGCTACATTCCATATACATCTCATGAGAACTTACAGCAACCATTCTCTCTCTGTGTTTAAATAACATATGTACTCTTCCTTATCACAGTTTATACTTTATTAACTTTAATTAATTATATTAAAAAAAGTTTGTATTTGTCAATGATAATTTCAAATTTATACTAAATATAACGTATACATTACATAATATTCAGAAAAATTAAATAAACACTTATAATAACTAATTGACCTTTTAATTTTGAAAGTAAAAATTAATTTTATAGTTATAATGAGTAAATAGCAATACTGTCTTTACTATTTAGAAATAATAACGTAATATTGTTAATGATATCCATTAGTAATATCTTTTGGGAGGAGTAAATAATATGAATAAATTAGAATTTTTGGGAAGAGGTTTTGGATATAATGTGACAGAAGGAAATACCTCTAGTTATATAAAAAATGATGATACTTTATTATTAATAGATTTTGGAGAAAGTATATTTCAAAAAATTGTGACTAAGAATTTAATTGAAGGAATAAAAAATGTACATGTACTTATCACCCATATGCATTCTGATCATATAGGCTCACTCGGAAGTTTTGTAGGTTATTGTTATTGGAGACAAAAGATTAGAATAAATATATATTTTCATGAAAAAGAAAAAAATAACAGAATTTTCAAAACTTACTGGTGCTGTTGAAGGGGAAAGCTTTATTGTATATAGTACAAATAATAAAAGAATTAAATTTAACTTTAAATTCTTCACTTACTAAGCATGTAGAAACTCTTAATACATATTCATTTTTGATAAAATTTGATTATGGAAACAGTATTTTTTATAGTGGAGATACTTATGAAACTAATTTTAATGTTATTCCTTTTTTAGATGAAGGAAATATAATATATCAAGGTACTTGTTTAAATGATATGGAAGGAAATGTACATACATCCTTAAGAGTTTTAAGTGAATTAGTTCCAGAACAATATAGAAAAAAGTATTCCGTATTCATATCGATGATGATAATTTCATTGAAAAAGCTAAAGAAAAAGGATTTCAAGTGGTTAATTTAATTAGGTTAATAATAAGAAGGTGTATTTATGAATTATAGAATTGATTTACATACTCACACTAATATTTCAGATGGAGCTTCAACTCCTAAAAAGTTAATAGAAGATGCTGTTTTAGAAAATATAAAAGCCATAGCTTTAACTGATCATGATAATATTGCTGGTATCAGAGATGCAGCTAAATATGCAAAAGAAAATAATATTGATTTTTTAAATGGAATAGAAATAAGTTCTTTATATAAAGATGGAAGGATGCTTCATATTTTAGGTATAGGAATTGATATTGAAAATGAAAGTTTTTTAAATGCTTTTTATAATATGAAAAAGGAAAGAGAAGATAGAATAAAACATATATTAATGGAAATTAGTAAAAAAGGCATCAATATATCAATTGATGAGTTGAGAGGAAATTCCTTAAGTGAATATCTAGATAGATATGATGTTTATAGATATTTTATAAAAAATAATATCTGTAAATCTCCACAGGAAATTTGGGATAAATTTTTAGATCCAATTCCATATAATGAAGGAGAACTTCTAAGTGTTGAAGAGTCTATTAATATGATAAAAAAAGCAGGAGGAGTATCCTTTTTAGCTCATTACAATAAATCAATTGGTTTTGCAGGACTAAATACTGATGAAATCGAAAAGGAAGTGAAGAATTTAATTAATTTAGGATTAGATGGAATAGAAAAATATTATCCTTCATTTACAGAACAGGATTGTATTTTCTTAGATAATATTATAAATAAATATAATTTGATGTATTCTGGAGGAACTGATTATCATGGAGAAAATAGGCCAGATATAAAAATTGGTTCTGGAAAAAATAATAATTTATTTATTCCATATAGCATTTACAAGAATATTATCCAAACAATTAATATGAGCAAAGGCGATAATCATTAAGAGCATAATATATTATTTAATAATTCGTTGGGTAGATTTATAGTAAATTTAGACAATAAAATTGTTTATACTACAATGATTATGGTGTAAAATAGTATATGAAAATAATCATGTAAATTGATTTTAATGTTAGGAGAACTTTAATGTTAAGTCATAAAGGTACTATAGATTTAGAAACTAATAACTTTATATTAAGACCTTTTACATCTAAAGATATTCCAGATATGTATCATAATTGGGCATCTGATAAAGAAGTTGCCAAATATCTTACATGGGTAGAACATTGTAATATAGAAAAAACTAATATGATAGTTACGTTTTGGGAGAAGTCTTATAAAAGCAAGGAATATTACAATTGGGCAATAGAAGATAAATACAGCAAGCATGTTATTGGAAGTATTAATCTTATGAATTTAGACAATTATAATGAGAATTGTGAAATTGGATATTGTATAGGTCAGGACTTTTGGAATCAAGGTATAATGACGGAAGTATTAAATCAAATTATTGAATTTTCATTTGTAGAAGTTGGTTTTGAGCGTATTACAGCCAGAAGGCATATAAATAATATAGCTTCAGGAATGTTACTTAAAAAATGTAAATTTGCCTATGAAGGTACTTTAAGAAATGTAGTGAAGGATAACAAAGGAGCTTTTGTTGATTGTAAATATTATTCTATATTAAAAGTGGAATATTTCAAGGAAAAAAAGAAGACAGAACTTATAGAGCGTGTGGAAATTTGATTTAAAAAATAAATTAATTCATGAATGTAGGAGAGTAGATGCTTAAGGTATCTACTCCTTCAAACTTTTAAAGCAAATTAAATTTTAAATAAACTATATCATATAGTTAAAAAATACATATAACATACATACAGAGTATGAAATTTAGTTTATATAATAATTATTATGTAAACTAAACTATACTAAAATTACCTTAGTGCGGCGGATAATCTAAATAAAGTTTTTATATAAAATGAACAAAAGACTGAAAGTATATTTACTAGAAAAAATAATTAGTAAATATATTTTTAGTCTTTAATTTTGGATTCTTAACTTCATGTGTTAAAATAATGAGTATATAATGCATAAAGGAGTAACAAAATAAATGAATATAATTACTTTAGAAAATATAAATAAAAGTTATAGTGAAAAAATATTATTAAACAATGTATCACTAGGTATTAATGATGGTGATAAAATTGGTTTAATTGGAATAAATGGTGCAGGTAAATCTACATTTTTAAAAGTTGTATCAGGACGTGAAGAATTTTTTGAAGGAAATATCACTAAGGGCAAAAATGTTAGAATTGAATATTTAGATCAAAATCCTGACTTTGACTCAGAGGCAACTGTTTTAGAGCAAGTTTTTAAGGGAGATACTAAGGAAATGCAGCTGCTTAGAAAATATGAAGAATTATTAGATAAAATTAATTCTTGCACTACAGAAGAATTTGATCTTTTAAATAAAGAATTAATAAAGCTACAAGAACAAATTGACTCCTTAAGTTTATGGGATTTAGAAAATGAAGCTAAGACAATTTTAACAAAGCTTGGAATAAATGATTATCATGAAAAGGTAGGAAATTTATCGGGAGGACAAAAAAAGAGAATTGCTCTTGCATGTTCTCTTATAACTCCATGTGATATGCTTATATTAGATGAACCTACTAATCATTTAGATTCAGATTCTATAGAATGGCTTGAAGACTTTTTAAATGGAAGAAAAGGTGCTCTACTCATGATCACTCATGATAGATATTTCTTAGATAGAGTTACCAATAGAATTATTGAATTAGATAGAGGAAGTATGTATTCTTACCCAGGTAATTATACAGCATTCTTAGAAAAGAAAATTGAAAGGCTTGAAACAGAACAAGTTCAAGAAGATAAAAGAAATGCATTAATAAGAAGTGAATTAAAATGGGTTAGACGTGGTGCAAAGGCCAGAACTACCAAACAAAAAGCTAGGCTTCAAAGGTTTGATGAACTAGTAAATACTGAAACTATACGCAGACAAGAAGATGTTGATATTTCCCTTGTTGGTTCTAGACTTGGTAAAAAAGTTGTTGAATTATACAATGTATGTAAAGCCTTTGGAAATAAAACCTTAATTAAAGATTTCAATTACATATTTTTAAGAGATGATAGAGTTGGAGTTGTTGGGGAAAATGGTGCTGGTAAAACAACTTTAGTTAATTTACTTACAGGAAAACTTCCTTTAGATAGTGGAACAATAGAAATTGGTGATACTGTTAAAATATCTTGCTTTGCTCAAGATAACACAAATATGCACCCAAAACTTAGAGTTATTGATTATGTTAAAGAAGGCGGAGAATTCATACCTGTAGAAGATGGAACAAATATTTCAGCCTCAAGTATGTGCGAAAGATTTTTATTTGATAGCACAATGCAGTATACTCCAATTGAAAAGTTATCTGGTGGAGAACGAAGAAGATTGCATTTACTTAGAGTACTTATGGAATCACCTAATTTCTTAATATTAGATGAACCTACAAATGATTTAGATATTGAAACACTTAAAATTTTAGAAGATTTCTTAGATAAATTTATGGGTGTAGTAATTGTTGTATCTCATGATAGATATTTCTTAGATAGAATATGTGATAAAATCTTCTCATATGAAGGAAATGGAATAATTAAAGAGTATCACGGTAACTATAGTGATTTCTTAATTTCAAAAGAAATGGAAAAGGTCCAAGGAGATACTACAACAGTTGATGACAAATTTAAGGAAGAAAAAAGTAAAGGAACTAAAGAAAGGACTAACGATAACAAACCAAAATTTACTTTTAAAGAACAAAAGGAATTTGACACAATAGATGCTGATATATATAAATTAGAGGCGAAAATGGAAAGTTTAGATAAGGATATGGCAAAGAATTCTTCAAACTATGGCAAACTTAATGAGTTAATGAAAGAAAAAGAAGATCTGCAAAAAGAACTGGAACATAAATATGAGAGATGGGAATATTTAAATGAAATTGCCGAAGCCATCGAACAATATAAGAGGAATAATTAAATTTGAAATAATACATGTGTTTTAAACTAAAACAATTCATTATGAGTAAAAGTTAACTTGCCTATATTAAATATATTTCCAGCCACACTTAGATAAATTTAAATTTTTAGAACATGTATTGAACAATGCAGAATAAGAAAGGAGCATGAGATTATTTTCTATTTAGAAATAATCTCAATTAATATAATGGAAGTACATATATATTTAAAAGGAAAACCAGAAGCCACAATATTTAAAGGAGAGCGAATTGATATTTTAGATATTAATCTTCAAGGGAAAGAGTATAAGCAAATA
This sequence comes from Clostridium puniceum, assembly GCF_002006345.1. Taxonomy (GTDB): domain Bacteria; phylum Bacillota; class Clostridia; order Clostridiales; family Clostridiaceae; genus Clostridium; species Clostridium puniceum. The sequence goes on from NZ_LZZM01000205.1 coordinate 10,351, forward strand.
AGATATTTTAGAAAAGGAATTTCTAAATCAGAATATGTTAGTGTAAATCTAATAAATAGAATTAAGACATTTGAATAAGAGAATAATAAAATAGCAAGTCAATATAGGAGTCAATTTAACTTAGTGGCTTGTTATTTTATATGTCTAAATTAAGTTATTAAATAAAAAATGCAGGTGATAAAATTGATAAAACAAATTTTACTAGAAGGCTTTAATAAAAGCATAACCAATTCAGTTAGAATAAAAGGTGACCGTGTTTTAAATAATGATTTGCTTAGAGAATTAAATGTAGTCGTAGATAAAGATAATATTAAATTACGATCTATAGTAGTTTCAGAAAGTCTTCTTAGTGAATATCTATGTAAGCTTGAAATTGATAATGAAACAAAAGATGTTATCGGGTCCTATTGCAGCTGCATGGATTTTGAAAAAAATGAATTTACAAGGGATAATTATTGCTGCAAACATTTAGTTGCAACTTTTTATCAGTTTTTAAGAAATATTGATGCTGATGATGAATTGAGAAATAAGATAACAAAAAGTATTGAGATTAAGAAAAATAAACATAATGCAAAAGCCAATAATAATGAGGATCTGCTATCTTTTCTTATTGGAGATAGTCAAAAAGAAAACCTTAAGGTTGATATTACTATAAATAAAAATAATTGGTCATCTAAGCTTCAAGCTGAATTCAAAATAGGTCTTAGGAACAAAAGTAATAAAATGTATATGATTCGTGATATTAATCAATTTTTAGTATCACTTTATAATAAAATTCCAATCAAATATGGAAAAGATTTTGTTTTTGATATAAAAGAGCAATGTTTTTCTTATGAAGATAAAAGATTAATAAAATTTCTTTACAATATCAAAAACATGGAAGAGCACAATAGAAATTTTAGACGTCATCAAGATAGGTTGATAGATGGGAAAATATTAACTATTCCAGATATGATGGTTAAGGAATTTCTTAATATTATAAAAAAGAATAGAGTATATTTAGGAGATGGTTTCTTTTATAGAATATTAGAATCAGAAATAATAGAAGGAGATATGATTGTTCCATTTTCATTATTGAATGAGGATAATTATATAGTATTAGGAATTGAGCATGGAATGCCAGAAGCTTTAACACAAAATGAAGATGTATTTTTATATGGGACTCTAATTTACATTCCATCGATAGAGCAGTGCGAAAGATTATCTCCTTATTTAAAGATTTTTAATGCAACATCAACAGTAAGATTTAATAAAGATCAAGAAAATAAAATTTTAAAAGAACTGATACCCTCGTTGCAAAAAATTACAAAGGATCTGACTTTATCTAAGGAAATAAGGAGTAAAGTTGTAAAAGGACCGGTAAGCTTTAGATTTTATTTTGATAAAGACAAAGAAATATCTTTATTATTTAAGGTGTCTTATGAAGGACATGAGTTTAATTATTTCGAGGAATATACAGATAAAGTCATATATAGGGATACAAATAAAGAATATGAAGTCTTTGGATTACTAAGAAGTCTTGGTTTTGAAGAAGTTAATGGAAAAATGTACTTTTTTAAAGATGATGAGGATGCTTTTAAATTCTTTAAGTATGAAATAGAAAAGATTCAAAAGTATGGTGAGGTCTTTTATTCTGAAAGATTTAATGGAATAAAAGACATTAAAAAATCTGATTTTAAAGGAGACGTTAGAAAAGGAAAGTTTAATTATTTTGAATTTCAATTTGAACTTTCTAATATTTCAGAAAGTGAAGTTACAAAGATACTTAGAAGCTTTAGAGATAATTTAAAATATTACAAACTAGAGAACGGTGAATTTTTAGATTTACAAGCAACAGCGCTTAAGGAAGCTTTAATTCTTATGGATAATTTGCTTTTAGAAGACGAATTAAAAAATAACTTAATTGAATTTCCAATAAATAAAGCTGCCTATATTGAAGACTATTTAGAAGAAAAAGAACTTAGATTTATAGAGAGTTGTGATGAAATTAAAGAACTTAAGGGAAGAGTAAAGAATATTAAGGATAAATCATTTCAACCACCTTTTGGACTTCAAGCTAAACTTCGTGAGTATCAAAAAGAAGGCTACAATTGGTTTAGAACCTTAGACTATTTAGGTTTTGGAGGAATTCTAGGTGATGAAATGGGACTTGGAAAAACACTTCAAGCAATAACTTTTTTGCTTTCAAAACCAAATTCAAAAACACTTATTATAGCTCCTACTTCTTTAATTTATAATTGGAAAAATGAATTTAAGAAGTTTGCACCATCTATGAAAATTGCTATTTCAAATGGTACAAGGGAAGAAAGAGAAGAATTAATAAAAAATTATAAAGATTATGATGTTATTTTAACTACTTACAATCTCCTAAGACGTGATTTAGAACTATATAATATGGAATTTTATTATTGCATTTTAGATGAAGCTCAAAATATTAAAAACCAAACTTCATTAAGTGCACAGTCAGTTAAGGAAATTAAAGCAAAATGTAGGTTCGCATTAACAGGAACGCCTATAGAAAATTCTTTAATGGAGCTTTGGTCAATATTTGATTTTATAATGCCAGGATATTTATATAATGAGAAAAAATTTGTAACAAGGTATCATAGAAGGCTTGAAGAAGGACCAGAAATATTAGAAGAATTAAATAGACTTGTAAAACCATTTATTCTAAGGCGTTACAAGAAAAATGTAATTAAAGAATTACCAGATAAAATAGAAAAGAGATTACTTGTACCATTAAGTGATGAACAAAAAATAGTATATGAGACTTATGCAAATTACGTTAAAGATTTAATTCAAAAAAAAGTTGAAGACCTTGAATTCAATAAGAGTAAAATTGAAATTTTATCTTATATAACAAAACTTCGTCAAATATGTTTAGATCCTTCTGTTACAATGGATAATTATGTAGCTACCAGTGGCAAAATAGAAGCACTTATTGAACTTTTAGAGCAAGGTATAGAAGAAGGTCATAAGATACTAGTATTTTCTCAATTTACATCTGTACTTAAAAATATAGGTAAGATACTTAAAGGAAAACAGTTCTTATTTTCTTACCTAGATGGAAAAGTTTCATCAATTAATAGAATGAAAATGGTTGACGAATTTAATAATGGAGAAAATTCTATATTTTTAGTTTCTTTGAAAGCAGGAGGGACAGGACTTAATTTAACTAGTGCAGATATAGTTATACACTTTGATCCATGGTGGAATCCAGCTGTTGAAGATCAAGCTACAGATAGAGCTCACAGAATTGGTCAACAAAATGTAGTTGAAGTAATTAAATTAATTTCAAGTGGAACTATTGAAGAAAAAATAGTAGAACTTCAAGATTCGAAGAGAGAATTAATAAATAAAATTTTAGGAGATGATTTATCTGTCGGAGCCTTCATAAATACCTTAAAAGAAGATGATATTTTAAATTTATTTAGTTAATATACTAAGGATTAATAAATATCTGTATGTGATTTAAGAAGTTATAGTGCTTTCGAATCATATATATTGTATAGATAATGGGGGGAATATAGTGAAAGATGTAATTAATAATGTATCTATTTATTTAAGAGAACTTAATACAGCATCAATAATTCTAAGGTTAACTTTAGCTACAATTTGTGGGGGAATCCTTGGGGCTGAAAGAGGCAGAAAGAAGAGACCAGCAGGCCTTAGAACACATATTTTAGTATGCATTGGTGCAGCTATGGTTATGATAACTAGCCAATATATGACGGATATCCTAAAAATAAGTACAGATGCAAGCAGAATGGGTGCTCAAGTTATAAGCGGAATTGGCTTTCTAGGAGCAGGTACAATTATAGTTGTTGGAAGAAATGAAGTTAAAGGACTTACAACAGCAGCAGGACTTTGGTCCTGTGCTTGTATGGGACTCGCTATAGGAATTGGCTTTTATGAAGGTGCTATTATATCATGCATATTTTTAATTGGGGTACTAACAATACTTCACAAACTAGACTTATATTCAAGAACTCATTCAAGGATATTAGATGTATATGCTGAACTCAAGCATATAACTGGTGTTACCAACTTCATGAATAGTGTTAAATCTGATGGAACAAAAATTTCTAATATAGAAATTAAGAAATCAAATGAAAATGATAGGCATGTTATTGGCCTTACAATGACTTTAACATTAGCGGAAAAAATTGATCATTCAGAATACATTTTAAAGCTTCACAGTATAGAAAATGTACTGTCAATTGAAGAAGTAATGTAGTAGAATTTAATTAGCTATAAGTAATAGTTTATTAAACCATGTAGGATATATGTCTGCATGGTTTTTTTATAAAACAAATTAAAAACTATTATTATAAAATCTTAAATTAGGTTAATTTCTATATATTATTATTGTTAAATATAAAACATAGTGGTAGAATATCAATGGGTAGTATCTTAATAGAGAGTTACACCAAACTATTAAGCATTAAAACTTATAATACAACTCATATCTATAATGAATGAGATTGAAATTAGGATGTTGTATCACACGATGGAGGTGATACTATTAAAATTGGATTTATTGGTCCTGGGAAGGTAGGCGTAAGTTTAGGACGCTACTTTACTCACAAGGGGATAACTTTAAGTGGCTTTTATGGAAAAAATATAAAAACAACCACTGAAGCAGCTAATATTACTAAATCAAAATTTTATTATAACATTCAAGATATTATTAAAGACAGTGATATATTATTTATTACAACGCCTGATGACACAATTTCAATTATAGATAGAGAATTATCAAAATTTGATCTAAATAACAAATCTATTTGCCACACAAGTGGCTCACTAAAATCAAATGTATTATATAATGCCAAACATTCTGGTGCACTAATCTATTCTATACATCCCATATTTGCATTTTCAAATAAAAACACAGATTTAAAAGAATTAGAACATATATATTTTTCAATTGAAGGTGAGGTTTTAGGAAATTCATCTTTAAATGATAATAAGACTGAAGATTTTAAAGCGTATATAATAAATTCTTCATTTGGAAATTCTGAGCTAAGAGAGGATAAAATAAATTTTAATGAAGAGAATTTTCAAGTAATTAATATTATTAAAGTTTTAGGAAATAAGTTTTTTGTAAGAAATGAAGAAACATCTTCAATTTATCATTTAGCTAATGTTTTTGTTTCTAACCTTACTTTATCTTTGTTAGATATAGGTACAAGTTATTTAAGAAAAATTGGGTTAAACGAAAAAGAAGAGGAAGCTTTATACAAGATATTATCTTTAAATTTGTTAAAGCTTGTAGCTCAAAGAGATAATAATACAAGCCTTCCAGCAAATGAACAACAAGACGATTTGAATAATGTAAATAAAAAAGTAAATTCTATGAATCCAAAAGATGAAAATAGATTTCACAATTTATTAAGAGATTCTAAAAAACATCTGGAAATATATAAAATTTTAGGGGGATTAGACTAGTGAAAAATACAGTATTAACATTCAAACAAGCTAAATCTGAAGGAAAAAAATTAAGTATGCTTACTGCATATGATTATTCAATGGCAAAAATAATTGATGAAAGTAATGTTAATGGAATTCTTATTGGGGATTCTCTTGGAATGGTGGTTAAGGGAGAAGAAGATACCTTATCTGTTACTATGGAAGAAATAATTTATCATACAAAAGCTGTTAAGAGAGGTGCGAAAAATTCTCTTATAGTAAGCGATATGCCTTTTTTATCTTATCATGTGTCTATTGAACAAGCAGTTTCAAATGCTGGAAGATTAGTTAAAGAAGGGGGTGCAAGTGCAGTTAAACTTGAAGGTGGTGTAAATATTGCAGCGCAAGTTAAAGCTATTGTAGATGCTCAAATCCCTGTAATGGGTCACATTGGATTAACACCTCAATCGGTCAATACTTTTGGTGGATTTAAAGTTCAAGGTAAAAGTAAATCAGCAGCCAAAAAGTTAATAGAAGATGCTGTTCTTTTAGAGAAAGCTGGAGTATTTTCTATTGTACTTGAAGGAATTCCAGAAAAGGTAGCTGAGCTTATTACAAGTTCAGTCTCGATTCCAACAATAGGAATTGGTGCAGGTAAATATTGTGATGGACAAATTTTAGTTTATCAAGATATGCTTGGAATGTTCAGTGATTTTATACCAAAGTTTGTTAAGCAATATGCTAATCTAGGTATGATTATGAAAGAAGCTATTGGTTCTTATGTTAAAGAAGTTCAAGAAGGTGCATTCCCAGAAGAAAAACATACTTTTAAGATTGATGAAAGTGAACTTCAAAAATTATACTAATGTACATTCAATATAAAGCTAACTATAAATTAATAGAATAACATGAGTTATGCTATTAATCTGTTATTTTTAAATCACTAAATAAGAAAAGAGGAAGAATAATGTTAGTAAAAGAAATTAAAGAACTTAGAAGTTTAATTAAGTCGTGGAAAAGTGAAGGACTTTCAGTAGGTTTTGTACCAACAATGGGGGCATTACATGAAGGACATGAAAGTTTAATAAAAAAAGCTGCACTTGAAAATGATAAAGTAGTTGTCAGCGTATTTGTAAATCCAACACAATTTGGGCCGAATGAAGATTATGATAGTTATCCAAGAGATATAAATAAAGATTTAAACTTATGTATGACTGCAGGTGCAGTAGCAATTTTCAATCCAGATCCAAGTGAAATGTATTTTGAGAATAAATCAACTAGTATAAGTGTCTCAAACCTTACAAGTGTGCTTTGCGGAGCAAAAAGACCAGGACATTTTGATGGAGTTTGCTTAGTTGTTTCTAAATTATTTAATATAGTTACTCCTGATAAAGCTTACTTTGGACAAAAAGATGCTCAGCAAGTTGCTGTTTTAAAGAAAATGGTTAGAGATTTAAATATAGATGTAGAAATAGTTACATGTCCAATAATACGAGAAGAAGACGGACTAGCTAAAAGTTCAAGAAATACTTATCTTTTGAAAACTGAAAGAAAAGCAGCTTTAGTATTAAGCAGAAGCTTAAATATAGCTAAGGAGCTTTTAAAAAATGGTGAAAGAAATGCCAACAAAATTAAAGAAATAATGAAAGACGAAATAATAAAAGAACCATTAGCTAAAATAGATTATATAGAAATAGTTGATGGGGATTCTTTACAAAAAATAGAAAATATAGAAAAAAGCATATTGGTTCCAATTGCTGTTTATATAGGAAAAACTAGACTAATAGATAATTTTATATTTGAGGTATAATTTTCTGTTATAGTAAACTTATAGCTGGAAAAATTATCTTTATATAAATTAGTTCACACTAATTTATATAAAGAATTTAATTAATGATGAGATATATGTTTCATTTACAAATTTATATAGAATTAACCGTGTAGGTAAAGATTTTATAAAATAATTATTTTTAAACATTAAATTTGAATTACGGAATATAGTAAAATTTTAATAACAATTAAACTTATTACACATATACAAGGAGGATAAAAAATGATACTTACTATGTTAAAAGGAAAAATACACAGAGCTACAGTAACGCAGGCTGAATTAAATTATGTAGGAAGCATAACAATAGATAAGAGATTAATGGAAGCATCAGGAATATTAGAAAATGAAAAAGTTCAAATTGTTGATGTAAATAACGGAGCAAGGCTTGAAACATATGTAATTCCAGGGAAAAGAGATTCAGGAGTTATTTGCTTAAATGGAGCCGCTGCAAGACTTGTACAAACTGGTGATAAGGTAATAATAATTGCTTATGCTCAAATTGAGGAAGAGGACGCAAAAAAATATAAACCGGCTGTTGTATTTATGAATGACGATAATACAATAAAAGAAATTACTAATTATGAATCTAATAAATAGAATTTAATTTACAATTAGTAATTATTTAAAAGAGTGAGATTTATTTAAAATCTCACTCTCTATTTCTTTATAACACGAATAAGTATGGTTTCTGTATGCTTTCCACCATATTCATCTTCAATTAGTATTTGAAACAGATCCAATCCAGAGAATCGCTTAGTTGATTTATATATAAGAGTAGATGCGTTTAGCAAGTATAATTTTCCGTACCTAGGTCTTGATTTAATTTTTATTAAGCTATTAGTGTTGTAATAATTTACAATTTTTAAATCTAATACAATAGATTTACATGCGCATACGTAAAATGGCTTTATTTCCTTTATTTGTACTTTAAAGTTACAAGGATGTACTGTAAATTCGCACTTTTCTTTACAAGTTTCTTTATTCTCCAAAGTCACACGTCCTTTTCCTTTTTAAGTTTATAGTGCATATTATGTTTTTAAGTTAATAATTGTACCATTTTCAAAGAAGTCTTAATATAATATTATATAATAAAATTGTAAATGAACTATGGAAAATAGTTTATTTGGAGGTTATATTATGAGTATAAACAAAGATAGATATGATAACATTCATGATAAATATATAAAGGAAGATAAAATTGTTAACAAATTTCCTAAAGATGAAGATAAGAAGATGGAGAATTATTCTCATAAACAAGAATCAAAAATTTCTGTCAATTATAAGTTGAAAGTTAATTTTGATAGGAAAAATAAGATGATTTATTTACATCCAGGAAAATCTCAATATTTTACAATTCATGTATCAAAATGCCGTGGTGATGTTACTATTAAATATAAAGGATGTTATCAAAGTAATGGGATATGCGGGAATCTTGGAATATATAGAATAGTTGAATCGGGAATATTTGTAGAAACTTATCCTAAATTAAATCCTAGAAAGAATGATTTTTTAACTTTCACTGCAACTGACGAATGTAATAAAGAATGCTATGATTTTGTTGTAATATTCAGTTGTAATTCATGTGGATGTTATTACTAAGGTACATTCAAAAACAACTAGTCAATAATTGTATAAATTATATGAATCAAATTATTAATATCAGTTGAGTATAGAAATATATTAAATTGTTAAATTTGATATAAAGTGATGTGAAATTTAAAGTAGATCCAATTCAGTTTACTATGTAATTTCATGCCATTTTCTATGCTATAAAGTTTACAAAATATAACATTAGTAATACTTAATTTTTAAGTGATAGATATTCGTGAAGCTTATTAATTTTTCATGGAAAGAGGAGTGTCATCTTAAAGTGTCAATTCATATACTATCATATAATAAAAACGGTATTTAATAGTTAATTATGCTTTTATGTGAATAATTGCAATAATTAAAAAATTTGTTTATATAACTAAAAAGAAAATTAATTGAAATGAGAAAAGAAAACTATATGAATAAACTAATATATTTATATAGATAATTTGGGAGGAAATTTATGAAAAATAAAGAAATATCTTTAGAAGAAATTATGAAAGAGGCAGATTTAGCATCAGGGCTAGATTTAGATATGTTAATAGAAGAGTATGTATATGAAGATGAAGATATCGAATTAAAAGCAGAACCTAAGAAAAAAACTGAAAAAGAAAGAGAAACTGATGAAGGAAAAGGTCATGGGTGTCATGTGCCACCTGTAAAGATAAGTTGTGATTTAGAAGTAGCTTTTGGACGTAAAAATAAGATTATTTATGTGAACTCAGGCAAATTACAATATTTTACAGCGTTTGCAAAAAAATGTTGTGGTGATGAGACAATTGAAATAGAATATTGTGGTGATAATATAAAGTGTATATGTGGAGAAGCAGTTATACGCGGTTCTCTTGGATATTATAAAATAGTTAAATCAGGCATAATATTCATACCACGTCGCAATTTATCTGAAATTCCTGATGAGTGGTTTCCAACCGATATTTTATGCTTCAAAGCAAAAAGTAAATGTGATAAAGACGTTAAATTTGATGTAATATTCACTTATTCTAGATCTGTAGATAGACGTTGTAAATGTCATTAAATCTACTAGAAAATTATATATAAATTAAAAGATAATGAAATTTAATAAAGAAGAGGATATAATAAGCAAAAGTGCTTTATTATATCCTCCTTCTATATAGAATTATTTTTCATGTAGACGGTGCTTATTTTGATTTCTTAATTCTTAGTATACTTTTACCACTGATTTAAAACATTTATTACATAATTAATTTCTGATTCACGTATTCCATACCATAGTGGCAAACTTAATACTGTCTTTGAAATGGTCTCTGCCACTGGAAAATCTCCAGAATTATATCCCAAATCCTCATATGCCTTTTGTAGATGAATAGGTATTGGATAATGGATTAAAGTTTCAATTCCATTAGCCTTTAAATAATTCACTAGCTTATCTCTAAATTCAGTTTTTATTATAAAAATATGCCATATAGACTCATATGGTGAGTTTATAAATGGAAGAGCTATTTTATTGTTATTAATTCCTTCAAGATATAGTTTGGCATTTTCTTGTCTACTAGCATTCCATTTATCTAGGTACTTAAGCTTTATTCTTAAAATTTCAGCTTGTATTTCATCTAGCCTTGAATTAATACCCTTATACTCGTGATGATATTTAATTGTTGAGCCATAATTTCTTATAGCTCGCACTTTTTGTGCCAATAGACTGTCATTAGTTAGAATAGCTCCACCATCTCCTAAAGCTCCTAAATTCTTTCCAGGATAAAAGCTAAAGCCAGCTGCATCACCAAGATTTCCTGTTTTTTTACCATTATATATTGCTCCATGTGCTTGAGCTGCATCTTCTATAAGTTTTAAATTATATTTTTTACAAAGCACTTTTATTTTATCAATTTCTACGGGTCTTCCATAGAGATGAACAGCAATAATAGCTTTTGTTTTTGGAGTGATAGCTTTTTCAATTTTATTTGTATCTATATTAAAGGTTTTAATGTCAGGTTCCACAAAAACAATTTTTGCACCAACATAAGAAACTGCCAGTGCGGTAGCAATAAAGGTGTTAGAAGGCACAATAACTTCATCACCATCACCAATATCATATCCTTTTAAAATAATGGAAAGGGCATCTAATCCATTTCCACAGCTTATACAATAATCAGCATGGCAATATTTAGAAAAATCTTCCTCGAAGGCTTCTACACTGTTTCCTAAAATAAATGAATTTCTATCATATATTTTCTCAAAAGCACTTACAATTTCATCTCTTATTTCCATATGCATTGGTTCTAAATTCAAAAATGGTATTTTCATATAAATCCCTTCCTAATATCTATTACATGCTTCTTGCATATAAAAGTCCATATTTCGTATATAATCATTTTCATTATAATACTCAGATGCCAGTACTAAAAGAACAGCACCATCGCTAAAATCATACATTTCTCTCCAAACATAAGGTCCAATATATAGACCTACTGATGAGTTGTTTAATAAAAACTCGACTTCTTCTTTTGGATTTTTAACTTTTACTTTTACAGAGCCATTAACACATATGAGTACTTGATGAAGTTTTCTGTGAGCATGGAAACCTCTTGTTATATTAAGTGGTACTTTTGAAATATAATAAATACGTTTTATATCAAAAGGAATATCCACCATTTCCTCTATAGGTGTTAAATCGCCATATTTACCATTTATATTTATAAATTTTAACAAGGAACAATTATACATGTTGCCTCCTTAATAAATATTGTTAAACATTTTTCAAAAAATTTCTTAAATAATCTTCTTCCAATTCAAAGCTATTCTGATAAAGAACAACATTAGGATTATAATGAACTTTTGCATCTAAATAATGACACTGTTGTCCTAATACGCCAGCTATATTTGAATAGCAGGAGAGTTGTATTTCTTTAGGTAAAATGCAAATAATTTTTGCATTTTTATTAGCAAATAATATATTGGTAAATCCAGCCCCACTTGCACCTGCTATAAATTCAGCTTCAGAAAAAACTTTCAATTGATCTTGAAATGACATTATTTCTGGGTATACAATTTCATAATCATGATCCTTAAAAATTTGTTCAATAGTATTTTGATTCAATAGTATTCTAGTACCGAAACAATTTTTTCTAGAAATAAATAATTTTTTAGAAGTAGTACCATTAATAGACAGATTATCATGAAGCAAATTAACAGCAGTATCATTCATAATATAATCTTCATATCTTAGCAAAGTATTTTTTTTTAGATCAATAGGTCCAATAAGTAAGTCTGATATATATATTAATTTATCAATATCATAACAATATCCTAATTTCAGTGGGATAATATTTCTACCGTGAATGTTTAGCATGTCTAATTCATCTTTGAAAGATTTAATTTTAAAACATCTTTCATCCACTAATATTGGAATTTTATTATATTCTTCTATTTCATTAATTAAACATAATTTAGATAGTACTTCCATATTAAAATGAAAATAGTTAAAAGAAGCATTTGATAAAAGCATTATACCTTCTTCAATTTTTTCATTTGCTTTTTCGTAGTAAGTTAAAGTAACATTTCTATCCACGAAATATACATTGCTCACTGCTAAATTAAATCTATTTTCATGATCTCTTAGTGGTAAATCATAAATGCAATTATCATTTTTATCAAAAATTATACTATTTCCACCAATTAAGTTTACATTATATAACTCAGCTATATAAATTTCCGGAAACTTAATATTTATATAGTTATTAGCTTTAGTATTATCTCTGTAATTTGGAATATAATTTTTCTGAGACTGTTCTTTTTGTTTAATAAAATATTTGTAATTATGAATATTACAATATTCTTTACATGAAATATTATTTAATCTTCTTTCAATGCTCATTTGTTAGTTCCTCCTGTTTCAACATATAGGTAAGATTTAGTATTGTAAAATTGATAATTTATTTTAACTTCTCATTTTTTAACCATTGTTCATATCCTAATTTTACCCAAGGCATTCCTCTGGAAAAATTATATTTCCAAGGATAAACTTGCTTACCTGTAAGTTTATTTTTTATATCTTTAGTTAAACATATTTTCTTTGCTGGATTTCCAGCAACTACTGTTTCTTTTTCAACATTTTTAGTTACGATGCTTCCTGCACCTACTAAGGATTCCTCACCTATATTCACTCCAGGTAAAATTATACTTCCGGCGGCAACTACTGAATAATCTTCTAAAGTAGCGCCTATTATAATTTGTGAGGGTGGGGTAGGATCATTAGTCAATATTACATGCGGAAAAATCCAAACAAAATTTTTTATTAAACTTTTCTCACCTACAAATACGTTACTATGAAGACTTACATAATTACCTATAATACATTCTTCTTGCACATCAGATGAGGTTCCTATTCTAACATTATTACCTATTATTGAGCTTTCTCTAATAGTCACTCTGTGACCAGTTTGAAAGTTATTTCCTATAGTTGTATTACCATAAATAATTGTTTCACTCCTAATTAACGAATTTTCTCCTATAATTAAAGGATTAATTTTATTTATCCTATCAGAATAAAAATCCATTAAGTATTCTCCAAGAATACATCTCGCTCCTATGAAGCTTCCTTTTTTTATATGAACATTATCTCTTATTATTACTCCATGGTCTATAAAACAATTATCTTCAATGAGTACATTATTACCAATAATAACATTTTCTTTAACTGTAGCAGTATCTGAAATTATACATTTACTCATATCCCCACCTATCAATATAACCTTTCTCTTACAGTTACTTTATTTCATTTTATCGTATGCATATATTGAAAAAATGTTCAATATACAAGTATTTAACATAAAGATCATGAATCTAAAAATAAGCCTTGGGTGAAGGTTTATTTTAACTCAAGGCTTAAAATGCGGCTATTTCATAATTTTTAAAAATTTTTTTAGAAATTCTTCATCCAATTTAAAGCTATTCTGATAATACCTAAATGGTGTTTCTTTAGAAAGTTCTGCATCTAAAAAGTAGCAATGTTGTCCTAATATACCAGCTATATTTGAAATCCAAGGCCATTCTATTGCTTTTGGTTGTATACATATGATTTTTGCATTTTTATTAGCAAATACAATATTTGTAAATCCAGCGCCGTATGCACCTGCTATAAATTCAGCTTCAGAAAATATTTTCAATTTATCATAGAAAGGCATTGCTTCAGGAAAAATGATTTCATAACCATTTTCTGAAAAAATCTGTTCAACAATATCCTGATTTTCTAATCTAGGGTTAGGAGTATTTCGTCTAGAGATAAATATTTTCCTAAATATATTACTTTTAATTGACAAATTTTCATTTAATAGTTTGATGCATAAATCATCCATAACACAATCTTTATTTTTTAACAAATAACCTTCTTTAATCTGAAACGGATAAATCGCTAAATCTGAAATGTATATTAATTTTTCTATATTATAGCAGCACCATTTTTTTATAGAAATTATTTTACGACCATTTTTATTAAGCATTTCTAACTCTTCTAGAAACTGTGGTGTTCTAAGGCAAATTTCATCTATCAATATTGGGACATTATTATATTCATCTACTCCATTAATAAGGCATAATTTAGACAACACTTCTGTATGAAAATGAGAAAAATTATAAGAACAAGCACCTACTAGCATTATTCCTTCTTCAATAGTTTCAATAGGTTCATTATAGTTAATACAAGTATTATTTTTATCTACATATATTGTATTATTACATCTTAAATCAAACTTATTTTCATCATCTTTTAGTGGTAGATCATAAATACAATAATTATTTTCATCAAAAATTATATAATTTGCGCCAATTATATTAACATTATTTAATTCGGAAATAAAAATTTCTGGGTATTTTACTACATTCATATAATTAATAGCTTCCGGTTTCTCTCTATAGTTAGGTATATATATTTTCTGATAATGCTGTTTTAATATAATTGAATATTTCATATTATGAATATCGCAATATTCTTTACAGGAAATATTATTTAATCTCTTTTCGATAGTCATTTATTAATTCCCCCTTAATAATAATGTTTAATATTTTTAAATTCCACTTCTGCTAAATAGCTTTTATCATACATAAACTAGTAATCACAAACCCAAGAATTTCATAATATATGGTATGATAATTTAATGTATTTGAATACAAAAAAATAAATAGTCCCTAATACTTGCATATTTTATAATTATCTATTTTTTTCTAAATAATACTTATAAACACCTTTATAATTTTACAAAACAATCCTGTAATCAATACTTATATATGGTTGCAGAGTAGCACACTTTTTTCAGTATATTCATAAGATAATACTGTTATAGATAAAATTTTAAGTTGAATATTGATAAAGGAGCTAGAAATGAAAGCTGTAATATTAGCAGGTGGATTTGGAACAAGAATTTCAGAGGAAAGTCACTTAAGACCAAAGCCAATGATTGAAATTGGAGATATGCCTATTCTATGGCATATTATGAAGATATATTCACATTATGGATACAATGATTTTGTAATTTGTTGTGGATACAAGGCTCATATGATTAAAGAGTATTTTGCAGATTATTATTTATATAGAAGTGATGTTACATTTGACTTTGTTAAAAAGAATAAGATGACTGTACACAATAATTTTTCTGAACCTTGGCAAGTTACGTTAGTTGATACAGGTCTTAATACTATGACAGGCGGACGTATTAAAAGAATACAAAAATACATCAATAAATCCCCATTTATGCTTACATACGGAGATGGAGTTAGTGATGTTAATATTGCTGAACTTGTTAAATTTCATGAATCTCATGGAAAAATAGCTACTATGACAGCAATAAATGTAGAGCAAAGATTTGGTGTTCTTGATATTAATAAGGATAATGTAATTAATGCCTTTCGTGAAAAAAATGCTGATGATGGTGGCATGATTAATGGGGGATTTATGGTGCTTAATCCTGAGATTTTTGATTATATTGAAGGAGATAGTACAGTATTTGAAAAAGCTCCACTAGAAACAGCTGCTAAGATGGGGGAACTCATGGCATATAAACATGAAGGGTTTTGGAAGTGCATGGATACACAAAGAGATAAGCAACAACTTGAAGCTTTGTGGGAAAGTGGGGAGGCTCCATGGAAAAAATGGTGATAGATTTGGAATTTTATAAAGGAAAGAAAGTTTTAGTAACAGGACATACTGGATTTAAAGGATCTTGGCTTTTGAAGATACTTGTTAAAGCTGGTGCTGAAGTTATAGGATATTCCTTAATTCCACCTACAAATCCAAATTTGTTCCAGATTTCTGGAATTAATAAAGAAATTAACTCTGTAATTGGCGATATTAGAGATTTAGAAAAGCTAATGGATACATTTAATAAATATAAACCTGAAATAATTTTTCATCTTGCAGCTCAACCTATTGTACGTGATAGCTATAAAGAACCCGTTTACACATATGAAACTAATGTAATGGGAACTGTTAATATACTTGAATGTATTAGAAAAAATGAGTGTGCAAAGTCATTTTTAAATATTACGACAGATAAAGTCTACAAAAATAATGAGTGGGAATGGGGATATCGTGAAAATGAACAATTAGATGGATTTGATCCGTATTCAAATAGTAAGTCTTGTTCAGAACTCGTTACTCATAGTTATAAGAACTCTTTCTTTGGCGAAGGGCAAGTTGCAATTTCTACAGCTAGAGCTGGTAATGTAATAGGTGGTGGTGATTTTGCTAATGATAGAATTATTCCAGACTGCATTAGAGCAGCTGAAAAAAAGCAAACAATCATCGTAAGAAATTCACATTCAACTAGGCCGTATCAACATGTTTTAGAGCCATTAGGAGCATATCTTATGATAGCTAAAAAACAATATGAGAATATAAAATATTGTGGTTATTATAATGTTGGACCTAATGAGTCTGACTGTATAACAACAGGAACTTTGGTGGATATATTTTGCAAAAAATGGGGACAAAATATGACTTGGGAAGATAAATTTATAGGAGGACCTCATGAAGCGAATTTCTTAAAGTTAGATTGTTCTAAGATTAAAACGATATTGGGATGGACCCCTAGATGGAGTGTAGAAAAAGCAATTGAAAAAACAGTTGAGTGGGCAAAATGTTATTTAGGAGAATATGATATTAATGAATGTATGACTAAACAAATAATAGAATTTTTTAAAGAGGGAGAATAAACCATGTCAGATAATTTAAAGCAGCAAAAAGATAAAAACGAAATTTTAAAGCTTGTTAGTGAATATTGTGATAAGTATCATAAAAAAGCTGATTATGTAGAAGGTCAAAAAATTCCTTATGCATCAAGAGTTTATGATAATGAAGAAATGGTTAATCTTATAGATAGTTCTCTTGAATTTTGGCTTACATCTGGAAGATATACAGATGAATTTGAAAGGGAATTTGCTAAATATTTAAATGTGAAATATTGTAGTCTTGTTAATTCCGGTTCAAGTGCTAATTTAAATGCTTTTATGGCTTTAACATCGCCACTACTCGGAGATAGAGCAGTAAAACGCGGTGATGAGATCATTACTGTTGCAGCAGGTTTTCCTACTACTGTTACTCCTATGATTCAATTTGGTGCAGTACCTGTTTTTGTCGATGTTACAATTCCACAATATAATATTGATGTAACAATTCTAGAAAAAGCACTATCAGATAAAACTAAGGCTGTTATGATTGCTCATACATTAGGGAATCCTTTCAATTTAAGTGCTGTTAAAGATTTTTGTGATAAAAATAATTTATGGCTAATCGAAGATAATTGTGATGCACTTGGTTCCCAATATACAATAAATGGAAAAGAAAAATTTACAGGTACAATAGGTGATATTGGAACGTCAAGTTTTTATCCACCACATCATATGACAATGGGTGAAGGTGGAGCAGTATACACAGATAATCTATTGCTTAATAAAATAATTCGTTCACTCAGAGATTGGGGAAGAGATTGTGTTTGTCCTTCTGGAATGGATAATTTATGTAAACATCGTTTTGATAAGCAATATGGTGAATTGCCTATTGGATACGATCATAAATATGTATATTCGCATTTTGGATATAACTTAAAAGCAACTGATATGCAAGCAGCCATAGGATGTGCACAACTTAAAAAATTTCCTTATTTTGTCGAAAGAAGAAAAGAAAACTTTAAAAGATTAAAAAATGGGTTATTAGAAGTTGGAGATAAACTCATATTACCTGTTCCATGTAAAAATTCTGATCCTAGTTGGTTCGGGTTCCTTATTACTTGCAAAGATGGATTAGATAGAAATAAGATTGTTCAATATATTGAAAGCAAAGGTGTTCAAACAAGGATGTTATTTGCAGGAAATTTGATAAAGCATCCATGTTTTGACGAATTGAGGGCTAATAACAATGGATATCGTGTTGTTGGTGATTTAACAAATACAGATAGAATTATGAATCATACTTTTTGGGTAGGAGTATATCCAGGAATGACTGATGAAATGATAGACTACATGAGTAAAATAATAAAAGAGGCTGTTAAAATTATACATTCTAAATTTTCTATTAAATAAATTCGAATCATTTAAGCAATTGTGGAAGGAATTGTAATGTGAAGTTAAGTGATTATATTGTAACTTTTTTAATTGAAAAAAAAATAACTGATGTATTTGGTTATCCTGGTGGAATGGTAACACATCTTATTGATTCCTTTAATAAATACAAAGATTGCATTTTTGCACATGTAAATTATCATGAACAAGGGTCTGCATTCTGTGCTTGTGGATATGCTCAAATATCAAATAAACCAGGAATCGCATATGCTACAAGCGGACCAGGGGCTACAAATCTTATTACAGGGATTGCAAATGCCTACTTTGATTCTATACCATGCATATTTATTACAGGACAGGTTAATACCTATGAATCAAAGGGAGACATGCTTGTTAGGCAAAAAGGATTTCAAGAAACTGATATTGTAAGTATTGTAAAATCTATTACAAAATATGCAGTGAAAATCGATAATGAGAATAATATTAAGTATGAACTTGAAAAAGCATTTGATATAAGTTGTAATGGGAGACCAGGTCCTGTACTTATTGATATTCCTATGAATATTCAAAGCGCTGATATTATTCCAGAAGATTTAAAATGCTATAAATCAAAAAAAGATGAACAAGCTACCTGTTATTATGAAGATATAAAAAATACTATATTAAAAATGTTGAAATCATCTAAAAGACCTGTTATTTTAGTAGGGAATGGTGTTAATACTGCAAATATTGGCAATAGGTTTAGAAATTTTGTTGATTTAATAGGCATTCCAGTTGTTACAAGCATGATTGGAAGAGATGTATTATCAAATAGTATTGAAAATAATTTTGGATTTATAGGTGCTTATGGGGATAGATGTGCAAATTTTATTATATCAAATAGTGATTTAATTATAAGCTTTGGTTCTAGAATTGATTGTAGACAAACTGGAAGTAATTTGAAATTTTTTGCAAAGAATGCAAAAATCATACGATTAGATATTGATAGCGGCGAGCTCACAAACAAAATAAAAGAGGATGAAATATCTCTTGTTGTAGATTTAAAGAAAATAATATCAATGCTGAATACAGAAGAATTTAAAGTAAAAGACAACTATCAAAAATGGATAAATGCATGTAATAAGATACAAGAAGAACTTAAGTTCATTATGGTGCAGTATGAAAATGACATTATAAAAGAATTTTCGTATAAGGTTCCAGACAACTCAATTATAACAACTGATGTTGGTCAGAATCAGGTATGGGTAGCACAATCTTTTGTTATGAAAAACAATCAAAAAATGCTTTTTTCAGGAGGACATGGTGCAATGGGATATTCACTTCCAGCCGCCATTGGTGCATATTATGGTAGCAAGAAAAACGTGATTTGTTTTAATGGAGATGGCGGATTACAAATGAATATTCAAGAACTCCAATTTGTAGTAAGAGAAGATATTCCTGTTAAAGTTATATTACTCAATAATAACTCATTAGGCATGATTCGTCATTTTCAGGAAATGTACTTTGAATCCAATTTTGTACAAACTAAAAAAGAGAGCGGCTATACGACTCCTGATTTTCAAGAAATTGCAATTGCCTATGGTTTAAGATATATAAATATAAATTCTATAGAGGAAATTTCAAAATGCGAAAATATGTTAGTGGATAATAAACCTTGCTTTATAGAAATAAACTTAAGTGATACTACTTATTTGTATCCTAAGCTTGCTATGGGTAGACCAATTCATGATCAAGATCCACTTTTAGATAGAAATTTATTTAATAGATTAATGGAAATTTGTAATATTTAAGTACAGTAGAACTAGTATTAATAATGCTAGTTTTACTAATTTATAAGTTAGTAAAAAGAAAGAGGGATTATAAATTATGAAAAATGTAGTAATAACTGGTGCCACTAGTTTTATAGGAGTACATATAATTAAGGAATATCTTAAAAATAACTGTGCAGTTATAGCTGTAGTTAGACCAAGTTCAAAAAATTTAGATAGATTGCCTAAAAACAATCTTTTAACAGTTATAGAGATAGGCATGGAAAAAATTGAAAAACTTATAGAGAGAATTGGAATAAAAAAAATAGATATATTTTATCATTTAGCATGGGCTGGTGTAAGGATGCCATATCGTGATGATGCTATTTTACAGAATGAAAATTATAATTGTGCAATAAATACTATGAAAGTTGCTAAACGATTAGGATGCAATACATTTATAGGCGCTGGCTCGCAAGCTGAGTATGGTAAATGTGTTGGTAAAATTAATGAAAGCTATCCTGCAAAACCAGTTACTGAATATGGTAAAGCAAAATTAAAAGCTTATCAAACACTTAAGAAAATGGCTAAAGAAAATAGTATAAAATTTATTTGGGCAAGAATATTTAGTGTATATGGTATTTATGATTATAAAGGAACAATTGTTATGTCAGCATTAGTTAGGATGAAAAAAAATGAAAGTATACAATTAACCCAATGTATGCAAAATTGGGACTTTATCTATGTAGAAGATTTAGCACGAGCAATGTATTTACTTGCAAATACATCGTGTATGGATGGAATATATAATATTGCAAGTGGAGAAAGTAGGCAACTTAAAGAATTTGTAATAGATATGAAAGATATTTGTAAATCAAATAGTGAGTTGCAATTTGGAGCAATACCTTATAATAGTGAAAGTATAATAATCTTTGAACCAATTGTAGATAAATTGAAACAAAATTTAGGATGGTCTTGTAATGTGAGTTTTAAGGAAGGAATTAAAAGAATATTGGAATTTATTGATTTAGAGATAGTTGAATAAAAAATAAGTATTAAATTAATATATCGCATTATTCAGAAATGGATTTGAGATACTTTTGTTGTTCCTGCATCTAGTTAATTTTAAACTCATCAAACTTTCATTTCCATGTCACACTGTTTGAAATAAAGCTCTTTAAACACTTCAATTATATAAAAACACCTTTATAATTTTCACAATAATCATGTAATCAGATATTTATATCTGATTACATGGAGAACACTTTTTTCAATATATTCATAAGATAGTATAGTGTTAAATGAATTGTTGATAACGATATAAAGTTTAAATTATCATATGATTGAGCATAGGTGCATAATTTAGGAGGTAGTTTGATGAATAATAATAAAATTGCATTTATAATCTGTGTTTTAAATGAAAACCAGTTTAAAGTGTGCAATTCATATATTGATGATTTAGAAATTCCGTTAGGTATTGAAATAGATATAATTAGTATAAAATTAAATAAAAGTATTGCAGAAGCTTATAATATTGGTTTAAATCAAACAGATGCTAAATATAAAATTTATCTTCATAGTAATACTTATATAATAAATAAAACCATAATAAAAGACATTTTGGATATTTTTGCAAGCAATGAACAAATAGGTTTAATTGGTGTTGTTGGAGCTAAAAGATTGCCAGCTAGTGGTTTATGGTGGAATGATGTAGGCAAAGTAGGAGAAGTGGATATTTTAAATAATGGAGTTAAACAGTACTATAAATTAAATAACATTATAGAGAAGTATGAAATTGTTGAAGCTGTAGATGGTCTAATAATAGCGACACAATTTGATATAAAATGGAAAGAAGAACTATTTGATGGCCTATATTTTTATGATATTGCAGAATGTATGGAGTTTAATAAAAAAGGATTTCAAGTTATAGTTCCAAGACAGGAGAAAACATGGTGTATTCATGATTGGGGCAGTGAAGTTGATAATAATCTTCAAAATGAAACTGAAAAATATAGACAAATTTTTCTGAAAGAATATTCAATTATACAAAATAGAAATATTTCTAAATCTAAAGACTTATTTGATTTCAACAGAGAAGAGGCTATGAATATATTAGTTCAAAATAGAAAAAATTTAGAAAATTATTTTTATTCCATGAAAAATAGCTTAGGATTAAGTGATTATGAAGGTGTGGCAAAAAATGCTTATGATTTTGCAACCAGGGCTTCTTGGAGTGTGTATCATCCCGATTTTTATCAATCTCCAGAAATAGAAAATATGCTTTTAGAATGTGCAAGCAAATTACCTACAGAAGATTATATCATAAAAGGTAGAAATGGTAAAAAAAGAAAAGTTCTTCATGTTTTGAGCGAAGGATACTCTACAGGAGGTCATACAAGACTTGCAAAAAATTGGATAAAAAGTGATCCGGATTCCATCCATTCATTAGTTACTACGTGGCAGATAAAAAGTACTCCACAGTGGCTTTTAGATGAAATAAAAAATAGCGGTGGATGGATTTCTTCTCTTGAAGCTGTTTCTGATAAATATGTTGAAAGAGCTGCAAAGCTTAGAAAACTAGCATATGAATGGGCGGATATAGTAGTACTCCATATGCATATGATGGATCCAATTCCTGTAATAGCATTTGGAATAGATGATGGACCACCTATAATTTATATGAATCATGGAGATCATCTTTTTTGGCTTGGAGCAAGTATAGCTGATTTAGTTATAGATCTTAGACCTTCCGGACAAAAGTTGACTTTAACTAGAAGAAGTTGTAATAATTCTTGCATATTACCGATACCTTTAGACTTTAAAAAAGATTTTAACAGAAATGAAATTAGGAAAAAATATGAAATAAATGAAAATGAAATTATCATACTAACTATTGCTTCCAATTATAAATTTAGAAGCATTAATAGCCATAATTATCTTAATATTGTAAAAGATATAGTTAATAAGGTTGATAATTGCAAAGTTTATATTATTGGTCCTAATGATACAGGAAAGTGGCATGAAATAAATATTGAAACAGGTGGAAAAATAAAAGCATTAGGAGTAGTAACAGAAATAGAGGAATTTTATCAAATGGCAGATATATATTTAGATTGTTTTATGATGGGAAGTATGACATCACTATTAGATGCTTCTAAATATGGATTATCAATAATAAAATTCACAAATAGTCATTGTCCTATTCTTACTGAATTTGATGAAGAATTTGAAGTATGCAGTTATAACAATATAAATGACATTATACAAGAAATTAATAAAATAAAGAGTGGTAATATTGAAACGTATGAGAAGTATAAAAGTATTAACAATGCCATAGAAAAAAATCATATATCGGATACTCAGGAAAAAATCAAAAATATATACAGTAGGTTAGACAATCACAGAGTAAATAGAAAATTGACAATAAGTAATGGTACAGAAGACTATGATCTTTTTTGGATTCTTTTAATTAATAGGGGATATGTTTACTAAGGAATGGATAAAGAGAATAGAGGAATATAAAAAAGATTTTAGATAAAGACATATAAATACACAAAGTAAAAACTTTACTTGTGTGTATATTCGGCCGAAATTAAGGTCATGCATTTACAGTTTTAAATATATACTGATAGTATAAGTGTAATTTAGAATATGGGAATCTATAGATATAGTAATGATGAAATACAATTATAGATTTGATAACAAAAGGGGGATAAACATGCAATCAAATAATACTCCACTATTAACAGCACATTTATTTGTTTCAATGAAGGATACATTGGATGGATTTGAGGAAATGTTAAAAAGGCTTAGCGAAAATGGAATAACAGTGAAATTGTATGAACCTAATGATTCATTATTAGATATAAATCCTAAAAGTCCACGTGTTTATGTTTCTTTAGGAGAAAAAGATGAATTATTTCCAACACTATACTCATTACCCTATTATGAGAGAAAGCGTTGGTTACATTATAGAGCTGTAGTAGATATTAAGCCGGATTATTTATTTCACTGCTGGCTCCACTATACAAATCCATTACCTGAAAATAAGATAATACCTGATACTCATTTTACTTCAAATACTCCATTAGTATCAGTGTTCACAGCCGCATATAAGTCAAAAGAAAAAATTCAGCGTCCTTATAAATCTCTATTAAATCAGACTTACTCCAATTGGGAATGGGTAATTGTAGATGATTCAGGAGATAATGATTCTACTTACAACAAAGACTTATTAATATTAGATGATCCTCGTGTAAGAAGATATCGACAAGATCAACGAAATGGTTATATAGGAGCAACTAAAAGATATGCAGCAGGCTTGTGTACAGGCGAGATATTAGTGGAAATGGACCATGATGATGAATTAACTTTTGATTGTCTAGAAAAAATCGTAAATGCTTTTACGCAACATCCTGAATGTGGCTTTGCATATGGGGAGTGTGCAGAGGTATACGTAGGGAGCAACCATGCACAATGGTATGGTTGGGATTGTGGTTTTGGATACGGCATAAATTATCGGGTTTGGGTGCATGAAATGAATCGATGGCAAAATGTATTAAGAAATACTGTCATCAATGGGACTACCATACGTCATTTAGTTGGGTTACCAAATCATCCCCGTGCGTGGACAAAAGAGTGTTACCATCTGCTTGGAGGGCACCGCGAAGAACTATTGGTTGCAGATGATTACGACATGCTCGTTCGGTCATTTCTTTGTACTAGGTATGTATGCATTCCCGATTTAGTCTATATACAATATAGAAATGAAAATGGGGATAACTCAACTTTTACTAGAAATCAGCAGATCCAAATTCTCGTAAGTGAATTGTATAGATATTATAGTGAAAGAATTCATACAAGAGTTAAAGAATTGGGAGTATATGAGTTTGAGTCATATAACCGTGTATGGGAGAGAAACGAAGATGATACTGCATGTAAATCTGCTCACATTATTAATGAAGATTTATCAAAAGTCTCAATGTTATTTCCAATTCCATACTTTTTTCCAGAAGTTAAGCATGATAAATTGTTTGAAACTCTTAAAAAGGGTATAGAAACTAACTTTAAAGATATGGAAGTAGTGGTTGTAGGTCGTATTCCTGAAGAAGTCGAGTCTTTTGCGTCTATAGCGCCAATGGGCGCAATCCGATGGTGGCCAATGGAACCAAATGATTCATTAAAAACATGCATTCAATATGCCCAATTTTGCTCTTCGTGTAAGGATAAAATAGTTATATTGCCAGAATCAACCTACAAGGATGATTAGAGCATTACTGTAGGTTGATTCTAGCTTATTTGAATCCAAGTTAGATAAAAATGCACAATAAGATTTTCCTCTGTTATAATGTGATTAATATTTTTCATATTATAATGGAGGATTTTTTTACATTATTTATCTTTTATATTTTATATAAGTGAAAATAAAATATATCCTCTCATAAATATGAAGCCTTTGGATTAATTCAAAATAAGAACAGAGTGTCGAACTTGTCGACACTCTGAGTCGTGCAAAAGCACGACTTTTACACTATTATTAGATAGACAAGATTATATCAATTGCTACACCACTGGCTAAGCCTCCCATGCTAGTAGTAATTTCTACTGATATTAGATTACATGCACTTACATTAATATTTTCATCTATAAATGCGCAAGGATTTGGAGTAGTTGCATTATTTGGTCCAGTTATTGTTATAGGAGTACCTATGGCTGAAGATGTGAAACCACCGTCTGTACTTATAACAATCGTAGCAGTTACTAAGTCGGCTGCTGTTAAGATATTATTGCGGATGTTTAGTCTCAAACCTGTAATAGTTCCATTAACCGGTATTACTACAGAATTTCGTGCAAAGTTCGTACCGGAACTTCCTAGTCCAACGAAATGACCAGTAACAATAGTATCTTGATCTGTACCTAGATATATTATTGAAGAACCTTGAGCACCTTGAACTCCTTGAACACCTTGAGCGCCTTGAACACCTTGAGAACCTTGAGAACCTTGAGAACCTTGAGAACCTTGAGCACCTTGAGCACCTTGAGATCCTTGAGAACCTTGAACACCTTGAGCGCCTTGAGGTCCTTGAATACCTTGAGCGCCTTGAGGTCCTTGAATACCTTGAGTACCTTGGACACCTTGAGAACCTTGAGCACCTTGAGAACCTTGAGCACCTTGAGAACCTTGTGCCCTTGAGATCCTTGTGCGCCTTGAGCACCTTGAGCACCTTGAGCGCCTTGAGCTCCTTGAGCTCCTTGAGAACCTTGAGCGCCTTGAGACCTTGAACTCCTTGAGAACCTTGAGCACCTTGAGATCCTTGAACTCCTTGAGAACCTTGAGCACCTTGAGCGCCTTGAGAACCTTGAGCGCCTTGAACTCCTTGAACTCCTTGAGCACCTTGAGCGCCTTGAGCTCCTTGAACACCTTGAGAACCTTGAGAACCTTGAACTCCTTGAGAACCTTGAGCACCTTGAGAACCTTGAACACCTTGAGAACCTTGAGCACCTTGAGCTCCTTGAGTACCTTGAGTACCTTGGACTCCTTGAGATCCTTGAGCACCTTGAGAACCTTGAGCACCTTGAGCACCTTGAGAACCTTGAGCACCTTGAGCGCCTTGAGGTCCTTGA
>NZ_LZZM01000206.1 GCF_002006345.1 Clostridium puniceum
CACCTACACAAATTGCAAGGATGGAGAGAATATCTAAAAATTTAACAGAAGATTTTAAACAAGAGTTTAAAGAAGAAAAAGTAAATATTTCAACTGCCTATGAACTTTCTAAATTACCACAGGATCAGCAAGAAGAAATATTAAAAGAATATGAGGAAAAGGGCAATATATCTATAAAAGATGTTAAAGAGAAAATAGAAGATTTACCAATTCAGAAAGGCTATGAGGAGAGCAATACTCTAGAAATTATTGAAAATGATATTGTAAATGTAGCAACTGGTGAAGTAGTGCTGCAGAAAATACCTAGCTATGTAAGTAAAACAATGGGTGAAACAATAAGAGAAATGAATGACGATGAACTGGCGTATTTTTTCTGCAGTGTATGTCAAGGTGGAAATGGATGTGCGGGAATTTGTGACTTAGCTGCTGCATGTAAAAAAGAAAATAGACATGAAACATGTGTTAAGTGGTTAGAGGGAAAAGTGTAGAATAAAAAGCTTGCAGGACTAGGAGTGTTAGCAGGGATTACGGATTGTTAATATTAAGGTTACTGCAGTAAATTGAAGAGAGTTTTAGATGTAGCTCTCTTCTTAGATAATAAAAATATTTAAGAAATAAGGAAGAGGCTTAATGATTAAGAAAGAATTAGTATTTAAATTCTTTGAAGAAAATCCACAAGTTTTAAATGATATTAATGAAAATGAAAATTATAAATTATTAGGAATAAAACAATCAACTTATCAAAAGCACTTAATAGAGTATAAAAGTATTCTGGAAGCTAATAGAAATATGAAATTTAATGAAGTAAATATTGATAGACGTTTAAAAAATAGGAGTAGAGAAAAGTTTTTATTTGATGATAGTAAGTTATTTGGATATTAGAAAGAGAGATGATATAGATGAATGAATGTAAGGAAAATTGTATATGTCTGAAATGTGGATTACATGAAACAAAATCATGTAAGTATGATGACTGTAAGTGGTGTAAAGGTAAGGACGGCATAACAATGTGCCAATATTTTGCAGAAGAGGTGAAATAACATGTTAGAAAATGCAACAGTAACAATGCCTTATAAGGAATTAGAGGAATTATTAGAAGAATTAAAAAGTTTAAAAGAAAAGATTAAAAATATACCTATGGAAATGGATGAAGATGAATTTGAAACAGATCCATTTAAAAATGCATTAGATACAATATTTGATTTACTAGAAGAGGCAAGTAAGCTTGTCGATTCTAATGAAAAACAATATTTTATTTATGAAGGAATGAAAACTTATTGTAAAACTTTTGAAATGGATGAAAAAGAATTATTAGAGGATGTACCAAAGGGGAGTAAATCAAAGTAACAAATAATACATAGATCGGAGGGAGAATATTGGAAAAGCCAATTTTATTCAATACAGAAATGGTCAAAGCAATTATTGAAGATAGAAAGACTTGCACCAGGAGAATTATAAAAAAGAAATATGAAAATGCTAATGTTGATTGGTTTGAGAATAAATATGGTAAAAGACTTGTATATGTTCAAAATGATATACCAGCATCTATAAAAAATCCCAATGGTACTACAACTCACAAACTAATAGCAATGGAAGAAATAAAGAAGCCTTATAAGGTTGGAGATATTCTATATGTGAGAGAAACATATGCAGATCATTGGTTACCAGATGGATATTGTAAGGATAGATATGTCTATAAAGTTGATGGACCACCCCAATTTGGATATTGGGGAAACGAAGATAGAGGCAAATTTAATGTTTGGATTCCATCAATTCATATGCCAAAAGATGCAGCAAGAATATTTCTTAAAGTAGTATCAATAAAAGCTGAAAGAATTCAGGATATAACAGAAGAAGATGCAATGAAGGAAGGCGCTGGAAAGGCTTATTATAGTTCAATATATAGCAGTAAGGCTAAACATGGTGAAAAGGAAGATAATTATATAGATGGGTTTCATGAATTATGGAATGAATGTTATAGGTGGCCGAAAACATGGGAAGGAAATCCTTGGGTATGGGTAATTGAATTTGAAAAAAATAGAGAATAGTGGGGTAGAGATCAATGAGCAAAAGAGATAATGTAAATTTAGTGCTTATGACACATTGTAAAGTTAATCTTCAATGTGATGATGAAAAAATACAGTGTAGATATTTACAAGTACCTGGAGAAAGTTATGGTACTTGGCACTTAAATGGAGAAGATACAGGATTACAAGTAAGATCATTAATTAAAACTATTAGGGAGAAATATAAGATCGTCAAAGTTCTTTGGAAAAGGCAATATTAATGCAGAACGTATAAAATGGCAAGTAGTTTATAGATATTGTGTAGAAAGGGAGTGGTGAAAGTAATGTATCATCAAATTAGTATTTTTGATTTAAAGAATATTGAATCAGAATTACCCGCTATTGGCAGCACAATATACAATGTTACTGGTTGCAAAGTAGTAAAAGGTATAGTTACAAAATATTCTACAGATGGTTTTAATAAATATTTACATGGAATAGATGATTGCGGAACATTTTATCGCAATGTTGGAGCAATGGGCAAAGGAATGTTTGTTAAAAAAGGTGATGCAGCTGAATATCTTAAAACTTGGTAATAAAAATTATCTGTAAATTTGATGTAGTAAAGGAGGTTTGAAAATGAAGATATTAATGAAAATAAAAAAGTAAGTAGTGATTATGTTTGGGAAGAAAAATATGATATAGACGATTCAAAAGAACCTAAAGAATATGCTGAAAATATGGTAAATAGTTTTAATAGTACATTAAAACAAGGTGAATCAGCAAGAGAATTAGTAGATGCGGAAATTATTGATTCTGATTCCATACCAAAGTTAAAACATAAATGGGAAAAGACAAATCTTGTAACTTTAAGAAATAGAAATGGTTCATATGATGCAATGAAGTGCTCTTGTTGTGGTATAACAGGGAAAAGGTACGGAATCGGAGGTCGTGTACTTAAAGACAGTAAATACAAGGCTAAGAAATACGATTATTGCAATTAATAATATGTAATTCTACAATGGCAAGTAGTTTGTAAATTGGACGTAGTAAATTAAAATAAAAAATGTTCTTTGAAAATTGAATAAAATGATATGGTATTAAAATAATAAGTTTAAAGGTTTTGCTATCAAATTTTGAATAAAAAGATTTAGTTAGTTGACAAAAAAGGAAAGAAATCATATTATTATTTATATAATTGATTTTATAAGAGGTGATGATGTGATTAATAACAAAGAGTATTTAGAGGATAATGTTAATGAAGTTAGCAAAATACTTAACAGCTCGAATCTACATAAATATTTAAATATGGTATTTAAGGAAGGAATATTACAACACAAAAAGAGAACCAATTTGGGCGAAAGATATGAGATAGAAACATATCCAGCATCTAAAGGGTTTTCAAAGATTCGAGAGATAGGGAATATAATTTGCAATAAAAAAGAATTTTGGCCAGATGGAGTTAGTGCGGATGTGATACTAGCTCAAAAAATACCAGTAATAAAAATAAGAAATATTATATTAACTATTAAATCCACAAAAAATGTTGATATTTTATGGAAAAAACCAAAAGATTATATGAAGCAATACTCTAAATTAAATAATGGATTAACGCCACAGATAGAAATAATAAATTATGATTTAGAGGAAAATTTAAATGAATTAAAAGTAAATTTAGGTGCAAAATATTATGGAATACTTGCATATAACTTAGGTAGTGATAGCAATCTAGAAAATATGCAAATCATATTTTTAAGTGATAATGCCGATAAAATAGTTCATACGGTAGATATTCCAATTATTTTAACAGAAGATAAAATAATTCCAGAAGATAAATCGTTAAAAAATGAAATAGGAGAAAATAAAGGCGAATCTCTTAGAAATAAAATAGAATTAAGATAATATTTTGTGCTGTAAGTGGGACGGCACAGGAGGAATATGATGAGTATATCAGAAAGAAAAGTGTATGGGAAGCGAATTAAGCAAGGTAGAGTTTTAAGAGGATTTTCACAAGAACAATTAGGTAAAAAAATTGGAGTCACAAGGCAAGCAATATCTAATTGTGAAAAAGATAGTATGAGTTTAAATACAGTAAACTTATTGAAATTAAGTGAAGTTTTAGATTTGCCGTTGAGTTTCTTTTATAAAATTCCAGTAGAGAGCAATAGTGATAAAATAATTTTTTTTAGGAGTAAAGATATTCCTAAAAAAACAAAGGAACTATTAAGAGAAGAAATAAATATTTTTGATAAAGAGATAGTTAAGTATTTTGAACAGTTTGTTAAATTGCCTAGTATTAAATTACCTGATTTAAGTGATATATTAAAAGGTGAGAGTTATAATTATAGAAAAGAAACTATAATAGATGTCTGCAAGGAAATAAGAAAACATTGGGGAATAGGAAATAAGCCTATAGACAATTTAGCATACTTATTGCAGGTTAATGGCTTCATAATAAGTAGGCAATATATAAATCAAGATAAAACAGATGCATTTTCTCAAAAGATAGATGAGAACAACTATATATTTATTAGTGGTAATAAAGAGTGTGCAGTTAGAAGTAGGTTTGATTTAGCACATGAGTTAGGACATTTGATTTTGCATGAGAATATAGAGATTGATGATTTTGAAGATAAAATAATAGAGAAGGATGCTGATTTGTTTGCATCTGAGTTTTTGTATCCAAGTGAAGTTTTTTTGGAAGATATTCAGGACTATTCTTTAGGCTTTGAGAGATTTATAGAATTAAAGGAAAAGTGGAAAGTATCAATACAATTATTGGTTAGAAAGTGTAAAGATTTAAAAGTTATTTCTGATGAGAAGTACATATACTTTCAAAAAAGAATCAGTTTTAATAACTGGAGAAAAAATGAACCGCTAGATAATAGAATAGTAGCAGAAAAGCCTAGATTATTTGAAGATGTTATCGAACTATTAATTGAAAAGAATGTTCTTACTAAAAAAGATATTTTGATAAATATAGATTTAGATAAAAAAGATATAATAAAGTACTGTAATTTAGAGGAAAATTTCTTTGATGATACTTTTTGTGATGTAATAAAAATTTACTAATATGAAAAAATTTAAATACCGTATTATTCAGAAATGAATTTGCGGTATTTTTTTATGTAATTTTAGTTAGAAAGTGAGGTAGAGCAACAATGACAAATTATGAAGTTTATTTTGGGACAAAAGAAAGAGCAGTGGATTCTTTAGCTTTGCTTCTTGAATTTCCTAACCATCCAAGGAAAGAAGTAAGAGAGTTTCAGAAAGAAGTTAAAGATACAGGGTCGATTAAATGGCTAGAAAGTGAATGCACAAACAAAAGATGGTGGAAAAACGAACCACTTACAAGGAATAAGTAGTACGCAATTTTTAAAATAAGGAGAGGTAACATGAAATGTGAATATGATATCAATAAAACGTGCGAAGAATCGAGGGAATGTGAAGAACGCTTTGTAGCATGTGATAAATGCAGTTCAATTAGCGAAGAAGGTGATTGCGATAATTCAGAAAGTGTAAATTACTGTAGGTTTATGGATGGGCTTTCTACGTGTTGTTCTTTATTCAAAAAGAAATCTCAATAGATTAATTCTACTATCTACAATCAAAAGTAGTTTGTAAAATTTGACGCAGCAATTAATAAAAAACGTTCTTTGAAAATTGAAGAGTGCGGTATTATGATGAATTATTTACAATAAATACTATAATTTAGTGAAAAGTTACAGTATACATGCTATAATTTTTACTAGATTTATTATTAGGAGGGAGAAAATATGACTATTGAAGAAAAATTTGATTATTTATTAGATGTTATTCTTACTACTGTTGAAAAAAGAATTCCTATTGCAGAAATAAAGAGAAGGGAAATTAAAAGGGTAAGAAATATTCAAATAGTTTTCACAACTCTCACAACTATTTTATTAGGTCTAAAATTGAATGAAAGTGCAATTTCTATTGCTTTCATTTCTAGCACATTAGCATCAACAGTTACAGTTTGGTACAATATGAAAAGTAATAGTGAATCATATTCTAATATGATGAAATACTGTACCTATTTAAGTAGTTTGTCAAGAGAAATACTGTTCTATAGAACATGTACAACACCATTGGAAGAGGAAAAGTTCCAAGCGTATTCTAAGAAATTTTTTGATCTCAAAGAGGAATATGAAAAGGAGAGTATTGTTTTATTTGATGAATCATTAGAAACATCACAAAAAGCAATTGAAAATCTAAAAGCACAATAATAAATAATACCGTAATATTCATTGAATATTACGGTATTTTATTTATAAAAAATACTACTTCATACTAATCTGCAAGGAAGGAGTGAGTAAAAATGTTTGAAAAATTAAAGATTGGAGCAACTTTATATCACATAGTAGGTAATGACATAATAGTTACTACAGTAACAAAAATAGAGTCAAATGAGCAAGGAATTTATGTATATGCTAAAAATGAAAAAGGAGAGCAATACAGATTTATTTTAATAGTGTATTCAAATGGAAAAACAGTTTTTGGAGATACTGTTTGGGTAAGATTAGAGGATTATATGAAAGCTTCAACTGTTAATGGATATATAACAAGTTTGAAAGGTTTCTTCGGATGGTTGCAGTCAGAAGAATATATTATTAAGAATCCAGCATTTAAGTTAAAACAAACTAAAGTGCCACGTGTAATATTGCAGCCATATACATCAGAAAATCTTGAAAAATTAAGAGAAGCATGTGAGACAGAAAAAGAAAAATGTTTGTTTGAATTGCTTGATAGCACAGCATGCCGAATATCGGAAATAGATAATATCAAATTAGAAGATATAAACTGGCAAGAGCGAAGTATAAAGGTTTTAGGGAAAGGCAATAAAGAGAGAATAGTTTATTTTTCTACCAAAGCTAAGTTACACATGCAACGATATATTAATTCAAGAATTGGAGAATCGGAGTATTTATTTATATCGGATAGAGGAATACACCAACATATTAAGGTTAGAGCACTTCAATTAATTCTATGTAAGATTAAAATTAGGGCAGGAGTTGAGGAAAGAGTACATTGCCATAAGTTTAGAAGAACTAGAGCTACTCAGCTTTTAAATGGTGGCATGAGAATAGAAGGTGTACAAGGCATTCTTGGACATACTACTCCGGCCACGACTCAGATATATGCACAACTGTCTCAAGAAAATTTGAAAAATGAGTATAGAAAATTAGTTGTTTAAAAATTATACATAATAGAAATGCCATATAAGAGTTAAAGAACAATGAGCTTTAGAAACAGGAGGGAGATTATGCGTAGAGCGACGATAAAGAGAGAGATAGACGTAGCTCTTTCGGATCCGCAAAAAGATAAAGAGTATATTAGTAAACTTAAAAAAACTAAGGATAAAGTAAGATATTTAAGAATTGTTAAAGGATATGGTCAAGTAGAAGCTGCGAAATTAATAGGTATATCAGATAGGCATATTAGGCGCATAGAAAAAGAATTGAATTAAGTTAAGAATGTCCTATAAATGTCCGGAAAACGTCCGGAAAATGTCCTATAAACGTCCGGAAAATGTCAGCTAGTCAAAAAGAGTTTAATGAAATATAATAGATGTTATAAATAATACATAGAATTCAACATTGAAAAAGTAAAGGATGTCTCCTTTTTTGGTTTGGGTGAACTATACACTTTTTTAAGGAGGAACTGGTCTTGAATTCAAAAATAGATAAAGAACTAGTTAAAATTTTATATATTGATGAAGGACTTAATTCTTCTGAAATAGCTAAAAAGTTAAATCTTAAAGTTAAGTCAGTTGAGAAGTGTATACAGAGAAATTTTAATAAATATAAGCTACAGCATAAGAGAGTTAGACTTCAGAAGAAAGAAACTGAAAAAGCTATTAATTATGAGGCTACTAGATGTATGTCAGATGGTTCATTCATAAAGAAAAATCCAAGTATATATAAGACAGATTCAAATGGAGATATAATTGTTAATGCTCCAGAAGAAATTTTAACTTGGGACGTTCCTAAAAAGTTGAAAAATGATGATAGTACAGAGCTGTACAACAAAAGAGTAACAAAAAAATATAGAGATACAAGCAATGAGTCACTAAATTAAATAGGGGCTCATTTTTATATTAAAAATATAAATGTCTTTTTTACGAATGAAAAAATTTAGAGGAGAAAAACAAATGAAGAAACAAAAGATAAAGCTTCTGAGCTTATTTAGTGGGATAGGCTCTTTTGAAAAAGCATTAGAAAAATTAAATATCGACTTTGAGTTAGTAAATTATTGCGAAATTGATAAATTTGCTAGTTATGCATATAGTATTTTGCATAATGTAGATGAAAGTCTTAATTTGGGGGATATATCAAAAGTTGATGAAAATAATTTAAATGATTTTGATATCCTTACATATGGATTTCCATGCCAGGACATTAGTTTAGCTGGAAAGCGAAAGGGAATTATTAAAGGGCAAACTAGAAGTGGTTTGCTCTTTGAAGCATTTAGAATTATAAAAGCTAAGAAACCTAAATATGCTATAGCTGAAAATGTTAAGAACCTTACAAGCAAGATGTTTATTAATGATTTCAATAATATGGTAGAGGAATTAGACGATATGGGATATAACTCATATTGGAAATTAATCAATAGTAAGGACTATAGATCAGCGCAATCAAGGGAAAGAGTTTTTATTATTTCAATTAGAAAAGATATTGATAATGGAATGTTTGAATTTCCTGAGTCAATGAATATTCATATACCACTTAGTGAGGTTACAGAAAAAGTAATCGATGAAAAATATTACTGCAAAGAAAATATGCCTATAAAGAATTTCATAAATAACATAAATAGAAAGCTTGTAGACTTTAAGAATCCTAGCAAATTTGGACTTTTAAAAGTTGGGGGCATTGAAAAACCTAATATGTTAGAAATGAATAGAAGAGTATTTTCAGATTTAGGATGCAGCCCTACACTAGTAACTGGATCAGATAGTGTTCCGAAAATAGTTCAGTGTAGGATAAGAAAATTAACTCCACTTGAATGCTGGCGGTTAACCGGTTTTAATGATGAAGATTATTGGAATGTTAGACGTGCATTAGAACAACGATTTTATAGCAATAAAGATAGATCAGATAGTAGAATGTATAAAATGGCTGGTAATAGTATTGTTGTAAATGTAGTAGAAAGTATTTTCAAAAAATTATTAATATAGAGAAGAGGTGAGGACATGAGATCAATGTATACATCATATGTATGTAAAATTAATAAGTGTAAAAAAGAAACAATATTACTTACAGAAGAGGTGGAGGATACCATTAGAAAAGGGAATTATATTTCATGTTCTCATTGTGGTTCTAAAAATATAAAAGAACAAAAGTCAACAGATAATTTTAAAGAATGCATGGATCATGCTGCATACAAAAGAAAAAATGGATCAATTAGGCAGGTGCATTCGGTATGAAAAGAAAAAAGATAAATTTAAAAATATCTAATAAACCTAAAAAAGAAAGAAAAAAGATCCCAGCTATTCCATTAACGCCTGAAATGGCGTATAGGATAGAGGATCAATTACAAGAAAGTAAAAATGAATATAAAGCTAAAAGAGATGTAATATTATTAAATATAGCATTAACAACTGGCTATAGAATGCAAGACCTTGTAGATCTTAGGGTTGGAGATTTAAGAGGATTTTTAAAGAGTGGCTATTTTAAGATTGCAGAAAAAAAGAAAATAAATGCATTAAAAGCAAAATTAGAAGGTTATGAATATGTGGCTGAAGATGATGATGGTGATGAAGTAGTCATAACTATAGAGGAAATAGCTGAAAAAAAAGTTAAGCCTAGAGAGGTTGAAATAATACCAGAATTAAAACCTTTGTTGGAGGATTACTTAAAAGGTGAAAAGAACAGAAATTTTGCGTTTAGAACTACTAAGTGTTCTAAGAAAGTGAAAGAAACGGGAAATGCACCATATATACCAAGAGAATCGTATTCAAAGATAATATTAGGTGCGGCAAAGAAAATTGCAACTAGAACTAATGAAATGGATATATCAGAAGTTGAAGGCATAACAGGACATAGTTTAAGAAAAGGTTATGCTATGAACATTTATGAAACAACTGGCGATATTAATAAAGTTAAAGAAATGTTAGGGCATAGTACTGTAGAAATAACTAAATTATACTTATGGCCTATTAGAACAATGAAGCATGAAGCATCTAGTGGATTAAATAAATTTATCAGAAAAAGGTAAATTTATTATTTTTTTATTATACAATACCTTATTTTGTGGGCTTAAGTATAATAGAGAAAATTAAAATTAATCTACTAATATATGCATTAAAAATTAGTAATACCTTATCCTATAGATAATAAGGTATTGTAGAAGAAAAATTGAAATACTCTAATGCATTGGTATTAAAGGGTTTGAAGTGAAAAAACTTGAAGATATAAAAAGTAAGAAAAAAATAGCCATGAAAAACACGCACCAGGAATCTTGCAAAAATAATTTTTATGGTCAAAAACAACCCTACTTTTATGGATATTCACATTAACATATATTTTTAAATATAGATTTGAGGTGTCAAATTAATGAAAAATATGAATGAAACTGTAGAGAGAATTAAAAGCTACAAGGAAACATTAGCGGATATTAAAGAATTAGATTTTAAGATTCAAGAGCTGGATGGGGGAATTAGTAGAAGGAATGAAAATTCATTAGGTATAAGATTAAGTAAGAGTAATGTCGTTTATTCTGAAGCTGAGGAGATGTTTGAAAGAAAAAATGAATTGCTTGCACAAAAATTAGAGAAAGACATTCAGATAAAAAGAATCAATAATGCCTTAAGTATATTAGAGCCTGAAGAAAGAGAAATAATAAAAAATATTTATATTAATCGAAAAAGATATTATATAATTCAGGATAAATTAAATTTATCATATCAAAGGATAAAGCAGTTGGAAAAACAAGCCATTTTAAAAATGGTTAAATATGTTCTTCCAAGTTGGTAATATTAAGTGTACATTTTGGGTATGCCCTAAAGAGTACACTTGAAAATGATAGATATTTAGAGATAATTATATATATTTTTATCATAATCACCTTAAAAAGTGTTCAATGAATTTGTTTAACTCAAAATGAACAGTTATAATATAATTATAGATTAGTTAATCATGAAAGGAATGGTTGAAATGATTTTTGGTTATGTTAGAGTAAGTTCAAAGGAACAAAATGAAGAAAGACAAATTAAAGCACTAAGAGATTATAGTAAAGAGTTAGAATATAATAATATATACATAGATAAAGAAAGTGGTAAGGATTTTAATAGAGAAAGATATCAAAAATTAAAATCTATATTGAGACCTGGAGATATTTTAATAATAAAGGAACTGGATAGACTTGGCAGAAATAAGCAAATGGTAAAAGATGAATTGAATTTTTTTAAGGAAAGCAAGATAAGAGTTAAGATTTTAAATATCCCAACAACATTAATAGATCTTCCAGAAGAAAATGAATGGATATTTGAAATGATTAATAATATTTTAATTGAAGTTTTAGCAGCTATAGCGGAAGAAGAAAGAAATAAAATAAGAACTCGTCAAGCTGAAGGTATTTTGTTGGCAAAACAACAAGGTAAGTATAAAGGTAGAAAATTAGAGCCATTACCAGAAGGTTTTGAAAAATTGTATAAACAATGGAAAGATGATAAAATTAATGCAGTTCAGTTCACCAAGCTTTTAAATCTTAAAAGTAGAACAACTTTATATAAATACATAAAGAGATACGAAGAAAGTAATACAAAATAAAAGATATATTTAATGTTATATAATATTAAATAATGTGATATAATATATATAAATTAACAAATAAAAACAGAGTGCTAGTAACACCCTGTAGTATACAATAAGTTGTTTAGGCAACTGATACCATTAATTAAATTTTCATTCAAAAATAGTAGATCAATTTGCGGTTGGGCTACTATTTTTTTATGTTATTAATAAGTAAAACAATGAATGTTAACAGAGCAAGTAGAAAAGTACCTGCTGAAAATAACAACATTAATTCATTACTCATACATACCACCCCCTAACTATAGGGTTTGTGGTATCAGTAGCCCATCAACTAAATTGTACTATGCTATTATAGCATAAAAACATTTGAACAAAGGTTATTTTTAACAAAAAGTATAAATTATATGTACAAAATAGGGAGCAAAAGCTCCGCTATTTTTTATTTAAATAAGTTGTATATGTTAATTATAGTGTTTACTACTGTGCAAAATAGAATAAGAAGTTTGTATTTATTCATGTTAAATCCCCCCTTTCTAATACTGTGTAATTTCTTATAAGCACTTTAGTTTGAGAATATTCATCCATTAGTGTTTAACCTTGTTTAGCACATAAGCCACAGATGTTAAGCTATAGACAGAATAAAAGCACCTAGTAAAACTTACTAGGTGCTTTTATTCTGTAGATAATTAGGGATAAAATCACTACATGTAAAAAGGAGGGTTTTGGATGATTAAATCAGGAATGTATATATGAATGTAATATTGTCTTTGGATAATCTTTGCAGAGAAGTTTTGTAATTTTAATAAATATTGGTTATTTGTTAAAAAAATAGAAGGAATTGGATGTTGAGTGTAGAATATATATTTACGAGGTGATAAATATGAAAAAATTTTTAACAATATTAGCATTATCGGGTATTATTGTAACATCTTTTCCTGGTAGTGTTTATGCAAAGGAGGTAAACTTAAATACACAAACTAATAATAAAACTACTGTAGTAGCAGCAACTGGACAAACTTATACTTGTTCTATGTACTTTGACACTGTTGTTTATCGTCAAGCTAATAAGACTTTTGATTTAAGTGCAGGACAAAGTATAAAAATAAGTTGGACTAGTGGTAGACCGTTTAATATTTATTTACGTAACAATACTACTGGAAATATTACATCATTTAAAACAAGTAGCTCATCTGTAACTTACACTAATATGAGGGCGGGTAATTATACTTTTCTTGCATCAAATCTGCCTAATAAAAAAGAGACTGGAACTAGTTATACTCAAAAATTTACTGTGAAAATTTATTAAAAATACAATTATTTTTATAATTTAATTCTAAAATTAGGAATTTAATAAAAATATATAAAAGCACCTAGCTTAATTAAAAGCTAGGTGCTTTTATTATGGAGGTAATTATGGGAAAGACAAGAAGCTCTAACAGGGATAAAGCTTTAGAAATTTATATGGAAAACAATGGAGATATTACACCTAGGGAAATTGCAAAAATTTTAGGTGAAAGTGCTGCCAATATTAGTTCGTGGAAAAATAAAGATAATTGGAATGAAAAACTTCCACCTAATAAAGGTGGAGCTCCAAAAGGAAATTTAAATAGCCTTAAATATGGACACTATTATGATCCTACAAAACATTTAGAAGAATCCTTTTTAAAAAAATATCTTCCAACAACAACTAAAAATATAATAAAGGGAACTGTTGAAGCGGGACTAAATTCATTAGATATTTTATGGACTGATATTCATGTACTGTTCGCATCAGTAATTGCAAGTCAAAAAATAATGTATGTAAAAAGTAAAAGTGAAATGATAAAGGAACTCAAGAAATCTAAGAAAAAGAATAAAAATAGGAATACTCAAAAAACTTCAACTGATGAGTCAGAAGAAGAATTTGAATATGAGTTCCAATTTGCATGGGACAGACAAGCAACATTCTTAGATTCGCAAAGTAAAACTATGGCAGAATTAAGAAGTCACATAAAACAATATGAAGAATCACTTCATAAAAATTGGGATTTAGCAACTGAAGAGCAAAAACTAAGAGTTCAAAAATTAAAAGCAGAAATCACCAATATTATTGGTAATGATAATACAGAGACCGAAGATGATGGATTTATAAAGGCATTAGAGGGAAAGGTAGAGGAAGATTGGAATGATGAAGAAAATAATAAGTAAAATATTTCAGTTTAAACCTTTTAGTAAAAAACAAAGAAAAGTATTAAATTGGTGGACACACAAAAGTCCAGTAAAAAATGCAGATGGAATAATAGCGGATGGTGCAATAAGAAGTGGTAAGACTGTTTCTATGGCACTTTCTTTTGTTATGTGGGCAATGGAAACTTTTGATGGTGAAAACTTTGCTATGTGTGGTAAAACTGTTTTGAGTTTTAGAAGAAATGTATGGTCAGTACTAAAATTAATGCTAATAAGCAGAGGATATAAATACAAGGATCATAAAACAGAAAATTATATTGAAATATCAAGGAACAAAAAAACAAACTATTTTTACATATTTGGTGGAAAAGATGAAGCAAGCCAAGATTTGATACAAGGTATTACTTTGGCTGGAATATTTTTTGATGAGGTGGCTCTAATGCCAGAATCATTCGTTAACCAAGGAACAGGACGTTGTTCAGTAAAAGGCAGTAAGTTTTGGTTTAATTGTAATCCAAGTGGCCCATTACATTGGTTTAAAGTAAATTGGATAGATAAGATTAAAGAAAAAAATCTTTTGTATTTACATTTTACTATGGATGATAATTTGTCTTTGGCTGAAGAAATAAAACAACGTTATAAAAATAACTATGTTGGAGTATTCTTCAAACGTTATATTTTAGGTTTATGGGTAATGGCTGAAGGTGCAATATTCGATATGTGGAATAAGCTTAATGAAATATTAGAAAGTGAATTACCTTCAGGATATAAAAGTTTTATCAGATATATTGCCATTGACTATGGTACTACAAATCCTATGGTATTTTTAGATGTTTATGATGATGGAGATACAATTTGGATTCCTAGAGAATATTACTATGATAGTAAAGTTGAACAAGCGCAAAAGACAGATAAACAATATGCTGATGATTTGGTAAAGTTTATTGAAGAAGGATCTTATCCAAGATATATAATTTTAGATCCTAGTGCAGCAAGTTTTAAAGCTGAATTAAGAAGTAGAGGATTAAGAGTAAAAGATGCTGATAATGAAGTGTCGGATGGCATAAGAATGACAGCCACAATGATTTCTCAAAGAAAAATAAAAATGGTAAAAGATAAATGCAAAAGAACTATAGGAGATATAACATCTTATATTTGGGATGCGAAAGCTGCAGAACGTGGTGAAGAAAAACCAGTAAAAGTTGCGGATCATGGAGCGGATGCATTAAGGTACTTCGTTAAAACAATAATTAAATCAAGAAGGTTAGCAAGATAGAAAGGGAGATACAAAATGGAATTTATAGAGAATCAAGTGATAACATTGAACAGCGAAAAGGTTACTTTAGAACAATTGGTAAAAGAGCTAGAAAAAATAGATTCAAAATTAAATGAGTTTTCTTTTTCTTCAACATGGAAAAGAGATATAAATGTTATATATGGGGGCGGATTTGCTGAAGCTAAAAAAGGGACAAATGTAAATAAAGAAATTTATAAAAATTATCCATGGACTAATATCTTGAGAATACCTTCAAGTGAAAGCAGAATAAGTGTTTTAAAATCATTGGGTGGGATTGTTGATTCAGGTATAAAATATAACTACGATAAAGCACTTGATAAAATAGTTTACCGAGGAATTGAAGAGGAAAAAGTTTACGGATTAACTAACAATCCATCGGTTAAAAAGAAAAATATTACTAGTTGGAAATCAAAAGATGGGGAGAGTATTTTAAAAGATATAAATGAAGCCATAATTGATTTATTAAAAAATACTAAGATTGATAGAAATAATATAGAAATATGTGTTTTATTACCTACCGAACAATATGAATACATTATTAATAAAACAATAGGGGAAAACAATATATTAACATATATATTGGAGAGCAATGTTGCCAAAAGGGAAAACATTGAACTTAATATAAATCCATGTAAATATTGCATTGAAATAGCTACAAATGGTGAGGACAGAATGGTTGCTTATATAAAAAATGCAATTTCTATAAGTATTCCACAAAAGCTTATTAGAGCACTAACGCAGGAGAATAAAAAGGAAAAAGAGTTTTTAAGTAGTTATGTTGCATTAATTGAGCAGGTTAAATTTTATGATACTAATTCTATAAGATATTATGATGGCGTTTAAAATTAATAGAAAGGAGATCTATGATGGAAGTTGTTATAGATACACCGGATTTTAATTATCTTAATTATGCAGGAGCTATTGTAAGTTCAATAACATATACTTTTGATGTGGATACACAAAGTGAACTATACAAGTTTATGAAATCCAGACTTATATATGCACCTTGCAGAATTACAATAAGCATTAATAACTAATGTGTAAAGAAAAACATTTGTTAAGACTTACATTTACATATGCAAAATTTATAGCTTTTAAATCGCTAAAAAAGGTGATAAATATAAATAATTTTATTTACAATGTTTTTGTTTACAAGTAAAACGAAAGAGTTTATAATAAATGTAAAGAAAAGCATGTATAAAGAATAAAGTTTACAAAAATAAAGGGGCGACTTAAAATGGATAATGTATATGGTTATTGTAGATGTAGTACAAATGAAACTAAGCAAGATATAGGCAGGCAAGAAAGAGACTTGAAAGCCTTAGGAGTTATAGATAAAAAGAACATATATAAAGAATATGAAAGTGGTACTAAGATCAATAGAGTTCAACTACAAAGATTATTAGATATAGTTAAAGAAGGAGATACAATAGTTGCAACAGAAGTTTCAAGAATTACGAGAAGTACAAAGCAGCTATGTGAAATTATAGAATTTGCAAAGAATAAGCATCTAAAACTTATATTTGGGAATTTTATAGTTGATTGTACAAAAGAACTAGATCCAATGACAGAAGGAATGCTAAAGATGATGGGGGTATTTTCAGAAATAGAAAGAAATATGATAAGTCAACGTGTTAAAAGTGGAGTTGCCAATGCAAGAGCCAAAGGTAAAATTGTAGGAAGACCACAATTAACAATCAAAAAGATACCTCAGAAAGTAAAAGATTTATATGATATATATGATAATGGAACTATTAGTAAAACGGATTATGCAAAGATGTGTAATATATCAAGGCCAACGTTAGATAAATATTTAAAAGTAATTATAGAAGGATAAGAGTGCTTAACATTAAGTGCTCTTTTTTACGCAAGAAAGGAGGTTTATTAGATTGAGTAAGAATAAAAGATATAAAAATAAAGCAAACAATAGGAATTCAGGAACAACTTCTGATCCTCCAAGAAAACAAGCACAAGACAGTTTTCAAAACCCTTTAGCAAGGTTAGGGATAGGTTCTAATTCATTACTAGAAGGTACTCAATATCCAATACGACGTATGACTCAGAACTATAACCTAATGAACAGTTTATATCGTAATTCGTGGATAGCTAAAAAAATAATAAATACTATTCCAGAAGATATGTGTAAAAATTGGTTTTCTATATCTGCAGAACTGACACCTGAACAACAGGATAGATTTGATAAGCTTGAACAAAGAACACTTGTAAAAGAAAAAATAGTTGAAAGTTTAACCTGGGGAAGGTTGTATGGTGGTGCTGGTGCAATAATGCTTATAGAGGGGCATGAGGATATACTAGACGAGCCTTTGAACATAGACGATATAATGCCTAATTCATTTAAGGGATTAATGGTATTGGATAGATGGAGTGGTATATATCCAGGTATTGAGTTAATAACAGATATAAATGATCCAGACTTTGGTCTTCCGGATTTTTATGAAATTAAAGATATTAATGGCGAAATAAAACAAAAAGTACATCATTCGA
Organism: Clostridium puniceum; assembly: GCF_002006345.1. Classification (GTDB taxonomy): domain Bacteria; phylum Bacillota; class Clostridia; order Clostridiales; family Clostridiaceae; genus Clostridium; species Clostridium puniceum. The sequence goes on from NZ_LZZM01000206.1 coordinate 17,751, forward strand.
GAGTGTTACGATTTATAGGCAGAAAGCTTCCGTTTTGGGAAGATCAAACAGAAATGCATTGGGGAACGAGTGAATTAGAACATGTATATGATGAATTGGCCAAGAGAGATAATACAAGTTGGAATATAGCGGCTTTAGTATTTCAAGCAAATGTTTTAGTAAATAAAGTTAAAGGACTTGACCAAATGATGGCTATAACAGATGTTTATACGCAACAAGATTTTTATAATGTAAAAACAGCACAAAACCAATTGCGAAGTAGTAGTGCAATGATGCTAATTGGAGAAGAAGATGAAGTATCAGCTTTAAATTATACCTTTGCAGGTCTTAATGATATATATGAATCATTTATGTTAGATGTTGCTGGTGCATGTGATATACCAGTTACCAGGTTATTTGGTCGTGCACCTGCAGGAATGAACGCAACAGGCGAATCAGATGAAAATATGTATTATGACATGATAGGAAAACAACAAGAATCGGTATTGGAACCTAAGATAAACAAACTATTACCAGTCATGTTTATGAGTGAATTTGGAAAAGTTCCGGATGATTTAGGTGTTAAATTTAACCCCATTAAAACACCATCTGATAGTGAAATGGCTGAAGTGGTAAGTAAAAAAGTTAGTGCAATAAAAGATGTTTATGATAGTGGAATAATTAGTCAAAAGACAGCTATGTCAGAACTTCACGAAATTAGTTATACGACTAATATGTTTACTAATATAACTGATGAAGATATTGCTAATGCTGACGATAGCACAAATCCAATGGGAGATATGCCAATAGGAGATGATATGCAGTATGATACCGAAGAAGAATACAGCCAAGGATTTATGGGAACCAAAGCGAAGAATAGAAGTAATGTACAAGAAAGCTTTGCGACAGATCACCAAGGAGCTAGAGAAGAAACTAACTGGATTGACAGACTTAAAGAGTATATTAAAAACCATTAAGAAATTTACAAAGAGTAAAGAGTTTAATGAATATGCTGAAAGAGCAGCACTGAAGATGGTAACAAGTTTGTTCTCGGATTCAGGTAAAACATGGAGGCAAGCAGCAAGAGTAAATTCAAAAGGTAAAGGAATATATGAAGCTCTTAAGAATGAATTAAATGGACCTGTAGGAAAATCTATAAATGAGCAAATTAAAAGAAATGCAAAATTAATAAAGAGTATGCCTACATCTATAAGGCCACAAATAACAAACTTTGTTAAGGAAGAGACGTTGAAAGGTAGAAGGTCGGAAAATATAGCTGAAGACTTACTAAATAGATTTCCTCATATGTATGAATCAAAAGCTAAAGTAATTGCTAGGACAGAAGTTTCAAAAACTTCTACAGCACTAACAAAAGCTAGATGTGATAGTTTAGGATTACCAATTTATATATGGAGGACAAGTAAGGACCAACGTGTTAGAAGTTCACATGATATTATGGATGATGTAATAATATTCTGGAACGATCCACCTTCACCGGAAAAGTTGGCTGGTGTTAAATCAAAGTTAGGGAAATATCATGCAGGTGACTGCCCAAATTGCAGATGCTATTCGGAACCAGTTATAAGGTTGAATTTTATAACATGGCCACATAAAGTATATTACAAAAATAAAATAGTAACTATGACTAAAAAGCAATTTGAAGAAATTATGTAAGGAGAGATTACGATGAAAGATTTAGAATTAGAAAAGAAAATAAATGAGGAAATTACTTCTGATTACTGGCAAAAACTAATTATGTTTAATCCTTCGGTTGATTGGGATGAGTTGAAAATAGAAAGGACATTTTTTAATGTAGCAAGCTCAAGCGTTTCTTATATTTATATTTATAAAAATGTGCTAGACAACATAGAAATACCGATGAGAGAATTAGGAGTTTCATCTTTTATCGAAATAAATTTATCTAATAATAGAGTAGTTAGAGAAAAAATAGTTAGAAAAATAATAAAACAAAAAATAGAAAATGAAGAAATAAAAAATTCATATTTAAAAGAGGATGTTAAAACAGAACTATGGGTAGAAACAACTAGAGGGAGTTTATGTTTTAGAAAAATTAAAGATACAGACATATATGTTAGAAAAAATATAATGCATTTTGGTACTTTGGGTGCAGTGAATTTAAATGAATTTATTAGTTATCAATTTGAAGAAATCAAAGAAACTAAAAAAAGTGAATAATATTCACAAATGCTTAGAATAAATATGCAATAAAACATTAATAAATGCATAAAAATACTAAAATAAACGCCTAAACACCTTGAAATTTGATGAAATATGAATATTTATTTCGCTAAATCAAATTTTTACGAAATAAATTACTGGCAAGCATCTATAAATATAGGTGTTATTTTTATGCTTAAAATAAAAAAGAATTACATTAAAAGTTAATATTATTAATAAGGAGGGAAACTATGTTATGCTTAATTTCTATTTGATATCAATAGGATTGTTCTATTTATCATTAATGATATTCTGTATTAGATATTTTGTTAACAAAAATAAAATAACTCTAAAAAAGAACGAAGAAAAATGGTTTGGTCTTATAATGGCTATAGTCATAAGTTTTTTACCAGTGATAAATATATGTATTGCAGTATATTGGATATATGCATCAGTATTAATGGACTATGAAAAATATATAAATATTATGAATAAATAAGTCTTAGAAATAAGGCTTATTTTTATGCGCAAAATTCCTTGAAAGGAGGTGATAGAGTGAAATTAAGTTATTATGGAAATAAAATAAGCGACAATATGTCAGTAACTCCAGAAGGTTATTTGACATGCTTAAATGTTCCAATTGGTCGAATAGGCTGGATGGATTATTATGGCCAAGAGCTACCATCTGATTTTAATGAACCTTATGGTAGTTTATGTAAGGTTTATAGAAGTCCAGAGGAATTATTTAGTGATGCCACAATTGCAAGTTTTGAAGGTAAATCAGTAACTAATACACATCCAACTTCAAATCTTGATATTAATACTACTGCAATGATTGAACGTGGCCATGCTCAAAATATAAGGCGTGATGGTGATTTTCTTGTTGCTGATTTAATTGTAAAAGATGCTGGTCTTATATCTGAAATTCAAAACAATCTAAAAAGAGAGGTTTCTTCTGGCTATGATTGTTACTGGCATAAGATTGGTGATGGTAAGTATGAGCAAAGAAATATAATAGGCAATCATGTAGCAGTTGTACCAAACGGTAGGGCTGGTAGCAAGGTAGCAATACAAGATTCTAAACCGGAAATAAAACAAATACTAGGAGGTAAAAAATATATGGGAAAGATAACAAAACAAGTTTTAGCAGCAATGGGGCTAAAAAGCTATGCACAAGATGCAGAGCCAGAAGATATTGCAAAGGCAATGGATGCATTTAATGAAGAGGAGGAAAAAAAGGAAGTAAAGGATGAAGAACCTGAGAAAAAGGAAGTTAAAGATGATGACCCAAAAGAAGAAGCCAAGGATGATGAAACAATTCCAGCGTGGGCTCAAGCATTAATTGAAGAGGTTAAGTCATTAAAGGTAGGTGAAAAGAAAGTTGCCGATGATGCTGAAGCTATAATGGATTCTATAGAAGAAGATCTCGATGGAAAAGAAGAAGTAAAAGATGAAGAACCTGAAGAAAAGGAAGAGGAAAAAGAACCAGTAGAAAAAGGTAAGGCAGCCGATGCAGCTTTAAAGAAATTTGTACAAGATATGAAGCCTATTATAATGGCGATCCCAGATGAAAAAACAAGAACTGAAGCAGCTAAAAAGTTTAGATCTACAGTAAAAGATGCTAGAGCTTGTAACGTAAATGGATATGCAGGTATTTTAAGTAATATGTCAAATCATAAAAAGTCTGCAATGGATGCAGCTGCTCATCAAAGACTTACTACAACTGAAGCAGCAGAAAAAAGCTGTAAGGCTTGGAATGCTGCCGGAGAAAAAATGAAAAACAATAAATAATTTTAGGTGAATAAAAGGAGGAAAATTTTATGCCAGGATCAGTTATACAAAAATCATTAAACTTAGGATATGCGGGTAAAGTGTCTCGTAATCCTTCAAACAAAATAAACGCTCGATCTGTTAAATCAATTTTAAATGGCGGTGGACTAGAAACACAACCATCAATACCTTTCGGTGCTTGTGTTGTAACTAATGCTGATAATACGTATTCTTTATTTGGTGCAAGCGGAACAGACGTAAGTGAGGCAACAGTTGCTAATTTCGGAGGAATTGCAGTATCGGAAGTTAAACAGTCTATGACTTATGGCTTTGGACCTAATGTAGGTTCTGGTCAGTTTGAACCTAATACACCATGTGATGTTTTACAACAAGGAACTGCAACTGTGCTCTGTACTGAAGGAACTCCGACTGCTAATGGATTGGTATATATAGTTACAGTTGAAGGAACTATATCACCTATTGGATCACTTGTTGCAACGCCTACACCATCAGGTGGAACTGCGATGCAACTTACTAATGCAAGATGGACAACAGGCAAAAAAGATGGATCAGGAATTACAGAAATAGTGTTATTAACTCAACTTAATGCATAATAGGAGGATATAAGATATGAATGAAATTATGAAGCAAACAATGGACTCGATAATGAGTTCAGGACAAAGAGGGGTTGTAATGGCTCAAGCACCTGGTGCAATTTATGGTCCGGGTATGGACAGTGGTGCAAGTGGAGGTTTATTATTTTTAACAGGAGAACTTGAAAAACAAGATGAAAGACTATTAGAACCTTTAACTTCATTGACTGCGCCTAGAGATATAGATATGTTACCAGGAGGTGGTTGGACTTCAATTACTTCTAATGTATTTGTTGATTATAGAACTACTGGAGATGATGAAGATTCTATAATTGGAAGTGAAACTACTAATATTCCAGTATCACAAGCTGATATTTCAAAAGATGTATTTAAAGTACATACATTTTCGGAGATATTAAGAGCGCCTTTATTTGATGAACTTAAACTACAACAAGTTGGTAAAAGTTTATCCCAAATACTCGATGATGGTATTAGATTAAATCACAGTAAAATGATTGATCGTAACGTATATGTAGGAATTAGTAAAACAGGTACTTATGGATTAATTAATAATCCAAATATAGTTGCTATAAGTGCGGTAAATGGTGCTGCCGGTTCTCCTTTATGGAGCAAAAAAACACCTGTAGAGATTATGAATGATATTAATCAACTATTAACAAACACAGTTACAGATTCAGGATATGATTTGAGTGGTATGGCTAATAGAGTTTTAATAGATTGGGCCAACTATTCTTATATAGCTAATACACCTGTAACACTTGCTGGAACACAAAGTATTTTAAATTACTTATTAGAAAATAATATAGCATCAAATCAAGGGATTAATTTAGAAATTTTTCCTTGCAGATGGTGTACTGGTGCCGGTATTGGCTCAACTCAAAGAATGGTAGCATATGTTAAAGCACCAAATAGAGTAAACGTAGATTTACCAGTGCCACTAAGCAGGGTTATGACTGCTCCAAACACAACCAGTGGTTCATATGAGACAATTTTTGCAAGTCAGTTTTCACAAGTTAAGTATCTTTATTATAGTTGTGCTGGTTACATAGACGGTATTTAAGCGTAACAAAATAAATAATTTAACAATAAGCTAGAGGATTTTATTATCTTCTAGCTATTTTTAGGAGGGAATTAAATGATTAAAGTATTAGCTGATAAGGTTTTAGGATTTCACAATGGAGATCAGGACGAAAAAGGAAATTTAATAATTTGTAGAACAAAGATTGGGTTTTGTGAATTACCTGATTGGGTTGCAAAAAGTGCTTATTATAAAGCTGCAATTTTAGATGGTTCATTAAGACCATTCGAGAATTCGGCTTCTAGTGAGGAAGTATTAAAAGATCAGGAAAAACTACAAGCTTTAAAGGATGAAATTAAAGCTTTAGAAGAGAAAAGAGACTTGCTTAATACTTCAAATGAAATTATAGAAAATGCTTCAAAAACAAAATCTAAAGATAAAAGTAAAGATGAAACTAAAGATTTAGAAGAAAAGGGAGAATTAATTGATCCGGCGAATGAAATTACAGGAAAAGATTCAGAAACTAAAAAGTAGGTGTTTAAATGTATAATACAGATTTAGAAACATATGCGAATCAAGTGGCGGTATCGGCTTCAAATATAAAAGCTGGAGATAATCCCAAATATGAATTAAAGGATTTTTATATTCAATATCCACAATTTGGCCCTAATATATCTGGAGAATTTATTGTTCCAGAAATAATTATGCAAATGTATCTAAACTTAGCTGATGCTTCTATAAAAGAATCTAGGTGGCATACTTCATGGAAGATAGCTATGGGATGGTTTATTGCACATTTTCTTACTTTATATGTGCAAGGAATGGCAGATCCTAATGGTGGAGCAGCAGCAGTTATAAAAGCGGGTCAAGCTAGAGGACTGGAGTCTTCTGTAAGTGTTGGAGATGTACATGTAAGTACGGATTATAGCACTATAGCTAATGGAATTGATGGCTGGGCGAATTGGCTATCTACTTCCTATGGAACTCAATTAGCCACCATAGGAAGGTTCGTGGGAAAAGGCGGAATGTGCGTACGTTAAGGAGGGGATATCATGATTAATGGTTTTACAAATGTTGCTATAACAAAGGATTTAACGAAAGATATTGTAAATTCTCTTAAAGATTTAGCTAAGAAAACAGTGTGCGTTGGTGTTCCAAGCGAAGAAGATACACAAAGAGATAATATATCAAATGCTGAATTAATGTATATTCATACAAATGGTATAAGAAATAAAAGTATGATACAAGAAATGCAGCATGATGTAGATAAGATGCCATATAGCAAGGCGCATGAGTTATATGTACATGAACATGGATCTCCTTTATGGAATTCCCCACCTAGACCAATACTTGAACCGGCAATAGAGAATTCAAAGGACCAAGTAGCCGAATTGATGAAAGATACTGCAAAGGTAGCCTTAAATGGTGGAGATGTAACGCCAGCTTTAAATGAAGTAGGAATGCAAGGTCAAAATATTGCTAGAGAGTGGTTTACAAACCCATCCAATAATTGGGCGCCAAATTCTCAAGATACTATTAAGAGAAAAGGTAGTGACAAGCCATTAATAGATAAAGGAGAACTTAGAAAATCAATTACTTATGTAGTAAAGGATGGTGATGTTTAATGATTGATTTATCATCTGCAGTAACTGATCCAAGATTTGCACAAACATTCCCTGTATACAGAAAAACTGGTAAATGGAATGCGGATGGAGATTTTGAACAAATAGAAACTGAAATACCAATGATAGGAACAATAAGCATTGCAAGTGCAAAACAGATAGAATTTATTCCGGAAGGTGATAGGGTAGGAGGAGAAATAGCAATTCATTGTGTAAAAGAACTTTTTACATCTAGAAACGCACCTAATGAGTCCGGAACTGCTGACGAATTACTATGGCATGAAGAAAGATATAAGATATATTCAGTTAATCCTTATAGTGATTATGGATATTTTAGTGCGATAGGACAAAGGTTGGCTAGTGATTAATGGCAGATCAAGTATTAAAACTTAAAGAGATAGAGAAATTCTTTGTTCAAATTACTTGCAAAATGCTTAATATAGACACAACTAAAGAAGAAAATTTGGGGAAAGTAAGAAAAGCATGGCCGACTGGTGGAGCTCCGGGATGGAAAATTGACCAAGATATTGTTTTCTTAAGGATAACTCCTGTGGATGATAAGCTGGCCAGGCAATTAAATATAATTTATGATCCCAATAAAGATGATAATACTATTGCAGATAAGAAAACAGGCTATACAAGAGTTCATAAAATAGATTGGCTTTTGTATGGTCCTAATTCTTATGATAATGCAGATATAATCAGACATCTAATATTTGATTTTGATTATATGCTTGAATTTAAGAAAAAGAATCTTTTCTTAATAACTGACGTTCCAATGCCTACGAGATTACCAGAACTTTATAATTCTCAATGGTGGGAAAGAACCGATTTTTCAGCAACCTTTAATGAAGCAGTGATAAGAGAAAAGAAAGTGCCTTATATTTTAAGTGGAGATGTAAGGTTAATAACAAATAGATAGGAGGAATGTATATATGTCAACTTTATCACTTAATGATATTGTAGATGTTAGTGTTACCGTAGGTCCTGTTAGCTCTGTTAGAACTAATTTTAATTTAGGGTTAATTATTGGTAGTTCAGAAGTAATAGCTACGACTGCAAGAGTAAAAATATATCAGAAATTAGCTGATATGACTGCAGATAAATGGACAGGAAAGGAACCGGAATATTTAGCAGCACAAAAATATTTTTCTCAAACACCTAGACCACACAAAGTAGCCATAGGAAGATGGGATAAAACAGCAGACTCAACAGAAACGGCAGCGCAAGCAGTCGCATTATGCAGAGAAGCTAATACAGAATGGTATGTATGTTCAGTTTGTGGAGTAGAAAAGGCAGATGTTATAGCAGTTGCAAACTATATTGAAACTGCAGAACCACAATCAGCGTATTTCTATACTGCTGATGATTCAGATGTAAAAGCTAATGAAGATGGAAACATAATGGATGAATTAAAGAAAAATAGTATTCATAGAACATTAGGGCAATACTCAACTACAGATGATGCAGTCGTTGCAATTATGGGGTATGCTATGGGTGCAAATAAGCAAACGTCAAATAGTGCTTATACATTAGCTTATAAAAAAGAAGTTGGAGTTCCGGCAGAAAAATTAACACTTGCTGAAGTTACTGCAATAAAAAATCTTAATGGTAATGTTTATATAAATAGAGGTTCTGTTTATAACTTATTTGAAGATGGAAAGATGGCAGATGGAACATATTTCGATGAATTACTAAACTTAGATATGTTAACTAACGGAATTCAAACTGCAGTAGTAAATGGATTAGCATCAGAACCTAAAGTGCCCCAAACTAATGATGGTATGGACAAACTACTTAACTATATTACAGCACCATTAGAAAAAGCTAGATCGACAGGATTTATTTCTTCTGGTATTTGGAATACTAGTGGTATTTTAACAGTCAATACAGGAGATGTATTACCACGAGGTTACAAGATATTAGCAGAGTCAATAGCTGACCAATCTCAAGAAGATAGAGAAGCCAGGAAGTCACCACCAATTTACATTTTAGCTAAATTAGCTGGTGCAATTCAATACGTTTCTATAGGCGTATATGTAAACAGATAGGAGGAAGATAAATGCATACTACTTATAGCTTTGAAGATGTAACAGCTTCATTTTCTCACCCTAGTGTGGGAGCCGCATCTTCTACTGGTGCTGGTGTTGGAACTATAACTACATCTATGACACAAGAAAAAACCGTACATGATACGGCATCAGATGGTAATGTTATGATTTCAAAAATTGCAGGTAAAAACGGAAGTGTTGCAATAACACTTCAACAAACATCTGAGCTCCATAAATTTTTTATGAAATGGTATAACTATGTTGATAATGCTCCAGCTGCAGAGTGGGCGAAGATGAACATAACTATTAAATCTGATAATTTAGGAGATTCCACAGTTTGTACAGGAGTATCACCACAAAAACTTGCTGATAGACCATATCAAGCACAAGGACAACAAATTACATGGAACCTTATGGCTGCAGAAATATCACAAACTTAGAATAGGAGATGATTAATTAATGGATAAACCAATATTATATAAAGATATAGAAGTGGATGGTAGAAAGTTTAGATTGAATAAATTAGATGCAAGAACAGGCTCATATATGTCAGTTAAACTAATGGGTATATTAACACCTTTGTTTGAAAATGTAGACTTAAGTAATTTAAAAGACATCAAGTTAAATGATTTAAATATAGCTAAAATGACAAAGACTTTATTTAAAATGCCAGAAGAGGATTTTAGATTTGTTCAAGATAATTGTTTGCAGTTAGTAAAAGAGTTACTTCCTGCTGGGCCACAAAAAGTTTTAGATGAGTATGGGAAGTGGGGTGTATTAGATATTGAATTTGATACAGGCTTAGTAATGAATTTAACAATACAATCTTTAGTATTTAACGTGACTGGTTTTTTCAAAGAAAGCCTGTTGAGTTCTTTAATCAACAGGGCGACTACAATCCTGCAAAATTCGAAAATATAGATGCCTTTCTTTGGACTCCGGTTATATCTGGACATTGGAAGCAACATGAACTATGGGACGGTACTTATAATTTTGATGATTTATTAGACATTCACGAAATGTTAAAGGTTACTTCTGAAAATAAACGTAGAGCTGAAGAAGCTGCTAGAAAGGAGGTGTAGAGATTGGCTTTAGAACTTATAAAAGAGTATTTAGTTGGAATAGGATTTAATGTAGATTTAAATTCGCTAAATAATGCAGAACAGTCTATAAAATCAGCAGATAGAACAATTAAAAACTTTAATGATAATAGTAAAAAAGGTTTTTCAGAGTCATTTGATTCAATGAAAGACCTTTTTTCTTTGTTTGGTTCATCGGGTGCGGTTATAGGCAAGCTGTTTCCGGAACTACAAACTCCTTTAAAGAACTTAGCTGGAGATATTTCTACAGTAAAAAAACTATTTAAAGATTTAGGAGTAATGGAAGTTCCTGAAAAGAACAAAGAAGCTTCAAATCAAAAAAGAAAACCACAAACAAAAGATAATAATAGGAAGAGAAAAACTGAAAGTGCCACCCACCAAAATACATCCAATAATCAAAAAGTAACTGCAGATAATCAAGAAAATAAGGGATTATCTGTATTGCCTAAAAATACTGAACTATTAGATACATCTAAAAATCTAATTGAAAGTATATTAGATGCCAAAGATGCAACAAAAGTATTAGAAACTCAAGGTGGAGGTGCATTATCTAAATTTTCTATGGGGGCTGTAGGGTCAGTGTTAGCTGTAGTTGCTGCAGTTGCGGTTACGGTTACTGCAGTAAAAGGATTAACAAAATATCTTTCTGAACTGGCCCAGAAAGATATTGAATATGAAAAATTATCTAGGCAATTATGGACCACAAAGGAAAATGCCAAAGAAGTAGATATGGCATTAAAAACCATGGATGCAACAATGCAAGACCTTTGGCTGAGTCCAACGCTTATGAAACAATTTACTCAATTAAGAAAAGATTCGGCAGCCTTAAAACTTCCTAAGGAATATACAGAAAATCTTAAGGTTATTCAAGGCATAACTTTAGAATTCAAAAGACTTAAACAGTTTGGAGAATTAGCTTTTCAATGGATCGGTAATTACATTCTTAAATATGCTGCTGAACCATTGGCGGAATTAAAACAATTTATTCATGAAATTAATGATTGGATAGTTAAAAATTTGCCAGGTATAGGCAAGACTATAGGTTCTATTATTGGATTGATAGTAAGAGTTGGACTAGAAGTAGGGAAGGTTATAGGAGTTTTATTTAAATTAACATCACCTATTTTTGCAATTATAAAATTGTTTGATAAACTTCCTGAATCGGTTAAAAATTTTGGTAAGGTTGTAATGGCGTTAGCTTCACCGTTTATTTTAATCCTAGGATTGATAGATGATATAATGACTGCTTTTGAAGGAGGAAAATCAGTAATAGGAAGTATTTTTGGACTTAGTAATGATAAAAAAGCGCTGTCCAATATAGGAAGCAAAGTAAAAGAATACGGTAATAATACTAGAATTAACACTGTACCTTCTAGCTATGCCACAAATAATACGTCTAATAGCAATGTTAATACAACTTCAAATAGCAATAATAAAGTTGAAACTAAGAATACATTTAATGTTTATGGTGGCAGTGATGCTAATTCTACGGCTAATGTAGTATCAAATAAAGTGAATGGATTACATACCAGGAATATGCAGGGGGTGTTTAACTAATGGCAGATGAAATAGTAACGACTTATTTTTCAACAGCACAAGGTAATTATGTTTTTGATGCTTTTTTTAACATAAATCATGAGAGTAATTTAACCATTACAGAACACCCAGTGCAAATAGGAGCTAATGTTAGCGATCATGCCTATATGGAAGCTCAAAAAGTCACATTTGAAATAGGCATGAGTGATGTAATGAAAGATATATCGGCTACAGCGGTTGCCACATTTAACGGAACGTCTTCTAGTAGATCCGTAAATGCCTATAAGGTTCTTAAAAAGTTACAATCCGATAGAATACCTATTAATGCAATAACAAGATTAGGGACATATAAAAATATGCTTGTAGAAACTGTAGCTGCTCCAGATGATAATAAAACTCTTTACGCATTGAAAGCTACAGTTGTATTAAAAGAAATATTTGTAGTAAATGTTACTACGGTAAAAATTTCAGCAAGACCGCAAAAATCAGAATCATCTAACGAAGGTGACCAAAAGCCACAAGAAGCTAATGAAAGTATGCTTTCAAGTATGCTTAAAGATATATTCAAATAGGAGGAATTAAATTGTTTATAATACCACTAACAACAAGCCCAAATCAAAAATTCACAAGTACAATACCAGTTGATGGTAAGAAAATAAAGTTTAATTTCTTCTTAAGATTTAATACAGAGGCTAAGTATTGGGTTTTAGATATATTTGATTCTAAAAATGATAGCCTTATTGTTTCTGTAAATCTTGTTTGTGGATCTAATCTTTTAGAACAATACAGTTATTTAAATATTGGTTCAGCCTATATTTTAAAGGTGGATGCCACATTAGCTGGTGATAAACCCAATGAATACAACTTAGGAACTGATTTTTTATTATTATGGGGTGATACTTTATGAGCATAGAACAAACAGTATGGAGTTATTTAAGAAATAAAGGACTTCCGGAAAAAAGCGCAGCTGCTATAATGGGCAATATTTATCAAGAAAGTAGTTTCGACCCAACCCAAATCGAAGCAGGAAATAGAATAGGCTTTGGATTGTTCCAATGGTCTTATGAAAGAAGGACACAATTAGAAGCTTATGGAACAGACCTGCAGCATCAATTAGATTTCTTTTGGAGTGAATTAACCGGAGAAAATACATCCTCACGTGGAGCGACTTTACAATGGATTAATAAAGGGAATTTTAAACTAGATAATTTCTTAAAAGGTAATGGTAGTATTGATGAATTAACAGAAGCATTTTGCGTTTGTTGGGAAAGAGCAGGAGTACCGATGATGCAAAATAGAATAGAAGCTGCTAATAAATATTTTAGTCAATATACAGGAACTAGTCCAAGTCCAGACAGTGCAAATAGTAATTCAAACAGTATAACTGTCGAAGCTACTAATTATCAAGTTGTTGCAGATAGTCAGAAAAAAGGTGACGTATTATTTGGTAGAAGGTATAGAATTACAGTTAGTGACTCCAATGGAGACGGATTAGATGTGTCTGATTTGAGGTGTACATTCAATATAACTAAAACTATACAAATGGAGCCTAATTCAAGTGAAATAACAATTTATAATCTGAATGCTAAGACAGAAAATTCAATCATGATGAATGGTAAAAGAGTAACTGTAGAAGCAGGCTATGAAGGTACACAATTCGGATTAATTTTCGATGGAGATATATTGCAAACTATTAGGGAAAGAGAAAATGGAACAACATTCAAGCTTACAATAATAGCTTTAGATTCAGATAGAGCTATCAATTTTGATATTGCAAATTTTTCCTTAGTGAAAGGGCAGACCGCAAGAAGTATAGTTGACCACATAGCAAATAAAGCTGAAAATCCAATTGATATGGGAAGTATTTCAGAGAAATTAAGCGGTCAAAAACTTACCAGGGGGAAAGTATTTTTTGGAAAAGCAAGCGATTATTTAAGACAAATAGCTAAAAGTAACCAATTGCAATATTACATGGATGATGGAAGATTGCATTTAATAAGTTTAGATGAGCTTCCGGAAGGCGAAATAATAGAGCTAACTCCTACAAGTGGATTAATAGGAACTCCTGAACAAACCGACTATGGTATATCAGGAAGGTGTTTATTAAATCCACAAATTAAGTTAAACAGTCTTATTCATATAGATAATAGTACAGTAAGAGCAAAAAGAATTGATATAAATGGTTCAAATGCATCACCACAGGGAGGTACTGCAGATGGTTCATCAGTAACAAATAATGCTAGAAATACTATAATTGCAGAGGCAAGAAGAATATGTGATGATCCTAAGGTTGAATATAATCAGGATTATAGAGGACAAACTATTAATGGTATAACGTATTGGGATTGTTCTAGCTTTGTAAAACAATGTTATGAAGTTGCTGGACTTTCTATAGTAGATATAACATGGTCCCAATACAAACAAGTTGCAAATGAAGGCGGAAATTTTATTTTACAATCTGATGCATTACCAGGAGATTTAGTCTTTTGGGGCACAGGAGATTCATGTCATCACGTTGCTATTTATGCAGGTGATGGATATGTTTATGCAGCAAGAGGTAAAGATGGAAAGTCACCAGTTGACCAAGTTGCATATCATGCTTTATATGGAGATCCATCGTTTGGCCGACCTAAATGTCTTGTTGATGCAGATAAAGGAACGCTTCCTTCTGCTAGCTATGCAACAGAAGGTGATAATGCATCTCAAACATTATTTAGATCACTTGATAAGGATGGAATATATAGAGTTATTAAGATTGTTTATGAAGGTGATACAAGAGGAGAATCATGGTATTCAAATTTTGAAACCATAGATCAGTTAGGTGGTGCAATTGCCACAGTATCAAATTAAAAGAGGTGAAATATGAGCAGAAACGTATCAGAGATTATTGGTTCAGAAGATGAAATGTATAGAGGTATGGGTGATAATTGGAAGAATGTTTTGAGGGTTGCATGTCCTGGAATAATACAAAACTTTGATCCACATACACAAACCGTAACAGTCAAGCCAGCATTGAGGGAAAATGTTACAAAAGAGGACTTTTCTAAAGAATGGATGGACGTACCTTTATTATTAGATGTACCGATTGTTATACCTAGAAGTGGGAGGTACAGTTTAACTATGCCAATCAAGACAGGTGATGAATGTTTAGTTATATTTTTAGATTCTTGTATGGATGCATGGTTTACTCATGGAGGAATACAAAACCAGATGGAAAAACGTAGACATGATCTTTCAGATGCAATTGCAATAATAGGACTTTACTCACAACCTAATGTAATTTCAAATTATTCTACAAATTCATGCCAGTTGAGAAACAATTCAGGAACTTCGTATATTGAATTAAAAGATAATGAAATTAATTTACATTCAGATAAGATAGTTTTAAATGGGGTAATTTGGGACACGCATACTCATAGTGGAGTTCATGGTGAAACTTCAGGACCACATTAGTTAGGAGGCGATTCTAATTAGATACAGAAAATTAGATATAAATGGAGATTATTCATTTGGAAAAGGTCAACAAGATTTAACATATGGTTCATATGCAGTTGCTCAAGCAATTCAAACTAGACTTTTACTATTACAAGGAGAGTGGTGGGAAGATGTCGAGGATGGCCTACCACTTTTTCAGCAAATATTAGGACAACCAGGAGCAAAGAACAATTTAACTATAACCGATTCATTAATCAAAGAAAGAATAATAGAGACTCAGGATGTAATTGGAATTGAAGAATTCTCAAGTTCTTATGATTCTGAAAATAGATCATATTCATTTGAGTGCACAGTCAATACAAAGTATGGAACTATTTCGTTAACTAATACTTTATAAAGGAAGGAGGTAGTTATATGGCGTATTTTGCACCTTACATTGATGCAACTGGTCTTCATATTGATACATATATTAACTTAAGAGATTCAATTGTGGATGAAGCTAAAAATATATTTGGCCAAGATATTTATTTAGGGAATGACAGTCAAGATTATCAATTAATAGCCACACTTTCTGAATATATGTATGACGTTTTACAGGCTATACAATTGTCTTATAACAATAGAAGCCCCGCAACAGCAATAGGAAGCGGTTTAGATGGAATTGTAAAAATAAATGGTATAAAAAGAAAATCTGCAAGTTATAGCACTGTTCTGGTGGTAATTACAGGAGTAGCGGATACTGTAATAAAAAATGGAATTGTATTAGATAAAGGTAGTTTCAAATGGGATTTACCCACATTAGTTACAATTCCAAGTGATGGACAAATAGAGGTGTTAGCAAAGTGTCAAATACCAGGTCCTGTTGTTGCAAACCCAGGAGATATAATTAATATATTTAATCCTACTTATGGATGGAACGGAGTATACAATTCAACAAATGCAGAACTAGGAGCAAATATTGAAGATGATAGTAAGCTTAGAAAAAGACAATCTTTAAGTACTGCGCAACCTAGCAGGACAATGCTAGAAGGAACTAGCGGAGCTGTAGCACAAGTAAAGGATGTTACAAGATCAAAAGTATATGAAAATGATACTAATCAAGTTGATGCAAGAGGATTACCACCACACTCAATAACAGCAGTTGTAGAAGGTGGAGCGAATGAAGATATAGCAAATGCAATTTTTATTCATAAAGGTATAGGTTGTTTTTCCAACGGTGACATAATTATAAATGTAACAGATTCTAAAAATCAAGTAACTCCAATAAGATTTTTTAGGCCAGTATATGTTGATATAGAATTAACCATAAATATTAAATCTTTAAATGGATATACAACGGCAACTACAAATTCTATAAAAGAAAATTTACAAACTTGCTTAAACTCTATGGAAATAGGAAGTGGATTGACAATATCTAGTTTATGGGGTGTGGCCCTGCAAGCTATGCCTAATTTAATGGACCCTATGTTTTCTATAACTTCAATTACTGCAGCTAGACTAGGAGAAGTTCAAGGTGCTAGTGACATTAATTTAAAATATAATGAGGTTTGCAGAGGGAATATAAATAAGATTACTGCAAATGTAGTATAGAGGAGGATGTTATGGCAATAGATAAATACTTAGATAACATAACTTCTGAACATAGAGATAAACCTAAATTCATTAGCTGGCTTAGTAAAAACCTTGAAATTATAGATGGTGCTTATTTGCTTATGAAAGAAATGGATAGCAATTTTGACTTAGATAATGCAATAGGTGTCCAATTAGGTAAATTAGGAACTATCATAGGAAGAAGTAGGATTCTTTCGTTTCAACCGGTTAATGGATATAGTCCTATTTTAGATGATGAAATGTCTAGATTGGTTTTTAAAACTAAAATAGCTATGAATAACTGGGGAGGAACTGTGCCAGAAATGTATGATATTTGGGATAATATTTTTGGGCAGGATGATGATCTTGATCTGCAATTAGAAGATAATCAAGACATGAGTTTTAATGCTTATATAACTGGTTACGTTGATCCAATACAGCAAGAACTTATTCAACATCAATATATTATTCCAAAGCCAGAAGGAGTAAGAGTTAATTACATTGGAAGGTCTAAAATTCCCTTTGATGTTTATTCTGCAATAGTTGTATCGGTGTGCCAGACAGAAGTTATAAACATGGATTTTGACCAATCAGAAAAAATTGATTTGGGTGGATATTCAAGAATCACAGTTCAACAAATAAAAACGGAAACTATAAACTTGGATAACAAATCGAATCATTTTGACTATTTAGTGGACCAAGATGGGAAATTATTAATAGATCAAGAGGGCAAATATTTAGTTGAAAGGAAGGTGTGATAAATGAATGAAGGAACCAGGTTTCCTGGAAATTATCCAACGGTAATTCCTGAAGAAAATGATTTGGCCATGATAATACAAAATGGATCTATTAAATTGTCTAAGTTCAGTAATATAGGCGATAGTGATTTTAGAAATGAAATTAAAACCGCTAGAGGTACTGAAGCAAGTTTGGGAATTAGATTAAATGTAATTGATGATAAAGTTGCTAATGTCGAAACTAATAAAGCTGATAAAGATCTTGTTTTTACTAAAGAAGAAGTACTGCAAAAAATAGCAGATTTAATAAATTCAGCACCTGAGACCCTTGATACTTTTAAAGAGATTGCGGATGCATTAGGTAATGATCCAAACTTTGCTACAACAATAATAAATCTGTTAGGGAAGAAAGTTGATAAAGTAGAGGGTGAATCATTAGTAAGTAGTGAGGATTGGGAAGGTGTAAGAACAGAAATAAATAATGCAAAGAGCACGTTTTCGAGTATAGATGAAAGATTAAAAAGCGTTGTAAGCAATATTTTTAAAGGTAATTTGTACATTACAACTAATTCAGGAAATAACTATTCAGTGATGGTTCCTGAATTAACTATACTTAGTGATGGATATCCGTTAACAGTTAAATTCAATGAAGCAAGTACAGGAGCTATAACGGTTAACCCAAATGGTTTGGGTAATAAAAATGTTGTAGATTACTTTGGAAACCCAGTTACTAATGTACGAAAAGATTTAATAGCAAATCTTATATACGATGCTGTTAATTCAAATTTTCAATTATTGGGTAAGGGAGGTGGTGGAAACGTAACAGCTGATAAAATGTTAAATGGTATTACAGCGACAGGAAATAATGGACCAATTGTAGGCTCTATGGTAGACAATGGAGCAGCTATTATCATGCCAGGTACAACAAATAAAATAATTACAAAAGGCTATCATAATGGCAATGGGTATGTACATGGAGAACCAAACTTATTAAGTGAAAATATAAAAGCTAATAAAAGTATGTTTGGTATTCAAGGAAAAGCTTCTGTCGTAGATACATCCGATGCATTAGCTACTGCAGCACAATTATTATCTGGTGTATCCGCTTACGTAAATGGAAATAAGATTATTGGCAATATACCTAATAATTATGGTGTATGGCAATATGCTCAGCAGGTGCAGCCTGCAAGTGGAAGATTACATATGTATATTCCACGAGGATATTATGACCCAGCAGGAGGAACTGGTGTATATTATGATTCAGCTGACTATATAGCTTCAAATATTACAAATGGTAAAAATATATTTGGACTAATTGGAAGTGCTACAGCAGCAAGTTTAGGTGGAAGGGGATATGCCGCTGGTACCGCAGAGGGAAATGCTACTGTAAGCCTATCCTTCACTCCTTCTATAGTTGTAATAAGTTATTATTATGACGCAAA
>NZ_LZZM01000207.1 GCF_002006345.1 Clostridium puniceum
AATTAAGAAAGTTCATAATTTAGTTGGTTGTCTTATCCAATCACTCTAATATAGAAATTAAATCTTAATGAACAAAATTTTTTAGAACATATATATAAAATCATCAATACAATTAAATATAAAATTTGAAGTTCTATTTTATTAATAATAAATAACATTTTAATATTAAGAAGTAATATTATTTTAAGATGATTCAGTTGTTGATTGGAATAAATATAAGGATGAAGAATCTGAGTGAGATTTAAAACATTAAATGGGACATAGATATGCATATTTGATGATATATATGAAAGCGAGGTCTTAAAATGAAGAATCATATAAATGTTATATTCTTTGATTTGTTTTTTACACTTGTAACACTCAAATATAATGAATTAAAAAATGAAAATGATGTGCTAAAAATAACAAAAGAACAATGGGAAGTTTATGCAGAAGATAATGAATTGTATAAAAAGAGAGCAACTGGTGGAGAAAAGGTACCTATAAAAATAATTGAAAACATTATTGAGAAAATAGGAATACAAGTTAGTAATCAGGATAAAAATCAAATATTGAAATTAAGAATAGAGAGATTTAAAAAATCTTTAATAGAAGTAGATTCTAAAATTCTTGATGTTCTAATAAATTTAAAAAAAAGTGGAAAAAGAATATGTTTAATAAGTAATGCTGATGTTATTGATGTAAAGTATTGGAGAAAGTCTCCGTTATATAATTTATTTGATGAGGCAATATTTTCATATAAAGCAGGATTTTTAAAACTTGAAAGTGAAATTTATAGTATTGCATTAAATAAAATGAATGCAAAACCAGAAGAATGTATTTTTATTGGAGATGGTGGGTATAGTGAACTAAAGGGTGCAAAGAAGTTAGGTATGAAGACAATATTGACAACTTATCTATTAAAAAGGGATGAAGAACAACTTAATAAATTAAATGAATTTGCAGATTATCATATTAAAGATTTTAGGCAAATAGAAGATATAGACTAATAGAGAAAAAGCAATATCTGTTTTATGCGATAATACGGATGTAGGCTGAGGAATCAACATGTATTACATAATGACTGGTTATTGATGTTATCACAAGAAAAACTAAAACTGAAAATGGTATTTAATAGCGAATATACAAAAAAGTGTTATACAGAAAAAGTATATCACTTGCATGTTGGTTATAATAATTATTAAAATAAATTATATTTTAGAGACTATTTTATAAAACGCAAAGGTATTGTAGAAGAATATAATAATCTTAAATTAAACTCAATGAAAAGATATGAGCATGATAGAGATGGATATACAACTAGTAAATCTAGTTTCGTTTTAAAATATACAGAAATAGCAAGAGAAGAATATGTTAATAAATATAATCCAAGAAGATTATTTACATATAATTAGTGATTAAGGAATATATTACTTGTCTTTATAAGTAGACAAAAAAATATTAAATTGTTTGAGGTGAGCAAATGAATTTGAAAGAAAAGGAGATAAATTTTAATGAAAGAAGATATTGAAGAAAAAATAAAAGCATTTTGTAAGAAGAGCAATATGAAAATTGATAAGCTTTCTATTAATACTACAGAAAAGGGATATGTTGCAACTGATGGCTATACTTCAATTATGTTTGATAAGAAAGGAAAAATTTCATCATTGCCTATGCATAAATTATATGGAAATAATATGACAAGTTTTGTTGGCAGTGGGTTGTCAATATATCTGTATGTTATTGCTACACTATTTATAGTGGGAATAATATATAAGATACTAAAATGATGATATATTAATGCTTTGTATTTTAATCTTAAGCATGCTGATTTAATCTATTTAAAAGATTATTTTAAAAGTCATGAAATAATTTTATTTTCAAGGAAGTAATAAATGAGAATCGTTTATTAGAAGAGAGAAATGAATTTTTTGCAATCATGACTTAAGAACTCTTTTAAATGTTATTTATTTGTTTTACAAATGGAAATAAGTTGTTATAAAAATTTAACTACAGAAAATATTAAAAAGAATAGTTTACTACATAAATAAACTATTCTTTAAATTGATTTATAATTATTTAATAAGGGGTAAATAATTATTTCTTAACTACTTTACAAATATTATTATAAGATATTAATGTGTCAATTTTATGACAAATTGAACTTAAATTACAAAATTGTTAGTGGTATTTAAGGAGCGTGTAATTTAACACAATGAATAAAATTAAAACCAGTTGAATTTTAGAATTGCAGATTTATTTTTATTTTGAAATTATACTTAAAGTAAAATAGCCTATAAAACCAATATACAAGTTATTAATGTGACTATAGATATTCCTTAAACAAGTTTTTATTCTACGATAAGCTTCCAAGTAAGGAGTTTTTAACAAAGGCTTATTAGGTCTATTTTTTCATATTCTCACACCTTCTAATAAATTTAACATTTTAATAATTGAATTTTAAATATAATTACAAGCTCAGTTACAATGCTAATATTATTTTAGCAGAAAGCAATCCATAATATATAATAAATCTTTATATAAAAATGCAAATATGTCTTAAATCATTGTATGAAATTAGCTTATAATATATAATTTATAGTAGATTTATGTAATTTTAAGTATAGACACATGAAATTGAATAACAAGTCAAAGGTGCTATATCTATTTGGTATCAGATAAAATAAGTTAGAATGTTGATTTGTCATTTTTGAATGTGCATTAATAATCAATAAAGGTTGTGTTTAAATGGAATTAAAAAGATTTAATCAAAAAGATATAATTTTTGCATTAGATATAGGGACAAGATCTATTATAGGAACAGTAGGTATAATAAAAGATAAGAAGTTTCATGTAGTATGTGAAAAATATTTAGAACATGAAGAAAGGGCAATGATAGATGGTCAAATACATGATATTACATTGGTCGCATCAGTTGTTCAAAAAGTTAAAGCATATCTAGAAGATGAGCTTCAAATCCAGCTTAATGAAGTGTCTATTGCTGCAGCAGGTAGATTTTTAAGAACAGTTGATGTAAGATCAGACATTGAACTTAATGAGGATGAAGAAGTAGACAAGGAAATTGTTAGAAGTCTTGAATTAAGTGCTGTAAAAAAAGCTGAAGATGAAATAGCTACGAGTACCGAAGGAAAGTTATACTGTGTTGGTTATTCAGTGAAAAACTTTTATTTAAATGGTTTTTTAATATCTAATTTAACAGGACATAAGGGACAAAATATTGGAGCAGAAGTAATTGCAACCTTTTTGCCAAGATCAGTAATTGATTCACTTTATTCAGTAATGAATAAGGTTAATTTAAAGGTTGTAAATTTAACATTAGAACCAATTGCTGCAATGGAAGCTGCAATTCCAAAGAATTTAAGACTTTTAAATATAGCATTAGTAGATATTGGAGCTGGTACATCAGATATAGCTATAAGTTCTAAAGAAAGTATTTCAGCATATGGTATGGTTCCAATGGCTGGAGATGAAATTACAGAAGCTATTGTTCAGGAATATCTAGTTGATTTTAATACAGCAGAATATATAAAAAGAGCTGCCATTAAAGAAAAAGAAATAACATATATTGATGTTTTAGGTATGGAAAACATAATATTGTCAGAAGATGTGTTTAAATTAATTAGTTCAATTGTAAATAAAACAGCAGAAGAAGTTTCAAAGAAGATTTTAGAATTAAATGGTGGGAAGGCACCTAGTGCTGTATTTTTAGTAGGTGGTGGAGCACATACTCCGGGAATTTTAGAATCAATTGCAGATAAGTTAAAATTACCTTCTCAAAGAATTGCAATTAAGGATAGACAAGCGGTTATAGAATGTATTTCGGATAATGGATTAGGTTCAGCAGGAGTAACTGTTCTTGGAATAGCATTAACTGCAATAAGAAGTTTAGGGAATGATTTTATTGATGTTGTTTTAAATAATGATCCAATTAGTTTATTTAATTCTCATAAACATACAATAATGGATGTATTGCTTCAAGCCGGAATAAATCCATCATTGTTAATAAGCAAAAATGGAAAAAGTGTTAGATTTAATTACAATGGATGTAAGAGAATTGTTTTTGGGGAATATGGAATTAGTGCTAAAATTACAATTAATGGACAAGAAGGGACTCTTGAAACAGAAGTTAAAGCTGGAGATAACATTGTATTAGAATATGCACAAAATGGGAAAGATGCAGCACCAAAATTATCTGAGCATATTAGAAATATAAATTCAATTTCTATTTTTTTGGATGAAGAAATTATAAATATAGATCCAGTAATACTTGTAAATAAAAATAAAGAAGAATTGAATTATATAGTAAAAAGTGGTGATGAAATAGAAGTACTTTTACCATCAAATGTTTCTAATTTTAAGAAATTTGTATTAAAAGAAGAGGTAAAACTACTAAAAAATGAAACTGTATTAGAAGGTACATATGAAATTCAGGAAGGAGATTATATTGTAAAAGAAATCAGAAATCCTGAAGAAATTAAAGCAATAGAAGAGCAAGAAGAAAAAACAGAAAGTTATGAAAATGAAAACAATATGGTCATAGATGATACAGGCAATTTAGACGAAAATCATAGTGTGCTTGGAAATGAAGCACAAATAGCTAAAGAAGAATTTCGAAGTATAACAGTAAACGTAAATGGACAAAATACAGTATTAATGGGGAAAGCACAATATGTAATTGTTGATATATTTGATTATATAGATTTCGATTTAACTATAGCAAAGGGAATAATAAATTTAACTTTAAATGGAGAAAAATCATCATATACAGCAAAAATAAAAGATGGTGATATAGTTGAAGTTTTTTGGAGTAGTGTTTAATAAAAAAATTTTAATATATATACTGCAATTTAAGTTTTCCATTAAAATTGAACTATTATTAAGCCTTTTAGTTTAAATAATTTTATGTAGCATTTAGTATTTAATTTGTAAATTTGTTATTTTTACTGTGATATATTAATGACTATTAACAGTAATACAAGTTATTACAAAATAAACTTAATTAATGGAGGAGATATAGAAGTGATAGATTTTAAGAGAGAAGCTAATCTTATAAAAGATGAACTTATAGAAATAAGAAGAGATTTACATGAACATCCTGAACTTGGATTCGAAGAAGTTAGAACATCAAAAACTATTAAAGAATTTTTAAAGGCAAATAATATTCCTTATGTTGAAGTAGCAAAAACAGGAGTGTGTGGTATCATAAAAGGAACAAAAGAGGGGAATAATAAAACTGTAGCTTTAAGAGGTGATATAGATGCACTTCCGATTCAAGATATGAAAACCTGTGAGTTTAAATCTAAGATTAACGGAAGGATGCATGCATGTGGTCATGATGCTCATACGACAATACTTATGGGAACTGGAAAGTTATTAAATAAACATAAAGATAAATTTTCTGGAACTGTAAAATTACTATTTGAACCAGCAGAGGAAACTACAGGTGGAGCAACTCCTATGATAAAAGAAGGAGTTTTGGAAAATCCAAAAGCTGATTGTATTCTTGGACTTCATGTTGATGAAGAAACTGAATGTGGAACTATAAAAATAAAAAAAGGTGTGGTTAATGCTGCATCAAATCCATTTAGTATAAAAATAACAGGTCAAGGAGGTCATGGTGCATCACCTCATACTACTGTTGATCCTATAGTTATTGCAAGTCATATTGTAATAGCACTTCAGACAATAGTAAGTAGAGAAATATCACCTGTAAATCCAATTGTTATAACTGTTGGAACGCTACATTCTGGAACTGCTCAAAATATTATTCCAGGAGAAGCTATTTTAAGTGGAATGATTAGAACCATGACTAATGAGGATAGAGCTTTTGCTATAAAAAGATTAAATGAAATTGTAAATGGAATTTCAGCTATGTCAAGGGCAAAGGCAGAAATAAAAGTGGATGAAAGTTACCCTTGTCTTTATAATAATGATGAATTTGTTGATTTAATTAGTGAAAGCGCAAATGAAATTTTAGGAAAGAAAAATGTTTTAGAACAAAAATCACCTAAAATGGGTGTTGAAAGCTTTGCATATTTTGCAAATGAAAGACCTTCAGCATTTTATTTCTTAGGATCAGGTAACAAAGAAAAGAAAACTACAGAACCTGCTCATAGTAATTTGTTTAATATAGATGAAGATTGTCTTTCAATTGGAGTTGCGATTCAAGCATTAGCAGCCTTTAACTATTTAACAAAGTAATTTGAATTGACAATACTAGATTTACAAGGTACAATGCACAATGAATGAATAACTTATTTTAAAACTATACAATGTATATTTTTAAAATAAATAAAATTTTATTGTAAATAGATATTTGACAATGAATGAACAATCTCATGGAGAGAGTTCGAGAATCCAAATATAAGATTTGGATTCTTACTTTTCCTTGAAAAGATTTGAAATAATTAAAATATAGAGATGTGAGGTATTTGTATATATAAAATGATTCAAATTACAAAGGAAATTGTACCGCAACTGTTAACTGTTCATTGTTAACTGAATAAAAGGGAGCGATATATTTTGAAAATAGAAATAGGATCAAATGAAGCAGGTCAAAGATTAGATAAATTTTTAAGAAAATTGTTAAAGGATGTACCTTTAAGTGCAATTTTTAAAGCTTTAAGAAAAAAGGACATAAGAGTAAATGGTGGAAAACAAAATGAAAAGTACTTCTTAGTAGAAGGAGACATAGTAGAAATTAAATACATACAAAGTAAGAAAGAAGATAAAACAAGCAAGTTTATTAAAGTTGATCCAAAAGGGATTAAAATTGTATATGAAGATGAAAATATGTTAATACTTGAAAAATGGATAAATGTGTTAGTTCATTCAGATAGCAATACTAGTAAAGAGCCAACTCTTACAGATTATGTTCTTTCATATTTAAATGATAAGGGAGATTATATTCCAGAAAATGAATTGACTTTTACACCAGCAGCATGTAATAGGTTAGATAGAAATACATCTGGTATGATTATTTTTGGAAAGAGTTTTGAAGGATTGAAGTGTATAAATGAAGCAATTAGAGAAGATGAAATAGAAAAGTATTATTACACTTTAGCAAAAGGTAAAATAAGAGATGGACGTTATGAAGCATATATAGTAAAAAATCTTGAAACTAATATATCAACAATATATGATAACGAAGTTAAGAATTCTAAAAAAATAGCAATGGAAATAAGCACAGTAGAAACTAATGGTGCATATTCACTTATAGATATTCATCTAATTACAGGTAGAAGTCATCAAATAAGAGCTCACTTGGCACATTTAGGAAACCCTATAATTGGAGACAATAAATATGGAGATAAGAAATTAAATTCATTTTTTGAAAATAAATATGGTTTAGATTATCAATATTTATATGCTTATAAATTAATTTTTAGAGATGTTAATGGTAAGCTTAGTTATTTAAAAAATAAAACTATAGCAGTTGCATTACCTCCAATACTTAAAAAAATAAAACAAGATGTGTTTAAGTTTTCACTTAGATAGGAGGTAATTATGGAAGAGCGATCAGCCAATAGTAGTAATAGAGGCTTTTTAATTCTTTCAATAGCAGGTCTTATAACTAAAGTAATATCAGTATTTTATATACCTCTTCTTCAAAGGATAATAGGACTTGATGGATATGGGATATATCAAAATTGCTATGAGGTATTTTTATTTGTATATGCAGTTACAAATTTAGGAACTCAGCCAGCTATTGCAAAAGTGGTTGCTGAGCTTACAGCATTAGAAAAACCTAATGATGCTATAAGAACTCTTAAAATATCAAGAACACTTCTAGCTTTAGCGGGATCAACATTAACTATAATTTTAATGTTAGGTGCATTTCCTATTGGAAGATTAATTGGAAATCCAGCCGCATCTTATGGAATATTAATGTTGGCACCAAGTATATTTGTTACATCACTATTGTCATCTTATAGAGGATATTTCCAAGGTAGAAATAGCATGACTGCTATAGCAGTATCACAAGTATTAGAACAAGTTATAAATATTTTAATAAGTTTAACTTGTGCATTTTTCTTAGTTAAAATAAGCGTTGAATACGGTAGTGCTGGAGGTACTATTGGTACTTCAGTAGGAGCTCTAATTGCATGCCTTTATATGGTTTATATTTATAGTGTGAGGAATTTTGAAGAAGACGCTATAGAAAATCAAGGTAATAACAAAAGAGTTAGAACTAAACATATTATTAAAAAATTGATAAAATATGGGCTTCCAATTACCTTAAGTGCAGGGCTTCAGAATTTTGGAAGTCTTGTGGATATGGTAAATGTAAATGCCAGATTAGCAGTTGCAGGCTTTAAGTTGCAAGAATCACAAGTGCTTTATGGAGTTCTTGGAAGATATAAGACTTTATTATCAGTTCCTCTTATAGTTGTAACGGCACTTGGGACAACCGTATTGCCAGCAGTTGCAGCTGCTATGGCATTAAAAGATAAAAAGGAAATAAGAAGAAAAACTACTTTTGCTTTTAGGCTGACATTCATAATAACAATACCAGCAGCATTAGGACTTTCAGTACTTGGAAAAGAAGTTTTTGAATTATTATATGGTACAGATCAAGGGTTTGATTTGATGGTAATGGGGTCAGTGGTACTAGTACTTATGGCAATTGTACAAATACAAACTGTAATTCTTCAAAGTATGAATAAACTTTACTTTGTTCTTGGAACATTTAGTATTGGTATAGTTGCTAAAATAATTGCGAACTTCATATTGGTAGGGATTCCAGAAATAAATATTTTAGGAGTAGTTGCAGGTAATTTTTTATGGTTTGCAATACCTATGTTATTAAATCAAAGAGCATTAAAAAAGGCTCTTAGAATAAAAATTCCTTTGTTTAGAAATTTGATTAAGCCGCTTATAGCTTCAGCAATAATGGCAGGAGTAATATTTATTATGAAACAACCTATAGCAATTATAATTCAAATAACAAATGGAAGTACTATGCTAAAGGGAATTACAACTCTTTTAATTATTGCTATAGGAGGATTTGTTTATTTATATTTAATTATTCTATTTGGTGGTATTAAAAAGAGTGATATAAATAGCATATCGCCTAGAATATTTAACTTACTTCCTAGATTTTTAAGAGTAAAACTTAAATAAGGAATATGATAAAAATAAACTCTCATTATAATTTATTTTAAGAAGATTACTCTAATATTTAAGATAGAAATTGTAATTAGGTATATATTTTTTTATAACATGGCAGGCATTTGTTGATATTACAGAAGATTTTTATGTAACGGAAACAAATGCTTGCTTATTGTTTTTAGTTTTAAATATATTGTTAGATATAAAATAAATTAATTTTCATTTTCTCCAAATGTTCTAAAATATGCAAAGATTAGAAGAACAAGTACGATTATTGTAAAGTTATTTAAAATTATAGAATTTGTAAATAGGTGTTTTGAAAATATGTTTATAATTAAGAAAGTTAAAAATCCAAGCAAAATATATATTATTATATTTGATTTATTTAAATTAAGCTCAATATGTTTGTTGATTTCATACATATTAAGAAATAGTCCAATTGTGCAAGCTATAAACATAGTTAAGCTGTATCCAAAGATATTAATTGAAGGGATTGCAGTAAATATGTATAAACATATTAATTCAATTACAGCTTCAATTAATGAATTTCTAAGAATTATATTTTGCTTATTAAGTCCGTTTAATATTCCAAACATAGTTACTGCTGGGAAAAATATAGGGGCAGTAAGGGAAGCAAATCTAATATATGCTCCTAAATCATTTCTGCTATAAAACATTTGTCCTAAGGTATCGGGAATTACATTACATATTATAGTAGTTGATATTCCAAGGAGAAATGAAAGCTTTATAACTTTTTTTATTCTAATAGAAGCTTCGTATTGCTTTCCAAGAACTAAGGTTTGGGAAAGATCTGGAATTAACAATGTATTAATTGTACTAACTACAATTAAGGGGATTGTTATTATACTTAAGGCCATACCATTATATCTTCCTATCATACTCAAAGCTTCTTCGTAACTAAATCCTGAGGCAAGTAAACGTCTAGGAACAATTAATGTGGAAAGGGTTCCTAAAATATTTGTTAAAAACCCATTTATACAAAGTGGTATTGATATTATTACCACATCAAAAAGAAGCTGAAAGCCACTTTCAGGAGGTTTATAAGAAATAGGTCCTTTATTAATTGAATATTTATAGTAAATAAAAAGAAAAAACAAGCTTTGAAATTCACCAATACATAATGCAATGGTAGCTAAAGTTACCATGTTTTCAATAGTTTGAGCCTGAGTTAAGAAAATAAGTAAACTTACAGTTATAATTCTCATAGCTTTTTCAAATATGTCAATTATAGCTGGTACAGTAATTTTAGATGTTCCATAAAAATATCCTTTTAGTATGTTTGAAATTGCAATGCATACCATAGCGGGACAAATAACTCTAATAGCATTTATTGTTCTAACATCACTAACGCCATATTTTCCGATTATTGGAGCGGAAAAAAATACTATAATTCCTATTAAAAAAGCCCAAGATATATTGAATAGAGAAACAACTCGAATAGTTTTTACTATATTATTATGTTCATTTTTTTGTATGTATATAGCAGTTATTTTAGAGATTGAGGCAACTATTCCAGCGGTCATAAGACATATAAATAAATTGTAAATAGGCATAACTAAATTATAAAGTCCCATTCCTTCTGCACCTAAAACCTTAGAAAGATAGATGGAAAATATAAAACCTAGTATGCCTGTGGTTATATTAGATGCTATAAGTAAGAAAGAATTTTTGAAAAAATTATCTTTATCCAAAGTTTATTCACTCCTTTAAATTACTATAAAGCATATTCAATATAAGGTTTAAATATGAATTTACAATATTTACAATTAACAACAAAACAATACAAGATGTAGGAAGAGTTTACAAATTAATTAAAAAAAGATATAATTGGAATTATAAAAGTTATTATAAATAATGGTTTTATAAGGGGGAAAATAGATTGGATAGGATTTCAGACAACGAAACGATAAACTTTTTTTATAATGCATTACCGCTTATAGAGGTGCTTTTTGATGAAGACATATCTATGGCAATAACAGATACAGAAAAATATTTATATACTAAGTATAATAAAAACTTAGTATTAAGTGCAAAAGAGGGAGATAGAATTCCAGAAGGCGGAGCAATAATTGAAGTTTTAAAAACTGGAAGAAATTTTATAAAGGTTATACCTGAACAGGTGTATGGTGTCGAAGCTAAATCGTTTGCAATTCCAATAATAGAAGAAAATAAGGTTGTTGGAGTTCTTGCTGTAGCAAAAAGCTTGGATAAGAAAAAATCTGTAATGAACGTTACAAAACAATTAACAGAATCTCTTTTTCAAATATCAGTAGGAATAGATGAAGTAGCTAAGGGAGTACAAGAATTAGCAACTATGAATGAAAAAATATTAGGTGAGACTATAGAAGCCAATGAAAGAACTAATGATACTGATGAAATTTTAACCTTTATTCAAGGGGTTTCTAGTCAAACAAATCTTTTGGGATTAAATGCTGCTATTGAAGCTGCAAGAGCGGGAGAAGCGGGTAAAGGTTTTAATGTTGTTGCACAAGAAATTAGAAAATTATCTAATTCATCAAATGAATCTATTAAGAAGATTGATTCGGTTATGAAGCATATTTCATCATCGGTAAATAGTATAAATACTAATTTGACTAAATCTAATGATATTTCTCAAAACCAATCAGCGGCATTAGAAGAAATAGCAGCATCTATTTCTGAATTAAATTCTACAGCTAAAACATTAGAAGATTTAGCTGATAATTTATAAAAAGTATCAGATATCAGAGTATATCTGGTACTTTTTTTAATAGTTATAAATCAAATTTTATAATACATATAAATAAAAGGTATTAATATAATGCTGTTGCTTTAATAAATAGACAATAATAATCTACAATCTTTTTAGTAAATTATTATTGTCTATTTACTGCATAAAATATTTTCATCTTTAACAGTTACAAATATAAAATTTAGAATAAAAAAACTCATTAACAATCTCTAATTAGTATCTTAAGTTGTAATTTGGAAAATTAATAAAAATATTAGTTATACTGTTTTTGTATTTATTATGTAATGTTATTATAAATAAGAGTTTTAAAGAGAGGTCTTATTTTCATATTTTCACAATATAATTTAATTAAAGATATTATTTATTATACATAATGGACCTTTAGTAATTTTTTCAAAGGGTTAATTAAAGCAGTAAGGGGAGAGTTCAGTGAAGAGATTTTTAAAATTTATTATTTTTTCAGTGATAATAGTTGTTTTAGCTTTTGGATTATATAAATTTTCTAATCAATATAAAATGAGTATTTTGAAAAATAATATAGGTTGGAGTGTTGAATGTAAGAACTGCAAGAATGCTGTAGCATTTGATAAAGATGGTAATAAAAATACTTATATAGCTTATGATAATTATATTAAAGTTATTAGAGAAGATGGGCGAGAAGAAGTGTTGCTTCAGTCTAAATCACTAAAAATAGAAAACATAATTTTTTATACTAATAAATTATATTTCATTTCTAAGACTAATTTATATGAATATGATTTGAAAAATAAAAATTTAAAATCAATCTTAGAAAATATACCTTGTCAAGGCAAGTATTTAGATAGAAATTTAATTATAAAGGATTCTAAGCTCCTCTTATCTATAGGAAGTGCTACAAATTCAGGAATAGCTTCTTACGACAATAGTTACTCTAAAGATGATATTCCTTATGATAAAAGTTCTATAGATATAACTTTAAACGGAATTAATTATGGTGAAAAGAAGACAGGGGGATTTATGCCTTATGGAAATTCATCAGAAAATGGACAAAAGATAAGAACTGAAATTTTAGCAAATTCATGTGTAGTTGAAATAAATTTAGAAAATAATAAGCCATCATTATATGCTTCGGGAATAAGAAATATTAAAGGCTGGGATTTAGACAATGAAGGAAAATTAATTGGAATTATTGGAGGGATGGAGAATATAGGAGAAAGACCTGTAAATAGAGATTTCGATTATCTTTATAAAATTGATAAGGGGAAATGGTATGGATGGCCCGATTTTAGCGGAGGTGATCCTATAAGTTCACCTAGATTTAAAAGTGAAAAGTCAATATCTCCACTTATTGCAAATCCTCCTAACAAAATAGTTTCACCACCTATTTATCAGTATTCAGATGTAGGAACTATAAAATATTTATCCATTGATAAAGAAGGAAAAATATTAGAGAAGAATACAAAAATATATTTTGATGGAAAAGAGAATATTATAGGAGCAATAACTCAAGATAATATTAAATTTGATTTATTAAAGTTAAGAGACGAAAGTAAAATAAGAGGAATAAGATATTCAGAAGGAGATATCTTTATATTGGATAGTGGTATAGGATGTATTTATAAATTGCAAAGTAATGATTCAAACTTAAAGTTTAATCTCCCTCGGTCAGTATATATTTTTATAGGTACACTTTTACTTATATTGATTTGTTTGGTTATAAGGAAATTAAAATTAAAAAATAGTTCAAAGAAGGTTAGTTAATATAGATGTCAATAAATATAAATAAATTATATATATTCAATTTTTATGACGTGCTTTAATTTAACAAATTAATTAAAAAGTATGTACTTTAGAAATTAATTAATGATTGATTTTAACTAAAATAATAAAGCTGTTTTACTATGATTAGTATTCATATTAAAGCGCTTTGATATTTTGAAATAAATAAAATATTATTAAATTTCAAAGTGTGGGAAAAAATGTTAAAATAAAAGCGTGATATAAATAAGCTGATAGTATAAAGTCTGCTGCGAAAAGTAACAAATAAAATTCGTTTCACTATTAAATAAAAAGACTAAATTTTTATAATGAATTAAGGAGGAAAAAATGGGAAAGACATTAGTAATTGATTTAGAAAATACTATTTTACCAGGAGATATATTAGATGTTGGAGAAAAAAATCTTGGTATTATATATAATATTTCAAAAGAGGCGAAGGAAGAATTATCTTTAGATTATGTATCTAGCGAAACTAAAGTAGAACTAAAAAATAGAAAATATGATGCTTGTACATTCTTTTTTGAACTAAACAAAGTATGGACAAGTTTAGAAAAAGAAAAATTAATTAGAGAAATAAGTTCATATTTAAATGAGTTTGGTGAAATATTTATTTGGGATATAAATAAAGAAAGAGGAAAAGTATTTAATAATAAAGTAAAGGTTATATTACCTAACGGAAAAATTAAAGAATTTATTTTTAAAAATTTAAATATATTTTTAACTTCAAATGTTGAAGAAATAAAAAAAATCCTTGAAAAATATTTTGAAATAGAGGAAACTAAAGCGTGGGAAGATGTTTTTTTTATAAAAGGGAAAAAATTAATAGATAAAAGAAAGTAAAAAAATATACTTACCTGTTATTTTTATGTATACAAAAACAAATGTTAACGTAGAGGAGAAATTTAAAAATGAAGGTTCTGATTACAGCAGTTGACTCTAAATTTATTCATAGTAATTTAGCTGTTAGATATTTAAAGTGTTATACCAGAGACATTGAATATGAAGCTAAGATAAAAGAATTTACTATAAATGATAGGGAAGGACGAATATTAGAAGAAATAATTAAGGAAAAGCCAGACATTGTAGCATTTTCAACTTATATTTGGAATGTAGAACTTATTTCAAGAGTTTCTAATTTGATAAAAAGAGTAAATCCCAAAATAGAAATTCTTTATGGTGGTCCAGAAGTTTCTTTTGATTCAAGAAATTTTCTTGAAAATAATATAGGAGAATATGTTATTGAAGGAGAAGGTGAAAAAACTTATAGGGATTTTATTTTATACAAATTAGGGAAGATGAAGTTAGATGAGGTCAGAGGTCTTCATTATAAAATTCACAATGAGGTTTATTCTAACGAAAAACGACCTCTTATGTCTATGGATGAAATAGTATTTCCATATGAGGAAGATGAAGATTTAAGTAACAAAATAGTATATTACGAAGCTTCACGTGGATGTCCATTTAATTGCAAATACTGTCTTTCATCTACAAGTCATGGAGTTAGATTTCTAGAAATAAATAGAGTACTAAATGAACTAAAATATTTTATAGATAAAAAAGTAAGGTTAGTTAAATTTGTTGATCGTACTTTTAATTGTAATTATAAATTTTCTATGGCAATTTGGGATTTTTTAATCAAACAAGATACAAATACTCAATTTCATTTTGAAATATCGGCAGATATATTAAAGAATGAAGAAATAGAACTTTTATCAAAGGCTCCAGAAGGAAGATTTCAATTTGAAGTAGGAGTACAAACAACAAACGACGAAATCTTAAGAAACATAAATAGATTTGTTAATTTTAGTGATATAAAAGAAAAAGTTTTAGAATTAATGTCAATAAAAAATATTAAGCAGCATTTAGATTTAATTGCAGGACTTCCAGGAGAAGATTATGATTCTTTTAAAAGGTCATTCAATGATGTTTATTCAATAAAACCAGAAGAAATACAACTTGGTTTCTTAAAATTATTAAAAGGATCTTCTATGAGAGAAGATGCAGATAAATATGGAATGGAATATTCACCATATCCACCATATGAAATTTTAAAAACAAATACAGTTTCTTATGAGGAACTATTAAAATTGAAGAAAGTAGAGGAGATGGTTGATAAATATTATAATTCACAAAAGTTTAATTATATAATTAGATATTTTGAAAAAAAGTTTAATTCTCCATTTGATTTTTATTATAGTCTAGGAATGTTTTTTGAAAACAAGGGATATTTTAATAGAAACATAGGAAATATAGAATATTATAAAGTGTTTTTAAATTTTAATGAAACAGTGCTAAAAGATAGTAATAAACATTTAAATGAAATAATCAGATTTAATTATTTGATATTTTACAAAAATAGAGGATTACCAGACTTTTTAAGAAGTAGCATCTCTAAAGATGAAGAGAAAAACATTAAAGAAAAGCTTAGAGAAGAATATTCGTTCAAAGAATATCATTTAGAAAGATTTAACATAAATATAGAAAGATATATATCAAGTGATGAAATAATAGAAGAAGATTCTTATTATGTGTTTAATAATAAGAATGAATATGTTTATTTGCAGAATATATAAAATATATTACGGCTCAATTTTTTAAAATTTAATGATGAGATGTTTATAAAATGAACTATAAATAACATGAAATTAAAATGCTTTGTAAATAAGTGGTGATTTAAAAGGTATCATCTTGGTTATCATATGATAACCAAGGTGTTTTTTTCTATTGCGCAAGTATCTCTCTCAAAACATCCTTACCGTGTATAATATCTAATAATTCATCTTCTGTTCTTATTACGTTATTCTTAGACTTAAAGTATTTGTTCACTTTCTTTGCAAGCTCTTTAGAATCTCCGTCAAATGATGAAATAAAATCTATTACACTACTACCTTCATATACTGTATAAAGGTAAGGCGCTATTATATATTTCACGTCGTAGAGCATGGAATCCTCAATCCAATAGTCAATATGAGAGAGTTTTACCTTCTTTTCCATAAGTTTTGTATAAAATTCTAAACCATCTTCAGTAGATTCCCAGAAGTCTATATATGCATAGTCAAATTGACTTAGGAACTCTTCGTTATAGTAGTCGAAAGCGTTGCCATGAATGATTTCTAATTTCTTATAGGTTCTAAACTGAGGTCTGATGTACTTTTCAAACAAATGGATGACGTCCTTATTGAATTCAACTACCGTCACACTTTCTACATCATCTTTCAGCAGCCAAAGATATGGCAGGACTCCGATACCAAGTCCCATAGTCATACATTTTCCATGTCCTTTTTCAATTCCATCTCTCATGCTCTCTATTTCACTGATTGCAGGGGACATCCATACTGTATTATTTCCTTCTTTTAGAACCGGTAAATCAATATCTCTGTCAAAGTATCCTACAGGATGGTAGTGGAATAAGTATTTTCCTATTGGCTTATGGAAGTTCATGTTCATTAAAGTTCTTTTCTTGATGGTAGCTTTTTCATATCTTACGGTCTCAGAATACACACTGTCAAGTTTGATATCCCTATAATACGGATTATTGGTCAGGATTTTTAAGTCGTATTTTAATCTATCATAAGGAACGTTATATTTTTTCAGTATTTCTATTAGTTTTTTTTCATTCTTAGGAGTAAGAATCATCTCAGTATAATTCAGAATATCAGTGACATACTCATTAACATTCACCATGGACAGTATAAGTTTTTTCATTGCTATATTTAGTTCTGTATTTCTTTCAAATCTAATCATTTATTACCTCGAATCTACGTAAAATATAAAAAATACGTTTTTTTGATAATACCATATTTTATACATCTTTCGTAAGTATTAAATATTGTTTTTCATCTATACGTTATGGATTTGAATTTATGGAAATAAATAAAAGTATTAAATAAATTAAAATACTTTATAGATAAATAACATAATTTTTGTAGCTTAAGGTCAAAAATAATTGTAAAAACCATATAGACCGTGTATAATAGACGTTATGAAGTAATTAATACCATATAGAAGGATAGATAAATTACTTTTCCGAATTGACGCATGAGGAGGTTATATTGTGGCATTAAAAGCAATTGAAGAAATTAAAAACTCCGAAATAGAAGCAGAAGAAATAGTAAAAAATTCATCAGCAGAAGCAAAAGAAATGATTAAAAAATCGGTAGCATATGCACAAAATCAATATGAGGATATTTTGCTTAAAGGTAAAGAGAGAGCAGCTATTATTATTAATGAAGCTGTTGAAAGTGGAAATAAAGAAGCAACGCCTATTTTAGAAAAAGGTGAAAAAGAATCAAGAGATATAAGAAATATATCAGAAAAGAAAAAAAATAAAGTTGTTAAATTAGTGGTTGAAAGGATAGTGGGAATTCATGGCAATAGTTAAAATGAATAAATTCACATTATTAGCCTTTGAATCAAAAAAAGAAAAGCTCCTTGAAAAGTTACAAGCTTTTTCAAATGTTGAGTTTATTAATTTGCAAGATGAAAATTTTTTGGAAAACAATAAAATTCTTAAAGATTTGACGAAGGATCAAATTGATTCTAATATGGCAAAATGTGAAGAACAATTATTAAAAGTTAAATATTCAATAAAGTTCTTAGAAAACTATCTGCCTAAACAATCGTTAATAAAATCTTTACGTCAAGAAAAGATTTCTTTAACTATGTCAGAACTCGAAGATAAAGTCTTAAAAAGTAATTGGGAAGCAATTTATGAAAAAATAAAACAAAAAGATAGTCAATTAACGAATTTAGATAATGAGAAGATGAGGCTTAAAGGAAGTGTTGAAAAATTAATACCTTATGAAGGATTTAATGCCTCTTTAAGTTCTTTAAAGGAATTAAAACGAACTTCATATTTTTTAGGCAGCGTTCCGAATAGTTGTGAAGAAAATATTATAAATGATTTAAATGATTGTTATATAGAAATAATGTCTAAGGATGATAAAGAAACTTATTTTTTTGCATTAGCTCATAAGGAAAATGAAATGAACGTTTTAGATTCTCTTAGAACTTTTGGATTTACTCCATTTAAGTCTGAGGAAGAGGACATTCCTTTAAAATTGATTCATGATTATAATGAGAGGGTATCACTTATTGGTGCAGAAAAATTTATAATAAAAGAGGAGTTGGCTGGTTATGATGAAGAAATGAAAGTAATACAGTTAGCTTATGAATATTATACTAATTTAATTTTAAGAAAAAATATTAGTACTAATTTTTTAAAGACAGAAAATGTTTCTTTAATACAAGGATGGATACCTGTTAGTAAAAATGATGAATTTACAATAATAACTGAAAATATTTTAGGTGAGGACTATTATTTAAATTTTGAAGAAGTAAAAGAGGAAGAAATAGATGACATTCCTATTCAATTAAAAAATAATGATTTAAATGAATCCTTTGAAGCTGTTACAGGAATGTATAGTTTACCTAAGTATAATGATATAGATCCAACTC
Source organism: Clostridium puniceum (assembly GCF_002006345.1). Lineage (GTDB taxonomy): Bacteria > Bacillota > Clostridia > Clostridiales > Clostridiaceae > Clostridium > Clostridium puniceum. The sequence goes on from NZ_LZZM01000207.1 coordinate 19,079, forward strand.
CATTTGTAACGCCATTTTATTTAACATTTTTCGGAATGATGGTTGCAGATGCTGGATATGGATTATTAATGCTTATATCAACTCTTTTATCACTAAAATTTTTCGAATTTCAGGATAAAACCAAGAAGATGGTCAAATTTTTTATGTATTTAAGCTTTCCAACAATTACATTTGGTTTAATGTACGGATCAGTATTTGGAGATATAATAAAATTTACGGGGTTAATTGATACTGGTAAAGATTTTATGACAATATTGGTATTGTCGCTTGCATTTGGTGTTATACAAATATTCTTTGGACTCGGAATAAAAGCTGTTTTATTGATTAAAATGGGTAGGTCATTAGATGCCTTTTTTGATGTAGGTTCTTGGGTTATAACTTTAATTTCTATTGGAGGAATAGTAGCAGGAGTAATGTTAAACATATCTATGCTAAAAACGATATGTAGCTTTTGGGGAATAGCAGGTGCAATTCTTATAGTAGCTACTCAAGGAAGAGCAGCAAAGACAATAGGCGGTAAAATAGGTAAAGGTTTATATGACTTATATGGTATTACAAGTTATCTTGGTGATTTAATATCATATTCAAGACTTATGGCTATAGGCCTAGCGGGTGGATCTATAGCAGGTGCAATTAATATGGTTATAAAAATGATTCCAGGACCAATTGGAACATTTGTTTTAGGTTCATTACTATTTGTAATATTTCAAGCAGTAAACTTATTATTATCATTATTAAGTGGATATGTTCATACTTTGAGACTTACTTATGTAGAATATTTTTCGAAGTTTTATGATGGTGGAGGAAGACCATTTAAGCCATTTGAAGCCCAAAATAAATATATTAATTTAAAGAGAGATTAGGAGGAAATTTAAAATGGAAATGACATGGATTCAATTTCTTATGGAGAATAACGGAGGATTTATTTTAGGGGCACTAGGAGTGGCATTAGCTGCTGGAATGTCAGGAATAGGATCAGCTAAAGGTGTAGGTATAGCGGGAGAGGCAGCAGCAGGATTATTATCAGAACAACCTGAAAAATTTAGTAAAGCATTAATTCTTCAATTATTACCAGGTACACAAGGACTTTATGGTTTTGTAATTGGATTATTAGTACTTCGTCAATTGAAACCAGAAACAACACTTGCACAAGGGGTATATCTATTATTTGCGTGTTTGCCAATAGCAATTGTGGGATTATGGTCAGCAATAGCACAAGGTAAAACATCTGCAGCGGGTATGCAAATATTAGCTAAAAAGCCAGAACAAAATACTAAGGGAATACTCTTAGCTGCAATGGTTGAAACATATGCAATATTAGCATTCGTTGTATCATTCTTATTAGTAAATTCCGTATTTAAATAAGATTAGGATGTGAAAATAATGGCTAGTATAAATAATTTAACTTCTAAAATTATTAAAGACGCAGAAGATAAGAAGGAAGTTATACTATCAGAAGCTGAAAAAGAAAGTAAGAAAATAATTGATAAAAAAATAGAAGAAGCAAAAGCAGCTGAAAAAATTATAATAGAAAAAGCTGAGATTGAAGCTGTTTCAAAAAAAGAAAGAATAATTTCAAATGCACATCTTCAAGCAAGAAATGAAAAATTGAAAGCAAAACAAGAAGTTATAAGTGAAATTTTTCAATCTACTGTAGAAGCTCTTTGCAGCATATCAGAAGATGATTTTAAGAATTTTGTTAAGACTGCAATTTTAAATAGTAACATTACAGGTAAGCAAAAGATCATTTTAAATAATGAAGGTAAGAAAATTATTTCTGAAGCTGTATTATTAGAAATAAATAAGGAACTTAAATCAAAAGCAAGTGTAAATTTAAGTGAAGAAACTGGCAATTTTAAAGGTGGATTTATATTAGAAAAAGAGGGTATAGAAATAAATAATACTTTTGAAGCTTTAGTTAATTCATTAAAGGATGATTTAAGTCAAGAAGTAGCAAGAGAGCTTTTTTAGTTAAGGAGGTTAGCTAATGGATAAAATGATATTTAATCAAGTTATACCAAGAATTAGAGTATATGAGACAGAACTCCTTGATAAATCAAAATTGGACAGAATGATTGATGCAATCACTGCAGATGAAGCTTTGAAGGTGCTTCAAGAAACAGAATATGGAAATCTTATAGGAAGTATTAAAAGTGCAGATGATTATGAAATCATACTAGGTGATGAATTAAAGAGATTATTTAATGTAATGTATGAAATAAGTCCGGTGAAAGTTCTTGTTGATTTAATGAGTATTAAATATGATTACCACAATATAAAGGTGATTTTAAAAGGAATGTTCCTTAAAGAAGATTTATCTTATTTAATAGTACCTGTTGGAAGTTTAGAGTATTCAAAATTAAAGGGATTAATCGAAAATAGGAATTTAAGTGAGTTCCCGCAAATTATAAAAGAAGGCATTAATGAGACTATATCTAGTTTTGAAAATACTAATGATTCTCAAATGATTGATATTATATTAGATAAATATATGTTTAAATCATTAATACATATTAAGAATGAAATAAATGATACTTTTATTGACAAATATGTAGCAGCGCTGATTGACTCTACAAATTTGAAAACTCTTTTAAGAGTAAAAAAGCAAAATAAAGATAGAGAATTTTTAAAAGCTGTTATTATTGAGGGCGGCTCAATAGACAGTGATAAATTTTTAGATATGCTAAATGATGAAATACAAAATATATCTACTAAACTTGCAACTAGTAATTATGCAGAATTTATAAAAAGTGGGATAGAATATTATGCTAAAACAAGTTCAGTAAGTCTCTTAGAAAAATTACTTGATAATTTTATAATGAATATTATGAAAGATGCAAAAATAATACCTTTTGGTGTTCAGCCAATACTAGCTTATATTTATGCTAAAGAAACAGAACTAAAAATTATAAGAATTATAATGGTTGGTAAAATAAATGATATTTCTGGAGAATTAGTAAGAGAAAGGCTGCGTGATATTTATGTTTAAGAAAATAGGTGTAGTTGGAGATAAAGATTCAGTTTTAGCATTTAAGGCTCTAGGAATAGATGTTTTTCTAGTAACGCATAGTGATGAAGCAAGGATAACTGTTGATAAATTAGCCCAGAATGATTATGCAGTTATATTTGTAACTGAACAAGTTGGGGAGGGGATACAAGAAACAATTGAAAGATATACTAGACAAATGCTTCCGGCTGTAATACTAATTCCAAGTAATCAAGGAACATTAAATATAGGTATGCAAAAAATAAATAATAACGTAGAAAAAGCTGTAGGCATTAATATCTTAGGCGATTAGAAATTCACAATGAAAGATAAAATCTATTTGAAGAAATATTAATAAAAAACTGTTTTTTATCCTTAACTGTTCATTGATAATTGTCACAGAATACCTATAAGAGGTATTAACTGTTAACTGAAGAAAGGCAGGGGTTGAAAAGGTGAAGACCGGAAAGATAATTAAAGTTTCAGGACCTTTGGTAGTTGCCGAAGGTATGGATGAAGCAAATATATATGACGTTTGTAAGGTTGGACAAAATGGACTTATTGGTGAAATTATCGAAATGAGAGGCGATAAGGCATCAATCCAAGTATACGAAGAAACATTAGGAATAGGACCCGGAGATTCAGTGGTAACTACTGGAGAGCCATTAAGTGTGGAACTTGGGCCGGGACTTATTGAATCAATGTTTGATGGAATACAAAGACCGCTAAATGCATTTATGGAAGCAGCACAATCTAACTTCTTGAAAAAAGGTATTTCAGTTCCATCATTAAATAGAACTAAAGAGTGGAGCTTTAAGAGCATTGTAAAAGTTGGAGATGAAGTAGTACCTGGAGTTGTTATTGGAACAGTTCAGGAAACTGCGGTTGTTGAACAAAGAATAATGATACCAGTAGGGATCGAAGGTAAGATTAAGGAAATTAAAGATGGAGAATTCACAGTTACTAAAACTATTTGTGTTGTTGAAACTACAAATGGAGATAAAGAAGTAACATTAATGCAAAAATGGCCAGTAAGAAAAGGTAGACCATATGTAGCAAAAATTAATCCAGTTGAACCAATGCTTACAGGACAAAGAGTTATAGATACATTTTTCCCAGTAGCTAAAGGTGGAGCAGCTTCAATTCCAGGTCCATTTGGAGCTGGAAAAACAGTTACACAGCATCAAATTGCTAAATGGGGAGATACTGAAATAGTTGTTTATGTTGGCTGTGGAGAACGTGGTAACGAAATGACTGATGTTTTAAATGAATTCCCAGAACTAGTTGATCTAAAAACTGGAGAAAGTTTAATGATGAGAACTGTTCTTATAGCTAATACTTCAAATATGCCAGTTGCAGCTAGAGAAGCTTCAATATATACAGGTATTACTATAGCTGAATATTTCAGAGATATGGGATACTCAGTATCAATTATGGCAGATTCAACTTCAAGATGGGCAGAAGCTTTAAGAGAAATGTCTGGTAGACTCGAAGAAATGCCAGGAGATGAAGGATATCCAGCATATTTAGGATCAAGACTTGCAGAATATTATGAAAGAGCTGGAATGGTTAAATGTTTAGGTGATGAAAATAGAATAGGATCGATTACAGCAATTGGTGCAGTATCACCACCTGGAGGAGATATTTCAGAGCCAGTTTCACAATCTACCCTTAGAATTGTTAAAGTTTTCTGGGGATTAGATGCGGGTCTTGCTTATCAAAGACATTTTCCAGCAATTAATTGGTTGAGTTCATATTCATTATATGCAGATACTGTTGATAATTGGATGAATGAAAATGTTGAAGAGGATTTTGGAAAACTTAGAATAGAAGCTATGACTTTGCTTCAAGAAGAAGCCAGCCTTCAAGAAATTGTAAGACTTGTTGGTATCGATGCACTTTTAGAAAAGGATAGATTAAAGCTTGATGTAGCTAAATCTATAAGAGAAGATTACTTGCAACAAAACAGTTTCCATGAAGTTGATACTTATACTTCATTAAATAAACAATATAAAATGTTAAAGCTTATTATTGAATATAAGAGAGAAGCTGAAAGAGCCTTAGAAGCAGGAGTTTATTTAAGCAACATATTAGAGCTTGAAGATTTAAAAGATAGAATTGCAAGAAGTAAATATATAAATGAAAAAGATTTAAAAAATATAGATCAAATTTTGATAGATTTAAAAGCAGCAATTGAAGACCTTATAAACAAAGGAGGCCATTAAATGATTAAAGAATATAAAACAGTAACAGAAGTTGTTGGCCCTTTGATGGTTGTTGAAGGTGTTGAAGGCGTTAAATATGATGAATTAGTTGAAATAGAACTTCAAACTGGTGAAATGCGACGCGGTAAAGTTCTTGAAGTTAATGGATCAAAAGCAATGGTTCAAATTTTTGAGGGATCTTCAGGGATTAACTTAAAAAATACTAAAGTTAAATTCTTAGGAAAACCACTTGAAATTGGTGTGTCTGAAGATATGTTAGGCAGAGTTTTTGATGGTATGGGTAGAGCTAAGGATAATGGACCAGATATAATACCAGAAAAAAGATTAGATATAAATGGAGAAGCTATTAATCCAGTGGCTAGAGATTATCCATCAGAATTTATTCAGACAGGTATTTCAGCAATTGATGGACTTAATACACTAGTTAGAGGGCAAAAGTTACCTATTTTTTCAGGTGCAGGTCTTCCACATGCATCTCTTGCTGCACAAATTGCAAGACAAGCAAAAGTTTTAAATTCAGATTCTAAATTTGCTGTTGTATTTGCAGCGATAGGTATTACTTTTGAAGATGCTCAATTTTTCGTAGATGAATTTAAGGAAACAGGAGCTATTGATAGATCAGTTTTATTTATGAATCTTGCAGCTGACCCTGCAATTGAAAGAATAGCAACTCCAAGAATGGCACTTACAACTGCAGAGTATTTAGCTTATGAATTAGGAATGCATGTACTTGTTATAATGACTGATATTACAAATTATGCTGAAGCATTAAGAGAAATTTCAGCAGCAAGAAAAGAAGTTCCAGGAAGACGTGGATATCCAGGATACTTATACACTGATCTTTCTACATTATATGAAAGAGCAGGGAGAATTAGAGGAAAAGAGGGTTCAATCACTCAAATTCCAATACTTACAATGCCTGAAGATGATAAAACTCATCCAATTCCAGATTTAACTGGATATATTACAGAAGGTCAAATTATTCTTTCAAGAGAATTATATAAAAAGGGGATAACGCCTCCTATTGATGTGCTTCCATCGCTTTCAAGACTTAAAGATAAAGGTATTGGAAAAGGGAAGACTAGAGAAGATCATGCAGATACTAGGAATCAATTATTTTCAGCATATTCTCAAGGTAAGCAGGCAAAAGAATTATCAGCAATACTTGGAGAATCAGCATTAAGTGATACTGATAAGAAGCTTGCTAAATTTGCAGAAGCATTTGAAGAAAAATATGTATCACAAGGGTTTAATGCTAATAGAACAATTAAGGAAACTTTAGATTTAGGCTGGAAATTATTAAAGATGATTCCAAGATCTGAACTTAAGAGAATTAGAGATGAGTATCTTGAAAAATACATGGTAAGAGAGGAAGCGTAGTCTATGGCAAAGTTAAACGTCAATTCTACTAGAATGGAGCTCGCGAATCTTAAAAAGACATTAGCAACATCAACTAGAAGCCACAAGCTTTTAAAGGATAAACAAGATGAATTAATTAGGCAATTTATTAGTCTTGTTAAAGATAATAATAAACTACGAAAAGAAGTAGAAGAACAATTGCAGAGTTTATTAAAAGATTTTGTTATGGCAAGAGCTGTAATGAGTTCAGAGTTTTTAGAAGAAGCAATTGTTTATCCTAAAGAACATATTTCAGTTGAAGTTACAGAAAAAAATATAATGAGTGTATCTGTTCCAGTAATGAACTTCGAAAGACAACTTGAAGGGGATGAGGGGAGCATATATCCTTATGGATTTGACAATACTTCTTCTGAACTTGATGATACGCTTTCTAAGCTTTATGGAATTCTTCCGCAGCTTTTAAGACTTGCAGAAGTCGAAAAAGCTTGCCAGCTTATGGCTGATGAAATTGAAAAGACTAGAAGAAGAGTTAATGCTCTTGAATATAGGACAATTCCAGATTTGGAAGAAACAATAAAATACATTAAAATGAGATTAGATGAAAATGAAAGAGCATCTATAACTAGATCAATGAAAGTTAAGAGCATGATTGAACAAAGAGGTTAAATCTTATTAAAATGTTGCCATAAAATGATTTTTTCAAAATTATTTTATGGCAGTTTTTTATTTTCATGGTTTAAAGTTTAATAATTTTGTAATTGATATAAAATATCTTTAATAGTATAATCAAATGGGATATAAACCAAGATGGAAAACTTGGTTATAATTTACTCAAATAGAACTTAACTAAGGAGTAGGAAAGATGAATTATATATTAGCAATGGTAGTTTCACTTATAATTGCACTAATTACCATGCCATTTCTTATGAAACTAGCTAGTAAATTGCATTTTACAGATAAACCCAATAAACGTAAACAGCATAAAAAACCAACCCCTTTGTGTGGTGGGATAGCCTTATATATTGGTTTTTTTATTTCTTACTTTATATTTGTAAGGGTAAGAGATGGTTTTCATCAACAGATAACTGTGTTTATGGCAGCAACAATGATAGTATTAATTGGATTAATAGATGATTGGTATAAAACAAAAGGAAAAGAATTTAAAATATTGCCTAGATTAGTTATTCAGTTATTGTCGGCAGTTTTGGTATTTAAGGCTGGGATTGTTTTTGAAGGCTTCACTAATCCTATTACAGGAATTTTTATAGAATTAAATCCAACAATACAATTTTTCTTGACAATTACATGGATATTTGGAGTAACTACTGTAATAAATTGGTCAGATGGAATGGATGGATTAGCTGGAGGATTATCTTTGATCTCAGCTATAACATTTTTTTTAGCTGCAATAATATTAAGTCAACCTGAATCAGCACTAGTGTCGATAATACTTGCAGGAGCTATTTTGGGATTCCTGTACTACAATAAATATCCAGCAAAAGTATTTATGGGAGATTCAGGAGCAAATTTTTTAGGATTTATTTTAAGTATTACAGCATTAGATGGTGCATTTAAGCAAGCAACTGTTTTAAGCTTATTTATACCAATACTTGCTTTAGCAGTACCAATTTTTGATAATTTATTTGTTATTTTTAAGAGATTCTCAGAAGGAAAACCAGTATATCAAGCAGATAGAAGCCAAATACATTTTAGGTTGGAGGAAAAAGGTTTTTCAACTGTTCAAATTATAAATTACATAATGGTAATGAGTTTCACTTTTAGTGCAATTTCTATAGTTTTGTTATTAATAAAAAGATAGGTATATAAGCGAGAATCAAATTTTATATTGGTTTTCTCTAACTTAGTTAACATATGCATATGAGTTAACTTGCAAAAAATGGTTTGTGAGAAATTTTTATTTAGCAAATGCGAGTCAGAATTCGTTGTAATAAAATCTTTACAAAAGAGATTTTATAATATATAATGTACTAAATATAAGAACTTATCAAGAGTGGTGGAGGGACTGGCCCTAAGAAACCCAGCAACCGATGTATTCTGCGTGAATATATAAGGTGCTAAATCCTGCAGTGTAAGAACTGATAGATAAGGTATTTAAGAGCTTTTAAGCCTAAAGGAATACCTTTAGGCTTTTTTTACTTAGCTATATTTAAATTATTTCATGTCACATAAAAATCATAATAAATGGAGGAATATATATAATGAATAAGAAAAACGTAGAAAGCTTTGAATTAGACCATAATAAGGTTAAAGCACCTTTTGTAAGAAGATGCTGTGTTCTTGATGGAACTCATGGAGATAAGGTTACTAAATTTGACTTGAGATTTTTACAACCTAATAAAGAAGCATTTGGTACTGCGGCAATGCATGGATTAGAACATTTATTAGCCCACGAACTTAGAAATCATTTAGAGGGAATAATAGATTTATCTCCAATGGGATGCAGAACAGGATTTTATCTTTCAATCTGGGGTGAAAGAGAAGTAGCTGAAATAAAGGAAGCATTAGAAACATCTTTAAAAGCAATTTTAGATGCAACTGAAATACCAGCAGCAAATGCAGTTCAATGCGGAAATTACAGAGATTTATCCTTATTTGGAGCAAAGGAATATGCAAAAGATGTGTTAGAAAAGGGATTCTCTTTAAATATTTATGGAAAATAACAATTTAATAATTCTTTAATGAAATTTGATAGTTGACAATAAAGGAATAAATATGTATATATTTTGATAATTAAGAAAAAATGCAATATGTATTTAAATATAGTAATACAATTTCTAGTTGAAATTGTATCAAAACGCTATTAACTGTTCCCTGTTAATTATTAAGTGAAAAAGGGGGTCTATATGCATGGAGATTTTTAAACTTGAGATAAGTAAAGCTGAGGTACTTAGATATCTTGGCCATAGAGGTCAGGATATAGATGAAAATTTGATTAATACAATTGAAGAGTGTAGAGAAGAAATAAAAAAAATAATAAAACCTAGAGTTGTGTATTCTTATAAAAATATAAAACCAATTGACAATGGAGTAGAGGTTATTACTACAAACTTAATATTAAAAGGTGATGACATAAAAGAACATTTAAAGAATTCAAGAGAATGTGTGTTAATGGCAGTAACCTTAGGAAATGAAATAGAAAGACAAACAAGATTATATGAAAAAACTAATTTAACAAAGGCACTTATATTAGATGCCTGTGCTACAACGGCAGTAGAGGAAGTATGTGATATAGTTGAAAATAATGTTAAAGAAAAAGCAGTTGCAAATGGAATGAATATAACATTTAGGTATAGTCCTGGATATGGAGATTTGCCTTTAGATGTTCAAAATAGCTTCCTAAGAGCTTTAGATGCAGAAAAGAAAATAGGGCTCACCGTATCAGAAAATAATTTATTATTTCCCAGAAAGTCTGTTACGGCAATAATAGGAATAGTGAATAATGGAATTGAAAAGAAAAGAAAGAGCTGTATGGAATGTAGTAATTATGAAAATTGCAGTTTTAGAAAAGAGGGCGAAAGTTGTGGGGCTTAATAAATATATAAAAGATAATATTTTAATTTTTGATGGGGCAATGGGGACCATGCTTCAAAAAAAAGGTTTAAAACTTGGAGAAAATCCAGAAGTTTTAAATTTAAAGGAACCAGGTGTAATAGAAGAAATTCATAGAGAATACATAGATAGTGGAGCAAATGTAATAACCACTAATACCTTTGGAGCAAATGAACTAAAATTAAAGCTTTGTAATTTAGAAGTTGAAGAAGTTATAGATTCAGCTGTAAAAATTGTTAAAAAGGCAAAGGGAAATAGTGATACGTACATTGCTTTAGATGTTGGACCAATAGGAGAACTTTTGGAGCCCATGGGAACTTTAAGCTTTGACAGAGCATATGAAATTTTTAAACGTCAAATTGTGCAAGGGGCTAAATCAGGTGCTGATATAATTCTAATTGAAACCATGACAGATTTATATGAGCTTAAGGCAGCAGTGCTTGCAGCAAAGGAAAATTCAGAATTACCTGTATTTTGCACTATGACTTTTGAAGAAAATTTAAGAACATTCACAGGATGTTCTCCAGAAGCTATGGTACTTGTTTTGGAAGGTCTTGGAGTAGATGCTCTTGGAGTTAACTGCTCACTTGGACCAAAACAATTAAAACCTGTGATTGAAGAAATATGCAGTTTAGCACATATTCCGGTAATGGTGCAGCCTAATGCTGGACTTCCGACGCTATCAATAGGAAATGAAATAAAATATGATGTGACAAAGGAAGAATTTGCTGATACTTTATGTAGTTTTATTAATTCAGGAGTTAGAGTAATTGGTGGATGTTGTGGAACAACTCCAGATTATATAAGAGAATTATTTCTTAGAGTAAAAAATAAAAAGCTAAAGCCAGTAGAGAATGAAAATTATTCTGCAATTTGTACACCATCAAAGGTTGTAAGAATAGATGGAGTTAGAATTATAGGTGAAAGAATTAATCCAACTGGAAAGAAATTATTTAAAGAAGCATTAAAAAATGAAGATTTAGATTATATTTTAAAGCAAGCTATTTCCCAAATAGAAGCAGGGGCACATATTTTGGATGTTAATGTAGGATTACCTGAAATTAATGAACCTAAGATGATGCGTAAGATAGTTAGGGAAATACAAGGAATAATAGATACTCCGCTTCAAATAGATTCATCAGACATTGGTGCCATAGAAGCAGGTTTAAGATATTATAATGGAAAGGCTATATTAAATTCAGTAAATGGAGAAGAGAAAGTTTTAAGTGCAATACTTCCGTTAGTAAAAAAATATGGAGCTAGTGTTGTAGGATTAACTTTAGATGATAATGGAATTCCAGCTAAAGCTGAAGAAAGATTTGCTATAGCAGAAAAGATTGTAAAAAGAGCAGCTGAATATGGAATAAGGAAAGAAGATGTATTTATTGACTGTTTAGTGCTTACTGTATCAGCACAACAAGAAGAAGTTCAAGAGACATTAAAAGCTGTAAGAATGGTAAAGGAGAAATTAGGAGTAAAGACTGTACTTGGAGTTTCAAATATATCATTTGGTCTTCCAAATAGGGAGTTAATAAATGAAACATTTTTAGCATTAGCACTTGCAAATGGCTTAGATTTACCTATAATTAACCCAAATGCAGATGGTATGACTAGAGTTATACATTCTTATAATGTTTTATATAATTATGATAAGAGTGCAGAGGTATATATTAAAAACTATGCTAATATTGATTTAAAGAGCACTGTTACTATGAAGAGTAATGATAATTCAAATAGTGGAAATCATTCTAATAAGGAACATGATTTAAGATATATAGTTGTAAAAGGGCTAAAGGAAGAAGCAAAACAAGCTACAATAGAACTTTTAAAACAATATGAAGAACTTGAAATAGTTAATAAATATTTGATTCCAGCCTTAGATGAAGTTGGAGATAAATATGAAAAGGGAGAATTATTCTTACCTCAATTAATACAATCAGCTGAAACTGTAAAAAATGCTTTCGATGTGTTAAAGGCTGAAATAGCTAAGAGTAATTCTAATTCTATATCAAAGGGCAAGATAATAGTTGCAACTGTGAAAGGTGATATTCATGATATAGGAAAGAATATAGTAAAAGTTATTTTAGAGAACTATGGATATGAAATGATAGATTTAGGTAAGGATGTTCCTATTGAAACTGTTGTTTCAGAAGCAAAAAAGCATAATGTTTCTTTAATCGGATTAAGTGCACTTATGACAACAACTGTTAGAAGCATGGAAGAAACAATAAAAGCATTAAGAGAAGATGGTTATACTGGTAAGATATTCGTTGGTGGAGCAGTATTAACAGCAGATTCGGCTGAAAGAATAGGTGCTGATTTTTATGCTAAGGATGCAAAAGAATCAGTAGAAATTGCAAAGAAAGTATTAGCTTAGTATGATAGATGCTTAGAGTGTGACAATGGAAAACAGAAAGAGGATGCAATATGTATTCTCTTTCTTTGTTATGTTATATTTAATATATAACCATGAAAAGAGTATATATTATAGTGCTTTTTTTGATATAAACATAGAAAGCAAGACAATTTAAATTATTCGTTGCCATATTAAGGCCCAGATGAAATTTTTAGAAGGAGATTATTTAAAATATTTACTAAATGGGTGGACAAGTACTGAATCAATATTCAAATTTTAATAAAAAACGAGGAGTTATAAATGAAACAAGAACGGTTATATGAAATTGACGTTTTACGAGCGATAGCATTTATTTTTGTTGTAGTTCAACATACATTGGGAGGGTATTCTAATATTGAAGGAATTCCTTATAGCAGTTTTACTATAATGAAGTTACTTTATGTGATGGGCAAACCAGCAGTGCCAATCTTTCTTTTTATAAGTGCAGTAGCTCTTTTTTATGCGCATTTTAAAAAGTTTGATTGCAAAAGTTATTATTTAAAAAGAGTAAAATATATACTTATACCTTATATGATATGGTCTGCAATCAATATGATTGAACTTGGAAATGAGGATAGATTTCAGGATTTCTTCCTCCAAGTAATTGCAGGAAATGGAGCATTTCATCTATGGTATATGGGGATGGTACTAGGAATTTTTTTTTGCTTTCCTATTATACTTTGGATTGTAAAGAAAATACATTTAATGAAAGCTAAAATAAGAATAGGAACCTTCATATTTTTCTTTTGCTTGTATTATCTAACACTTCGATTTCAAAATGATGTTTCTAATAGTCTAGGAAATTTTATATTTGGAATACCAACTGAATTACAGCAAAGAATTATAGATATATCAGCACTATTTTGGTATTTATATTTTTTATTAGGTATTTATTTTATTTTAAATTATGAATACCTAAAAAGAAAAATTATACAATATAAAAGCATTATTCTTGTTAGTTATAGTTTTTTATTTGTGTACTCTTATTTAGATGAAATAGAAAAAGCCGAATCTATAAAATTAATATATCTATTACATATGGTAGTTTCAATATTAGTGTTTTACTTAGCTGCTGTCAGACTATCAGAAAGAAATAAGGTTTATAAAATATTGAAATTTATAGGTGATTATTCATTTGGAGCTTATATGGCACATATTATTGTTATTAATTATATATCAAATAAAATTATTATAGAGTTAGATACTAGAAATTATCTTTTTGTAGGAATTTTAACTTTGATTATAACTGTAATAATAACACCAGTACTTATGAAAATTATCAGTTACATTCCATATTCCGAATATATAACAGGTGCTAAACGTTCATATATAAATTTTGATTTTAAGTTAGAGTTTACAAAAGAAGTTTAGTAAAATATTGAATTGTTATTTTTGTATACAGAATGGATTTTCATATTAAGAATGAGAAATAACCAATCAAAATTGTAAAAACATTAACTTTTATGGTATAACATAACCATGCATTAAGAGTAAAAATACGCTTAATTCATGGTTTTTGTTATTTATTTAGAAATTACATTTTGATTTAATAAAGTTGTTAACTATCTATGTAAATATTTATATTAAATCTATAACATCTAAATCATCAGGCATATAAATATTTCCATTAAATTCTTCCTTGCCCTCATTTATGTAAAGTTCTTTTCTATTTTGCAAATTTTTGTCTTCAGTATGATATAAAATAATATTCTTAACATTTAGTTCTTTAGCATTTTTACATGCATCTTTTGCTGTTGCATGATGTTTTTCATAAGGCTTAAATATATCTCTTTGAGAATAAAGGCAAAAGGCTTCGTGGAATAGATAATCTACGTTTTCACTATGAGATTTTACAGTTTCTCTATAAGGTTCATCTCCTAAAAAAGTTAGAGATTTGCCATTAGATAAGATTGTTTTAAATCCATGCTGAAGATCTTTTGTACTATGTATATCAAAAAAAGTGGTAGTTCTATCTAATATTTTAGTCGTATCATTATCCTTAATTTCATTAAATAAAATTCTAATATCAAATAGCTTTAAGAATTTTTTTTGAAGTACAAATGAACAAATTGTTCTTATTGCATTTATTGAAGTTTCATGGCAATAAATATTTAAATTTCCAGTGTATTTATCATTTAATATACTTTGGGCTATAGCTCGAATAACCCAAACACTACCTAATATATGATCATTATGATTATGAGAAATAAACATATTATGTATTTGATTTATAGATATATTTAATTTTTCTAAGTTTGACAATATAGTATTACCACCGCCAGCATCTATAAGAAAGTGTTCATCATCACTTGATAAAGTAAAACATGTGTTATAACATTTAGTAACCATAGCAGAGCCAGTGCCGAGTATATTTATTTTTTCCATATTTACATCTCCTAAAATATATATAATTTAAAATAATAGCATAAAATACTTAAATTATCACATTCCATAATTAAAAGTTAAAAACAAAATTAAGTATATATTGAAAAATGAACAGTATAGGATTATAGAATACAACTAATTATAAAATTTTCATAATTATATAATGCATAAATAAGTTTATAAAGCAAATTATATTATAAAAGGTATGTAGAATAAATACAACATTATACAAAGAGTTTTAAATTTATTTTAGTTTATGCAATATTGAAAATGTAGAAAATTTATAAAAATATTTACTTGTGAGTATATATGATATATACTAATGTATATACAGCGAGAAAGAGAGGCAATAATTAAAATGAACAATAAGATAAAACAAATGGTATATGCAGGATTACTTACTGCACTTGCAATTATAATTCCTATTCAATTTGGATTTTTAAAGATTATCATTCCACCTTTTACAGCTACGTTGGCAGCACACGTACCAATGATGTTAGCTATGTTAATATCACCAGTAGTGGCAATTGTAGTTGGGGTTGGTTCTACAATTGGTTTTTTGATATCAGGAACACCAGCACCAGTAGTAGCAAGAGCAGCAACGCATATCCTTGTTGGTTATATTGGAGCAAAAATAATTATTAGCAATCAAAGCTATATTAAAGCAGTAGTTATTACAGCACCTATTCATGGATTATTAGAAATGTTAGTTGTAATACCTTTTATAGGATTAAATGTTTATCAATTATTAATAGTAACAGCTGTTGGGGCAATATTACATCATACTGCCGATAGTATAATAGCATATGCAGTAGTTAAAGCAGTAGCAAAGGCGAGAAATAAAGATATTTACAGTGTTTTTGGGGAATTTAGGAATGAGCATGAAGACTTATTGGTAGAGAATTCGAAAATTTAAATCACGAGCTTAATGTAATATAAAAAATGCATTAAGCATTTTTTATGCTTAGAATATATTTAGAATTTAGGGAAAAAATATTAAAAAAATATAGACAAAAATGTTAAATATCATATAATAAGGTTAGAATAAATTTAAAATTAGTTATAATAGATTAGTTATTATTTAAATTAATCAATGAATCTATGAAGAAAATAAGTTTTAAGTTTGACATAGGATAAAGAATAATTAACAGGATATTTATTGAATATGTCTAAAATAAAAAATGAGGTGAATGTTTTGGAAGAAAAAGAAATAATGTCATTTAAAGATGAAGATGGAAATAAAGTTGATTTTGAGGCAGTAGCAAAGATTTATTTAGAAGAACAAGGTTACTTATTATTATCACCATTAGAAGACGAAAGTGAAGACATGTTTGCTTTTAGAATAGATGTAGATGCAAATGGTAATGAAGAATTGAATCTTGTAGAAGATGATAAAGAATTTGAAGAAATAAAAAAAGAATATAAAAAATTATTGTACTAAGTAGAAGAGGTGAAATTTATGAAGAGTTCGGAAATAATAAACTATTTAGAAGATAATGATTTAGCTGATATAGAAGAATTAAAGAAAAAAAGTAATTATGTGATATTAAAATTTTATTATGATTTTGATAAAGAAGAAATAAATGCAGCAAAGGCTTATTCAACGGAGGAAAGTGATTTTGATCCAGAAAGCGATGAATGGTATAAAGAATATTATCTTCCATATTTAAGAGACATCGCAGTAGATAATGTTGAATCAATAATTGAAGAAATAATGGAAGAATATGAGATCGAAGCTAAATATAAAGAAATTGGAATGGAAAATGGAGATAGCGGATATTTCAAATTCATAGCAGCTTTTTCAGATGAATTAACTGATTCTGAGATGGAAGATATTTTAAACGATTACTATCAGTAAAATTGGAATTAAAATACTCTTGAAAATATAAAATGTTATGATATAATAGGATTATAGATTTCCTGGGATGTGCGCAAAGCTTATGATATTCAACCTACATTACATTATCGGGATTTACAACAAATTCATAAATGTCAAGCTTCATTTAAATCATTTATTATGATAGAAGAAGGCAGAAGTGAATTGAGTTTAACCCACCTGCGAGGCGCAGGCATTGAATATATAGGTGAACGGCATGTCGGGAGCTATAATTGAAATCAACACCTCAGTAATGAGGTGCTTTTTTTATGTTAAAAATATATGGTTTTTCAATGCTGAAATAAAGAATTTGTATAGATTTAGAAGTAAATATGTATAAAGTTGTAAACGTAAAACGTTAGAGAAATAAGCCTGAAAAATACAGTAATGTAACAATTTTTGAAAAAACCTAGCTAAATTTAGTTTAGCTAGGTTATAGGTAGCATTAAGCTAAGGCTAGAAACTTAATGTCTACTATGAAAAGTGGCATATAACCATTTTTGTATATTTATAATTTATCTGAAGTATTTATATTACGCTGCTACTTCTTTAACAGATTTAGAATTATTTTGTTTGTGGTTAAATGAAGAAAATAGTTCTTTTTGATACAAAACAATAAACTTGTCCAAATTTTGAGATAAAGCAATCATAAATTTAGTACTTGGTGAAAAAAATAATAATAATAGATTGAGTAAGTGCTTTCTAAGTAATATATTACATTTTAGTCTAGAAAATATGTGTTTTTTCATAACCACACCTCCTGAGAATATATTTTATTGTTATTATAAATATAT
>NZ_LZZM01000208.1 GCF_002006345.1 Clostridium puniceum
AATACTTAACTATAAGACTCCTGAAGAGTTATTTGAAGCACACTTAGATAAAATTTATGCAGTTTAAGAAAATACAAGTGTTTAAGTCATAAATAGAAATTAGTTCAATTTGTTATTGCAATTTGCCTTTTAACAATAAATTAAAATAAAAGAACTTAGTAAAACTGTACAAGCTTTACTAAATTCTTTTTTGTTAAGAAGTGTGAAGTGAAAATAAATTTTTAGTGTATAAGAAAGACTTACTTAGGGGAGTAAGTCTTTTTTTGTGAAGTATTTTTTTAGGGACAATATGTTTTAACTATCTTACAAGAATAGTATAAAACATAATTATAACAATACTGTAACGATATTGTGGCAAATTTGTAAGAGTATAATACAAATTTGCCACAATATATATATGTTTTATATATATTATCAAATTAAGTAATAAAAATAATTTTATGCATAGTCTTTTGCTTTATAATCAAAAAATAATGTATAAAAGTCTTAAATGTTAAATTTGAAAATTAATAAATTATAAAATAAGAATTTGTATAGAATAGGAAAAAGTATATTGTAATTGGTAATTATTTAATACATAATAATATTAAGGATAAGATATGGTCAAGAGTTGATTATTCTCTTGGTAGGTTATACACTTATATTCAAGTTTACAAATAGAAAAATATTAGAAATGAAGAGGATTAGGTATTAGGGTCTAAATTTGTTTTATATTTTAGAAAGAGTCTTTGACTTTTATATAATATTTATTATCATATGGAGGTGAGAGCATGGAGAATTTTGAAAATGAACATTTAACTGAAAAAGAGCAAAAAGAAACATTAAAAAATGCTATAACAACAATAGTAGAGAATTATAAAGCAATCTTAATTAGTAATAATAGAATATCAGCTGAAGATAAACAAAAATATTACAATGATTTAGAGCACAATGTGGCAATAATGGAGTTTATAACAAAATGTAATTTAGATAAAGATGTTTTATGGAACGGTATGGATAAGAAAATTAAATAGTTATTTTTAAGAACTCTAGTTAGGTAGGGTTCTTTTTTAGACATTTTAGTTACTCATATAGTATTTAATTTATATTATTTTTTATAAAAATAATAAATTGTATAAATTAGGTAAAATGTGTATATATGATAGATTATATTGAATTTAGACAAAAAATGTCATATAATTATATGAAGATTTAAATATAAAGGGGGAGTAAATATGGGATTTGAAAGATTGAAGATAAACACTATTAGAACTAAATTGGTTGTTAGCTTAATAACTATTTGTGTAATTCCACTAGTTATAACGGGAGTTGCTTCATATAATCGTTCAAAAACAATTCTTAATGATAAGCTGACACTGACAAGTACACAAACACTTGCAGAAGTGAATACTGGATTAAAGGACTATTTTCATGGATTTTCAAATACAGTTGCTATGACTTCAAGTAATCCTGCTATAGAAAATGTTGATACAGATAATAATGCGGATGCTATATTAGATATAATCAAATCAGTCAAAGATAGTGATAAAGATATTTTGGATATTTATTATGGAACAGCTTCTGGAAAGTTTTTTATATATCCTGATGCAAAAATGCCTGATGGATATGATGCAACTCAAAGAGGATGGTATAAACTCGCTTTGGAAAATAAAGGTAAAGTTGTAATAACTCCAGCATATGAAGATGCTGGAACTAAAAGTAATGTTGTTGGAATTGCCAAAACAGTAGAGAAGGATGGTAAAGTAGTTGGTGTTATAGGAGTAGATTGTACACTATCTACACTCGCTGAAAGAATATCTGAAAAGAAAATAGGTAATACAGGATATATGTTCATTTCAGAATTATCAGGAAAGGTATTAGCTCATCCCAACAAAGACGTTGTTAATACAGATGATGCTGCTAAACTAAATATTTGGGACAAAATAAAATCAGAGAAGAGTGGTTTTGTTAATTATCAATATGATGGAAAAAATAAATTTGGAGTATATGATACAAATGATTTAACAGGATGGAAAATAGTAGCTACTTTAGATGAAAGTGAATTGACTAATGATACAAAATCAATCTTGCAAACAAATCTTATAATGATACTTGTAATGACACTAATTACAGTATTTATGGCTTTTATATTAAGTAATGGAATTGTTTATAATATACGTAAGTTAAAAGAAGTATTTGCTAAAGCTTCAAATGGAGATTTAACAGTATCTATGAAGGCTTCAACAAAAGATGAATTTAGTGATTTAGCTAACTCTTTCAATTCAATGATAAGTAACATATCAGAACTCATGAAAAGTGTTTCAAACTCATCTAATACAGTATTAGAAACTTCAACGAGTCTTGCAAGTATGTCAGAAGAAATAACTGCATCTATAAATGAAGTTGCAAAGGCAATAGAGGATGTTTCATCAGGAGCAACAGATCAAGTTCAAAATGCTCAACAAGGTGCTTCTGAAATGGAAGATTTGTCAAAACGCTTAGATAAAATAAATGTTAATTCAAATGAAATGGATAAGATTTCAAATAGTACTAAAACGCTAGGCTCAAAAGGTTTATATATGATAGAAACCTTAACTGAAAAATCAAGTAAAACTAAAACAGCTACTAGTCAAGTCAACGAAATAGTTCAAGATATGAACGAAAGTACTAAACAAATAAATGCCATATCTGAAACTATAGCAAATATAACAGCACAAACTAATCTTTTGTCATTAAACGCGAGTATAGAATCAGCTCGTGCAGGTGAAGCAGGAAAGGGTTTTGCAGTTGTTGCAGAGGAAATAAGAAAGCTTGCAGAACAATCACAAGCGTCAACAGAAGAAATTAAATCAATTATAGCAAATATACAAAAGAAATCAGATACAGCAGTGGAATCTATAAAATTAACTGAAACTGTAGTAAATGAACAAGATTTAGCTGTAAGTGAAACACAACAAATATTTAGTGAAATATTAAAATCAATTGAAATAATGATTACTAAGGTTGAGGAAGTAAGAATAGCTATTGTAGATATAAATGAAAAGAAAAAATCAACAGTATCAGAGATTGAAAATATTTCATTAATTTCAGAGCAAACAGCTTCTGCTTCAGAAGAAGTTACAGCTTCAGCAGAAGAAATAACAGCAACCATGGAAGAACTTACAAAACATTCAGGTGAACTTCAAAAACTAGCAGAGAAATTAGGAAATGAAATAAATAAATTTAAAATTAATTAGGATATAACACTTAATAAATATATAATAATTAAAAGTTATTTATGTGTAATTTAGCCATTATGTATTAAGAACATACTTATTAAAATTCCTAATTAAAATATGTGTACGAGGAGTAGTCATAGAAATATGATTACTCCTTGTACACATATTTTAGAAATATTGTATAATTACATAAAATAATATATCATTAAATATAATATATATTATTTTGATTAATATATGTGTTGCAAAATGATTTTTCATAAAAGTTGTATCTGTATGTTTGATTTTATGTGGATTCCTAATTGCAACATATATAATAGAAATATTAATGGATAAAGGAGAAAGAAATATGTATTCACATGAAATTGACTATACTATTTATGGAGATGATATGCAATATATTGAAATTGAGCTTAATCAATCAGAGACGGTTGTTGCAGAAGCAGGTTCTATGATGATGATGGATCCAAGCATACAAATGGAAACTATATTTGGAGATGGTTCTAAGCAAGGAAATAGTAGTGGGTTTATGGATAAACTTTTTTCAGCTGGTAAAAGAGTACTTACTGGTGAAAGTTTGTTTATGACAGCATTTACAAATGCAGGTGTAAGACGAGAAAAAGTATATTTTGCAGCTCCTTATCCAGGAAAAATATTACCTATGGATTTAAGTAAATTAGGTGGCAAACTAATATGCCAAAAAGATGCATTTTTATGTGCAGCTAAAGGCGTATCTATAGGAATAGATTTTAGAAAGAAATTAAGTGTAGGTTTCTTTGGGGGCGAAGGTTTTATTCTTGAAAAATTAGAAGGAGATGGATTAGCTTTTGTTCATGCATGTGGAGCTATAGTTGAAAGAGATCTTATACCAGGAGAAACTTTAAGAATAGACACGGGATGTTTAGTGGCTATGACTAAAGATGTAAATTACGATATACAATTTATAGGTGGAATTAAAAACACGTTATTTGGCGGTGAAGGAGTATTTTTTGCAACAGTATCAGGACCAGGTAAAGTGTGGATTCAAAGCTTACCGTTTAGCAGACTAGCAGAACGCGTATTTGCGGTAGCACCAACTGCTGGAGGACAAAGTAAAGGTGAAGGTAGTGTCCTTGGTATGCTTGGAAACATATTAGATGGAGATAACTAAAATATTAAACTCATAAGGTTTTACTTATGGGTTTTACTATTAAGTAATTAGACTTAGTATAGATTAAGTCTTGTAATATATATTGCAAAATGATTCTTTCGTAAAATCTGTGCCAGAATACTTAATTTTAGATAGATTTTGTAATTACAATATATATAATCTAAAATAATATAAACACAAAAATATAAATAATTTTAGAGTTGGAATTAAACAGAAAGA
Source organism: Clostridium puniceum (assembly GCF_002006345.1). Taxonomy (GTDB): domain Bacteria; phylum Bacillota; class Clostridia; order Clostridiales; family Clostridiaceae; genus Clostridium; species Clostridium puniceum. The sequence goes on from NZ_LZZM01000208.1 coordinate 4,567, forward strand.
GGGTAAATATGAAGACAACATTACTATTGATTCGACATGGAGAAACAGAATGGAATACTTTAGGGAAATTTCAAGGCTGCATTGATATAGCTTTATCACAAGATGGAATTAAACAAGCTGAGTTGCTAAAGAACAGACTTAATGGAAAATTTGATTACATATATGCAAGTCCTCTTAACAGAGCTCTTGAGACAGCAAATATAATTGCATCTTTTACAGACAAAGAGGTTGTAGTAGAAAATGATATTAGAGAAATTAATTTTGGAGAATGGGAAGGGTTAACTGTACATGAAATAGCTGAAAATTATCCGGAAAAGTTCAAGGCTTGGAGAACAGATAAGAAAGAAAGTAAGATTTGCGGAGGGGATTTAAGCATACTTAATGCATCTAATAGGGCTAAAAAATGTGTTTTAAATATAATTAATGAGCATAAAGGTAAAAAAATAGCAATTGTTGCTCATGGAGGAATTATAAAAGCTGCTCTTATTGGCATATTTGAATGGGACATGACTATGTATCACAAGATGGCACTTGGAAATACATGTATTAACACTTTAACCTTTGATAAGGATTTAAACCCAGCCTTAGTTTCCTTAAATGATACAAACCACTTAACGTATGATGCAAAAACTGTATAAACATAACTTTAGTATTTATTATATATACGTTGTCATTTTGAGTATTTAGTAAAATTAAATCATCATAACTCAATTTAATAAAGATTACTTTTTGCAATATATGTAATATATTTGAATTTCTATATAAAGTTAAATAACAACTAAAAATTGTGATTTAAGAAAAAATAATCATAATTGTTTGTAAGAAGTATAAAATAAAGGGGATTTATGTTTTTGAAGCTAGTTATTAGAAGCTAATTGTAAAATATTAATTGATTTATGAATATATAAGTTACTTAAAACAAAAACTATCTTTAAATATTAGAGATAGGAGTGAAAGTATGAATTTAAAAAAATATACTAAATTATTAAGCTGTTTCATCTTTTTAACTTTACTTGTTGGTATTATTGAAGGGGCTAGTATACCTGATACAGTAAAGATAATCACAGAAAAGGGAATATTATATAAGGTTCAATATGATAATTTTGATCTTAATGTAGAGAAGATTAAAATCGAAGGGCGTAATGACGTTGTATATTGTCTAGAAATAAATAAAAAATATCCATCAGGACAAAACTTTTTATTAAACGGAGTTAGTAGTGAGCAAATTAACAATATTCTTGGTGCTGGATATCCAAATAGATCTGTTGCAGAATTAAATTTAGATAATGAAAATCAAGCATATTTTGCTACTCAAATTGCTATATGGAGCTTAGAAGAAGGATATGATGTTAATAGAATAAAGGGTGATAATCCTAAAATATTAGAAGCAATAAGAACTATATATAATGATGCTATAAATCAAAAATATAAAAATATAATACAAAGTAAATTATATAAAACAAGCGATGAATCAGTGCAGGAAGTTATAGTAAATTCTTATAGGGACCTAATGTCAGAAGAAAAGGCAGAATCAGAACAAGAAGAATATGCACCTCAAGAAGGATAAAAAGTTTTAAAGCCAAGTGCATTTGCACTTGGCTTTTATTGACAGGAATTGTTTAAAATGATACCCTTTTGTTATATTACTAGGCGTTATTTTCATAAGGGGTGAAAAATGTGTTATTAAAGGATTATACTGAAGAGCAGATAAAAAATTTAGTTGAAATTATTAAAGACTGTGTACGAGAAAATAGATATAATATATCATTAGAAGATAACAAGATGGAAAATATTCAATTTATGGAAGAATATAATATAAACGAAAAGAAACGAATTGATATTTTGTTCAATTTGGGTTATAGAGATTTTTGTTATGGGCTGCAAAATTTAAAAGATGGAATTGAGGAAAATAATCTTTATGTATTTTGTGTCGAAAGAGAATTGTATAATATTGAAGATAAAAAGGAGACAATAGATATTTATTTGAAATTTAATATAATGTGTAATGAAATGGAGGAATATAGATTATTAGTTTCATTGCATAAAAGGAACAAACCAATTACATATGTTTTTAAATAGAAGACGAATAATGGGGCAGAAGGGAAGGAAAAAGTTTTATGAAACGTTTAGCATTTTGTGAATACTGTATGAATGAGATTGAATATAAAATAAATGAAGTAAATAAAATATCCATATTAAAGGATGAAGAAATAAATTATATGGCTAAAGAAGCTAGTTGCAGTGAATGTGGCAATGAGATTTTTGTTTCAGATATATGTGATCGCAATTTGAAAAGTTTATATGATGAATACAGAAATAAACATAATGTAATAACGGTGGTGGAATTAAAACGTATTCTGATAAAATATTCTCTTAATGAAGAAGCCCTATCATTATTATTAGGTTGGAAGAGGGAAACAATAAGCAGATTCTTAGAAGGAGATATGATTACAAGCTCTAATTCAGATATTCTTAAAAAGATATATAAAAATCCTAACTATTACTCAATTGTATTGCAGACTAATAAAGAAAGAATAAATCCAATAGATTATAGTAAAACTAGACAGACTGTTAAAGATATTTTGAGCAAAGCAGCTACGGAAGAGAAGATTGATTCAGTAATAAAATATCTTTTAATAAGATATGAAGATATTACCCCTTCTACTATTCAAAAACTATTATATTATGTACAGGGTTTTTATTATATGTTTACTGATAATTTTATTTTTACAGAAGATTGTGAAGCTTCTATAGATGGACCTGTTTACATAAGTGTATATGATAGGTATGAAAAGTTTGGATACGTAGTAATTAATAATGATATATTAGCTAATGAAAATTTTACATTAGAAGATGTAGAGGCAAATGTTGTGGAAAGTATAATTAAATTTTATGGCTGCTACAGTGGGAAAATATTAGAGCAAATGACTAAAAACGAGGCGCCTTGGATGTTAGTCAGAACGAAGAATATTAATGAAAATAATATCCTCAATAAAACAATAGAAAAGAAACTTATTGGAATATATTTCAAGGGGATAAAAGAAAAATATAATATGACAAATTTATTAGATGTGCAAAAATATAGCACAGATTTATTTAATAAGATATCTATATAAAAAAGGACAATAAAAACATGTGTTTATAAAAATTCACATGTACATTCCCTAAACTAGAGATCACATTAAAATTAGTTAATATGATTTGAAATTTTTAGTAAATTAAATTTTAACATATATAAATCTAAACCATACATATAGCATATTTTTAAGCTTTATGTATGGTTTTAATTTTATTTAAATTTTATGTATTTCGAATAGCCAATTTTTATCTTTGAGTACTGGCAATTAAATAATTTTGTGAAATATATAACTAATATCTTTTTATGAATTATTTATTAAGCGTAATTAAAGTTTTATGTATTAATTTTGCAAGAATAATTTAGATTTAATATAAATATTATTAAATATGAATACTATTTAGGAGTCAAGGGTGTCTGAATTAAGGAAATGCAATTTATATTATGGAGATTCACCTAATTATTTAGTTGAATATAGAGGCGATTTCAAATTACAAATAGATAAAATATCATATGCCTGCGGAGATATAATTACAGATACAATTGCAGTTATATCTACAGCTCCTGAAAATTTAAATCAGCTTTTTAAGGATGTGCCCTCAATTACATTTGTTGATCCTAGGAGCAAATTTGTACTTCAGGATATTTCACCTTCAAGTGTAGATAATATAAGTGCAATAAAAATAAATCCTTATTTAGATTTAACTGGGCGTGGTATATTAATTGGTATGGTTGATACTGGCATAGATTATCTAAATGAAGAATTTATTAGAGAAGATGATACATCGAGAATAGCTGCTATATGGGATCAAACTATTCCAAATAGCACTGATGAAACTGTATATATGGGCAAAACTTATTCAAATGAAGAAATAAATAATGCGGTTAAAGCTTATAGGAATAAACAGGATCCATATCAAATTGTACCTTCAAGAGATGAGATTGGGCATGGTACGCAAATAGCTGGAATCATAGGAGCGAGAGGTTATAATAAAGAAATACAAGGGATTGCTTCTGGATGTGAATTTGTTATTGTAAAACTTTATGAATCAATTAGATTTAAGAGAGAATTAGAAGAGAATAACATTCCATATACACCAATTTATAATACTTCTGAAATTTTAACTGCAGTAGATTATTTGAAAAATTTTTCTATAAAACAAAATAAACCTATGGTTATATATTTAGGTGTGGGTACTACCGAAGGTAGTCATGATGGTAATAATATTATTTCAAGATATATAACATCTGTTGGAAGTGTTAGAGGTATTGTTACTGTTGCAGGAGTTGGAAATGAAGGAGCAGCAGAAGGACATGCTTCTGGATTTATACAACAGGTGGGGAGTGTTACGTCGATAGAACTTAGAATACCAACAGAAATTAAGTATTTTTCTTTTAAGATATGGATTTTAAAACCTAATAGGGCATCTTTAAATGTGGTTTCTCCAAATGGAGATGAATCTAATTTTATTAAAGCAAAAATTAATGAGGAACAAACGATAGATTTTGTTTTTTTTAAAACCGAAATGAGAGTAAAATATTATGTTCCAGAACATTTTACTGGTCATGAAGTAATAGATGTGAGTTTTGCTAACATAAAAGCTGGAATATGGACGTTTCAATTAAGAGGAGATTATATAACTAATGGTGTATATCATATATGGCTTCCGCCACACAAGACACTACCGGAGGGTACAAGATTTCTTCAATCAGATCCATTTCTTACATTAACAATACCTGGAACAGCAAGAAAAGTGGTTACAGTAGGTTATTATGGAAATAACAATGCTTTAATTGCTGCATCAGGAAAAGGATTTAGTGTTAATGAAATGATTATAAATCCGGATATAGCCACTATTGGAGTAGATATTTTAACAACAAAACCTACAGGTGGAGTGACTACTGTTTCAGGTAGTTCGGCAGCTTCTGGAGTAGTAGCTGGCGCTTGTGCACTTTTAATGGAATGGGGAATTGTTAAAGGAAATGATAAAACTATGTATTCTACAAAAATCATAGCTTATTTAATTCATGGAGCTGATAGAAGTAATCCTATTTATAAATACCCTAATAGGGAGATTGGTTATGGATTTTTTGATTTATTAGGTACTTTTAATATTATTAGTAGAAGTTATAGACAAGATGATGATATAAGCTTATATAGTAATTCTAGCAGAAGTTATAGAGAAGATAACAATTTAGATTTATATAATAATTTTATTGAATATTATATTGATAGATTATTTATAAGAATTCCTAAGTCATATTAAAGAAAACACTAACTTAATAAGGAAGATACATATTTTGTCTTAAATTTGAAAGTCTCTTGAGTTTGATATGCTCAACCCAATTTTACAATAATGGAAAATTGAAACTGAAAGTTTTTATTTAAGGAAGGAGTAGAAATATACTGCCTAATGGTGAGTTATTCAGTAAAACAATTAATATTACAATATAGAAGACCAGAATTCAATTTATTATTTTCTAAATTATGCCGAAATAAAAAATAGGAGGAGTTTAAATGAAAAGAAATCTAGAACATGAAAAGATTTTTCACGATATAAGATATGATAATTATGTTGTACAATACCAAGGAAATATCGAAGATGAAATTTCAAAAAGACCAGATTTTTATGTAACCATAATTAACGATAGATTTGCAATAGTCTCACTTATAAAAGATTTAGAACTTAATATAAGTGAAGAAGCTATGTTTCAGACTATTGTATATGTTGTACCTTCAGAATTTTATACACTTCAAGATGTTTCTCCAACTGAAGCTTCACAGGCTAATTTTTTACAAACAGGTTCTCCTCTAAATTTAACAGGACAAGGTGTTAATGTAGCAATTGTTGATTCTGGCATTGATTATTTAAATGAGGAGTTTATGGATGCAAATGGAGAAACTAGAATTGAATTGATATGGGATCAAACTATAATTTCTACTGAAACTACTGTTTCCAATGATGCACCATTTGGCGCTGTATATACAAAAGCGCAAATAAATGATGCAATAAAGGCACAAAGAGAAGGAAATTCTGCTAGTAAGATAGTTCCTAGTAATGATGAAATTGGCCATGGAACCAATATGTCTGGAATAATTGGTGCCACTGGGAAAAATTCTAGATTAAGGGGAGTTGTACCAAATTGTAGTTTTGTAGTTGTTAAATTAATAAGAGATTTTTCATATGAGGCACAATTTCCAGATACTGAAGTTCCTGTATTTAATATAACAGCTATTTTTGCCGCTTTGCAATTTTTATATGAATATATCCTAACAAATAATAAACCAATGGTTATATATTTTCCACTTGGTAGCACTTTAGGAAATCATAAAGGTGAAGGTGATTTAGAAGAATTTATTGAATCAATTTCTACAAAGAGTGGAATTGCAGTAGTTGCAGGAACAGGTAATCAAAGAAATGCAGGTGGTCATTCATCTGGAACAGTTTCTCAAATAATTGGAGTTCAATCCCCTGGCGTTGGAGTAATAGAATTGGAGGCAGCACCAGAACAAAAAAATATATGGATTCAAATTTGGATTGATCTGCCTAATATAATGTCATTAGAAATAGTATCTCCATCAGGGGAAAATACAGGTGTAATACCTATTATACTCAATTATACTAAAAGGCATACTTTCATATTTGAAAAGACGTCAATTAGAGTTAATTACTATTTCCCAGAAGAAACTACTGGAGATGAATTAATACGTGTTAGGTTTTATAATTTACAGCCTGGCATATGGAGGCTTAGAATAGTTGCTAATTATATTTTAAGTGGTAAATATAATGCTTGGCTACCTCAAAGGGGATTAACAGTAGGGAATACTAGATTCAGTTTTCCAGATCCTTTTGGTACAATAACTAATCCATCCAATTCTATTTATATAGTGACAGCAGCGGCATATAATCAAAATAACTATAATCTTGTAGATTATTCTGGTATGGCATTTTTAGATTTTTATATTGACAGAATAGATGTTGCAGCAGGAGGTGTAAATGCAATTACAGTGGCACCTAATAATAAAATAGCGATTGTTAATGGAACTAGCGTTTCAGCAGCAGTAGTTGCAGGGGTCTGTGCAATGTTATTCCAATGGGGAATAATTAATGGAAATGACCCATATATGTATTCTCAAACTGTCAAAGCATATCTAGCAAAAGGAGCAATTGGAAGAAGTGGAGATATTATTCCCAATCCATATTGGGGATATGGAATTTTAAATGTACCTAAAATTTTTGAAAATATGACTTAAGAGGTTATTTCTTTTGCAATATACATAAAAAAAGAAACCTTAAAAAAGTCAATGATTTTCAAATTTAATTGCCCATATTTAATAGTGTATTTAACTATGTTAACCTCTTTATTTTCGTAAAATTAAAAAAATATACAAAGTTTACATTTTTCACAAAAATAGTAATATAATGTGTTTAAGTGAAAATTTATACTTTGAGTATAAAAATAATAAGTGGGAGGGGTTAGCGTGAAAAAATACATTTTAAGTGAAAATTTTATTGAGGCAGAATCAACAGGAAAAAGGTTATATCAGATAATTGCGACAAAAAGTTTTAGTGATGTTGAAAAAGGTGAGTTTGGAGGATATGTTGAAGGCGAAAAAAACTTATGTCAGCATGGGAATTGTTGGATTCATGATGATGCCCAAGTTTTTGATGATGCACAAATATGTGAAAATGCAATTATAGCAGGAGATGCACAAATATCAGGAAAAGCTGAAGTTCATGATGATGCAATAGTAAGTGATAATGTAAAGTTATCTGATAATGTGATTATAGCAGGAAAAGCAAGTATATATGACAATGCTAAATTATTAGGAAATGCAAGAGTATGTGATAATGTGCTTGTTTTTAATAATGCAGTTGCAAGTGGAAATGTAATCTTATCTGGAAATGCAAAAAATATATGGTCATGCAAAAATTTTAGGGAATGTACATGTATGTGATGAAGCCGTAGTATGTGATACAGCTGTAATTTATGATGATGTAATAATATCTCACAGAGCAAAAGTATGTGGAAATACAGAGGTATACAGCAGAAATGTATGTGATTCAGAAGTAATAAATGGTGATGGACAAAACCTTTCAGCATAAGTAAATGACAAATATTTAGGCATACATAAAGGTTAGATAAGATATTTGTAATGATTATTTAACAGTAGCAAAATTATATAATCATCATATTATAAAATAATAGCAATTATTAATAGTATATGTATGGGGGGGATAATATGAAGTATGACAAAATTGAATTATCATATTCATTCAATGCATTAGAACCATATATTGATGAAGAAACTGTAAAAATACATTATACTAAGCATTTACAGGGATATGTAAATAAATTAAATAATATATTACAAGGTTATAATAAATTTACAAAGGGAAAAACCTTAGAAGAAATCCTGTTAAATGTAGATAAAATACCTAAGAAGATTAGAGAAGATGTTATAAATCAAGGTGGTGGGGTATCAAACCATAATTTATACTTTTCTATTCTTTCACCTAATCCTAAGAAGGAGCCAGAAGGAAAATTACTAAAAGAAATAATTAAAACTTTTGGGTCTTTAGAAAAATTAAAACAAAAAGTAAGTGAAGCAGCTATAAATCAATTTGGGTCAGGATATGGATGGTTAGTTAAGGATAAACATGAAAAATTAAAAATTATGAGCACTCTAAATCAAAATTCACCTTTAAGTTATGGTTTTATTCCTATATTAACTATAGACATTTGGGAACATGCATATTATTTGAAGTATAAAAACTTGCGTGCAGAATATGTTAAAAACATATGGAATATAATTGATTGGGAAAGAGTTGAAGAAGGGTATAAGAATCTTTGCATTCAATAAATAAATTATAAAGAATAGAAGGAGTTTGTCTTAAAATCAAGGCAAACTCTTTTAATTTGTTAACTGTACATTATTAATTGGAACATATATAATAGAATGTGCATTAGTTTTATATATTCCAATAATATACAAGTACAATTTGTTATAAAATTAAAAAGTCCATAATCTTATATAATATAAGTAATGAAAGCTGTATTAATATATAAAACTAAATTATATTGGTAGCTTATAATGATGATATAAATATTTAAGTGAAATATTTATGAGAAATTAAATTTATTTTAGCAAGGGGAAGTTGCATGTGTCAGAATTAAATAAAATATTAAAGCCTAAATTAGAGTGTTTGTTGGAAAATAAACAGGATATTGAAAGCGAATTAATTAATGAAAGATATATATCAAATACTTTAATTGAAAATAGTAGTTTACAATACATTAATGAAGAAAAAATAGAGATAAATGGATGTCATTTTATAAATGTAGTATTTACAGAATGCTCTTTTAGAAATATAGATTTATTGGATGTAGTCTTTGAAAATTGTGATTTGTCAAATATTAATTTTTCAGAAGGAAGTATACATAGAGTAGAATTTAAAAGGTGTAAACTTGTGGGTGCTAATTTTAGTGAGTGCAATATTCAAAATGTTCTTTTTGAAGAAGTTCTTGGTAGATATTCAAATTTTGGATATTCTAAAATGAAAAATATAAAATTTAAAGAATGTACTATGCAAGGAACCATATTTTTGGAATGCAGCTTTAATAAGGTTAGTTTTAGAGAATGTAATATAAGTGGTTCGGAATTTACTAATACACCTCTTAAACAAATAGATTTTAGAGATAGTGATATATCAGAAATATCATTAACAGGAAGAGAATTAAAAGATGCAATAGTTTCTCCGCTTCAAGCAGTTGAGTTATCTAGGCTTCTTGGAATTATAATTAAGTAGTAACTTTAGTGAGCTTAGAAGATATTAAGCTTAGGATTAAATAAATTCGAAAACCTTACAAAAAATTGCATTATGGATAGTTTTTTATATCTAAATAACTTTGATTTTAGACTATAGGAAGGCTTAAAATTAAGAACTATTGATAAACAAAATAAGAATGATATAATTATTGTAAGATAATTATATCATAGTAAAAAGTGAGTATACTGTCTAAATAAATCTTAACAATTATTGAGTAAAATCATATTAGTTATTGATTCTATTAAGGAGGAAAATAATGAAAAAAATAGCATTAATAACAGATAGCGCTTCAGATATAAGTGTTGAACTGTTAACTGAAAATAAAATTAAATTATTGCCATTTAAAGTTATATATTCTGATGGAGAATATGAAGATAGAATAGATATAACTCCTCAAATGATGTATGATCGTTTGAAAACTGAAATACCTAAAACTTCATTACCTAGTATAGAGAAAATAACCAATGTATTTAAAGAGGCAATTGAAGAAGGATACACTCATGCAATTATAATTACAATATCAGCTGCTTTTTCTGGTACATACAATGCTGTAAGATTAGTCAGCGAAGATTTTCCAGAACTTAAGACTTTTGTCTTTGATTCTAAAACATTAACTATGGCAGAAGGCGCAATAGTACTTGAAATAGCTAAATTAATTAAGCAAGGAAAATCATTTGGAGAAATAACAGAAATTTTACCTACTTATAGAGAAAAAATAGATTTATTTTTCACAATAGATACGTTAGAATATTTACAAAAAGGGGGAAGAATTGGTAAGGTTGCAGGAACTGTTGGAGAACTTTTAAATTTAAAACCTATTATAACAGTGGCAGACGATGGTACTTATAGAACAGCTGCTAAAGCTAGAGGTTCAAAACAAGCTGTATCAAAGCTAACAGATATATTTAAAGGCTATTTAGAAAAAGGAAAGTACAAGGCATGGATTTTGGATGGAAATGGATTGGATAAAGTCCAAAGCTTGTATGAAGCAATAAAAGACCTTCCTAATGTAGTGGAATGTAGAATTGCAGGCACTATTGGACCAGCACTTGGCGTAAATACTGGTCCTGGACTTGTAGGACTTGCAATAGAAAAAGTAGATTAATTTTTTATAAAAGAAGGAAGTGAATAAGGATGAGGTTATGCATTGCTTTAACTCCGTGCAGAGTCATGTAAGATAGAGCTTGCATGGAGTAATCTATCTGATTTTGACTTTGCATTTTCAATAGTTGAATTGAAAATTGAAATAAAGAATTAAATAATTTCTATATATTTATGATAGGCCAGTTTGTTTCCCAGTTTGGAAGCAATTTAACAAAATAGAGTATCTTTATGTTATTAATTTTATGATTGGAATTGGAAATGCTTTTCAAAATCCAGCATCCGAGGTTACTGTATCACTAATTGTATCTAAAGATAATTATATAAAGACAAGTGCTTTACGTACTTTATGTAATTGTTGTACAGGTATTTTGCACCAATTATTGCTTGTTCATTATATGCATTTTGGGGATTAAAGACAATTGTAAAGGTTGATTTAACAACCTTTATTTTTGGATTTACTACTTTAGCATTATTAGTAAAGATTACTTCTGCTCCTAGATTATCAAAAGGCAAAAAGGATGGAGTATGGAAGCAGTGCATGTTAGGTATAAAATATTTAGTGAACCAAAAGAATATATTTAGATTAATTCTATTTATGGCCTTTGTGAATTTTATTGCTGCAATATATAATACTAATTTATCACCAATGGTATTATCTAGAAATGGAAATAATTATATTCACTTGGGTATTGTAAGCAGTACCATAAGTATTGCAGGCCTTGTAGGTAGTATTTTTGTAACTAAATTGCCACAGCCGTCTAAGAGAATTCCTCTTATTTTGAATATTATGACATTTTCATTTTTAGTTTGTAATAGCCTTTTAGGAATTGGACAAAATTATTACGTATGGACAATAGCAGTTTTTATGGGGAATGTTCTAATTCCGTTTTTAACTGCAAATGTAGAATATATAATGAGAACTAAGGCGCCCTTAGAATTACAGGGAAGAGTTTTTTCAGCGCGAAATACCTTGCAGTATACATCAATACCAGCAGGAAGTATATTAGGTGGTTTCTTGGCTGACAAGGTATTTGAACCCTATATGAAAACTTCGACATTAACACAAGCACTTTTAGCAAAGATAGTTGGAAATACAAGAGGCAGTGGTATTGCTTTACTTTTTATATGTATTGGGTTAGTTGAATTCTTAGGATGCTGCATATTTAGGCTAAGCAAGAGCATGAGAACATTAGATTACGAATAAAGATTAAATCAAAATGCATTTTCTTAAAAATCAAGAAAATGCTTTTTTGATTATTTTAGGCATTATATTATATAGAATGGTATGTAAAAATGGAGAAGAAAAATGGATATTAAGCAAAGCAAAAGCAATAAAGAATTCAGAAGGCAAAAAAATATAAGGCTGGTTGGTTCACACACAGATATAACTGAGCAGAAGTTAATACAAAATGAACTAAACTCTTTAGCACATTATGATATGCTTACAGAATTACCTAATAGGCTTTCTTTTGAGGTTAAAATAAATGATTTAATTAATACTGGAAAAAATATGATTCTGACAAAAAGTTTGCATTAATTTATATGGATGTAGATAATTTTAAGCATATAAATGATACATTAGGGCATATTTCAGGTGACTTACTCTTAAAATATGTTGCTAATATATTAAAATATCAAGTAAAAGCTCCTGATTTTGTAGCAAGATTAGGGGGAGACGAATTTGCAATTGTTTTTGAAGATATAAAAAATAGGCAAGAAGTAACTGATAAAATAAAGTGGTTATTAAAATATTTAAGAAGACCGTGGATAATTGATAGTCAGGAATTCTTTATTTCATATAGTGTTGGAATTGCAATTTATCCAGAAGATGGCGAAAATTTATCTACATTACTTAAAAATTCTGATGTGGCTATGTATTATGTTAAAAAAAATATGAAAGATGATTATTGTTTCTATTTACTAGAAATCCAAGAACAAAATTCCAAGAAAATAAAAATGATAAATGACCTAAGACATGCAATAGATAATAAAGAGTTCGCTCTTTTTTATCAGCCAATAATTAATTTGAGTAATGGAAGAATAATAGGGGCAGAAGCATTAATAAGGTGGTTTCATCCAATAAAAGGAATGATTTCACCTATGGAGTTTATACCAATAGCTGAAGAAATTGGATTAATTCATGATATTGAAAGATGGATATTAAAAACAGCATTAGAACAGAAAAAACAATGGGAAGATATGGGATATGATGATATGAGATTATCAATAAATATTTCGGGAAAAAGTGTTACACGAGCTTGTTTTATAAATGAAATTAGAGATTTATTATCTAAAGTAAAAATAAAAAATGATAAAATCCAATTTGAAGTAACAGAAACAGCACTTATGGAAGATTTGAATGAATCAACAAAAGATCTAAGAAAATACAGGATATGAATATAAAAATAGCATTAGATGATTTTGGTACAGGTTATTCTTCACTAACATATCTTAAGAAGTTACCAATAGATGTTGTTAAACTTGATAGAGATTTTATCAGAAATATATCAAAAATATCAGAAGACCAAGTAATAGCTAAACATGTAATAAAACTTACACATGAACTAAATTTTAAAATTGTTGCAGAAGGAATTGAAACAAAAGAACACCTTGAATTTTTAAAGTTAAATAATTGTGAATATGGACAAGGGTATTTATTTAGCAAACCTATTACTAAAGGAAGTTTTGAGGAATTATTAATATTGGGGAAAAGTTATCAGTATAATAAGTTATAACATAAGATTATTTTTTAAAACTTGACAATTTTATTTCAAATACATAAATATGATGAATTAAAAGAAATAATTTTGAAAAAATACTGAGGTTATTTATATATAAGAACTAAAACCTTTAAAGAAATTATATATTAAGGAAAGAATGTAATAGATTATTAAGTATAAAGTATTGAAAAATCTCAATTTTGTAATTGCGATTTTTTTATGTTGAGATATATGAATAACTAAGATATTCTTAGCAAATAATAAAAAGGTAAAAAATATTTAAGGACATTTTAGTATAAAAGAGAAAACGAGGTAAATGCGATGAGAAAAATGAAAACTATGGATGGTAACACAGCTGCTGCATATATATCTTATGCATTCACAGAAGTAGCGGTAATTTTCCCAATAACTCCATCATCTCCAATGGCAGAGCATGTTGATGAATGGGTGGCACAAGGCAAAAAAAATATTTTCGGTCAGCCAGTAAAAGTTGTTGAAATGCAATCAGAAGCTGGTGCAGCAGGCGCGCTTCATGGATCACTTCAAGCTGGTGCAATTACGAGTACATATACAGCATCACAAGGATTATTACTAATGATTCCTAATATGTATAAGATAGCAGGAGAATTGCTTCCATGTGTTATACATGTAGCAGCTAGAGCACTTGCAACATCTTCATTAAATATATTTGGAGATCATCAAGACGTTATGGCAGGAAGGCAAACTGGATTTGCAATGCTTGCTGAAACTTCTGTTCAAGAAGTTATGGATTTAAGTGGTGTTGCACATTTAGCCACTTTAAAATCAAGAATGCCATTTATGAGCTTTTTTGATGGATTTAGAACTTCACATGAAATACAAAAAGTAGAAGTAATAGAACAAGAAGAACTTGCAAAATTAGTAGATTACAAAGCTATTGATGATTTTAGAAAAAGAGCATTAAATCCAAATCATCCTGTCACAAGAGGAATGGCTCAAAATCCAGATATTTATTTTCAAACAAGGGAAGCTGTTAATACATATTATGATGAGGTTCCAGATATAGTAGAGGAATATATGGGTGAAATAACAAAACTTACAGGTAGGGTTTATCATTGTTTTGATTATTATGGAGCACCTGATGCAGATAGAATTATAATTTCAATGGGAGCTGTAAATGATGTAGTAGAAGAAACTGTTGATTATTTAAATTCCAACAAACAAAAAGTAGGTCTTGTAAAAGTTAGGCTTTATAGACCATTTTCTATGGAAAAATTATTAAAAGCTATTCCTAAAACAGTTCAAAAAATTGCAGTTTTAGATAGAACAAAGGAACCAGGTTCAATTGGAGAGCCTTTATACTTAGATGTATTAAGGTGCTTCTTTGGAAAGGAAAATGTTCCTAAGATTGTTGGAGGAAGATTTGGACTTGGTTCAAAAGATCCGACACCAGTTCATATAGCTGCAGTTTTTGATAATTTAATATTAGAAGAACCAAAGAATAATTTTACAATAGGAATAATTGATGATGTTACAAAGACTTCTCTAAATCCACTTAATGATATTGATGCAACTCCAGAAGGAATCACATCTTGTAAGTTCTGGGGTCTTGGCTCAGATGGTACTGTTGGAGCCAATAAAAGTGCTATTAAGATTATTGGAGATCATACGGATATGTATGCACAAGGATATTTCGATTATGATTCAAAAAAATCTGGAGGTATAACGGTTTCACATTTAAGATTTGGAACTAAACTAATAAAATCACGTTATTTAATTGATAGAGCTGACTTTATTGCATGTCATAATCAATCATATGTTTATAAGTATCATGTACTACGAGGATTAAAGAAAAATTCTAAGTTTTTATTAAATACAATTTGGACAGCAAAAGAATTAGATGAAAAACTACCAGCATCTATGAAGAGATATATTTCAAAAAATGATATAGAATTTTATACAATAAATGCTGTTAAAATTGCACAAGAAATTGGTCTTGGTGGAAGGATAAATATGATAATGCAATCTGCATTCTTTAAGATTGCTAATATAATTCCTATAGAAGATGCTGTAAAATATTTGAAGGAAGCAGTTGTTTCATCCTATGGCAAAAAGGGCGAAAAGATTATAAATATGAATTATCAAGCTATAGATGCAGGCGTAGAAGGTATAGTTAAAATTAAATTTCCACTTGATTGGAGTACTGCTATAGATGAGAAACTTGAGCATAATGAAGATTATCCACAGTTTGTTAAGGAAATTGTAAAGCCTATGAATAGACTAGAAGGAGATTCATTGCCAGTGTCTACATTTATAAATGCAGGAATGCATGATGGTACATTTATGCATGGAACTACATCTTATGAAAAGAGAGGGATAGCTGTAAATGTTCCAGAGTGGATACCAGAAAATTGTATTCAATGTAATCAATGTTCATTTGTATGCCCTCATGCAACCATCAGAGCATTTTTATTAAATGACGAAGAAAAAACTAAAGCACCTAAAAGTGTTAAATTACTTGAACCTAAAGGAATTAAAAGTGATCAAAAATTATATTTCTCAATTGGAGTTACTCCACTTGATTGTACTGGATGTGGAAATTGTGCTCAAATTTGTCCAGCTCCAGGTAAAGCATTAGTCATGAAACCACAAGATAGTCAGCATGAACAAATTGAAGCTTGGAATTATACAGTAGAAAAAGTAATTACAAAAAATCCATTAAATAAAAATACTCTTAAAGGAAGTCAATTTGAAAGACCATTACTTGAATACAATGGTGCTTGTGCAGGCTGTGGAGAAACTCCATATGCAAGACTTATAACTCAGTTATTTGGAGATAGGATGATGATTGCAAATGCTACAGGGTGTTCTTCAATTTGGGCAGCTAGTACACCTGCAAGTGCATATACAATAAATCAGCAAGGTCATGGTCCAGCATGGGCTAATTCATTATTTGAAGATAATGCGGAATTTGGATATGGAATGTATTTAGGTGTAAAGACCATAAGAGAAAGAATAGCTAATAATGTTTCACTTGCACTTGAAAGTAATATATCGGAAGATATTAAAATAGTATTAAGAGATTGGTTAGATAATAAGGATATTTCAGATGGAACTAGAGATAGAGCAAAAAGATTAATAGAAGTTCTTGAAAGTGATAGCAGTGAATGGGCTAAAGAGATTTTAAAAGATAAAGAATTCTTTGTTAAGCGATCACAATGGATATTTGGTGGTGATGGATGGGCTTATGATATAGGATATGGAGGTCTTGATCATGTGATTGCAAGTAATGAAAATGTAAATATATTGGTATTTGATACAGAAATTTATTCAAATACTGGGGGGCAAGCTTCAAAATCAACACCAACAGGTGCAATAGCTAAATTTGCTTCATCTGGTAAGAGAACTAAGAAAAAGGATTTAGGAAGAATTGCTATGACTTATGGCTATGTTTATATTGCTCAAATTGCAATGGGAGCAGATAAAAATCAAACTCTTAAGGCTATAGCAGAAGCCGAAAATTATGACGGACCATCACTTATAATAGCATATTCTACATGTATTAGTCATGGTATTAAAGTAGGAATGTCAAATTCTCAAGATGAAGAGAAAAAAGCAGTAGAGTCTGGATATTGGCACCTTTATAGATATAATCCAGACTTAAAAGGAGAAAAAAATCCATTTATATTAGATTCTAAAGAGCCAAAAGGTAATTTCAAAGATTTCTTAATGGGAGAAGTGCGGTATGCAGCATTAGCAAAAGCATTCCCAGAGGAAGCTAATGAATTATTTGAAAAGACAGAAAAAGAAGCAATGGAAAGATTAGATGTTTATAAAAAATTAGCTAGCCAAGAATAATATACACACATTAAAAAAGTGCGAAGCACAATCAAGAACTATATTGTGAGTTTAGAGAATTGTGGTAGTTAAACTAATTAAGTTTAACTACCACAATTCATTATAATACATATTATGCAAAAAATATAAATAAAGCACGTAATATTACCAAAATTTTATTTAAAAATTGCAGAATATGTATTAAAATGAGGTTAAAGAAACAATTAAACTTGTAACATATATATGTTCTAAAAAATTTTGTTCATTAAGATTTAATTTCTATATTAGAGTGATTGGATAAGACAACCAACTAAATTATGAACTTTCTTAATTAGAACTTATATATATAAATTCGTTAAAACAATGAATCTATATAGTATTTAAAATTATTTACGTACGAAAGAGAGGTGAAATAGGAAGATATATTTAAAGTTTTGTCTATTATAATAAAACTATAAGTATATATCCTATTAATTGTATGGATAAATTAGGTATATGTGGCTGGTTGTCTAGAGAAGGAAATTTTTATGAATGTGGTGAATCCAAACACAATCTTTTAGCAGCTAAATTAGAAGAAGATTTAGATTTAAAAATGTATAGTGAAGAAAGAGCTATTTACCTTCATGATACCGCATTATTAGAAGCTTTAGGATTTGTTAAATTTACTCAATCTAAGTATGGTTCAATAGAAGAATCTATTCATAATCAGTATTTATTATTTTTTGGGACAAGGTTTTCTTATCCGCAACGAAAATGGATGGAACTAAATATATCAAAAATGTTACCAGAACAAAAAATAGAATGCAGAAAAAGGTTAATGCTAGGCTATTAATTAAAAACTAATAAATATAAAATATTTTGTTTATTTGTGGAGTTTTAGTTGAAGTTGACATATATATGTTTTATCCTCCTTTTAAATCATGTTTCATGGATTGCAAATATTATTTGGACTTTAGAATTTTCTCTTGATGAAATGGGAATTCCATATACAAGCATTATACTAAAATCATATATTTTTTGAAGTGTTTTGTTGTTAAGCAAAATTTAAATAATACATTTTAGTTTAATATGAATTAAGTAAAAAGAAATTAATGAGTATTAGAAAACTACGTTTTTATGTAGTTTTTTTTGATTACAACAAAATGATTAGCAAGTTCAGTATCGTATCTCTTTAACAAAATCTCTGAGGGTCTTTGTTAAGAAAGAATGGTTAAAACTTACTACTTATAATTTGAACTTAATCAAGCATTTTGCACGAATAGTATAGATTAATGCGTAAAATGCTAACTTTTGCTATTGCAATTTATTGTAAAAAATAGTAATATAATCATGTGAAAAGCTTTAAAAAATATAATTTAAACATTATTTATTGTAAAAAGTTTGAATGCTGAAATTATACTTTACATAAGAATAATAAGGATTTTTTACAATTCAATAACTGTTCTAAATAAAAAAATATAAAAGGGGAGTGGTTTTATGAGAAACAAAATTATAGCTGCAGTTCTTGGAATTAGTATATTAATGACTTGCAGCCCTGCCTTTGCAAAAGACATCAGCACTATTAAACATATAAACAATATTAATTATGAAGACAAGTCTAGTGAAGCATCTTTTGACAATTTTAACGCAGATGTTTTAAAGGGATATTCAAAATTAAGAAATCCAAAGGTTAAATTAAATGAAGATTCTTTAAAAAATAAAAAAGAAAGGGTTACATCTGAATCAAATTTTCTTTTAGCAGATACCCAAACAACTGGGCCAGCGGTCACTCTTAATGACTCACCAGGCAATGCTTATGTTATAGGTCTTGATAGTGTTTATGGAGATACTATAACAAGTGAAGGTGCAGAAAGATGGTATGCTTTCCAAAATTCATTTATTCAAAAACTTACAGTAATTATGCAAGCACCAAATAGTAGTAATATTGACTATAATCTTTCTTTATATAAGTATAATGGGGAAACTCAAAATTTAGATTTAGTTACAGACTCAATATATTATGGTACCGCATATGAAAATTTAAGTGCAATTGGAGAAAAAGGTATCTACTTTATAAGAGTAAATTCAGCACAAGGTTTTGACGATCAAAATCAATATATATTTGAAGTAATATCATCAAGCCAATATGGTAAGAATGAACCTGACGATAATATATATCAGGCAAAACCATATATTAGTTCGTTATCTATAGTGGATACTATAGATAATGATTTTGATGAAGATTGGAGTAGCCTTCAATTAAATTCAGATACTAACGGTGTTTTATCATTCCAAAATTCATCAACTAAAGGAACTTATGAGGTTCGAGTATATGATGATAGTCTTTCTTTAATAGCAACTTTGAAAAACACTAATTCATTAACTAAAAAATTTCCTAAAGGAACTTACTATATAAGGGTGATATCTTTAGCAGGATCTGATTCAACTGCCACTTATAATCTTAATTTTGTTAATAAAGATTCAGTAATAACTAAAGCCACAATAACTAATATTTCTTCTGATGCAGATGGCGGTTATATGGATTATGGATATGGGGAAATGTGGAGGGTACATTATGATATGACTATCCAAGGAACTGCTTATAATCAATATGGTAATCCAGTAGCTAATCAACCAATAACTGCAGGAGCTCAAGTGGTTATAAATAATAAGCTCTGTACTGGAACTGGTACTACTGATGCAAATGGAAACTTTTCTATTAATATACACTTAGGACCAGCTTCAGGAAACTACTCATACTATGCATCAAGAAGTACACATTATTATGATATAATACCATTTGCTATGGCAACTAGTAATGGAAATATTTCTACAAATGTAAGTTCATTATATCACTTTGCCTATAGTATATATCATGGTTAACAATAATTTGTACAACCTTTAATTAAAATTATTATAGAAAAGACAGTTTCATAAGTGATTATAAAAGAACTCTCAGATTTAATGAGAGTTCTTTTTAATGAAAAATGTATCTCTGTTTTTGTTGAGTAATAATAATAATGATTTTGTAGAGACTTCAATGGTTTATAACGAGACTATAGAAACCATTGAATCAGATGATTTCTATATTATGAAAAAAACACTTACTCGTTTAAGTAAGTATTTAACTACAAAAGAACTTCTGACCTTCTTAAGGGTTACAGTCACTTATTCAATTAATGGATTGATATTATTTTTAATTTTTATAATCTTATTATCTTACAGGGCAAACTCCATTTGCACACTCTTTATCAATAATTTCATGTTCTTCGTCATCATCAAGTTCTGCAAGTAGTTCATAATCTATTGGTTTAATATTTTTTAAACGTTCTTCATAATCTTCTTTTGTTGTAGATTCATATGGAAGCAACGGATAAGTTTCATCCATTAATGGTAAGAAAGTTATACCGACTACATGTTCAAAATTCTCATATAACCAATCAGCAACGTCATCCCATTCTTCCTCTTGTACATGTACAGTGATTGACGTATTATGATCTGTCCAGTTAAGCATTGACAGTTTATAAAGTTCAAGCTGCTCTATTGCAGAAACATCATATTTTGTTTTTCCCTTAGGTGCCTTAATAGGGAATTCTATAACTTTTGTAGTGCAATTTTCATCTGTTTGGCCATTTTCATTATATATAGGATAACATTTAAGTTTTTCTATCATCTTATATAATGGGTCAGAGGTAGAAATTCTAATTCTTCTAATGTAATAATTAGAATGAGAATAATGTATTCCAGAACTTACACCTGGAAGAGTTGAAAGTGATCCTTCTGGCTTAATAGTAGTCATAAGGTCAGGTACTGAAATTTCAAGCTCCTTGCAATATTTTTCACCTTCATTTCTAACCACAGATCTTAAATGACTCAATAATTTAGCTAAATCTTTATAACTCATATTTGTTTTATTCACCATGTCCATCATACCAGTTAAAGATATTCCAATTATTCGATCTTCTTTCATAATCTTATCCCAGTCTGGAAGTTCAACCGTTACTAGTGTCATTCTAATTGCTACTCTTGTAGATAATTTTAATATTTTTTCTAATTGTTTAATATCTATTTTATTATGCTCATCTACAAAGGCAACTAAATTATTTGTAGATAAATTACAGCATTCATGAGATTTTAATAAAATTTCTCCACAAGGGTTACATCCCTTAAAAGTATCCTTTCTTTTTGCTGCTTCAGTTCCATTAATAAATCCAGGTTCGCCATTTATTTTTATGGAATTTAATATTTCTTTTATTTTGTATAAAGAAGGTTTTTTATTGTACAATACAGAATTGTTACTCATTTTTCTATGGGAGATGTCTAAATTTTCTATCCAATTTCCATCAACTATCTTATATAAATCACTTTTTGCATTTATAACATCTGTATCTTCTTCGTCGCAAAGAATCATCATTGCACTACGTCTTACTCCTCCAGATACAACATTTTCACTTATTATAGTTGCTAGATCAAGAACATCTATGGATTTTAATTTTCCATCTGAAAGGTTATTACAAACTTTATTAATCTTTTCAAACATTCTCTTTAAAGATTTGTGTCCAGATGCACGGCCTCCAAATCTTTTTAGCCTTTCACCTTCAGGTCTAACGTAACTATAATCAATTATCACCTTTTTAATATCAATATATTCTGGTTCTGTAATTAATTTAAAGTAATATTCTAATGCCGCACACCAACCTTCTTTGCTATCTCCAACTTTAATTGTTACTATAGATGAATCTTTTTTATCTATAGTAAGTTTTGTATCTTCCATATATTCTTTTGGCATATATTTATGAACATCTTCATTATATTCTCCATTTAAAGATATGTTTCTTATTTTAGCCATATCTGATATTAATTGTTTATCAATTCTAATTCCTACACCAGAACCAACCATAAGAAGGTAAAATACGTCCACAAAATCATGAAATCTTTCAATCATTGTAAATTAGCAGTTATAATTTGAAAGAGGATAATTTTTTACTATATCTGTACCACCCATATAAAGGGTTCTGCCAGAAGTAAAAGTCCTTAAGTTAAATAAATTATCAAATAAAAGTTCAGCTTCTTTAATTTCATCATTCATATTTATAAATAATCCATGTTTCTTTTTGAAATTTATACCAAGCTCAATATTATATTCAGTAGTCCTAAGAACAGTTTCGAACCAATTTTCTCTTCTTTTTTTATTATCTAAATATCTTGAATAAGTTCTTAAATAAACAAATTCACCAATATTACTTAAAGGCGTATTTTCAATTTCTCTATAATTGTTTAAAAATTCTTCTGATAATATTCTATTCATATGATATTCCTCCTAATTTTCTTTATAAGTAATTTAAGAACAATTAAAAACTTCTCTTGTTATTATCTTAAATTATAGTATTCCTTTGTTAAATGATAATTATTATTTTATACTATTTTGTGGAAAAGTACAATATATTGTGTTAATAAAGAATAAAAATACTATATGTAGATTTAACTGATTGCTAAATCTTAAATTCTAAGGTCTTACGCATTAACTTCTAAGGAAATTTATTCAAAAAAATATTAAGCATAGACTGTAAGAACAAGGTTGTTTAAATAAAAGAATTATTATATTATTTCTTTAAAGTAAGTCGTTACTATGAAATAATAGAAGAATTTCCAGGTAGCATGATAAATAATTTAGAGAATAAGATTATTTATTTTATTAATTTATTTATAAAATATTCTTAAAGATCCAATGGGAATTGTAACAGTACAAGATGGACCATCTCTCGCAAATGGAGAAATAATTGCTCCAGTAGTTGAAGAAGATCCAACAGATTTAGAAACATATCATAATAATTTTCAAAATCCAGAGGCTTTCTTAAAAGCAGGTGGATATAGAGGAAAGCAATATCAAGTAATTAGCGATGGTACTTACTTTATAAATCGTTTGTTTGCAAGTATAGATATTATTCGAAAGACAATAATTCCAGTAGGATTTGCTGGCGTTGTAAACTCTTTTGTTGGTAAAAAAGGTGTAGATGTATCTGGGAGTACTTATACTCATGGAGAATTAGTTGAAGAAGGCTGTAAAGGTATATGGGCAAATCCATTAAAACCAGGTAAGTATTCTTACAAATAAGAAATTAATATTAAAATTCAAGAAAATGTTGGTAAAGCGGAACTTCAAAAAGCTAGACAAGATGCTGAAAAACAAAAAACTCTTGCAGATGCTGAAGCCTATAAGGTTAAGAAAATTGCAGAAGCTCAAGCAGAAATGAAGGCAATACTTGGTATTGCACAAGCTATTGCAACTAAAGAACAAGTTAATGCTTATGGTGGTCCACAATATCAAGTAATTCAAGATGTAATGACTAAATTTACAGATTCAATTAGAGAAGGAAAGATTAACATAGTTCCTAATAATGTAGTTACTATGGGTGGAACTGAAAATAGTGGAAATGTAAATGCTGTAGAAAGTCTTCTTGCAGTTTTATATAGAGAATTCAATATTTAAAATGATGAAGTTTTAAGAAATAAGTATGTTAAATAGAAAAGTTTTAAAATACTTTGGTAATCTTTTAATAATAGAATAAATAATAGATCTTAATATCTCATTAAAAAATGAAATTGTGATATTTTTTAATGAGATATTAATTGTTTGAGTATTAAACAATTAACTAAAAATTAACTTTAAATTTAAATATATACCTTAATATGTATATATAAACAATTTATTTTAATAATATTTGTTTTTATTGTATAAAAGTAAAATATAATGTTTGAAAAACATGGATGAATGGTATAATAATAAAAGGCCAAAATTTCATATTAGCATAAAAGAGCTTAGCTTATATAGTTAACTAAAAAATAGAGAAGAATGTTAGGTTAATAATGTATGTTGAAATATAGGATGAAATTAGTAGATTTAAGCAAGGAGAAATTTAATTAATGAAAAGTGGATTTAGTAAATTTAAAATAGGAGAGGAAATTTTAAAGTCTATAGAGGGACTTGGATATAATAAGCCATCAGAAGTTCAAGAAAAAGTAATACCAGAAATTCTTAATAATAAAGATGTTATAGTAAAATCACAAACTGGAAGTGGAAAAACTGCAGCATTTGGAATTCCTTTATGTGAAAGAATAGATTGGGAAGAAAATAGTCCTCAAGTTTTGGTTTTAACGCCGACAAGAGAGCTTGCTGTTCAAGTAAGTGAGGATATTTCTAATATAGGAAGGTTTAAAAGAATAAAAGCTGTTGCAGTTTTTGGTAAAGAATCAATAATGGATCAAATAAGAAAATTAAAGCAAAAGACTCACATAGTGGTTGGAACTCCAGGAAGAATTTTAGATCATATAGATAGGGGAAGCCTTAATTTAGCACGAATAAAATATTTTGTTATAGACGAAGCAGATGAAATGCTTAATATGGGATTTATAGATCAAGTTGAAAGTGTAATTAAAAGCCTTACAAATAAAAAAGTTACTATGTTATTTTCAGCAACAATGCCAGATGAAATAAGAGAATTATCCGAAAAATATATGAATAAGCCAGTAGATATTACTATTGAAAAACAAAAACTTATTGCAGATAATATAGAACACTATGTATGTTATATGGATTATGAAAAAAAATTAGAAAGCCTAAATAGTATATTAATACATGAAAAACCTGAAACAGCAGTTATATTTGCTAGGACTCAAGAAAATGTAGATAAAGTTTTTGAGTTTCTAAAGTCAAAAAAATATTCAACTAATAAAATTCATGGTGGAATGCTTCAAAAGGAAAGACTTACTACAATGGAAAGTTATAGACGTGGAGACTTTAGGCTGCTTGTTGCAACAGATGTAGCTTCAAGAGGAATTGATATTGAAGGTATTACTCATGTGATAAACTTTGATCTTCCAGCAGAAAAGGAAGCTTATGTGCATAGAATAGGTAGAACAGGAAGAGCAGGCGCAAAAGGAAAAGCTATAAGTTTTTGTGTGAAAGAAAAAGATAGTCTTTTAAATGACATTGAAGAACTAATAGGTTTCAAAATTCCAATTTACTATATTACAGGGAAAGAACAAATAGAAGAAGAAAGTATAGAAATACTTAAAAGCAAACCTAAGAGAAAAAAAGAAAAAGCTAAAGTTATAAATACAAATATAACTAAAATTTATTTAAATGGAGGAAAGAAAAAGAAAATTCGTCCAGGGGATATTGTTGGAGCTATTTCGCAAATTGAAGGTATAAGTGCAGATGATATTGGAATAATTGATGTTCAAGATTCTGTATCTTATGTAGATATATTTAATGGAAAAGGGAATAAAGTAATAGAAGCCTTAAAAAACATGACTATAAAAGGCAAGAAGATTGCTGTAGAAAAGGCAAGAAGTAAATAAAATTATTATATTGATAGAAAAAAGTGAGTTTATAATCATTCATAGAAAATTTATATAATATTAATTTATAGAAAATAATATTATGGTTGCAGTCCATTTAAAGTAAAATAGGTGTATAATATTTGATGAAAGTAAAATATTCTAGTATTCTTAAATTTAGATTTAATATAATTTTAAAGAGGTGTTATTGTAATAATGAGTTTAGATAGAAATACGAAATGTTGGTGTGGCAGTGGATTAAAATATAAAAAATGTCACTTAGAATTTGATGAAAAAATAGAAAGTTATAGACGTAAGGGTTGTATAGTTCCAGAAAGAGAGCTTATAAAAAGTCCTGAAGATATAGAAGGAATTAGAAAAAGCGCTGAAATTAATAATGGTGTTTTAGATTTAGTTGCAAGTAAGATTAAAGCAGGCATGAGTACTGCAGAAATAGATAAATTAGTATATGAATATACTACAGAGCGTGGTGGAATTCCAGCACCATTAAATTATGAGGGCTTTCCAAAGAGTGTATGTACGTCAATAAACAATCAAGTTTGCCATGGAATTCCAGATGAAAGTGTTATTTTAGAAGAGGGAGACATTATAAATGTAGATGTTTCTACAATTTTAAATGGCTATTATTCAGACGCATCGAGAATGTTTATGATAGGACGGGTTAGTGAAGAATCAGAAAAATTAGTAAGAGTAGCTAGAGAATGTATGGTGAAGGGAATAGAAGCCATAAAACCATGGGGATTTTTAGGTGATATAGGTGCAGCTTGCCAGGAACATGCACACAAAAATGGATATACAATAGTTAGAGCCTTAGGTGGACATGGAGTTGGTAATGAATTTCATGAAGATCCATTTGTGCCACATATAGGAGAAAAAGGAACAGGCATGTTGCTTGTGCCAGGAATGGTCCTCACTGTAGAACCAATGGTAAATCAAGGAGTTTTCGATGTATTTGTTGATGAAGAAAACGAATGGACTATCTATACTGAAGATGATAAATTATCAGCTCAATGGGAGCATACAGTGTTAATTACTGAAACCGGAGTTGAGATTTTAGCTAAATAACTGTGTACCACTTCAGGGGATAATATAAAACTATAAGCGAATTATAAAGTTAATTAAATAATAAATGTAAATATTAAACGGTGTAACTAAAAGTATAGAGATATATATTTTTAGCTATACCTTTTTTGTGCGAGAAAAACATAAAAATTGTGAAATTTAAAATCCAGTTATATCAATGGTTTCAACAGTAGGGAATTGTGAAAATCTTAGTGAAAATGGGTGTGGCATAGTCACTTTTATTCTGTGTAAAAGATATTTACAGTGTACTAATTATATATGGTGAAATTTTAATTTATATATGTTCTAAAAAATTTTGTTCATTAAGATTTAATTTCTATATTAGAGTGATTGGATAAGACAACCAACTAAATTATGAACTTTCTTAATTAGAACTTATATATAACAAAATTAAGTTACAACTATAACTTACATCAAATAAAGAAGAACATAAGTGCGTATACCATTCATAATGTTGGAAACAATTATAGTATAGGCTTAAGTACTCAAAATTAAATTTTATGCTATAATGGTTCATGTCATAAATTTTAATTAAAATTTACAACTTAAGCTTATATATAAAACAAGATAAGTTTAACTATTAATGTAACTATATTAAATCAATTAATTTAAGGAGCAATAATTAATGAAAAACAAAGCATTAGATGTTTTAGAAAAATATTATGGATATAAGACTTTTAGAAGAGGTCAAGAAGATATAATAAATAAAATAGTAAATGGAGAAGATGTTCTTGCCATAATGCCAACAGGAGGAGGGAAATCTATTTGTTATCAGATTCCAGCATTAATGCTAGATGGGATAACAGTAGTAATATCTCCACTTATATCACTTATGAAGGATCAAGTTGATACTTTAAAAGATATGGGGATTAAAGGTGCATTAATTAATAGTACATTAAGTGCTACTGAAGAAGCCAAAGTAATAAATAATCTTCAAAACGGTGAAATTAAAATACTTTATATTGCCCCTGAAAGATTAGAATCTTTTGAATTTTTAAATATGATTTCAAAATGCAATGTTTCACAAATAGCAGTAGATGAAGCACATTGTATTTCTCAATGGGGACACGATTTTAGAGTGAGTTATAGAAAAATATCAGATTTTATTAATTTACTTAAAGAGAGACCTATAATTACAGCTTTTACCGCAACAGCATCAAAAGAAGTAAGAGATGATATAGTAAAACTATTAAAATTAAATAATCCTGAAGTCTTTGTAACAGGCTTTAACAGGGAAAACTTACTTATAAATGTAATTAAAAGTGGAAGCAAGAAAGATTATTTAAATAGTTATATTGAAAATAATAAAGAAGTTTCAGGAATTATATATGCTGCAACTAGAAAAGAAGTTGATAATTTATATGAGGATTTGGATGATAAAGGATATAATGTAACTCGTTATCATGCTGGATTATCTGAAAACATGAGAAAAGAAAATCAAGATAATTTTATATATGACAGGGCAAGTATTATGGTTGCAACTAATGCTTTTGGGATGGGAATAGATAAACCTAATATAAGGTATGTAGTACATTATAATATGCCAAGAAATATAGAAAGTTATTATCAAGAAATTGGTAGAGCAGGAAGAGATGGCGAAAATAGTGAATGTATACTTTTATTTGCCCCACAAGATGTTCAAGTTCAAAAATATTTAATTGAAAATTCAATAGAAAATGGAGAACGAAAAAATAGTCAATATAAAAAACTTCAGCAGATGATTGATTTTGTTCATAGCAATGATTGTTATAGAAAATATATTTTGGAGTATTTTGGAGAAGAATATAATATTGAGTGTGATAATTGTAGCAACTGTTTAAGTGAAGGAGAATTGGTAGATAAAACTATAGAAGCACAAAAAGTACTTTCTTGTATATATAGAATGAAAAGTAAATTTGGAAGTGGAATGCTTGTAGATGTACTTAGAGGATCTAAAAACAAAAAAGTTATGCAATTTAAATTTAATGAACTTTCAACTTATGGACTAATGAAAGAATATTCAGCAGAAGAGCTTAAAAACTTTATAAATACCTTAATTTCTCAAGGGTATATCAGTGTAGTTGAAGGTACTTATCCAGTTTTAACTTTAAATGATAAATCTAGAAGTGTATTAACTTCACAGGAAAAAGTGGAGTTAAAAGAATTTAAGGTAGAAAAGAAAGCTCATGAAGATAATGAATTGTTTGAAATCCTTAGAACTATAAGACAGGAGTTAGCAAAACAAAATAATGTTCCACCATATATTATATTTGGTGATGTTGCATTAAAAGAAATGGCTATGAAATATCCAATAAATAAAACAGCAATGCTTAAGATATCTGGAGTTGGAGAAGTTAAATATAATAAATATGGAAAAGCTTTTGAAGAAGCAATAAAAATATTTACACAAGAACATAATATAGAAGTACCTAATTATGAAGAAGAAAATTTGAAAGAAATTAAAAATCATGATAATAAAAATGAGAATTTAAAATTAGAAGTAAGCACAGATTCAGAATTATATAATAGACTCCGTATGGCAAGAGATGAATTTGCTAAAAAAGAAGGGGCTATGCCACAAGCAATTATATCTCAGAATAGCTTAAAAGAAATAAGTGGAAGATACCCTAATACTGTAGAAAAATTAAAAGATATAAGTGGTATGGGCCCTAAAAAAATCAGTTCTTATGGAGATATAATAGTTAAAATAGTACATGAATATTTATTGGAAACTAATAAAGAAGTAAGATGGATAGAAAGAAAAAGAAAAAAAGTTGTAATTGATGGAGAAAATAGAGAAAATAATGAAATTGCAATAGATATGCTTAAAGAAAATATTAGTATTCATGAAGTATCTGAGAAAATAGAATTATCAATTTCAACTATTTTAGGTTATGTAACAGATTATATTAAGGAATTTGGAGAGAATGTATTTAATATAGATTTAGAAGAATTTTATAATGAAGAAGATAAAAAATTAATTGTAAATGCTTGTGAAAAAAATGGTTACTCTCAGATAAGTTTATTAAAAAAAGAACTTCCTTCTCATATTAAATATGAAAGTATAAGATCAGTAATTCTGAAGAAATATTTTATTTAAAAGTTTTAGTTGATATTATATAATAAATATGTTATTCTAAATAAGCAGTTGGTACGTAAAGTGCTAGCGTGGAGCTTAGAGTGTCCTTCGCCGGTCTCTAAGCTCCTTTTTTCTGTAAAAATAATTGCTTATTTTTGGAATATAATTTTTAAATTATATAATCAACTAAATAACACTAAATACTCCCTATCTTATAAATGTAAGAGAGTATTTATAAATTTTATAATTAATATAAATTTAATTAATTATAATCCGTTTGCGTTGAAAATATATTAGGAATTTATATAATAAACTATAAAAGTTATATTC
>NZ_LZZM01000209.1 GCF_002006345.1 Clostridium puniceum
CAAAATTATTTGCACACTGGCAAATGGGAATTTTACCAACGACTAGATAATGGGAGCCGGATGAGCTGAGAGGTTCAAGTCCGGTTCTGAGAGAGCCTAAAGGTGAGATTCCTTTTGGCTACTTACCTTATTATTAGCGTTATTGGTTCAAAGGCTGACGCACTAACTATCAAGAAAGATATTGAACAATTCCTTAATGAAAAGCTAAAAATCCAACTTTCAGAGGAAAAAACACTTATCACCCATCATTCTAAATTTGCAAAATTTCTTGGATATGAAATTACCATTTCAAGAAATCAAAATATTAGTACAGATTGCATGGGTGTTAAAAAGCGTGTACATGGAAGTAAAGTGAAACTCTACATTCCACAAAGTGCATGGGTAAATAAATTGAAAGATTTAGGAGCTTTTAGAATTGATAAAAATGGAACTTGGAAACCTACTCCCAGACCTTATCTGATGAACTTGAATGATTTGGAAATTTTAAGCACTTACAACTCGGAAATTAGAGGTTTACACAACTATTATAAATTGGCAAACAATGCAACTGTTTTACAACACTTTGCTTATTTTATGAAGTACAGCATGTATAAAACCTATGCTTCTAAATATCAATCATCAGTTCGTAAAATTTTACGAAAGTATCAAGTAAATAATTTGTTTCAAGTTAAGTATGAAACAAAAAAAGGTACAAAAGTAAGAACCGTATATAACGAACGTATCGTGCGTGAGAAAAGACCAGATACAAGTGCTAACGTTGACAATATAGCTAATACGCTAGTTTATCGCTCACAAACAGAATTAACCCAAAGGTTACTGGCTGATAAGTGTGATTGGTGTGGTAAAGAAAATAGTGAAGTTGAAGTACACCATATACGGAAATTAAAAGATTTAAAAGGAAAAGCTAAGTGGGAAAAATCCATGATAGCTAGAAAAAGAAAAACCATGATATTATGCCACAAATGCCATGTGGACTTACATTATGGAAGACTAGATTAATAAGTGGAAGCCGTATACATCGAGAGGTGTACGTACGGTTTTGTGGGGAGTGGTTGGAAACCTACTATAGAAATATAGAAAGGCGCTGTCCGCTTACCCGACGAAAAGGACTATGAGCAGTACAAGAAAAATGACATTCCTATAGAAGAAGCAGAGGTAAAAAATCGTTTTGAAATACGACTTAAGAATGAGAGAGCTTATTATGCTATCCGTGACTTGATGTTTTATGACAACCCAGAGAGTACCGCTTTTAAAATTATCAATCGTTATATACGGTTTGTGGACAAGGAGGAGGGAAAACCCAGAAGCGATTGGAAATTAAATGATGATTGGGCTTGGTTTATAGGTGAAAATCGAGAATCTATGAAGCTTACTACTAAGCCAGAGCCTTACTCATTTAGAAGAACTTTGAATTGGATTTCTCGCCAAGTTGCGCCTACCTTAAAAATGGCTATGAAACTTGATGAAATTAACAATACGCAGATTATAAATGAAATTATCACTAATGCTGAGCTTAAAGAAAGACATGAAAAAATCTTGAAGCAGCAGGCAGCCACAGCTGAGGAGGTGATAACTTAACCTGAGTAAAAAGCTACCTATCAAATAATTTAAATAATGGAGGGAGAAATTTTATGAATTTCGGTCAAAATTTATACAACTGGTTTTTAACCAATGCACAATCTCTTGTACTTATGGCAATTGTTGTGATTGGAGTATACTTAGGATTCAAACGTGAGTTTTCAAAGCTTATTGGATTTTTAGTTATTGCTTTAATTGCTGTTGGTCTTGTATTTAATGCAGCAGGTGTTAAAGATATTTTATTACAATTGTTCAATAAAATTATAGGAGCATAACAAATAATTTTTTATTAAACCAGTGAATCTAGTTAGATTTGCTGTTTTTTTATACCTAATTTTAGAAAGGGTGTGTTTTTTATTATATGGAGATGCAAGTTTACATTGCCAATTTAGGCAAATACAATGAGGGTGAGCTAGTTGGAGCTTGGTTCACTCCACCAATTGATATAGAGGATATGAAGGAGAAAATTGGTTTAAATGGTGAATATGAAGAGTATGCAATACATGATTATGAGCTTCCTTTTGATATTGATGAATATACTCCGATTGAAGAAATTAATCGTTTATGTTCTTTAGCAGAAGAATTGGAGGGAACACCTATCGAAGCAGAAATGAGAGAGATTCAAAGAACCTTTTTCAGTAGCTTTGAGGAAATGGCAGAGCATGTTGATGATATTATACATTTTCCAGATTGTGATGATATGGCAGATGTAGCTCGATATTATATTGAAGAAACAGGAGTTTTGGGAGAAATACCAGCTAGTCTACAAAACTACATTGATTACGAATCCTATGGAAGAGATTTAGAGATAGAAGGAAATTTTCTTGTTACAGCACATGGTGTTTTTGAATATATAGGATAGCAATTAAATAGTAAGTAATCAATAATAAATTTTATGGGGCAGTTCTTATTTAGGAGCTGTCCCTTCTCTATGTGAAAAAAGAAAGGAGCATTTCATGAAAAAAATAAGAAGTTATACGAGTATTTGGTCAGTAGAAAAAGTACTGTATTCTATCAATGATTTCAAGCTACCATTTCCAATTACTTTTACACAAATGACATGGTTTGTGTTATCACTGTTTGCTGTTATGCTGCTAGGAAATATACCGCCACTTTCTATGATAAATGGAGCTTTTTTAAAGTACTTTGGAATTCCTATGGCTATTACTTGGTTTATGTGTCAGAAGACATTTGATGGAAAGAAACCCTATGGATTTTTAAAATCTGCTATTGCATATTTTATCAGACCTAAAATAACTTATGCAGGAAAGCCTGTGAAGCTTCATAATCAGAAAATGAATGAAGCAATAACAGTAGTGAGGAGTGAAGTTTATGGCATATCCGATTAAATATATTGAAAATAACCTGGTGTGGAATCATGATGGAGAATGTTTTGCTTACTATGAGCTGATTCCGTACAACTATTCTTTTCTATCAGCAGAACAAAAATTTATTGTACATGATAGCTTTCGTCAGTTGATCGCACAAAACCGTGATGGTAAAATTCATGCTTTACAGATTAGTACAGAATCTAGTATAAGAGCAACCCAGGAACGATCTAAAAAGGAAGTAACCGGCAGACTTAAAGAGGTTGCATATGAGAAAATTGAAGAGCAGACAGAAGCTTTAATTTCTATGATTGGAGACAATCAAATTGATTATCGTTTTTTCATTGGTTTTAAGCTTCTGTTAAATGATCAGGAAGTAACAATAAAAAATATTAAGCAGGAAGCAGCAAATGCACTTTATGATTTCTTGAAGGATGTAAACCATAAGTTTATGGATGATTTCGTTTCAATGAGTAATAATGAAATTGGACGTTTTACAAAAATGGAAAAACTATTAGAGAATAAAATTTCTCGCCGCTTTAAAGTTAGACGCTTAGATAAAAATGATTTTGGTTATCTCATTGAGCATTTATACGGTCAGACAGGAACGGCCTATGAGGATTATGAGTATTATTTGCCTAGTAAGAAGTTTAAACATGAAACCTTGGTAAAACGCTATGATTTATTGAAACCTACCCGTTGTTTGATTGAAGAAAACCAGCGTTACTTAAGAATCGAGCATGAGGAATCAACAACTTACACTGCTTATTTTACAATAAATTCTATTGTGGGAGAATTAGACTTTCCATCTTCCGAGATTTTTTATTATCAGCAGCAGCAATTCACCTTTCCTATTGACACCAGTATGAATGTGGAAATAGTAGCAAATAAGAAAGCATTATCTACAATACGTAATAAGAAAAAGGAGTTAAAAGACCTTGATAATCACGCATTTGAAAGCGACAACGAAACAAGCTCAAATGTTATGGAAGCTTTGGATAGTGTAAATGAGCTGGAAACAAATTTAGATCAAAGTAAGGAATCAATGTATAAACTTAGTTATGTGGTGAGAGTATCTGCGCCTGATTTGGACGAATTGAAGCGCCGTTGTAATGAGGTTAAGGACTTTTACGATGATTTGAATGTTAAGCTTGTGAGACCTTTTGGAGATATGTTGGGTTTGCATAATGAATTTATTCCTGCGAGCAAGCGATATATGAATGATTATATACAGTATGTTACATCTGATTTTCTTGCTGGTTTAGGTTTTGGGGCAACTCAAATGCTAGGAGAAACAGAAGGGATTTATATAGGTTATAACCTTGATACAGGAAGAAATGTATATTTAAAACCTGCTCTTGCAAGTCAAGGGGTTAAAGGTTCTGTGACTAATGCCTTGGCTGCTGCTTTTGTTGGTTCTTTAGGTGGAGGAAAATCATTCTCTAATAATATGATTGTGTACTACTCTGTATTATTTGGTGCTCAGGCTGTTATTGTAGACCCAAAAGCTGAACGTGGCAGGTGGAAAGAAACTTTGTCTGAAATTGTCGATGAAATTAATATTGTAAATCTTACAAGTGAAGAAAGTAATAAAGGACTGCTTGATCCTTATGTAATTATGAAAAGACCAAAGGATTCTGAGAGTCTGGCAATTGATATATTGACATTCCTTACAGGTATTTCTTCACGTGATGGAGAAAAATTTCCAATACTAAGAAAAGCTATTAGAGCTGTTACAAAGAGTGAAAAACGAGGGCTTTTATTGGTTATAGATGAATTAAGGGCTGAAAATACTACTATAAGTAATAGTATTGCAGATCATATAGAATCATTCACGGATTATGACTTTGCACATCTACTCTTTTCAGATGGTTCTATTTTTCAATCTATAAGCTTAGAAAAACAGCTGAATATCATACAGGTTGCAGATTTAGTACTTCCAGATAAGGAAACTTCCTTTGAGGAATATACTACAATGGAGTTGCTTTCAGTAGCGATGCTAATTGTTATTAGTACCTTTGCCCTTGACTTTATTCATTCTGACCGCAGCATTTTTAAAATTGTAGACCTTGACGAAGCTTGGAGTTTCTTACAGGTAGCACAGGGAAAAACACTTTCTATGAAGCTTGTGCGTGCTGGTAGAGCTATGAATGCAGGAGTATATTTTGTAACACAGAATACTGACGATTTGCTTGATGAAAAACTTAAAAATAATCTAGGGTTAAAATTTGCTTTCCGTTCTACAGATATTAATGAGATAAAGAAAACTTTAGAATTTTTTGGTGTAGATAAGGAGGACGAAAACAACCAGAAACGTCTTCGTGATTTGGAAAATGGACAGTGCCTTGTAAGTGATTTATATGGTCGTGTTGGTGTAATACAATTCCATCCGATTTTTAAAGAATTGTTGCACGCATTTGATACACGCCCACCTGTAAGAAGAGAGGTGGAGCAATGAAACAATCAAAATTAAAACAGAAAGGAAAATTTAATTATCACTATGCAATGAAAATGGCAATTACGGTACTTATGGTATTAGTGATTGCTATTTTTATATTGGCAATGATAGGAACTGTAGCACACGCGGCAGGACTTGTTGATGATACGGTCAAAGCTGGTAATGAACACAGTAAATATCCATTTGATAATTATCAGCTTGATTTTTATGTAGATAATAGCTGGGATTGGCTTCCTTGGAATTGGATTGATGGCATTGGAAAACAGGTTATGTATGGTCTTTATGCCATTACAAATTTTATATGGATTATTAGTCTTTTTTTATCTAATGCTACAGGTTATCTTGTGCAGGAAGCATATTCTCTCGATTTCATAACAGCAACAGCAGAATCTATTGGAAAGAATATGCAAACTATAGCTGGTATTAGTACAAGTGGTTTTTCTACAAATGGCTTTTATGGAGGATTTTTATTAATTTTCATTTTGATACTTGGAATTTATGCTGCCTATACAGGAATTATCAAAAGGGAAACTACAAGAGTGATCCATGCAGTTGTGAATTTCATTGTGGTGTTTGTACTGTCAGCGGCATTTATTGCCTATGCTCCAGATTATATCGAAAAGATTAATGGTTTTTCTGCTGACATTAGTAATGCTAGCTTATCAATTGGTACGAAAATTGTTATGCCAGACTCTAAAAGTCAAGGTAAAGACAGTGTAGACCTTATTCGTGATAGTTTGTTTGCTATACAGGTAAAGCAGCCGTGGTTACTACTACAATATGATAACTCTGATATAAAAGCCATTGGTGAAAATAGAGTGGAGAAACTGCTTTCTACAAGTCCTGACACTAATAACGGCAAAGATAGAGAGGAAATAGTAAAGTCGGAAATAGAAGATAAAGAAAATACGAATCTCACCATTACAAAAACTATTAACCGATTGGGGATGGTATTTTTTCTTTTTATTTTCAATATTGGAATTTCCGCATTTGTGTTTATGCTTGCTGGTATTATGATTTTTTCACAGGTGCTTTTTATTATTTATGCAATGTTTTTACCTATAAGCTTTCTTTTAAGCATGATACCAACTTTTGAAGGTATGACAAAACGTGCCATTATGAAGTTGTTTAATACGATTATGTCAAGAGCTGGTATTACACTTATTGTTACAACTGCTTTTAGCATATCTACCATGTTTTACAATATATCTACTGGTTATCCTTTCTTTTTAATAGCCTTTTTGCAGATAGTGACTTTTGCAGGTATCTATTTTAAGCTTGGTGATTTAATGGGTATGTTCTCACTTCAAAGCGGTGAATCTCAAAGCATGGGAAGACAGATTTTAAGAAGACCACGTATGCTTATGCTTGCTCATATGCATCGCTTGCAGCACAAGCTTGGACGTTCGATTTCAGCTAATGGAAAGAAATCTAATGTAGGTAAAAAATCAAGTAATACTGCTGGGGCTTCTGTTTCAAGAACTGCACAGGCGGATCACACAAGACCAGATGGAAAACAAGAAGAAAATTTTAATAAGACATCATTTGGAAGAAAAGCAGGAGAAGCAACAGGTAAGGTAATGGATACTAAAGACCGTATACAAGATACTGCAGGACAACTCAAAGAGCAGGCAAAGGATTTACCAGTTAACGCGAAATATGCTTTGTATCATGGAAAATCAAAAATTAAAAACGGAATTTCTGATTTTAAATCCAGCGTGACAGATACAAGAAAAGCAAGACAGCAAGGAAGAAAAGATAAAGATGATAAGCGTAGAGCTACAATTGCCGAACGTCGCTCAAAAATGGAAGAGGCACGAAAAGGTAAAAGTCAAAATTCTACAGAGCCTAACAAAATGGCGAATTCACCCCATGAAAGACCTGCTACGGCTGAAACGCAGGGAAGAAAGGTTTACCATGATAAAAGTGACAGAACTGCGACTATACGAAGAAATACAAGAGCTAGTACCAATGATAGAAAATCTACTAACAGACCAAATGAAAGAATTGTTAGAGAACCTATAGAACAACCAAAGAGTGGTAATGTAGACAGTTCACCATCAAAAAAAGAACGTAAGATTATAAAACCAGATAAATCTCCGATTAAAGCAGAACGTAAATTTGTATCTGAAAGTCAGAATAAGAGGGCTCTTAATGTAGATAAGCAGCCGCAAAAAGCTGTTTATCCTGCTTCAAGGGAAAAAGAACCTAAAAAACAATTTATTAAAGAACGCAGAATTACCATTAAGCGTGGAATAGGCAGTCAGAAAAAAGTAAAAATCACTAATGCTGCAACAGCCATTAAGAAGAGAGGTCAGAAGAAATGAAAGCGAAACATATCATTATCGTGATATCTAGTATTTTTGTACTGATGTTTTCAATGCTTTTGATTGTTGCTATCCTTTTCTCAGATGAAAAAAACGGCGGAAACTCAAATATCGAATATGGAGGGATTAATGTATCAGCGGAAGTGTTAGCATATAAGCCTATGGTTGAGAAATACGCTAAAGAATATGGAATTTCAGAATACGTCAATTACTTACTTGCTATTATGCAGGTAGAATCAGGTGGTACGCTTCAAGATGTTATGCAGTCAAGTGAATCAGAAGGATTACCTGCCAACACCTTAAGTGCAGAAGAATCTATAAAGCAGGGGTGCAAGTATTTTGCTTCTCTGCTGAAAGCCGCTAAAAATAAAGATTGTGATATTAATACGGTTGTTCAGTCTTATAATTATGGGGGTGGTTTCATTGATTATGTGGCAAGTCGAGAGAAAAAATACACTTTTGAGCTTGCAGAGAGCTTCGCAAATGAGAAGTCTGGAGGTAGCAAAGTAAATTATGACAATCCTATAGCTGTTAAGGAAAATGGAGGATGGAAGTATAGCTATGGGAATATGTTTTATGTTTTGCTCGTGTCAGAGTATTTGACATCAGAAAAATTTGACGATGCAACAGTACAGGATATTATGAATGAAGCTCTGAAATATGAAGGGTGGAAGTATGTATATGGCGGATATACTCCGACTACCTCCTTTGATTGTAGTGGACTTGTTCAGTGGTGTTATGGAAAAGCTGGTATCAATTTGCCTAGGACAGCACAGGAGCAATATGACGCTACACAACATATTCCATTGTCAGAAGCGAAAGCTGGAGATTTGGTGTTTTTTCATTCCACATATGATGCTGGAACTTATATTACTCATGTCGGAATATATCAAGGAAATAATCGAATGTTTCATGCTGGAAACCCTATTGGATATGCAGATTTAACAAGTTCTTACTGGCAGGAACATTTAGTCGGTGCAGGAAGAATTCAAAAATAGAAAGAGGGATTAAGTATATGAATTTAATAAAAAGAGAAAAAAAAGTAAAACAGCCTAAAGCTAAAAAACTTAGAGTATATAAAGTAAATACCCATAAAAAAACAGTAATTGCCTTATGGATGCTTCTTATAGTTAGCTTTTGCTTTGCGGTCTATAAAAATTTTACTGCAATAAACATTAACACAATCCATGAAACAAAAGTTATTGATAAAGAAATCGTAGATACACATAAGATAGAAAATTTTGTGAAGAACTTTGCAAAGGATTATTATACATGGGAGCAGTCACAGGCTTCTATTGAAAGCAGAAATGAAGTAATTAAGAAGTACCTTACAGAGGAATTGCAAACATTAAATGCTGATACTATACGTAGAGATATACCTACTAGCTCTACTGTTCAAGATGTAGAAATTTGGGCTGTAAAACAGGAAGAAGAAAAACAATTTCAAGTAATCTTTAGAGTAGATCAGTTTATCACTGAGGGAGAAAATAAGAAAAATGTAAACTCTGCCTATGAAGTTGTAGTATATGTAGATGATTCTGGAAATATGGTAATAATAAAGAATCCAACAATTTGCAGCATACCTGTAAAATCAAGTTATCAGCCAAAGGCAAAAGAAAGTAATGGAACTGTGGACGCTGCTACTACAGGAGAAATCAACGAATTTCTAAAGACATTCTTTAAGCTCTACCCAACTGCAACTGAAAAGGAGTTGTCATACTATGTAAAGGATAGTGCATTAAAATCAATTGGTAAAGATTATGTGTTTGCAGAATTAATTAATCCTATATATACAAAGAAAGATAATGAAATTCAAGTATCTGTATCAGTCAAATACCTTGATCAACAGACAAAAGCAACTCAAATTTCACAGTTTGATTTGATTTTAGAAAAGGAAAGCAACTGGAAGATTGTTGTATATCTATCATAGTTGTTGGAATGTCTAATATTTTAAGTCTAACCCCTTCATTTTTAAAGTGTTCCAGCTATTGCTTAATTTGCTGCTTATTCCTTCCTAAACGATCTAATGATTTAATATATATAATATCTCCAGATTGTGCAACTTTTCTAAGTAGTTGGTATTGAGGTCTGCCAAAATCTTTACCACTTTGTTTTTCTGTAAAAATAAATCTATTATCAACATACTTTTCGAGTTCTATTAATTGTCTATCTAAATTTTGATCTTTAGTGCTAACTCTACAATATCCATAAATTCTCATTTGTGCTTTACCTCCAAATTAGTTTAAGATTATTATACAAAATCAGTTTGAAAAAGTATATATTATTTATTAAACGTTTATAAATAAATTTTTATATATTAATAAACGTAAATTGAATAAAAAAACATATATCCTAAAAGGTATACCTTTTAGGATATATGTTTTTCATAATTCATATATAATATCTTATAGTGGTATTTTACATAAATATTAATCACATCCTTATAATGTATAAAACTTATATATTGGGAGCAGTTCAGTCTTCCAGCACGATTATACGCGTCATCTAATGCATTAATAACTAATTCCTTTGTCATTCTTTCGTTCATTGATAAACCAATAATTTTTTGGCCACATAAATCCATTATTGCTGCTACATAAAGCCATCCTTCATCAGTCTAAACATATGTAATATCACTAACCATTTTTTCATTAGTTTTTTCAACAGAAAAATCTCTATTAAGAATATTTTCAGCTAGTGGAAGCTTATGATTGGAATTAGTAGTAGCCTTGAACTTTTTTGAAAACTTTGAGTTTATGCCGTTTTCATTAACTATGCGTTCTATACGCTTATGATTTATTGGCTTATTTTTGCCATCATTTAATTTCTTCCCAATTTTTATATAACCATACACTTTTCCACCTTCATTGTGAATATCTTTGATTTTTTTAAGTAATATTTTATTTGCCTTAGATCGATTACTCTCAGGCCTTTTATCCCATGCATAGTAACTGCTCCTAGATACTTCAAGAACACTGCACAGCTTCGCTATTCGGTATTTATTACAATTAGCCTTGATAAACTCAAGCCTTTTTATTTTTGGTTCTTGGCGAAGTAGGCTGCCGATTTTTTTAATATTTCATTTTCTTCTTTAAGATCTCTGATTTCCTTTTCTAATTTTTTCATTCTCTCATTTTCCGGTTTAAGATGCCAGCTACCTGGAAAAGGAGCTTCAGGTGATTCTTTATATTTTTGTACTCAACCATGTATTGTTGTTGGTCTTACCACTAACTCTCTTGCTACCTTACTTAATGGTTCGCCTGTCTTCTCTATGCTTCTATTTTAAATTCCACACTATATTGCTTTTTCATACTAACCATCATCCTTCCTTCACTTCTAATATAACACGAGTTCCTCGTGTCTATCAAAGTGGGTAAGGGGCAAATAGAGAAAAAGATAAAAACATTATGGCTACAAATAACATGAGAATTATAGTGGAAAAGGAATCGGCTAATGCAGAAGTATTGGAAGAAAGGGTTGATATTCTTGGCAATTCAGTGGTGATGCTATCAGACAGTTTAAATAAATTTTAAATTTAGGTAAAATGTCAAGATATAATTCTTGTAGCGTCAAATTTTAACTCGAATTTATACTGTCTGTTGATATGCAAATTAAGGATATAATGAATTTATGTCTATTATATTGAAATAAATCCAAGCCTGCAGTTTTTTAAAACTTGGATTTATTATCTCAAAAATAAAAACCAAATACGAGGGACTCATGATATGCCGTTTACGTATATACACTGAAGTTAACAAGTTTTTAAGGAATTAATTATATTTTGATTTTTGAAGATAGTTAGTAGGTGTCATGCCATAAAATTTTTTAAACACAGATATGAAATGCTTAGTACTAACAAAACCAGTTTTTTCTGCTAGTTGATAAATTTTTATACTGGGATTATTATGTAAAATATTAGCAGCCTGTTCCATTCGAATACGAATAATATATTTTGAATAAGGTTCTCCTAACTTTTTATGAAATAAATCACTTAGGTAACAGTTGTTTACACCAACATAATCCGCAACGATGGAAAGACTAATAGGTTCATTGTAGTGTGATAGAATATATTCTTTTGCAGTTTCTACAATTTGAGTGGTTTCAGAAAATATAGGTTCTTTATTAAAAGCAATAAGTGCTTTAATTGAATTAATTATAATGTTATAAACATATTCTTCATTTAGTATATCAGATGCAGTTGATTGATTGTACTTTGAAGTTAATTCATAAAAGGCTGCTTTTTTGTAATTGGATTTTATATTGGAACGTGTGCTGATATATTTAATTAAATAGGATCCATAACGGAATAATGAAGTAAAGGTCATTTCGTTTTTAAAAAATAAACAATATAATTTTATATCAATATATAATTTGCTAATTGATTGTGTTAAACAATCTTTATATATATTATCGCTAAGTGTATTTAGTTCTTTTATAAAAGATTTTTGTATAATCGTATAATTAGAATTCAACGGGAAATCCTGTGTTATTAAGGCCAATGCTAAAGTATCATATGCACTTATATCAGATGCTGGTAAGTCTAACATATCGTTTACTACAACTCCACAGGCAGCAATAACTTTTGGAAAATCATTTGACTCAGCAATTTGAGTAATTTCGTTATATATTTTATTAATTTTATCATATATTTTTTGTTTGTCTGTATCTTGAACCAGAACAAGTGTAGAACCAAGATCATCATATAATGAACATAGTTCATTGGTGCTGCAATAATTTTGGCAAATTTGATTTAATTTTAAGTGATGAGTTGTAACATCATAAGTGATATTTTTTATTGACATTAAATATAGTTCATCAATTGTTAGAAGAAGAATACTGCCATAGGAATTCATTAAAGAAATATTTCTTTTTTCGCATTCACCAAATAATTCATATGTTAGATTGTTATCACCATCTAAAATAGATAAAAAGAGTCTTGGTAATAATTCACTATCAGAAAGCTGAGTGTGAGAAATAGATGGAATGCTGCTATGAAAATTTGTTTTAGAATCCAATTGTTCCTTAATTGCCATTAATACATCTAGTAAATTGCTATCATTCAAGGGTTTTAATAAATAATCAGATACTTGATATTTGATGGCTGTTCTAGCATATTCAAATTCATTGTAACCAGAAATAATAATTACTTTAGTGTTAGCACAATTTTCATAAATGTATTTAGACAAACTTAACCCATCAATTTCAGGCATACGGATATCTGTAATAACTAAATCATAATGCTGCTTTTTTAACAATTCTATTGCTTCTATGCCATCACAGGCAATACCTGTAACCTGAAAATATGGACAAATGGTAGAAATATTATTTGCCAGATATTTTCTCATTAATTGTTCATCATCTACAATTAAAATATTATACATAAGGATCCTCCTCTTTTGAAGTAATTATTGGAATGTGTAAAATAACTGTTGTTCCCTTTTCTTTTACAGAAGTAATTTTTAAACCAGCTTTATTGCCATATTTTAATCTGAGGCGACGATGTACATTAATCAATCCAATATTTCCTTCTAGCTGATTGGTCTCAGAAAAAGGAATTGCAGTCTGGCATGGATCTTCCAAGCGCTTGTTTAATATAGATAAAACAGCAGGATCAATACCTTTACCATTATCTGTTACTAAAATTGATATGCTTTCGTCGTTTGAAATAGAGTAAATATGAATATGAGTATTACCTCTTTTCAATTCACAACCATGTTTTACTGCATTTTCTACAATAGGCTGTAAGGATAAAGTAGGAATTTTAATGGATAAAAATTCAAGCTCTATCTCTATGCTATAGGTGAGCTTTTCTCCATATCGCATTTGTTGAAGTTCTAAGTAAGAATCAATGATTTTGATTTCTACTTCTAATGAAATTTCTTTACTTGTATTCATAATTCCACGCATAAAGCAGGAAAGATTTTCAATGCTTTGAACTGCTTTATTTGTTTCCTCACATTTTATCAGAAGACTAATAGTATTTAAGGTGTTATATAAAAAGTGGGGTTTTATTTGGCTATACAATGCATTATATTGAGACTCTTTATTTAAATATTGTGATTCATAAACTTCCTTAATTAATTTACTGTTTTTATTCATGATATCGTTTATATTAATTAGCATTTTATTAAATGAAATAGCCAAATATCCAATCTCATCTTTATTCTTTACCGGTACTTGTATTGAAAGATCTCCGTTTTGCACAAGCTTCATAGATTTAATAATATTAAATAACGGATGAAAAAATTCTTGAATGAATAAGAT
Organism: Clostridium puniceum; assembly: GCF_002006345.1. GTDB lineage: Bacteria > Bacillota > Clostridia > Clostridiales > Clostridiaceae > Clostridium > Clostridium puniceum. The sequence continues at coordinate 13,956 of NZ_LZZM01000209.1, forward strand.
GAAAATAATAACGGAAATAATAATACAAATTAAAACAAGCATTATAGTTCTGCTAAGATTTGATCTTGTTGTTTTCATTAATTCTTCATAGGAATTAATAGCAATAACTTTAAGCCCAGAAGTTTCTAAGGTTGTAACATTAATAATATATTTATTGCCTGCAAAATTTAAAATAAAATCACCTTTAGTTAAATCTGCTGGAATCATATTTAAAAAATCTTGGTTAATTAAAGCATTGTTTTGATAAACTATATCATGATTACCATTTATAACAAATAGAGAACCTTTATTTTCAAAATGAACTTTATCGCAAATAGATTTGATTCCTGTATAATCTGCATCAACTTTAATAACACCCAAAGTTATAGAATTATCTTCTTTACTTCTGATTTTACGAGCAATAGAAAAAATTTGAGTTTCTTTATTACCAAATACCTTTTCTGAATGAATTGGAATATATACAGGTTTTGTACTCTGTAAGGCTTCTTTATACCAGTTAGATTCCTGATATGTATAATAATCATTCATTTCATAAGGAGTTCTGATATAAGAATAGATGTCGGAATCTGTTAAAACATAGACTCTGAGAATTTCATTTCTAGGGAGTGTCATTACAGAGGACAAGAAATTTTCAATTTTCCTTTTCTTATTCAATGTGCTATGAACAGAAACAGAGGGACTTTTTAATTCTTCCATAATTTCATCATTATAATAAGGCGATAATGTTAGACGAAACAATTCGTCAATGTAATTATCTATATTTACGCCGATTTGATCAATAATCTGTTGAGTCTCATTAATAGTTTGCCGAGTTATTTGATTAGAATACCATTTATAGTTAAGTGAGGATATTAAAAGTACAAGGCTAATATTAAAAAAGCAAATCATTAATAATAACTTTGTTTTAAAATTCAAATTTGGCAGAAAACATAATTTCTTCATCATTTTATTTCACCTACCTTACATATTGACATTATAATGGAATCAAAATTTAGGAGCAAGGGTAATATCTAATACTCAAAAAAATGGAACCATAATCTAAAGTTATAGGTATTTTAAGCAAAAATTAAAGATGGTATGCTTAATTTATGAAAGGGAGGGGACTAAAAATGAAAAGAAAACGTTTATTATCATTAACATTAGCAACTGTATTAACTATTGGAACCTTAGCGGGATGTTCATCTACCGGTATAGATTCTTCAAAAGGAAAATCATCTGATGAAAAAGTAACAATAAAATTATTTACAGGAAAAATTGAAACCATTGATGTCATGAATGAAATCATTGATGATTTTAATAAATCTCAAGATAAAATTATTGTGAAACAGGAATATCAAAAGGATGCAAGTAATATTATAAAAACTAAATTTGCATCTGATGATGTGCCAGATATTATGACTACTTATGAACAAGGGTTTGCAGATGAAGGAAAGTATCTTGATCTTGGTCAGGAATCAGCATGGTGGGACAGGATGTCAACTAAAATGAAGGAAGCATGTACTGATGTTAAAACAGGAAAACAGTATCGTATTTGTACAAATATGACAATGGCTGGATTTTTTTACAACAAAGATATTTTCAAAGAATTGGGAATAGAAGTACCAGCTGATTGGAATGACTTTGTTAAAGATTTGGAGAAAATAAAAACAGAAAAACCAGATGTTATACCTTGGTTTATTTTTGGAAATGAAGCATGGCATTTAGGACATCTAATTGAGTTTATTCCACATGGATATATAAAATCAACCTTAGGAACTGTTGAAGCAAAGAAAGCCATGATAAATAATGATAAAGCTAAATTAAGATTTGGTGATGCAAACGGTTCAATGGCAGTATTTGCTGAAAAATTAGTGGAATTACAAAAAAAGGGCTTGATTAATGCAGATGTTTTAACAGCAACGAATGACAATTGTGTGCAGGATTTTGTTAATGGAAAAGCTGCTATGTTTAGTAATGGTATGTGGGTATTGTCAAGTCTTTTGGAAGCAAATCCAGAAATGAAAGATAAGATAGGATTTGCACCTTATCCAGGATATATGCCAGATTCTAAACCAGTAGTTTTAAGTGCAGAAGATTCAGGATATTCTATTTCAGCTACAACAAAACATAAAGAAGAGGCAATTCAATTCTTAAACTTTTTATTTAATGCTGAAAATCAAAAAAAATATAGTGAAGTAGCAAAATCACCAAGTGCTTTTAAAGATGTTAACGCAGAATGGGCACCTGATAGTATAGTAACACAAGTAAATAATGCCATAGGTAATGCAGTTAATATTGGATTTACTAATGAAAAACCTGCAGGATTCTCAGGTGATGATGCTGGACGTTTAGTTCAAGAGTTACTGGCTAATAAGTATACTCCTGAAACTTTCGCCAAAACTTATGAACAATATTGGGATGATGGCATGAAAAATACAAAATAATAAAATCATAGCAAAAGGTGTTATGCATAGTATAAGCATGTACACTTTATTGCTTGGAGGGTGATAAAATGAACCAAAAGAAAATAGGATTACATGCTTTTATGGCAATTCCTGCATTTATGCTTTTTATTGTTTTTTTCATATACCCATTATTTAAGGGTGTAGGAATGAGTCTCACAAATTGGGATGGAGTTGGAAAAGCTAAATTTATAGGATTGCAAAACTTTGTTAATTTATTATCAGATGATCGAGCATTAGCTGATATAAAAACTACACTTTTGTTTGCACTAGGAAGTGCACCATTATTAAATATTGTAGGATTAATATATGCGTTACTTATGAAAAGTGATTTTAAGGGAAAAACATTAGCTAGAACATGTATTTACTTGCCAGCAATTATAAGTCCATTAATTATGGGATATATATGGTATTTGTTATTGCAACCTGGACGAGGCTTTGTTTATCATGTTTTTGATAAAATTGGACATGCAAGCTGGTTTGGTAATTGGCTTGGAGATTATTGGATAGCAATGTTAGTCTTAGTTTTAGTAAACGTATGGCAATATGCAGGAATGACAATGGTAATATATTTAGCCGGATTGCAAAGTATTCCAGATGAATTGTATGAAGCTGCAGAAATTGATGGAGCTTCAAAATTAAGACAGTTTCGTGATATTACATTACCACTTCTAGGACCATCAATTAGAATTAATGTAGTCACAAATATTATAGGATCTTTATCTGTTTTTGATGTAGTAATGTCATTAACAGGAGGAGGTCCGGGATATCAAACTGAAACACTAAGTATCTATATTATGAGAATGTGTTATGGAAGCAAAACTGGATATTCTACTGCAGTTGCCATTATTATGTTCTTTATAATTCTTGTACCAGTAATAATTTCAATGAAAATGACTAAAACGAAAGAGTAGGAGGAGAAGTTTATGAAAAAAATATTATCGTTTATGCGATATTTATCAATTATATTTATCAGCATATTGTGTTTAATGCCATTCATAATCTTATTAATTCTGGCTCTGAACACACCTAAACGTAATTTTTATGATGGAAATATGTTTATACCTGATTTTTATTTTGCCAATTTTGTGGAAGGATGGATAAAATCAAATATAGGACGTGCGATGATTAATTCAGGCATTATTACTATTGGATCAGTATGTATGATTGTTATATTAGGTGCTATGGCTGGATATGCAATATCACGTTTTGATTTTAAATTTAATAAAGGAATCTATGGTATTTTACTTTGCTGTATGATGGTTCCTGGAATTATTAATACAGTTCCATTGTATACATTAATGATTGATTTAAATGCAGTTAATACTCTATGGGGAATGGTTTGTATATGCACTACACTGGCGATTCCGCAAGCAGTATTTGTATTTACAGGTTTTATAAAATCATTGCCAAAGGAAATAGAAGAAGCAGCGGTAATTGATGGCTGCACTCAATTTAAAGTGTTTTGGACAATTATTCTTCCATTATTAAAACCATGTATTTCTGCAGTAGTAATTTTAAATGGATTTGGAATATGGAACAATTATTCACAAGCTGTATTTTTCCTTCAGGATAGTGCAAAACATAATGTTCCACAAGCTTTATCTGTATATTTTCAGCAATTTGCTGGAGCTAAATGGAATCTGATGGCAGCTACAGCTGTAATTGCTATTGTACCAGTTGTAATTACATTCTTAATTTTTCAAAAGAATTTAATGCAAGGATTAACTGATGGAGCCTTAAAAGGTTAGAGAGGAGACTAAAGATGAACGTTGATTTATATCCAGAAAAAGCACAATATATTAGTAATGAAAAGGTTTATTTAATTGCAGATATTTCACAAGATGTTAATAATTTATATGAAGCTTCTATACAAATTTATTATCTAAGTAATATGGTAAAAGAAGAAAGAGTTAAATTGAAACCTGGAAAAAACAAAATAGAAATTGGGAGATTTGATTCAATATTTGCTGGTTATGGTGCTCAAATAAGTATTTTTGGAACAGAAGAAGAAAGTTTAACTGCCTATACAGCATTTGATGTAGTATCTGATCCTGGAAAGTCTATTAGATATGGATTCCTTAGTGATTTTTCTGAAAAGGATGGAGATATGGAGGATGTTGACAATCTAAGGAAATTGCATATTAATATGGTTCAATTTTATGATTGGTCATATCGACATGATGAACTTGTAGCACCGAAAAATTCTTATACAGACATGATGGACAAGGAAATTGATTTAGAAATAATAAGAAAAAAAATAACGTTCCTGAAGAAATATGGTATGAAACCAATGGCATATGGTGCAGTATATGCGGCATCAAAAGATTTTTATAATAAACATGAGGATTGGGCTTTCTATACAGGGAATGATGAAGTTTTCAAATTTATTGATACTTTTTACATCATGAATATAGCTAAAGAATGTCCATGGCATGAACATATTATTAAGCAATATAAAGAAGCTGTTGAAAAAGTAGGATTTTCCGGTATTCATATGGATACTTATGGATTTCCTAAAACGGCATTTTCAAAATATGAAGGCCAGAGTAAACTAATTAAACTTGGGGAGGAGTTTGCAACACTCATTAATGATACGAAAGAAAGTTTGGATGAAATTGATGAAGATACTTATTTAATTTTTAATAATGTTGGTAACTGGCCTGTGGAACCTGTAGGACAGTCAAAACAGGCTGCAATTTATGTTGAAGTTTGGAACCCTTATGAAAGATATTTTCACATTAAACAAATTATCCAAGATGCAAGAAAAGCAAGTAACAATAAAAAACCAGTAATACTCGCAGCATATCTTGCACCGTTTCGTTTGGAAGAATTGGATAAAGCGGGGTATGCAGCATATATTTTAACAGCAGCTATTGTATCTAATGGAGGATATCATCTTTTATTAGGTGAAGAAAATGCAGTACTAACGCAAGGATATTATAGTGATTATTCAAAATTAGATTCTCTTCAAAGTGAGATTTTAAGAAAATATTATGATTTTATGATACGCTATATGAATCTTTTTCACGATACAACTATGAGAGATGTATCTATGACTCATATGGGATGGGATAATTACGAATATCAATGTAACTTTGATAATTGGAGTAGTTATGGAGAAGCAAATAAAATATGGCTGACTCTGCGTGAAAATGATTTTTATAAAAGTATCAGTATGATAAACCTATGCGGATGTAAGGATGATTTATGGAATAAGGGAAAAGATAAACCTGTTATTCAAAAAGGAATGCAGTTTACAGTATTTGTAGATAAAAATATAAAAGGTATTTATTATGCAAGTCCTGATCAAAAAGATAGTAAAAGCTATTCAATAGACTTTAGATATGTAAATACAGATAAAGGCAAATTCGTTCAATTTGATGTACCAGACTTAGTTATATGGTCATTAATTTATATTGAATTATAAGTGAAAATATTTAAATTCTATTATGAATATATAAATAAGTATTTAGGATTAAGAACTCTTAAATACTTATTTAAATATTATTAGCAGAGGAAACTAATATGAGAATAAGATTGAGAAAAACTAAAATTAAACAAAATGCCAATATAATTTCAAATAAAAAATATAAAATTTTGTTTAAATCGTTAAAATCAAAGCTAATGGCTAGTTATATTTTAATATCACTAATTTCAATTATATTAATAGGCTCCCTAACTTATATTAATTGTAAAAATATTGTTATAAATAAAGTTTCAGAACTTTTTGAAAAAGCAAGCATACAAACAAATTTAAGTTTAAATAGTTATTTAAATGAAATACAAGATATAACATCAATGGTTTTTTCAAAGAATGACATATTAAAATATGAACCTCAATCTGTAGGATATAATAAATATTTAAAACAAGCAGAAATAACTGAATACCTAAATTCTTTAGGTTGTATAAAAAATTTTAAGGATTTTGCTCTAATTTGCAGTGATGGTAGTTATTTGGGGAAAATATCTCAAAAAAATAATAGTAAAAATGGTATTAAAGAGATATATCAAGATATTTTAGAAAGTTTAAAGAATAGTGGATGTGAATCAAAGTGGTTAACAATAAATACTGATTCATATGATAAATTGTATTATGCAAGAATAATAAATGATAGTTCAATATTATTAACATCAATTTCTGTAGAAGAATTAGATACAATTTTCAATGTAGCTAATGATGGGAATATGGAATTATCATTACTGGATACAGAGAATAATATTCTTTTTTCAAATAATAAGAAACTTATAGGCACAAAAGTAGAGAATGGAATAAATGATAATATAAAAGATATAGAATCAAAAACATTTAATTATAATAATTGTTTAGTTACATTAAATACTTGTAGTAATCATTGGAGATTGTTAAATAAAATTCCACAACAGTACATATTAAAAGAAGTAGAAAAATCAAAAAAATTTACATTTATTATTACAATTATTTGTATTGTAATTTCAAGTACATTTGGACTATTTTTTGCTAAAAAAATATCAAGTCCAATTAATAAATTGGTAATGAAAATGAAAGAAGTAGAAAATGGAGATTTATCAGTTTTTACAGATATTATAGGTGAAGATGAAATTGCAATACTTAGTAAGAGCTTTAATTCTATGATTAGTTCAATAAGTGATCTAATAGAACAGACTAGAAATGTTTCTATTATTGTTGCCAATCAAGCAGAAGAGTTAAAAGAAATATCAAAGCAAACATCTCAAACTTCAGAAGAAATATGTAAGTCTATGAAAGATATTACTGAAGGAACTGTAAATCAATCAAATGAGCTAGAAAAGACAATTGAAGTAATGGGAAATTTATCTGGAAGTATTAATAAGATGATAATCAATATTACTAATGCAACTACAATGGCCAATGAGACAAAGAATATTGGAGATAGTTCATTAGATATTGTAAAACAATTAGATAAGAAAACGAAAAATACCAACGAAGTCATGGCAGAAATAATTACTAATATTGATGTACTTACTAATAGTATAAAGGAAATAGAGCAAGTAATTGGATTAATAAAAGGGATAAGTGAACAAACTAATCTTTTATCTTTAAATGCAAGTATTGAAGCAGCACGTGCAGGAGAAAATGGGAAAGGATTTGCGGTAGTGGCTGAAGAAGTAAAAAAATTGGCAGATGAATCAAAAGAATCAGCAGAAAGTATAAATAATGTAATTAAAAATATATATAAAAAAGCAAGTCATACAAAAGATTTAGTTGATAATTCTAGAATAGTATTTAATGAGCAAACTGAATCTGTTAAATTTACGAATAATTCATTCATAACTATAATTAATGCAACAGAAAAAATAACCAATGAAATACAAGATATAGAAAAACTAATTAATGAAATAAATACTGAAAAGCTTCAAACATTAGAGGCAACTAATAGCATGAAGTTTATCAAGTATATCCAAGGAGCTTTAAGGATTCTAATGGAGATGGAATTGGAGATTTAAGAGGAATTATAGAAAAGCTAGATTATTTAAAAGAGTTAGGGATAGATGTAATTTGGTTATCTCCAGTATATAAATCACCTAATGATGATAATGGATATGATATAAGTGATTACGAAGACATAATGGATGAGTTTGGAACAATGGAGGATATGGAGGAACTTATTAAAGAAGGAAAAAAGAGAAACATAAAAGTTCTTATGGATTTAGTTGTTAATCATACTTCTGATGAACATAATTGGTTTATTGAAGCCAGAAAATCCAAGGATAATCCTTATAGAGATTATTATGTTTGGAGGGATCCGGTAAATGGAAAAGAGCCTAATGACTTAAAATCAACATTTAGTGGTAGTGCATGGCAATTTGATGAAGTTTCAGGACAATATTACTTACATTTGTTTAGTAAAAAACAGCCAGATTTAAATTGGGATAATGAAGAAATGCGTAATAAAGTTTATGATATGATGAACTTTTGGATTGATAAAGGCATTGGTGGATTCAGAATGGATGTAATTGAACTTATAGGTAAGATTCCAGATGAAAAGATAAAAGAAAATGGTCCAGAACTTCATGAATACATTAAAGAAATGAATAACAAGACATTTGGAGATAAGAATTTATTAACTGTTGGAGAAGCTTGGTGTTCTAATCCAGAAATAGCAAAAGAGTATTCCAATCCAGATGGCAGTGAACTTAGCATGGTATTTCAATTCGAACACATTTTATTAGATCAGGAACCTGGTAAAGAAAAATGGGATTTAAAGCCATTGGATTTATTAGATTTAAAGAAAGCTTTATCAAGATGGCAGGTAGAATTAGAAGGAACAGGCTGGAACAGTTTATTTTGGAATAATCATGATGTTCCAAGAATAGTTTCAAGATGGGGAAATGATAAAGAATACAGAATAGAAAGTGCAAAGATGCTTGCTACATTGCTACATGGAATGAAAGGAACTCCTTATATATATCAAGGAGAAGAGCTTGGTATGACCAATATAAGATTTGATAATTTAAATGATTATAAAGATATAGAAACTCTTAACATGTATAAAGAAAGAATAGAACGAAGCTATAAGCATGGAGATATCATGCAGTCTATATATACAAAAGGTAGAGATAATGCACGTACTCCAATACAGTGGGATGATAGTGAAAATGCAGGTTTTACAATTGGAGAGCCATGGATAAAAGTAAATCCTAATTATAAAGAAATAAATGCTAAATCTCAAATTAATGATGAAAAGTCAATATTTAATTATTATAAAAAGTTAATTAAAATCAGAAAATCAAATCCAGTAGTTGTGTATGGGGAATATAAATTAATTTTAGAAAAAAATAAAGAAATATTTGCATATACAAGAACTCTAAATAATGAAGAACTATTAGTTATATGTAATTTTACAGTAAATAAAACAAAGCTTGTGCTTCAAGAACAAATTGAATTTAAGCATAGGGAACTTCTAATTTCTAATTATGACGTAGATGCAAATGCGCAAATAAATGATATAGAACTTAGGCCATATGAAGCTAGAATTTATAAATTTATATTAAATTAATAAGATTTATTACACTTATTTTTATGAGTAATATGAATTTAGTAAGGCTATTGTCTTGAAAGGAGTAGTACAAATGAAAGAGTATATATTAGGTGTAGATATTGGAGGTACAACTGTTAAACTTGGTTTGTTTAAATCTCAAGGACAGTTGTTAGAAAAATGGGAAATTAAAACAAGAAAAGACCATGAAGGTGGATATATTATAGGGGATATTGTAGAATCATTAGAAAATAAGCTTGATGAAAAGAATATTTCTAAGGAGAATGTATTAGGGGTAGGAATTGGTGTTCCAGGACCAGTTAAGGATGATGGAACAGTGCTTAAATGTGTGAACCTTGGCTGGGAAGTTTTTAATATAGTACAGGAGGTTAATAAATTAATAAAATTACCTGTTAGAGCTGGAAATGATGCGAATCTTGCTGCACTTGGTGAGATGTGGCAAGGTGGAGGAAAAGGATATAAAGATATTGTAATGGTAACGTTAGGAACAGGAGTTGGTGGGGGAATAGTTATTGATGGTAAAATAATACCTGGATATCACGGAGCTGGCGGTGAAATTGGGCATATTAAGGTTTCTAATGATGAGACAGAATGCTGTGGGTGCGGAAATAAGGGATGTTTAGAACAGTATACATCTGCAACAGGAATCGTTAATTTAGCTAATAAAATTCTAAAAAACGAAAAAATAGAGACAATGCTAAGAGCGTTTAAACATTTATCAGCAAAAGACATTTTTGATTCGGCAAACTTAGGAGATAAATTAGCATTAAAATTAGTAGATGAGTATAATGCTAATTTAGGAATAGCTTTAGCAAATATTTCGTGTGTTATTGATCCGGAAGTATTTGTAATTGGTGGAGGGGTAGCCCAAAATGGAAATGCGTTAATTGAAAATATTACAAAGCATTTTAAAGATAATGCATTTCATGTGTTAAGAAATACTAAATTTGAATTAGCAAAGCTAGGTAATGATGCTGGAATATATGGAGCAGCAAAATTAATAGAGTAATTGGTTAAGTTAAAATCATTTGTTTAAATTACACTTTAATTAAATGAGGAGATTTCATAATTAAGTTATGTATTAGTTATTATCAATATATAGTATATATGCTTTGATTTATAGAACTATATGTTGCATATTACTGTTATTAATTTGAATTATGCAAAATCCTCAAATATTTTAAGTTTAGGTAAAACTGTTTATTTAAAGTTGATTTCAAAATTTATAACAGGACTTATGCAGTTGGTGTAAATAAATGTATTAAGATAAATAGCAAACTGAATTCAGTTTGCAAATTGCACCGATTTGGCGAATATTTTCCGAAGCAAATCTCAATGCTGAGAAGTATTAGAAATTTAAATTTATTAAAAAATTTTAAAAAAATTAGTGAAAATACTTGACTTTTAAAAATCGCACCAATAATCAAAAAGGATGGATTAACTTAATGTCATGCACAATCTAAAGCAGCATATGAAGCTTATATAGAAATGATATTTTTAACAGAAACTATTCTAAATTAGGATAATTGGAAATTAAATAAAGATGGCGCAATTACCCTCACTCATGGCGAAATGATCCGAGGAATAATAAACGCCAAACATCGTACTTGCTTACGTAAAAACAAGGTACAAGTGTATTTTGCCACAACTTGCACTAAATTTACTAGTCTTTTTAAAAAGTTTTGGTCAAATTGCTTCAATTTAGGCTTCGGACATTTCTATATCCAATTATTGGATTGAAGTGCATAAGTCCTGCAAGTCATATTGTAGCTGTATTTTTATGGCAGATTTAGAACTCGATCCACCAGATTCACTATATTCATCATTAAACTTATTTGGTAATGAATATCCTGTTGCATCATTAAGAAGAATTCTTTTAAAAGTTAAACTATTTCTATGTTTCTTTAATATTTTATTTTGATTAAATATCATTTCAGTAAAAAGTTTCTGCATAAATTCAACAGCCTCTTTGTTAAACTTCTCATTAAGAGCTTGCGGAGATAATAGTATCCCATAGTTTGCAGCTAATTTGCCGCATAGAGTTGCTAGAGATTTATCACACATATCATGACTTAAAAAAATATTAAAAGCTAAAAATGTGCTTGTATCAATTTTATCATTTCTTTTGATAAATCCTGTTTTCCTTGCAATTCTATCCATGCTTTTGCTTTAAGAACAGAACTAGGTCAAGAAATACTTGTTCATATTGGGTTAGAGACTGTTGAACTTAAAGGAGAAGGCTTTACATCTTTTGTTAAAGTAGGAGATAAAGTTACAAAAGGACAATTAATTGTAGAAGTAGATTTAGAGTATATTGAAAAAATGCAACTAGTTAACTTATTATGTTAGTGATTACAAATAGTTTAGAAGATAAATTTAATTTTGAATGGGAAGATACACAAGAAGTCATGGCAGAAGAAACAAAGCTGTTTACGGTGAGTTTGAAATAAAAATTTTATATACATAAAGTGCTTTTTTATTTAGTAAGGTTGGAAATGAAAATTGAGTTTCTAACCTTTATTTACATATAAACGTCTATTTAATCACCAAACTAAGCCGTGTTTTTTAGCGATTTGTTATATTATTCAAAGGTGTAGCAGTTAATGTTATTAGAGGATTTATGGTTAATTATCTTATAATTCTATATAAGTTTTGTGGAATTTACTACACACTTTTAAGAACTGTGCAGTAAAGATTAGGTATATAATCAGCAGACAAATAATAATTTGTAGCAAAGATGATTTATATAGTAATCAAGTATTAAAGAAATATTTAGTTTTGGATAAAGATTTTGAAAACCTTTTGTTGGTATATCTGATGTAGAGGTTTTTTCTATATAAGAATGTTTTTTGAAGTGTCTCGATTTTCTTTACATATATTGAAGTTTTTTAAATTATACAATATAATGATTAAACAAACGAACATTTAATCGGATGAAAGGAATGAAAAAATTGGATATAAATAAAGAAAGTCAACTGCTATTAGGAGAATTCAAAGTTTGTCAAAAAGCATTTATTGCATTAGGGGATGAAACCCGACAGCAGATTATTATTGCATTACTTGAGAGTGGATGCAAAGGTTTATGTGCAGGTGAAATTCCTGAAAAAACGAAGTTATCAAGACCAGCAGTTTCTCATCATTTACAGATATTAAAAGATGCAGAGATTGTTGCTGTCCGTAATGAAGGAACTAGGAAATATTATTACATGTCAGCAAGTATGACACAGTGGAGTAAAATTGCGGCAATTTTAAATCATGTAAATGATTTGGTAATAGAAATTACAAAGAGAAAGGAAGAGTAATTATGATTTTTTATTTTTCAGCAACAGGTAATTGTAAACAGGCAGCAGAACAAATTGCATCTCAGGAAAGCGATAGATTGATTTCAATTACGGAAGCAATGTTGAATGAACAGTTTTCTTATGCAGTGGAAGATAATGAAAAGATTGGATTTATTCTGCCAACTTATTTTTACAGCACACCAAGGATTGTATTGGATTTTGCAGAGAAGCTTTCAATAAATAATTCAATAGGTAAATATGTGTATATTGTTCTTACCTTTGGAACTAAGACCGGAAAAGCTGGTATCACACTAAAAAATGTTCTAGAAAAACGTGGTATAACAGTTTCGGCACAATATTCTATTCAAACTGTAGATAATTATCTGCCTGAGTTTGATATTCCGACTGGAGAAGAGCTACAGAAGGTGTTAAAAAAGGCTGATATGCAGATAAAAGATATTATGAATCAGATTTCAGATGAAAAGCATGGTGACATGAACTCTTTCGAAGGAACAATTCCCAAAATAATAGCACCATTAGCATTACAGATATATCAGCATCAAAGGAAAACTTCAAATTTTGTGGTAACTAATAAATGTGTTGGTTGCGGTTTATGTCAGAAGGTATGTCCAGTATCAGCCATTGAGATAAAAGATAAAAATCCAATATGGATAAAAGATAAGTGTACCTTGTGTTTCGGTTGTTTGCACAGATGTCCAAAAGCAGCAATTGAGTATGGCAAAAAAACAGTTGGAAAAGGTAGATATATGAACCCAAATACTAAATTATATCTTAAATAAAGTACAATTTTGCACTAAGCCGTAATTCTAAGAATGAATATACTGAAAACCATATTGTTCTAATTTTTACGAAAAGGAAGTAACAAAAGAAACTGTTGCATATGTTAATCTCAAAAATAACTATAAGCAAAACTGGGGAGATTGAATCAAAGAACTTGATATCAATGTTTCTACAAAATTAGATTTACTTAAAAAGCTTGTATTAGACATTGAAGATTTAATGAAAAATTTTTATTAAAAATAGAAAGGAGATTTGTTAATGGATATTAACAGTACAGTAATAATTAATAAAGAAAAATGTATCGGATGTGGACAATGTTGTAAAGATTGTCCATCACATGTTCTTGAACTTCAGGGCGGTAAAGCAACTACTGTATCGGAACAATGTTTGAAATGCGGTCACTGTATCGCCATTTGTCCGAAAAATGCGGTCACCATAAGTGAATATGACATGAGTGAAGTACAAGAAATTGAAAAAGATGGATACAGCCTAGACCCCAAACAGTTGATGCAACATTTGATGTTTCGTCGTTCCATAAGGAGATATAAGAATATTCCAGTGGAAAGTGAAAAAATTAACCGTATTATTGAAGCTGGACGATACACGCCAACTGGCAGTAATGAACAAGGTGTGAGGTATATTGTCCTTCAGAATAGTATTCCTATGTTAGAAGAAGCTGGTATAGAAAAATTCAAACAACTAAAAAAAATAGCTTCTGTATTAAGCAAATTCATTCGTTTGCCTTATGACTTGAACAAATATAAACTAGAACCTGGATTTTTGTTTCAAGGTGCGCCTCTGCTAATTCTTGCTATTTCAGAAGATGATGTGGACGCTGCTCTTGCATCAATGAGTATGGAGCTGATGGCAGAAGCACAAGGTCTTGGTACGTTGTATGCCGGACTTTTCATAAGAGCAGCAAGACATAGCAAGAAAATACGAAACATGTTGAATTTAAAAAAGAAGGAAAAAGTTGTTGCTGGTTTGGCTATTGGATATCCTGATGTTATCTATCAAAGAACAGCACCAAGAAAGAAAGCTGATGTACAATTGATATAAACTTATTGATTTTCAAATTACAATCTTGTAGAGGGCTTTTAGCAGCAGCGTCTGGTTTGGTTATGTTACCAGGAGCAATAATAATGTGGATTGCAAGTGTCAGTATTAGGAGAATTCAAATATCCAACGTGTGCTGTGTATATGTTGGATAACCTACAAAACCGTAATATATTGATGATTGATGTTATCCAACATACATTCTATAATAAACATGTGTCGGATATAGAACAAGTTTTTTGTTAGAATGCTATTAAGAAGGCGGAGATATGTTTGCGAAAACTAGCATTGATGATTAGGCAACATATCAAGAGAATGTTTATAGTTTTACTGAAAACTCAAAGTATGTGCGACTTATAAAATTTATATATGGAGGTTAGACATATGGCAACTATATTTTGCTTTTCGACTACGGGAAATTGTTTATATGCTTCGAATCAAATCGCTTTGAAAATCAACGCGACGGTAATTTCTATGACTGAATCTGTGCAAAGTTGTGACGATGATGTGATAGGTTTTGTTTTTCCAACTTATTTTTGGGGGTTACCAAAGATTGTTGAGAGATTTATCTCAAATATTAAGATTACAAATAAAAATTCATATATTTTTGCAATTACAACTTATGGAAACAAAAACAAAAATGCTGGCAATTCGATTAAAGGGGTAATTGGAGCAGTTGATAAATTGCTTTCGAAAAAAGGGCTGGCTATAACTTATGGTAATGTATTGCACTCAGTACAAAACTTTATTGTCCATCATGAAGTAATCGACAGCGAAGAAATTCAAAAGAATATAGACGAAAATTTAAAGATTTTAACGCATGATATTGCCGAAAAAAAGCAAAACGAAATTAAAAGGTTTGGATTCATAAACAAACTCATTTACAGTTCTTTTCCACACAAAAATGGTCATTGCGACAATCATTTTAACATATCACCTAATTGTACTGGATGTGGTATTTGTAAAAGTATATGTCCTATGCAGAATATATTGCTTAAAGAAGGAAAGCCCACTTATCTGCATAACTGTGAACTTTGTTTAGCGTGTCTTCATGCTTGTCCAACCACAGCAATAGAGTGGAAAAAATCAACAATAGGTAAAAAAAGGTATCGGAATCCGCATATTTCCCTGAAAGAACTAATAGTGTTTAATAGTTCAAAATAAGCATTTCCCGCTTATCGCATTATATGCATTTATAAAACCAAGTTATAATTTCTTCTTTAAATCGTTATTTTCCTGTCTAAGCTTCTTTATTTCATACTGATATTAATAGAGTGCAGTCCAATGTCCTGGAAATGCACTCTATTCATATTCACTTATCCAATGTATAAAGAATTATTGGATTGTTGTGGGTTATTTCGGATTTTAAAGCATTTCAATAATAATAGCAGCCATTTCTTTAGGAGATACTTTCATATCGTCATTAAGCCACTGCTGTATTGTGCCTATACAACCTGATATGATAAAGGGTATATAATAATGAGCTTTTGTTTCTGAGTAGGAAGTGGGTATTGTATGGGGATACTGTCTGATAGTCTCCTTAAGTTTTTCTATAAAAGCATAATCTCCATCAGAACCGAGTAATATCTTACAAATTTCGGCATTATTTTGTGCAAATCCAAATAAATACAAGAAAAATGATAATAAATTATCATGAGTAGGGGCTTCCTTTGCAAATTTATTGAAGGCTCCATCAAAATCAGCAAGCATTTCTGTTTCTATCTTTTCTACCATATCAAATATATCTTTATAATAAAAATAAAAAGTAGATCTATTGACATCTGCTATGTCTGTGAGTTCCCTTACTGTAATATTATTTATTTTTTTCTCGGACATAAGTTTTGTTAAAGCTTGAGTTAAAATTTTTTTTGTTTTCCGGGTTCGTCTATCAATTTTTTGATTGTCCATATAAAGACCTCCCAAAGTATAAATTATTTTTGCAATTATCCAACAAGTGTTGTATATATGTTGGATAACCTACAAAATCGTAATATATTGATGATTGATGTTATCCAACATACATTCTATAATAAACACATGTCGGATATAAAACAAGCTTTTTTAGAATGTTATTAAGAAGGGGATAAATACAAATGAAAAAATACAAGTATTTCATATTATTATAGATATGGCATAATGCTCTATAGCATTTTACATTAGGAGTGAAGTTTATGGCAGCAATAAATAAAAACAAATTTACAAAAGTACAAATACGTTTATTAATTGCAATTGGTAGTGTAGTAGGACTACAAACCTTGGCTATGTCGATGCTGAACCCATTTATCAATATATATGGGGATACGCTAAAAGGAAGCACACCATTTTTATGCAGTTTAGCACTTGGAATTTTTGGACTTACTAATGCTGTCTTTCAAATTCCCAATGGTCACTTGAGTGACCGCTTAGGCCGAAAGCCTGTAATACTTATGGGACTTGCATTACTTGCAGTTGGTATGTTTATGGGTTTTTTAACAAGTAATATATATCTTTTAATCATTTCTCGGGCTTTGCAAGGAACAGGAACAATCATGGCTATCGCATATTCATGGATCAGTGATAGTGTTGACGATAATAAAAAAAGTAGTGCAATGGGCATAGCGGGAATTATTGTTGCAATTGGAGGGGTTAGTGCCTCTGTAGCTGGGCCGCTGCTTTATAAAATCATGTCAGTGCGTTATATGTTTTTAGGGAACACTGTGTTAATTCTGATAGCTTTTTTCTTTATTCTATTGGGTATAAAAGAAAAAGATAGACCGGAAGTAGTTGAAACAATTAGTTTCAAAAAGCAAATTAAGTATTTATGTTCACAAAAAGCAGTGGTATTACTATCACTTTGTAGTTTTATCAATAGTTATCTTAATATTGAAATTTATAACATTGTTCCCACAGCAATTAAAAATACGATTGGTGTTGAGAACATGTGGATGGTATTTTTACCAGCTATAGTGTGCGGTATCATTGCAATGGGAATTTCAGTTACTATGGCAGACAAAGGATATTATATACCAGTTGCCATTGTATCTTTTATAATCATTTTGCTTGGATGGGTAATTCTGATACCTCAAGGAATTGTATTTATAACTATAGGTACAATTCTGAATTTAATAGGGTACACGTGTCTTACAGCAGGAATACCAGCTCAAATAAACAAATTGGTTCCACAGGAAGTCCGAGGAACTGCAAATGGCATACTACAAGCAATGACTTCTCTTGGGGTTTTCTTTGGACCAACAGTAGCTGGTTTGTTTATTCAGTTTAACATGAGAATTATTCTTTATATTGTGTCTATTGTCCTGCCTTTAGTAGGTATATTGCTTTCAATATATAGCAATGAAGGCTTAACGTTGGTTAAAGTAGAACTTAGGAGTGTACTAAAAAAATAGAAGTCTTAAGAAAGGGTTTGATTATTATAAATAATGTATTCAAAGAAGCTAAAATTGCAGATATTACATTAAGAAATAGAAAGGTGAATTTAAATGAGACAAAATTTAATTAAAGTTGTAGCTTTGGGAATTATGTTATGCGTTATGAATATTAACGTTATGCCAGTATTTGCGGTAGAAAATTCTGAAGATTTAAATGTTTCTAAATCAGCAATTTCTTATGATAATGGGGATAAGATTTCAACTACTGCACAAGATGGTCAATCTGCTGCTATTGGAAAGAAAGTGATTACACTAAATGAGGCTATAGAAGCGGCTATAAATAATAGTGATAAGTTAGCATTAAAGTCAAAAGAAATAAAAATGTATGAAGATAAAATGAATCTTCAGGATAAATATAATGATTTTTATGAGAGCATTAATCAAAAAGTATATGATTTTCCTTATGATAAGCTTGAAGATCAAAAAAAGCAAGCAGAGCAGTCACAGGAATTTATGCAAGATAAAATAAAAAGTGATATTACTAATAAATATAATGACATGGTTTTAAAAGAAATTGATATTGATAAATCAAAAAGAAATTTAGAATTAGAGAAAAAAGATTTAGAATTTATGAAAGCAAAATTAAATTTAGGGTTCGTAACACCTAATCAGCTTAATGATGCACAAATTGAAATAAAATCCTTGCAAGATGAGATAACAGCTAAAGAAAATTCTTTAAACAATAACAAAGATTATTTTAAAGTGTTAACAGATTTAGATTTAAAAAATACTTATACACTTGATTACAATATAGATTATACAAAATTTAAAATAGATGGTTCTGTTGATGAATATATAGATGACAAAATATATAAGTTCTAATAAAGTTTCTACATCTTAATACATAGCCTGTCTATTGTTCGTGTAGGAACTTTATTTATTGTTTCAATGAAATTTTGTACAGCAACTCTAATACCAACCAAACTTTTAAAGAATGCATTATTTACTACTGATGATTTTAACCATCCCCATAACCCCTCAATTAGATTAAGATCAGGACTATATGGAGGTAAAAACATTAATTCAAGTCTATTTTTCATCTTTTTTAAAAATGGTTGTATCAGCTTAGCATGATGAATTTTTGCATTATCAAGAATAATAACTATTTTACCC